>NZ_SNWT01000008.1:0-148896 GCF_004362265.1 Idiomarina sp. 017G | reverse complement strand
ATATTACCCTCGTTCAATAAAAAGGCGGCCGCAACGTTATCCGATGCGACCGCCTTCTAAACCGACAGCCAGTTAGCTTAACTGACAAGCATTAGCCCGAAGGCAGCTTTTTCAGACAGTGCACTGACTTATTCAGCCGGTACAACTTTCAATGTAATGTTTGCAAATACATCGGCATGCAAGTGCAGTTCAATATCAAACTCACCTACTTCACGTAATGTACCATGCGGCATTAAAACTTCGCTCTTCTTCACTTCAACGCCGGCAGCTGTTACTGCATCAGCGATGTCGCGAGTACCGATAGAGCCAAATAGTTTGCCTTCATCGCCAGCTTTAGAAGCAATAGTAACAGCTTCCAGAGCGTTAACTTTCTCAGCACGAGCTTGAGCGGCTGCTAATTGATCAGCTAACTTCGCTTCATACTCAGCGCGACGTTGTTCAAATAAATCAACGTTGCTTTTGGTTGCAGGTACAGCTTTTCCCTGAGGGAAAAGGAAGTTACGTGCATAACCAGATTTTACACTGACTTGATCGCCAAGGCTTCCCAAGTTAGCAATTTTATCTAACAAAATGACATTCATTTCTCGCTACCTCTACTTTTGGTAATCGAACCGGTGCTAGCTTACTGATGTGAATCAGTATAAGGCAGCAGTGACAAATAACGAGCACGCTTGATAGCGCGCGCTAACTGACGCTGATACTTAGCGGATGTTCCAGTAATACGGCTAGGAACGATTTTACCAGTTTCAGTAATGTAGTTCTTAAGCGTAGCGATATCTTTATAATCAATTTCTTTTACGCCATCTGCTTTAAAGCGGCAGAATTTGCGGCGACGAAAAAAACGAGCCATGATGGTCTCCTTAAATCAATTCGAGATGCTGAGCATGAAGTACCAAACGAGGTGAGCCATTGCTATCCTCGTGACGGTGCAGAAAACCTTCTGCTAAAACTTCACAACCCACCGTCAATTTTTCTAACCAGTGTTGTAAACCTTCACCACTTAAAACGACCTGAATACGCACATAAGATTGACGATTCATACCAGCTTCCGGTTGCATAGACCGATGCTCAATCACTAATTGTAAATGCTCAATACCTGACGGGCTGGTTTCCAGCTTAGGTACTTTGCCAAGCGTTCCGGTTAAATGCAGTCGATTCATAAGGGTTATTGAAAGTCAGCAAGCTTACGCTGCTTCACTGTCACCTTTACGATCTTCCTTCGGCTTAGTCAGCGGCGAAGGCTCAGTAATAGATTCTTTTTTACGCATGATCATATTGCGCAATACTGCATCGTTATAACGGAATGCAGTTTCAAGCTCTTCCACAACCTCTGCAGAAGCTTCAATGTTCAACAGAACATAGTGTGCTTTGTGCAGTTTGTTGATTGGGTAAGCCAATTGACGACGGCCCCAGTCTTCTAAACGATGGATTTGACCACCACCTTGCTTGATCGTTTCGCTGTAGCGCTCGATCATGCCAGGTACTTGCTCGCTTTGGTCCGGGTGGACCATAAATACGATTTCGTAATGACGCATTACAGTTTCCTTTTGGTTCGTATAGCCTCAGTTTAGCTCAGCCGCACTAACATAGAAGCAAGGAACACATTCAGTAAAATGAAAATATGGCTGATTTAAGCCGCGCGATACTAACTAAAATGAACGCCAATTGCAAATTAATCGGCGTTTTTATGGGCTTTTTCAATGCGGGAGCTGAGTAAAGCAACAATGCGGTCGGCCAATTCGTTTGCTACGGCTTTTTCACCACGAACCACAATGTGATCCACGATTTTGTCCTGGCGACGTGCTGTAGCATCAATTTGTACCGCATCCTGTTGTTCAGCAAACACAAGAGTGACTTGCCATTCAGCATTACTGTCCTCAACTCTGTGCCATTCGTGCCTGACATCAAGTCGATTACTAATATCAAAGGCAAGGTTCTGCACAGACTGAGCTGCGTCACCCTCTACGTCAAAATGAAAAGCGACATAAGGTTTCTCTGAACGCAGCCAGGTAGGCGATTCCCAGTTAGGCGTCCAGCTGACAAACAATACTGCGACCATTGCTAGGGCAATGGCTATAGGGAAAAGGCGACGTTTAAGATCCATTGCGCTGTCTGACAACCTCAAATAAGCAAACACCACTGGCTACAGAAACATTTAAGCTACTGACACTACCAGACAAAGGAATGGAGACTAAATCGTCACAGGTTTCGCGGGTAAGACGTCTCATACCTTTACCTTCGGCACCCATAACCAAAGCGACAGGACCTCTGTAATCGACATCATAAACAGATTGAGTCGCTTCGCCTGCTGTACCGTATACCCACACGCCCAATTCCTGTAAGTCACGAAGCGCCCTGGCTAAGTTGGTGACCACAACAAGAGGAACGTTCTCGGCAGCACCAGACGCCACCTTACGCACGGTCGGGGTAATTTGAGCCGACTTGTCTTTTGGTACAATAACACCCGTAACACCCGCTGCATCGGCCGTGCGCAGACAGGCACCTAAATTATGCGGGTCAGTCACGCCATCGAGTATTAAGAACAATCCGGCTTGCTGGCTTTGTTCCAGTAATTTAGGTAAGTCATGCTCGGTTAAAGTAGGCGGCGACTGAACGGTCGCGACGACGCCCTGATGGTTCCCGCCTTCCGCGCGTTTTTCCAGAGCTTGTTTAGGCACCCATTGAGGTCTGACGCCCGTCGCGTGGCATTGATTGACAATATCACGTACCGAATCATCCTGACGCTCTTTAGAAACATAGAGTTCCACTAAACGATCCGGATGATTTTTTAATATGGCCCGCACCGCGTGCAAGCCAAATACGGTCACTTTTTGACTCATGACTTACTACGTCCTTTATTGCTGCCGCGATTACCACTTTTCCGTTGGCCGCCTTTTCCGCGAGACTGTCCTTTTCTCTTAGCTTTGCCTGAACCTTTAGCTGGCATATTGCGTTTCTGGCCACCCGGACTCGTCGCTTCCAGCAACGTTAAATCAATTTTTCGATCATCCAGATTTACGTCTTTTACTTTGACTTTAACATTGTCACCCAAGCGAAAAACGCTATTGCTGTTTTCGCCTACCAACATACCTTTCTGTTGATCGAAGTGATAATAGTCGTTATCAAGATTACTGATGTGAACCAGCCCATCAATTTGATAGTCACTCAAGCGCACAAACAAGCCAAAGTTAGTTACCGAGGAAATAATACCTTCAAATTCCATGCCGACGTGATCAAGCATAAACTCACATTTCAGCCATTCGTCAACCTGACGGGTGGCGTCATCTGCTCGACGCTCGGTCATTGAGGTATGCACGCCCAGTTCGTCCAGTTGCTTCTCTGAGTACGCCCAGGCACCCACTAAACCTTTCTCTTCGCCTTTTTTCTTGCGTAAAATCGCTTTTATCGCGCGGTGCAGAATAAGATCCGGATAACGACGAATAGGCGAGGTAAAGTGCGCGTAGGATTTTAATGCCAAGCCAAAATGCCCTTTATTCTCTGGTTGATATACCGCCTGCTGCATGGAGCGCAACAACATGGTTTCAATCAGTTCATGATCCTGACGTTCTTTCACTTGCTCAAGTAAAGTCGCGTAGTCTTTTGGAGATGGCTCATCACCGCCTTCCAGGTTCAGACCCAGTTCACCAAGAAAACTGCGGAAGTTGTTCAATCGTTCGTCCGCTGGGGTTTCATGCACGCGGAACAAAGCACCAACTTCTTTATCAGATTCAATAAGCTGAGCAGACGCCACATTTGCCATAATCATGCATTCTTCAATGATTTTATGAGCAACATGGCGCTTAACCGGTTCGATACTTTCTATTTTACGCTGAGCGTTGAAAATAAAGCGGGTTTCCTGCGTATCGAACTCAATAGCTGAGCGACGCTTGCGAGCTGCACTTAATGCGTTATAAAGTCGCTCCAGTTCCTGCACATTGTCCATAACATGCTGGTACTGTTGTTGCAGTTCTTCATCGCCATCAAGTAACTTTTTAACTTTATTGTAAGTCAACCGCGCATGGCTTTTCATTACTGCCGGATAAAATTCCGTAGACTTCAGTTTTCCGCGAGGCCCTAATTCCATTTCAGCAACCATACACAGACGGTCGACATCAGGGTTTAACGAACACAAACCATTGGACAGCTTTTCCGGTAGCATTGGAATAACGTTGCTCGGGAAGTAAACCGAGTTACCGCGTTCCGTTGCCGCTTTATCAAGAACGGTTTCCGGACGAACATAATAAGACACGTCGGCAATTGCGACCCAAAGGCGCCAGCCTTTCTCTTCCTGCACACAACAAACAGCATCATCAAAGTCGCGGGAGTCTTCGCCATCAATAGTGATAAGCGGCAGTTCTCGTAAGTCTTTGCGGCCCTCGTAGGCCTCGGCCGGGACTTCTTCACTATACTTTTTCAGCTCTTCATCAACCTCAGCAGGCCACTCGGTCGGGATATCGTGCTCACGAATCGCTACCTGGATTTCCATACCCGGTGCCATATGTTCACCCAGCACTTCGCTAACCCGGCCAATAGGGCTGGTCCGGCGGCTTGGGCGCCGGGTAATTTCAACGACCACAAGCTGTCCATGACGCGCACCATTTTTATCCGCGTCCGGAATAAGAATATCCTGACTGACACGGCCATCATCCGGTACCACTATGCCCAGACCATGTTCAATGAAGTAACGCCCGACAATATTACTGTCGCGGGGCTCTGTAACTCTTACGATACGGCCTTCGGTGCGACCACGGCTATCTTTGCCGCTGGTTTTGACCAGAACGCGATCACCATGCAAAACTGAATACATTTGATGATGCGGAATAAACAGGTCTTTACCGCCATCTTCAGTCTGACAAAATCCAAAACCGTCTTTATGACCAATAATACGACCTTTGATCAAATCCATACGCTCAGGCAGGCCATAAGCATTCGCTTTGCTGTATATCAGTTGTCCGTCGCGCTCCATAGCGCGCAAACGCCGTTTCAAACCAATTGCCTGTCGTTCATCATCTAAACCAAAGTGACGAATGAACTCATCAAACTGAACCGGCTTACTGTTTGAGGTTACCAGTTCAAGCAATTGCTCACGGCCCGGAATTTCAACTTCATATTCTGGCGTACTGTTGTTCTGTTGATTATCTGACATAGAATCCTATTGTAGTTGCACGGTTAAGGAGAACCGATGGGCAACAGTATACGTGCTGAAAGTCATAATGTCAGTGCTTAGCTTGTATTTTGAACAAAACATACCCATGTATTACTTAATAGGTAAAAAATGAGTTGTCGAATCATCCTATATACTCTAATTTGTGAACTGAGACATTTACTAAGATCAAACAAATGCAAAAATACGCAGTACATAAAGCTGAAATAAACTGGCTCCAAAAAGGATGCTATCAGCTATTGCTGTGCTTATTGCTTGTCGCATTTAGTACTTCCAGCTATGCAGCATCGGCTGAAAACGCCGAAAAACATCTAACAGGTCAGCCAACCCCTGACTCAGTTTTCGTTGCCGATCTCTCATCATCCGTTTTTGAGATTCAGGCTGAAGAGCCCGAATTCGACAAAGCAATAGATGTCTCATCAAGAGTGTTTCAAAGCGTTCAGGCGCTTGTTCCTCCGGCTCAGAGAAAAAGTAAACCAAAACTGACTCAATGGAATTGGCACCTCGTCAGGGGACCACCCGCTCACCTTTAAAAATTCTGTATTTTTCTAATTTTTAAAGGAGTTTGTCATGAGTGAGTTTAAAGAAATTCAATGGTCTTCTGCAGCCGATAAAATTGCAATACACCACAACTATGAGCATCAACCATTAATTAGCTGGCACGATAGCGCTATGCATGTTGTTGATGATTTCACAAAAGTATCTCCTCTCGAAATAAAAGAGGGCACTCTGGTCAGCGACGCCGAGCAAAAACTTCGTGGTGCCAATCGGCGTTATGCCTGCATAAAAAATCAAAGTGATGAAATGACAGGTTTACTTGCGCTGCGTGAGCTTCACGGTCGTAAAGCAACTCAGCTAAGTACCGTCAAACAAATTGGCTGGCGGGAATTAGCAGTAAAAGAGTTGATGTTGCCTCTGGTTGCATTACCACAGGTCAAACTTGAAGACTTAAAGAAAGCGAAAATCGGCGACGCGGCAGCAACGCTCAAAGCCAGTGGTCGTGACTTTCTTCTTGTGATTAACGAGGGAGAAGTCTGTGGCGTAGTGTCATCGCTTAGAATAGCTGAATTAACAGGTGAATCAGTGAACGTTTACCACCTGCCCTCAACTTTTGCTGAAATTATTTCAGCGATAAATCATCATGAGGTCATTGACTGAGATCGGTTATATGTCAGAAGTGCTTTTGCGCTTCTGGCATTTTACCTACTAACGACGAAGGGAAAAACTTGGTGGCGCTGGACGGACTTGAACCGTCACTCCCAGAAGGAACCTGATTTTGAATCAGGCGTGTCTACCAATTCCACCACAGCGCCATGCTTTATAAGGTGAAGGCGTTGCATAACAAAGCAACGGGACGGAATTATACTCGTCCACTCCCTCTAATCAAGCAATAATTCACTAAAACGCCTTATAATCCAACTAACTGCTGATTCCTTGTACAATTGAGATAGCTGTCAGCCCGCTTAGCTCATGATATGATTAAAACACGATTGAGTTAACTGAGTTTCACATGAGTTCCGAAGCGCAAAAATTACACGCCAGTTTCCCCAGTGCTGGCTTCCCCAGACGTTTTGTCTCCTGGGTTTATGACTTTTTAGTCGCAGTAGCTATTATTATGCTCGCTTCAGCTGTGGCTTTACTCTTTGCCGCGCTGCTGACTGCCTTTGACTGGTTAGTGCTGCCAGAAGGAATGGATCACGCCGCCTGGCTGGCTCAGGGACCTTGGTACAGTTTGTATCTTATTTCCGTTGTTTCGCTATTTTTTGGCTGGTTCTGGAAGCGTTCGGGTCAAACCTTAGGCATGCGCGCGTGGCGTCTGAAGCTCCAGAATCGTGATGGTTCACGACTGACTAATCGTCAGGTTTTCATCAGGCTGCTTACCTGTTGTGCTGGCCTTGGAAACCTCTGGGTTCTGGTAGATTTTAAAAACAAACGTGCCTGGCAGGATTATGCTGCCGGCACCGAAGTTGTCACGCTTTCAAAAGAAGCAAACCAGCTGTTCTACTGGAATGAACTTTAGCCTTTAAGAGGTACGGCCAATTGTCAGGCCGTACGCCCCCGCATAAAGTAAACCGCCACTCCGGCAAATAAAATACTGGGTAATAAAGCCCCCACAATAGCCGGAATTTGATAAACCTGAGCCAGCGGACCAAAAATTTCATTACTGACATGGAAGCCAAAACCAGTAATGACACCAAGTAATATACGGGCGCCCATGGTCGTTGAACGAAGCGGACCAAAAATAAAAGACAAGGCCACCAACAACATAACCGCCACCGTTATCGGTGCGAAAAGTTTCCGCCATAACGCCAGTTCGTAGCGCTCCGCAGATTGCTGGTTACTCTCCAGGTAAGTTAAGTAGTCCAGCAACCCCGTAATAGAAAGCGATTCAGGCTTTATGGTCACCACTCCGAGTTTATCGGGCGTTAAGCTCGATTGCCAAACCATACTTGGTTTTTCATCACGTAACATGCGGCTATCATCAAGCTGCGTTACAGTCACTTGCTGCATACGCCATTTGTCACCGCTAAAATTAGCCGTTCGGGCGTAAGTTACTTTTTGCAATTCACGATTGTCATTGAAGTCGTAAATCAATACATCGTTAAGTCGTCCGGTATCCTCGACTTCGCCAATATTGATAAAGTCCGAACCATCTTTTGCCCACACACCCTGTTGAGCGGATATTAAGCTACCGCCGGAAATAGCCTGCGAGCGTATGGCCCGGCCCTGAGCTTCCATCGGTGGCGCTATCCACTCTCCAATGGCCATAACCGCAACCATCATAATAATGGCGGACTTCATTACCGCACCAATAATGTTTAAACGCGATCGCCCGGCGGCCATCATAACCACTAACTCGGAATTACTGGCCAGCATGCCCACGCCAATAAGTCCTCCGAGTAAGGCAGCCATTGGAAAGAAAGTTTCAACATCACGCGGCAGGCTGTAAAACACAAAGAGTACTGCATCCATAACATTGTAGTCGCCGCGACCCACCGCTTTAAGCTGCTCGACAAAGCGGATTAACGAGGAAAGCCCGGTTAATACGGCCAGACTTAGAAGCGATGTCCGTAATACGGAAAGCCCAATGTATTTATCTAGAATACTAAACATCAGTGCCCCCGCGCAGCGCCAAAGCGCAAGTTTGCCAGTAACCTCAACCCGAGCGGACGCCCCTTACCCACCAGAGCCAACCCAAAAATCAGCAAAATGAAGTGTATCCACCACAAGCCAATAATAGGCGGAATAACGCCGTCCCGAATGGCTGACTTAGCTGCCATAAGCAATAAAAAGTACCCCAGATAAATAAGCAGCGCCGGCGCCATTCTTCCGAACTTACCCTGACGCGGGTTTACCCGGCTTAGTGGCACCGCAATAAGTGTCAGTAACGGCATTGCCAGCGGAATAGCAATACGCCACTGTAATTCAGCAATCGCTGCCGGTTCTTTCCGCGATAACAGTTCAACAGTTGGGTAAGCCTCAAGTTTTCGTAATTGCTCACTTGCCTGCTGCTCTTTAATTTGCAATTGATAACTGTCGAACGACATCATCTGATAGCTGTCGTCATCGCCGGCATAACGTTTTCCCTGACCCAGCTCCAGCCATTGCGAGCCGGTTGTTTCACTAATCACTTTGCCGGTTTTGGCCATCACCACACTACCGGACTGTAACTCGCCCTGATTGTGCGTGTGCTGCGCAACAAAAACTTCCTCCAAATCACCCTCATCGCCAACACTTTGTACAAAAATAACCGCCTTCTGGTTGCTGGCTTGCTGAAATCGCCCCGGCATAAGCGCGGTGAGTCCGCTTTCTGAACGAGCTTTATCTTCTAGTTTTTGCTCCTGATCAAGCGACCAGGGCACCAGCCACAAAGTAAAAGACGCGGTGATAATAGCCAGAATCAGTGAGAGCACCAGCGTTACCCGGGTTACGTACCACTCACTGACGCCACAAGCGTGCAAAACGGTCATTTCATTGTCGGCGTAGATACGTCCGTGAGCCAGTAAAATCCCTAAAAACAGGCTAAGAGGCAAAATCAGTGACAATAATGCCGGCAGGTTCAACGACAACAGCTGAAAAATAATAGCGCCCGGTATGTCCCCTTCTGACGCATCCGATAACACACGGACAAATTTCTGACTGACAAAAATTGTCATCAGGATAAAAAGCACAGCAAGCTGCGACTTCAAGGTTTCACTGATCAAATATCGGAATATGCGCACTGGCGTTCACTCATAACTTAGGTTTTTACTGGAATAGCTGTGATTTTTAAGTAAACTTGTTATTTTAACAACAAAGTGTCTTTATAGCGAAACTATAGCAGGCATTGAAGCCACCTGAAACAGGAGCACTGTCATGGAGTTCAGCGTCAAAAGTGGTAATCCGGAAAAACAACGCTCTGCTTGTATCGTTGTTGGCGTATTTGAACCTCGTCGTCTGTCTGGCGTTGCCGAACAATTAGACAAAGTCAGTGATGGTTATTTAAGCAACCTATTACGCCGCGGAGACCTCGAAGGTAAATCCGGCCAGGTTTTGCTGTTACATCATGTCCCGAATATTCTTGCCGAACGAGTTTTACTGGTCGGCTGTGGTAAAGAACGCGAACTCGATGAGCGTCAGTACCGCCAGATTATCGCTCGTACTATGAACACTTTGAACGAAACAGGTTCAATGGAAGCGGTGTGCTTTCTTAGTGAACTGCACGTTAAAGGTCGCGATACCTACTGGAAAGTTCGCCAGGCGGTAGAGTCTGCACGGGCAACATTGTACAACTTTAATGAGCTCAAAAGTAAAAAAGAAGAGCCTCGCCGCCCGTTACGCAAATTGGTTTTTAACGTTCCAAGCCGTAAAGAACTGGCTTTGGGCGAACAAGCTGTGCAGCATGCATTAGCCGTGGCAACCGGAATGGATATTTGCCGCAACGTAGCAAATATGCCGCCTAACATTTGCACGCCTCGTTATCTGGCCGATCAAGCCAAATTAATGGCTGATAATTACGACAATTTAACGGTTGCCACGGTTGAAGAAGCCGAAATGGAAAAGCTGGGTATGAATGCATACTTAGCGGTAGGCCGGGGTTCCGAGCATGAGTCAGTACTCACATTAATGCATTATAAAGGCGCAGCCGATGATCAAGCTCCCATTGTGCTGGTTGGTAAAGGTCTGACATTTGATTCTGGCGGTATTTCAATTAAGCCCTCCGCCAATATGGATGAAATGAAATACGATATGGGCGGCGCAGCTGGTGTTTTAGGTGCCATGCAGGCTCTGGCCGAATTGCAGCTACCTATTAACGTTATTGGCACGGTCGCCGGTTGTGAGAACATGCCAGATGGCAAAGCATACCGCCCGGGTGACATATTAACCACGATGAGCGGCCAAACCGTTGAAGTACTCAATACTGACGCAGAAGGCCGACTGGTATTGTGCGATACCCTCACTTATATTGAGCGGTTTGAACCTGAATCGGTGATTGACTTAGCGACTCTCACAGGCGCCTGCGTTATTGCTTTAGGCAGTCATGCTTCTGCCGTGCTCAGCCAGCACAACCCGCTAGCACACGAAATTCTGAATGCAGCCCAGCAAAGTGGCGATAAAGCCTGGCGCATGCCGCTTTGGGACGAGTATCAGTCGATGCTGGACAGTCCTTTCGCGGATATGGCGAATATTGGCGGTCGTGAAGCTGGTACTATTACTGCTGCCTGTTTCCTCTCGCGTTACACTAAAAAGTACAACTGGGCGCACATGGATATCGCAGGTACTGCCTGGCAAGGTGGTAAAGACAAAGGTTCAACGGGGCGCCCGGTTCCACTGTTAACTCAGTTCTTAATTAACCGGTGCAACACCGAGGCAGCTGAATAAAATGTCGTCAGCCACCTTTTTCTTAATGCCGGGCGAAGCTGAAGATGAGCAAAACCGGCTTATCTGCGATAAGATAGCGCAACTGTACCGAAAGCATAAAAAGTTGCGGGTCTGGGCGCGTAATCAGCAGCAGGCTGAAGCTTTGGACGAACTCTTGTGGCAACAACCAAGTGATGCTTTTATTCCGCATAACTTACACGGCGAAGGCCCGGCCACTGGTGCTCCGGTAGAGTTTTGCTGGCCTGAGGCGGATGCAGTAAAAAACCGTCCGGGTTATGCACTGTTTAACCTGGCGGAAGAGATTCCGGTACAAGCCCAGCAGAGCCAACAGCTCTATGACATTGTTCCAGCCGATGACAATGGCAAAAAAACAGCTCGCGAGCGTTACAAACATTACAGGGCGCGCGGTTGCCAAATGCAAACCGAGCCCCTGACATCCGAACAGAAGTAAGGTCATTATGGATAAAACATACTCCCCTGCAGCGATAGAACAAGATCTCTACCAACAATGGGAAGACAAAGGCTATTTTAAGCCTTCAGGTAAAGGCGATCCCTACTCGATTATGATTCCGCCGCCCAATGTTACCGGCAGTCTGCATATGGGTCATGCCTTCCAACACACGATTATGGATACGCTTACCCGTTACCAGCGCATGGACGGCCTTAATACCCTTTGGCAAGTAGGTTCTGACCACGCCGGTATCGCCACGCAAATGGTTGTTGAGCGCCAGTTAGCGGCTCAGGGACAAACCCGTCAGGAGCTCGGTCGTGACGCGTTCATCGATAAAATCTGGGAGTGGAAAGAACAATCGGGCGGCACTATTACCCAACAAATGCGCCGCCTGGGCGACTCAGTAGACTGGGATCGCGAACGTTTCACTATGGACGAAGGCCTTTCAGATGCGGTCCGTGAAGTGTTCGTAAAACTGCACGAAGACAACCTGATTTACCGTGGTAAGCGCCTGGTAAACTGGGATCCTGCTCTGCAGACCGCTATTTCTGACTTAGAAGTCGAGAACAAAGAACAACAAGGTTATATCTGGTATTTACGCTATCCGCTCGCCGATGGTGAGAAAACGGAAGACGGTAAAGACCATTTGGTGGTCGCGACCACCCGCCCGGAAACCATGTTAGGCGATGTTTGTGTTGCCGTGCATCCCGACGACGAGCGTTTCGCTCATTTAGTCGGTAAATTCCTTGAGTTACCTATTGTTAACCGCCGTATTCCGATAGTTGCCGACCATCACGTTGACAGCGAATTCGGTACCGGTTGCGTAAAGGTAACCCCGGCACATGATTTTAACGACTACGAAATTGGCAAGCGTCATCAAACTGGCATGATTTCCATTTTTGATGACACGGCTCATGTTATGGCAAAAGCCGGCCTTTACACCAGTACGGGTGAAACGCTTGAAGAGCTGAACGGATTTAACGGTATATTACCTGAACAGTACGCTGGTAAAGAGCGTTTCGAGGCTCGTAAACAGCTTGTTGCCGAATTTGACGAGCTTGGTTTACTGGAAAAAATTGAAAAGCACACCAACAAAATACCTTATGGCGACCGTGGTGGTGTTCCTATTGAACCGCATTTGACCGACCAGTGGTATGTCCGCGTTGAACCTATGGCGAAACAGGCTACGGCAGCGGTTGAAGATGGCCGCATTGAGTTTGTGCCCAAGCAGTATGAGAACATGTATTTCAGCTGGATGCGCGACATTCAGGACTGGTGTATTTCGCGTCAGTTATGGTGGGGACACCGCATTCCGGCATGGTACGACGAACAAGGCAATGTCTATGTTGGTCGCACCGAAGAAGAAGTGCGGGAAAAACATAATTTAGGCGATACGCCGTTACAGCAGGACGAAGACGTACTGGATACCTGGTTCTCTTCGGCGTTGTGGACGTTTTCGACTTTAGGGTGGCCCAAAAATACCGAGGACTTAAAAACCTTCCATCCGACCGATGTGCTGGTTACCGGTTTTGACATTATTTTCTTCTGGGTTGCCCGCATGATCATGATGACCATGCACTTTATGAAAGACGAAGAAGGCCAACCGCAAGTACCGTTTAAGAAGGTCTATGTGACCGGTCTTATTCGTGACGAGGAAGGCCAGAAGATGTCTAAGTCTAAAGGTAATGTATTAGATCCGCTGGACATGATTGACGGCATTAGTGCTGACGAGCTGGTCGCTAAACGTACTGCGAATTTGATGCAGCCTAAAATGCGCGAGAAAATTGAAAAGCGCACCCGCAAGGAATTCCCAGAAGGTATCACCGCTCACGGAACCGATGCACTGCGTTTTACATTAACTGCGCTTGCCTCAACAGGTCGCGATATCAATTGGGACATGAAACGCCTGGAGGGTTATCGCAACTTCTGTAACAAGCTGTGGAACGCCAGCCGTTACGTGCTGATGAGCACCGAAGAACATGACTGTGGGCTTGAAAACGACGATATGACCCTGTCACTGGCAGACGAATGGATCATTGCCCGTTTTAACAGCACAGTAAAAGACTTTCGTCAGGCTTTGGATACCTACCGTTTTGATCAGGCTGCGGCTATTGCGTACGAGTTTACCTGGAACCAATTCTGTGACTGGTATCTGGAGCTCACTAAACCGGTGCTGCAAAATGGTACTGAATCACAGCAACGCGGTACCCGCCACACACTGGTGAATGTTTTAGAGCAGTTACTGCGTTTACTACACCCGGTTATGCCTTACATTACCGAAACTATCTGGCAACGTGTTAAACCGCTGGTTGGTAATACAGATGATACTATTATGCTGCAGCCGTTCCCGCGGGTTGAGGACAACGTCAGCCATCAGGCAATGCAGGACATGGAGTGGCTTAAGCGCGTTATTTTGGCTATTCGTAATATTCGCGGTGAAATGGACTTATCACCGAATAAGCCGCTACCGCTGTTACTCTCAAATGCCGATGCAATGGCAAAAGGTCGTATTCAAAACAATGAAAGCTTCCTGAGTAGCCTGGCAAAACTGGAGTCTATTGAGTTTATTGAAAGCGACGATGACGCACCAGCCAGTATGACTGCGCTGGTTGATACGTTGAAGCTACACATTCCAATGGCCGGTTTAATTGATAAAGAAGCTGAGCTGCAACGTCTGCAAAAGTCTATTGAGAAAGCGAATAAAGAGTGGCAGCGCCTGAATGGCAAGTTAAGCAATGATAACTTTGTCAGTAAAGCACCTGAAGCGGTCATTGCCAAAGAACGTGAAAAGCTTTCAGAGGCTGAAACAACGCTAAAACAGTTGCAGGAGCAGCAGGACAAAATTAAAGCTCTCTAATTTTGTACGACGCCATTGCTGAACAAAAAAAGCCCGGATCATTAGATTCGGGCTTTTTTTAACGTCATCTATTCTAAAACAAAACTTGTAACCTTGAATTGCTAATAAAAGCAGAGAGAGGCTCACTCCTCTCTGTCATCTAAGCCTTCATCGTCAAGTTCTTCGTCTTCAATCAGCGTGCCCCAGCCGTCGTATTCAACTTCGCATTCGTCAGCAATAGCGGCTATTTCACGCACCTGACGGTTGAGAATATCGTTATCAAGCTCAGCGTCGGTGACCGCCATAAACGCAAACCAACGCTTGCCACGTTCGTCTTCAAACTCGTCGGCATCGTCCACATGATACCCCTGCTTAACCAGTTCAACAGCGGCTTTTTCCAATTTGGTGAAGTCCTGGCTGGCTAAGTGATGTTCAATTTCATACAAGAGTTCTGTTTCTGCACCATCAGCAATCAAAGCCTGTACAGTTTCTTCACTTTGCGTAAGTAGATCATTAAGATCTCGACTCATGTTTTTTCCTTTTTAGCCTGTTCTTGCTCAATGCTCGCGTTTAACTGCTTAATTTTATCATCCATTTTTTGATGACAGTGAGCACTTAATTCACGTAGGTTCTCTCGCTGATAATTGGCAATTCTCACCGGTTCAAGAAACGCCACTTTTAACACACCGTTGTTCCAGCGGTTCATCTTTATCTTACCGTGTAATTCAGACACGCAGACCGGCACGACATCCACCTGGGCACGAAAAGCAGTATGAAATGCACCGTTTTTAAATGGCAACAAACCACGCCCGTAACTGCGAGTGCCTTCTGGAAACATCCATACCGAAATATCGCGCCGCTTTATTACATCAGCCGTCTGCCCGATTGTGCCATGGGCTTTACCGGCATTTTTTCTGTCTATAAGGATATTGCCTGCCAACCAGTAGAGCCAGCCGAAAAAGGGGATCCACCTAAGGCTCTTCTTGCCAACAGTCACCGTATTTTTTGGCAGCATTGCTGCTATGGTGAAAATTTCCCAGCTATTTTGATGATTACAAATAAAGACATAAGGCCCACCCTTTTCGATATCCGGGTGCCGGCTGACCTCAATTCGCATCCCCAAAACCCGTATTGCCCAACCAAAGATATGGGCAAAACGATAGGTATTGTTACGGTGAAAAGGGCGGACAATGCAAAACAAGCAGCCTACGACACCAAACACCACAACAAAACCGCCAAGAAACAACCATCGCAACAAGGCTAACATTCAAACTCCCCAATTAATCCTTGTTTTCCTCAACCACTATTCCGTCGACACGTTGTAACCCGCGCGGCAGTTTATTGCCCCGGCGACCACGTTCTCCGTAATAATGTTCTAAATCAGCCGGCTTCAGAGTCAGTTTGCGTTTACCTGCAATCAGGGTAATAGCGGCATCCGGCGCGGCGGTAGCTAAAGCAACCACATACTCCTCGCGGGACTGCGCTCTTAAGGCCGGAATACTGATTAACTTATTCCCTTTTCCTTTGCTCAACTGGGGTAAGTCTGCAACCGGGAACACCAACATCCGACCCTCATTGGAAATAACAATGACTTTGTCGTGTTGCAGGTCATTCACGTTATTCGGCGGCAGGATCTTAGCCCCGGTAGGTAATGTAATAATAGCTTTACCATTTTTATTACGGCTGACTAAATCACTAAACTGACAAACAAACCCGTAGCCTGCGTCAGACGCCAGCAGCAAATGGCTTTCATCTTTTGCCATTAAAACATGCTCGACATTCTCACCAGCAACCAGACTGAAACGTCCGGTCAGAGGTTCCCCCTGACTCCGTGCCGATGGAAGTAGATGTGCCTCACAGGAGAAACTCTTACCTGAGCTATCAAGAAAAACGACCGGTTGGTTACTCTTCCCTTCAGCCGAAGCAAGATAGCTGTCGCCCGATTTATAACTGAGCTTATCACCCTCGATATCATGACCTTTGGCTGTACGTACCCAGCCTTTTTTAGAGAGCACAACAGTGACCGCTTCAGCAGGTGTTAAGTCTCGTTCGCTTAGCGCTTTTGCTTCAGAACGTTCAACAATAGGCGAACGACGTTCATCACCATAATTCTCAGCATCCGCCAGCAATTCTTTCTTAATCAAAGTTTTCAGACGACGATCAGAGCCCAGCAAGGTCTCAAGCTTTTCTCGTTCTTTATTCAATTCATCTTGTTCGCCAGTCAGCTTCATTTCTTCCAATTTAGCTAAGTGGCGTAATTTCAATTCAAGAATCGCTTCAGCTTGCTTATCGGTAAGCGCAAAGCGACTCATCAGTTCTTCTTTCGGCTTGTCTTCTGTACGAATAATCTCAATAACTTCATCAATATTCAGATAAGCAATGAGTAAGCCTTCCAGAATATGCAAACGCGCCAGCACTTTATCTAAACGATGCTGCAAACGGCGGGTAACAGTGGTCTGACGGAATTCCAGCCACTCCTTCAAAATGCCCACCAAAGGCTTCACTTTTGGCCGACCGTCTAAGCCGAGAATATTCAGATTAACCCGATACTGCTTCTCTAAATCGGTGGTAGCAAACAAGTGGTTCATTAACTGTTCGGTATCGACTCGATTTGAACGCGGAACCACAACCAACCGGGTCGGATTTTCGTGGTCAGACTCATCCCGCAGGTCAGATACCAGAGGAAGTTTTTTCGCCTGCATCTGATGCGCTATTTGCTCTAAAACCCTTGCACCTGAGGCTTGGTGTGGCAGCGCCGTAATAACAATTTCGCCGTCTTCAACGCTGTAACAAGCTCGCATTTTAATGCTGCCACGCCCGGTTTCATACAGTTTGACGATGTCTTCCGACGGCGTAATGATTTCTGCATCCGTCGGATAATCCGGACCCTTCAACACTTCCATTATATCTTCAAGCTGGCTGCCGGGCTTTTCCAGTAACATCGCACAAGCATTTGCTACTTCACGGGCATTGTGCGGAGGAATATCCGTCGCCATACCAACAGCAATGCCGGTAACGCCGTTCAATAATATATGAGGTAACCGCGCGGGCAGAACCTGTGGTTCTTTCATGGTACCGTCGAAGTTCGGTATCCAGTCAACTGTGCCCTGACCCAGTTCACTCAGCAGCACTTCGCTGAACTTAGACAACCGGGCTTCGGTATAACGCATAGCCGCAAAAGACTTAGGGTCATCCGGAGAACCCCAGTTACCCTGACCATCCACCAGAGGATGACGATAGGTAAAGGGCTGCGCCATTAATACCATTGCTTCATAACAGGCGCTGTCACCATGCGGGTGGAACTTACCCAGCACGTCACCCACGGTACGAGCCGATTTTTTATATTTTGCTAATGCAGACAAACCCAGCTCTGACATTGCGTAAACAATGCGTCGCTGTACCGGTTTCAGGCCATCGCCAATATTTGGCAGTGCCCTGTCCATAATTACGTACATGGAGTAATTAAGGTAGGCCTCTTCGGTAAAGCGACTCAGTGGGCGGGTTTCTGTAACTTCCGTCGTCATTCTGACTTCTCCTTGCTCACAAGTGCTTACAGTTCAGCCAAATCGGCCATGTTACCTTTGCTTTCCAGCCAGGTACGGCGATCACCAGCGCGTTTTTTCGCTAACAGCATATCCATTAACTCTTCCATTACTTCGCCGTCATCAATGGTCAACTGGACTAACCGGCGGGTATTAGGATCCATGGTGGTTTCTCGTAGTGTCAGCGGGTTCATCTCGCCCAGACCTTTGAAACGCTGCACATTGACTTTGCCTTTGCGTTTCTCTGCTTCAATCCGATCCAGAATTCCCTGCTTTTCTGCTTCATCTAACGCATAAAACACTTCTTTGCCCACGTCGACACGATACAACGGCGGCATGGCTACAAAAATATGGCCATGCTCGACCAAAGGTCTGAAATGTTTCACAAACAATGCGCACAATAGGGTGGCAATGTGCAGACCGTCGGAATCGGCGTCAGCAAGAATACAAATTTTTCCATACCGCAACTTGTCTAAATCAACACTGTTTGGGTCGACTCCGACAGCTACCGAAATGTCATGAATTTCCTGCGAGGCTAAAATTTGCTCCGGGTCGACTTCCCAGGTATTTAAGATTTTTCCCCGCAACGGCATCACCGCCTGAAACTCGCGATCGCGGGCTTGCTTAGCAGAGCCTCCTGCCGAGTCCCCTTCCACTAAAAACAATTCACTGCGGCCAGGTTCCTGACTTGAGCAGTCGGTGAGCTTGCCAGGCAGCGCCGGACCCTGAGTTACTTTTTTACGAACAACTTTTTTACTGGCTTTTAAGCGTCGCTGCGCGTTACTAATACACACATCGGCTAAAAGTTCGGCTTGATCGGTATGCTCATTCAGCCACAGGCTAAAAGCGTCTTTTACCACACCGGAAACAAAACTGGCCGACTGACGGGATGACAAACGCTCTTTGGTCTGTCCGGCAAATTGCGGATCCTGCATTTTTGTCGACAGGATATAACTGCAACGCTCCCAGACATCTTCTGGTGTTAATTTGACACCTCTGGGTAACAAATTACGAAACTCACAAAACTCGCGCATGGCTTCCAGCAAGCCCTGACGCAATCCATTAACGTGAGTACCGCCGAGCGTAGTAGGAATGAGGTTAACGTAACTTTCTGAGACCCCTTCACCGCCTTCCGGGAGCCAGGTAACGGCCCAGTCAACACCTTCAGTCTGAGAACTAAAACTTCCGTCAAACGGCATTTCCGGCAACGTCGGTACATCTTTTACCGCTTCCACCAGGTAGTCAGTCAGACCGTCCTGATAGAACCAGGTATCTTCTGTGTCATCTATTTTGTTGCGGAAGGTTATTTTAAGCCCGGGGCAGAGTACCGCCTTAGCTCGCAAAATATGTTTTAGTTTGGTAACCGAGAATTTTGCCGAATCGAAATATTGAGGGTCTGGCCAAAAGTGAACCCGGGTGCCGGTATTTCTCTTGCCTACGGTACCGGTAACCTCCAGCTCGCTGACTTTATCACCGTTTTCATAGGCCATTTCATAAACCTGGCCGTCACGCTTAATAGTCAGCTCAACGCGCTTAGAAAGCGCATTAACAACTGAAATCCCCACACCGTGCAAACCACCGGAGAATTGATAGTTTTTATTTGAAAATTTACCGCCGGCGTGCAGTTTGCTCATAATCAGCTCAACGCCGGGAACCCCCTCTTCCGGGTGGATATCCACCGGCATTCCCCGTCCATCATCTGTCGTTTCGAGAGATTGATCGGGATGCAAAACAACAAGTAATGACTTAGCGTGCCCCGCCAGAGCTTCATCGACACTGTTATCTATAACTTCCTGACCCAAGTGATTAGGTCGAGAGGTGTCAGTGTACATACCGGGGCGGCGCTGAACCGGTTCCAGTCCGTTCAGCACCTCAATGGAGTCGGATTTATAGTCTGTCATGAGTCCCTGTTTTTATTATTGGCTCGATCCGCGAAAAGTGTGCCTCAATTTACCGCTAACTGACGTCTATTTGAAGTAGTAAGGCATAAATTTCTGAACGGCTTCACTGAGTTTTGGTTGAATATGACCTTGCTTTCGACACAAGGTTAACCAGTCAGCCAAAAACTGATTAACCTGATGCTTTTCGTCCCGGTGCCGCATTTCGCGGTTAGGTTGTTGATAACGTGCCGCTAATCGGGTAACACCCTGACTGGATATGATCTCAGCCATACGCACATCATGGTATAATCTTACCGTCATTTTCGCCTGCAAGTAATCCGCCCAGTTTGGCTTTAATTGCTCAATTTCAATATCTGAGGTGTATCGCGATTCACTGACGTTACGTAAATTGAAAGCCAAATTTTCGCCCGCGTAGAGCGTTACCTCAGCTTCAGATTCAAGCTGAGACAGCAGCGGTAAAAGGCCTGCGTAATTTAGTTCGGTTAGTCGGTGCAGTTCCGCAACGTCGACAACATAGCGCTGTTGCATAATAAAACCTCAGTTTTGCTCCTGGTCAGAGAACACCTTATCACGATGTAATAGCAACCATTGTAACCCAATAACACTTGCCGCGTTGTTGATTTCTTCACGTTCGAGCATGCCAATAACTTCTGTTCTGGGTAAAACGTGGACTCGAATATCTTCGTCTTCTTCAGCTAACCCGCCAAAACTGGCAGCCGATTGACTGTCGACTTCGGCAATATAAATAGTCAGTTTCTCGTCGGTACCACCCGGGCTTGAATAATAGCTGGTAGCGTAAATTAGCCGCTTAGCTTTTAATCCAGCTTCTTCCTCTAATTCACGCGTGGCCACTTCCTCTGAGCTCTCGTCCGCGTCAAACATACCGGCAACGAACTCAAACAACCATGGCCCATTTCTGTCGTCGAGTGCACCAACCCTGAACTGCTCCAGAACAACCAGTTCATCGCGGACTGGGTCATAAGGAATAACCACAACAGCGTGCCCGCGTTCCATTAACTCCCTGTTTATCTCCGGACTCCAGTCACCAGAGAACAGCCGATGTTGTAAAGAATAGCGATAAACCGATAAAAAACCTTGATAAAGAGGTGCCTTTTCCTTTACTTTCACATCATTCCGGTGAAAACGAATTGTCATACTTAGTGTCCTTTTTTACATAGGCGGATAAGACAAACATTCTGTTACACTTGAGCGAATTCTGAAACCATGTTTTTCTTAAACTATCTGCGCAAATCATTTACACTGGTAATCATTCAACACTGTATGTAAACTATGCGCAATCATTGAACAATTGCACGTTAAGTAACAGGAAACTGACTACCATGAAAAAGCATATTTTGTCGGCAGCCGTCGGTCTGGCACTGACCACAGTATCTTTTACGTCAAACGCTGAAGATTTGGCTCAAATTTATCGTTTAGCCGTTGATAACGACCCGACCCTATTAAGTGCCGCAGCGGAGCGAAACGCCGCACAAAAAGGCATTGATATTGCCAAGTCAGGATTCCTGCCACAAATTACAGGTGACGCAGGTTACACTGACTCGACCAGCGAATCACCTCTGGTTTTTGAATCCGGCATTCAGGTTTTTGATACTGACAGCAATGGCTGGAGTGCAGGTGTAAGTCTTAATCAAAGCCTTTTTGACTGGAGTGTCTGGAAAAATGCAGATATTGC
The DNA here is from genome assembly GCF_004362265.1 of Idiomarina sp. 017G. Taxonomy (NCBI): domain Bacteria; kingdom Pseudomonadati; phylum Pseudomonadota; class Gammaproteobacteria; order Alteromonadales; family Idiomarinaceae; genus Idiomarina; species Idiomarina sp. 017G. The sequence continues at coordinate 127,447 of NZ_SNWT01000008.1, read as the reverse complement.
AGAAAAACAAGCATACCAGGCAGAAGTTGCCTACAGTAACGCTCAGCAAGATTTAATGATCCGTGTTGTTAATGCTTATTTTCAGGCTTTGCAGGCGCGCGACGATTTATCTTTCGCTGAAGCTGAGAAAAAAGCCATTGAACGCCAACTTGAACAAACGAAACAGCGTTTTTCGGTAGGTTTAACAGCTATTACTGATGTCCACGAAGCACAAGCTCAGTATGATAGCGCTGTCGCTAGTGAAATTCAGGCCAAGAATGCAGTCAAAATTGCTTTGGAAGACATTCGTGAAATTACTGGTCGCTACCCACAAGATCTCGCGGCCCTAAACACTGAAACATTTTCTCCGAGCGATCCATCTCCTGACAACATCGAAACATGGGTTAAAAAAGCTGAAAATGCTAACTTGAGTTTACTGGAGAGTCAGGTACAGGTAGAAATTGCAGAGCAACAAATAAAACTGCAGCAAAGTGGACACTACCCTACAGTATCTTTAGAGGCACGCTATTCCACAAGTGATAACGAGCGCACAATTACCGGCGATAATGGACAAGAGCAGACAACGAATTTGCCCCGACTCGACAGCCGTTCGATTGGTCTGAATGTCAGTGTTCCTATTTTCTCCGGGTTCCGCACGTCATCTGAAATTGCGCAAGCACGGGATAACTACGTTGTTAGCAGTCAACAAATGGTGCAGACCCGCCGTAATGTGGAGCGCCAAGTTCGTAACTCTTTTTATGAAGTCTCTGCGTCGATTGCCAGTATTAAAGCATTTCAACAGTCAGTTGTTTCTGCCGAAAGTGCTTTAAAAGCCACAGAAGCAGGGTTTGAAGTAGGTACTCGTACTATTGTTGATGTGCTGGACAGTACTCGTAACCTTTACAATGCAAAACGTAACTTGTCAGAAGCGCGCTATGGCTACATCCGTCAAGTGCTGACTCTGGAAAAAGCCGCTGGACAACTGCAGGAACAAGACCTGATGGCGATTAACAGCAGTCTTTCTGAAAACGTACAAGGCACTGCCGCAGACTAGTTGCGCAGACCGTGGCACCGCCTGACTATTGGCGGTGCCTCATTTTAGAATTTTTATGTTACTATCCGCGGCAAATAGCGAATAATAAGCGACATCAGCTGTGATCGAACCTCCCAAATTTAAATTCTACTTTTTACATCCTAAGTTTTGGCTTACCTGGCTCGGTGTTTTCATCCTGTATAGCGTGTCATGGCTGCCTTATCGGCTACAGCTTGCCATGGGCCGCGGGTTGGGGTTGTTGTTTAAAAAACTCATGCCGCGCCGGGTGAATATAGCCCGTACCAACTTAAAGCTTTGCTTCCCGGAATACAGCAATGAGAAGATCGAGGCATTGCTAACCGAAAATATGAAAAATACCGGAATCGCATACTTTGAAGTTGGCATGGCCTGGTGGTGGCCGAACTGGCGAATTAAACGTAAGCTACACGTCCATGGTGAAGAGCACTTACGTAAGGCGCAGGAGGATGGCAGCGGCGTACTGTTATTGCTCTTTCACTTCCTGAGCTTAGAAGTTCATGCCCGCTTACATGGCTTTGTCGAGCCAGCTGTAGGTCTTTACCGCCCACATAATAATGCGGTCATGGAGTTCTTACAAACCCGCGGCAGAGGGCGTTCAAACAAATATATGATCCAGCGTCGCGATGTTAAAGCGATGATGAGATCACTGACCGAAGGTGATATCGCCGGCTATCTTCCGGATCAGGATTATGGCCGTCGTCGCGTCGAGTTTGTTAAGTTCTTTGAAGTACCAGATGCTTCAACAACCTTGGGTACTATGCTTTTTGCCCGCAACCCGAACTGCAAAGTCATGGTTAGCCGTTGCGTCAGACGTGACGACGGAAGCGGTTACGATCTCTTTTACGAACCGCCCCTTGAAAATTTCCCCACGGGAGACAAGAAAGCGGATGCCGAACGCGTTAATGGTTTGGTGGAAGACGCCATTCTAAAAGCTCCGGCCCAGTACCTCTGGGTTCACCGCAGGTTTAAAACCCGCCCCGACCCTGACATGCCAAGCTACTACAAGTCATCTTCCAATAAATGATTCCAGCAATTGAGCACAGCCTGACGTTCGCTGTCCAGGTTGTGCTCCTCCAATAACTGCTCCCCCTGCAACGCCAGCGAATGACTCTCACAGCGGAAAATCTGAAATGCGTTAATTAAATTCTGAGCGTCCACCTCTGTAAGTAGGTGTAACTGTTGCGCTTCGGTCAGAAGCCTGACGTTATCACTGTATTTGCATAGCTCCGGATATTGATGTGCGTAACGCAGAACCAGGTACTGAGTAATAAATTCAATATCAGCGATACCACCCGGGTCTTGTTTTAAGTCGAACTTCCGACTGTTTCTTTGGGTCAGATGCTCACGCATTTTTTCTCGCATACTAACGATATTCTGACGCAGTTCGTGTTCATCTCGTTGTTGAGAAAGAACACTCCGGCGTATATCCATAACTGTATCCCTTAAAGCCGGAACGCCGAATACAGGCCGCGCACGCACCAGTGCCTGCAACTCCCAGGTCCAGGCGTCGTCGCGCAAATAACGGGCAAAAGAGCTCACCTGCGTCACCAGTAAACCAGCCTGCCCTGACGGGCGCAAGCGTAAATCCACGTCATACAAAATGCCTGCAACGGTACGGGTAGTAAATAAATGCAGAATTCGTTGCGCCAGTCGTAAGTAAAACTGCTGAACTTCAATCGGTCGTTGACCGTCTGTCTGTCCCTGATAATTAGCATCCGTTACAAAAACGAGATCAAGATCGGAACCATAACCCAGCTCCTGCCCGCCTAGTTTCCCATATCCCAATACTGCGAACCCGGTATTATCGATACTGGTTCCCGCGGGCTTCCCATGTTTTTGAGTCAGATGTTGCCAGGCCAGACCGACCACTTGAGAAATAGTGGCTTCTGCCAGCGCACTCAAATGATCACTAACGTTCATCAGTTCCAAAACGCCACTGATATCCGCTGCAGCAATTTTCAGTTGCAGCGCCTGCTTAGCCTGACGCAACGCATCCATTTGAGTTTCCAGATCTTGTTCAGGAATACGTACAAGATATTCGCGCAGCACGGCCGCATAGTCCTTTGACTCAGGTAGGCTGTATAGCTGCTGCGGGTCAATCAGTTCATCCAGAAGTATGGGGTGCAAAGCCAACTGTTCAGAGATCCATGGGCTCGCCATACACAATTTGCAAAGCTGCTCGCGGGCGCCGGGGTTTTCCGCCAGCAGTTCAATGTACGCCGTTCGACTCATAACCGCCTTGATAATAGAAAGCAGCCTTTCCAGTAGCCGCTCCGGGTGCTGATGCTGAATGGCATGCCGGAGCATTATGGGCATTAACCTAGCTAACGCTGAACGCCCTCTTGGGCCCGAACTACGACGGCGGCTCTCCTGGCGAAAGTTTTTAATCAGAGTCCATAATGCCTGAGGTTCATCAACGCCCTCGCTCTCTATGATTTCTATCGCAGCATCATCATCCAGCATGTCCTGCCACAAAACCTGCAAGCCTTGTTCATCCTCGTCATCTTCAGACTCCGCGCCAACCACTTGCTGGAACTCAGCATGAATGCGCTCCATGCACTTGTCTATTTTTCTCTGCAAGGTTTCCCACTCAGGTTCATTCAGCATTGTGCACAACCGTGCGCGGCCAGTTTCATCGCTGGGTAATTGCTGAGTTTGCTGGTCATCAATTTGTTGCAGGCGGTGCTCAATAACCCGCAAATACTCGTAATCTTTTAATAGCTGACTGGCATGCTCCGAGCTTATCAAATCCAGTTCCACCAGGCCGTTCATGGCGATATAAACTGAACGTGTCTGCAGTGATTTTTCCTGCCCCCCGCGGATAAGCTGATGCGCCTGAACAATAAACTCAACTTCACGAATCCCGCCGGCACCCAGCTTGATGTTATTTTTAACTCCCTGTCGGCGGGTTTCCTGGGTAATCAAAAGCTTCATTTTACGCAGCGCTTCAATGGCGCCAAAATCAATATAGCGGCGGTAAACGAAAGGTCGTATCAACTGCTGAAACGCTTGCTCATACTGTTCATCTGCCCCTATCATACGGGCTTTAACCATGGCGTAACGTTCCCAGTCACGCCCCTGCTCCTGATAGTAATGTTCCAGCGCATTCAAACTGGTTACCAGAGGACCCGACTGACCGAAAGGCCTTAACCGCATATCGACCCGAAACACTTGCCCGTCTGCAGTCGTCTCGTCAAGTAACCCAATAAGTGACTGCGCCAGCCGCTTGTAAAAAACCCCGTGCTCCAGATTACGTCCGGGCCCCTGGGTTTCGCCTTGTTCAGGAAAAGCAAAAATAAGGTCAATGTCGGACGAGAAATTCAGCTCTTTTCCGCCCAGCTTGCCCATTCCAATGACCAGCATTGGCATTAGCTGATCATTAGCATCTAGCGGTTTACCGTGACGTTGGACAAAACGTTCAAACAACCACTGCAGACTCTTATTGATTGCTGCATCAGCAAAGGTACTGTAGTGGTGCAAAGATTCTTTTAACGACACTTGCTGCAGGATGTCGGCTGCGGCCAGCTTCGCCATCCAACAGTGCCGTAGCCTGCGGAGGCATTTTTTTGCGTCATCGTCATGCGTTATTTGATTTAACGACTCTGCTATACGGTCACCGTAGCTGTCAGCATCAACCAAACAAATACTCGTTCCACCGTCGTCAAAAAAGTCGGTTAAAAGATGCTCTGGGTAACTTTCCGCAACCCTGCCAATGAACGGGCTGACAGCGAATAATGCCCGTAATATTTGCTCCTGTTCAGCTGTGAGTGTAATACTCTCTGCAACCTCTTTAAAACGTTCCCAGGTTGTTTCAGTCTCGCTCATCAGTTTGTTGTCGGGAGTCTGCATAACCACCTTAATTTAACCAGTATGGTTCACGTTTCAGCGCAGCTTTACGCGAATATTCAAGAGCTTTTAGCAGGGACTCTCGCTGGACTTTTTGCCAGTCCATTAGTTTTTCATCCACTTCGTCGTCGCGGTCCCGAATACGCTCATGTAAAATATGCAATGCGGTAATTTCACGAATACCCCGGGCTAAATCCTGCCACGGCAGCCGGAAGCTTTCTCTCAAGTCAGCATCAAACAAATGTCCGAAGCAAGTTCCCATCAAAAGGCTGTTTTGCAAGGGTGTAAGCAACTTAAGATACCCTTCTTCACTGAGCTTTTCATGCTCAGAAAATGCCGTTTGCACTAGTTGCCAGTCGCTTTTCAAAAGTTGACTACTCCAGGGTAAAACCGGCTGCTCCAGCTCCTCTGTCATTTCTTCTTTCAAGAGAAACTCTGACAATCCCAGTACGGTTTTTTGGTATGCCGCAGAATGCACCAGTTCAGCAACTTCATTCAGGCGAATAACATCCTCCTGACTGTTGACTAAAGATTCATACAATTTGCTGTAACGCTTAAGCGCGCGATGATAAGCACCATCTTCAGCGGTTAACTCATCCAGCCCTTCAAATCGCTTCAACCATTGCAGTTTTGCGGTTATTTGCGAGATGCCGGTCAGCAACCGTCGTTCACCAACCCCGTTCTCAATAAGTTGTTCCAACACAACCCGCACCATTTGCATACCGTCCGCCATTCCCTGTACCGCCCGGACACTGGGTTGGAAGTCCAGGCAGGCTTCATTGTGCTGCCAATGGCGCAAGCCCGATTCCAGCGACCGGTAAAGCGCCTGGCCCACATTTTGCTCAGAGTGGATTGGTACGTAGTGCATTTGTGTAAAAGGCTCCAGCAAGCTTTTTCCGGCCAGCAGATAGCCTCTTGCCGCTTTACTCAACGAGCCTACTCGCGCACCGGCTTTTTTCACTAACTCCTGTGCCAGTCGATAGGCCTCGGTCAAAGAACCTCCCTGTAACTCCAGTTCAATCTCCGCTATTGGCTCTCGCTGCTCGCCCGACTCTATGTATCCCTCATCAAGAACCATTTCGATAACACCTTCACCGCTGGGAAGCCGCCAACGGGTTCGGGTGAAATCGGTAACGAACAAGGTGTCCAAATCGCGCTGAATATCATAAACCGGAAAGTCCTCCGGCCATATTTCGTTATCAAACAAGGTTAAGTCGGGTTTGTCGCTATCAATGTCAATATTATACTCTGGCCTTTGGTGCATGCCGCCCATAACTCGACCAGCCAACTTCACCGTCTGCTCTTTATGATCTTTATCGCTACGTATCCGTAATCCAATATCGAACTGACGTAAACGTAAATCGGACGTGTCAAAATAAGCATTTTTGAGTTCAAACTGCTCTTTGCGGGGTTTTGCCTGATGAGAATCCGCCAACGACTGGCAGACTTCGAGCGCTTTTTCTCGCTGTTCTGGAGCAATCAGTAACTTGAGCTCAACTTCTTGTGACATAAATCGATTCCGATGCGTTTAATAAGTTAGATTAAAGGTACTGGCTTGGCGGCTAACGGTCAACAAACACGGGCATTTAGTTCACTTGACACCAAGGGTGAAAAGTTGCAACGTGAGATCCGACCATGAAGGGTCTTTACCCGCGCAAAAATAAGCTTATACTTGCGCCGATTCCCAACTTTGGGGAAGCACGCCGAGCTTCGGCCTGGCTACACAGGAGATGCTATGTTCAAAGCGAGTGAGGTGCTATCCAAACAGCATCAGGCTGAGGACTTAAAGTCCTTACAGCAGGCAATTACTGACAATTATATTGTTGATGAAGACGAATATATGCGTGAGCTGTTGCCGCTGGTTCCTGCCGATGATGATACGGTTAGCGCAGTAACCGAGCGCGCAGCTAAGTTAGTTGAGCAAGTGAGGGAACAGGCAGATAACGGCGTCGTCGACGCATTTCTGCAAGAGTACAGCCTAGATACCAAAGAAGGTATTATTTTAATGTGCCTTGCCGAGGCACTATTGCGAATTCCTGATGCTTATACAGCCGACGCGTTAATTCAAGATAAACTCTCCGGCGGAGACTGGCAGAAACATATGGGCCAGAGCGCGTCCTGGTTAGTTAACTCAGGTACCTGGGGGCTGGCACTGACAAACAGTGTGACAAACCCTACAGGCAAAGCCATGGAAACACCTCGTGGTGCTTTCCGTCGTCTTGTTCGCAAACTCGGTAAACCCATTATTCGCAAGGCAACCTATACCGCCATGCAAATTATGGGTAAGCAGTTCGTATTGGGACGTACCATTGAGGAAGCCTTGAAAGAAAGCCGTGATAACCGTGACAAGGGTTACACTCACGCTTACGATATGCTTGGCGAAGCCGCATTAACTATGAAGGATGCGGATTACTACAAGCAGCAGTACGTCAACTCAATCAAGACGATCACCAAAGAAGAGTTCAATAACCCGGATGCACCACGGCCAACAATTTCAATTAAATTGTCAGCCTTGCACCCTCGTTATGAAGCATCAAATCACGAACGTGTACTAACTGAACTGGCCACCACTTTGACTGAACTGGTCAAGCTGGCCAAAGAAGCCGATGTTGGTGTGACCATTGATGCCGAAGAAGCCGATCGCCACGAGCTTTCAATGGAGCTGTTTGAGAAAGTCTACCGCAGCGGCGTCTGTAAAGGCTGGCCACGTTTTGGTTTGGTTGTACAGGCCTACTCGAAGCGTGCACTACCAACCTTGTGCTGGATAACCGCACTGGCAAAAGAGTGTGGCGATGAAATTCCTGTTCGTTTGGTAAAAGGGGCTTATTGGGATAACGAAATTAAGTGGACTCAGGAAAACGGTTTACTTGGTTATCCGGTATTTACTCGTAAGTCACACAGCGACATTTCATACCTGGCCTGTGCCCGTTACTTACTAAGTGACGACACTGACGGTGCCATTTATCCGCAATTCGCGACTCACAACGCGCAAACCTTTATGGCCATTCAACAAATGAATGAGACCCACCAGCGTAGAATTGAGTATCAGCGTTTGCACGGCATGGGTGATAGCTTATACGACACCATAATGGAGCAAAATCCAGGTATGGTGGTACGTATCTACGCACCAGTAGGCCCTCACAAAGATTTGTTGCCGTATTTAGTCCGCCGGCTTCTAGAGAACGGTGCTAACTCGTCGTTTGTCCACAAACTGCTAGATGCAGACACACCGGTCAATGACTTAGTCGAGCACCCGATGAAAACCGCGTCCGGCTACGAGAAGTACGCAAACAGCAAAATTCCACTTCCCTCAGAAATGTATGGGGATCGCACAAATTCATTAGGATTGAATATGAATATTCACTCACAAGCAGATGATTTTATTGCAGCGGTTCAACAGTACCGTGACAAACAATGGCAAGGCGGCCCCATCGTCGATGGGAAAACCATAGAAACCGATCACCACGTCAGTATTACCAGCCCTCAGGAAACCTCGAAGCAGGTTGGTAGTATCTACTGGGGTGATAAAAAACTCTCTGAACAGGCACTGAAAAGTGCGAACGCTGCCTACAAATCCTGGCGTAAGGTTCCTACCGACGAGCGAGCGGAATGTTTAGAGAAATTTGCCGACTTAATGGAAGCTAACCGCAACGAGCTTATCGCTCTGTGTTCTGTAGAAGCAGGAAAAGGCTTACAGGACGGGATCGACGAAGTTCGCGAGGCCGTTGATTTCTGTCGCTATTACGCCAATCAGGCGCGTGAACTCATGGGTGGCCCTATTCAGTTACCGGGTCCGACAGGCGAAGACAATGAGCTATTTGTTGAAGGCCGTGGAACTTTCATTTGTATTAGCCCATGGAACTTCCCTCTTGCCATTTTCGTCGGCCAGGTTGCAGCCGCTTTGGTTACCGGTAACTCAGTTATTGCTAAACCGGCAGAGCAAACTGGGCTTATCGCATACCGCGCAGTGCAGCTGGCTTTGGAAGCAGGCATTCCGGGTAACGTATTGCACTTTATGCCTGGCAGTGGTGCCGAGGTCGGTAGCTATTTAACCAGCCAGGAAGACATTGGTGGTGTTTGCTTTACCGGTTCAACTTATACCGCTCAGGCCATTAACCGGGCACTAGCGGCACGTACTGGTCCAATTGTGCCATTGGTTGCTGAAACCGGTGGACAGAACGCCATGATGGTTGACTCTACCGCTCTGCCGGAACAAGTTGTCACCGATATCGTTGCCAGTGCCTTCCAGAGTGCGGGACAGCGTTGTTCAGCCCTGCGAGTTCTATTCGTACAGGATGATGTTGCTGATCGTGTTCTCGACTTACTACGTGGCGCTATGGAAGAGCTGCAAGTTGGTGACCCACTGCTGCATGAAACCGACGTTGGTCCGGTTATAGACGGCATTGCAAAAACCAACCTGGAACAGCACATATCTGATATCCAGCAGGCCGGTCGACTGATTGCTCGCGCGCCACTGCCAGATTACGCTATGGGTGGTACCTTTGTTGCGCCTACAGCGATCGAAATCGACAGTATCAGCCAGCTGGTGAAAGAAAACTTCGGGCCAATTCTGCACGTTATTCGCTTTAAAACAAGTGAAATTGACGAGGTTATCGAGAGTATTAATAACACAGGCTTTGGTTTAACTTTTGGTATTCACAGCCGTAACGAAACCTTTGCTCACGACGTGGCAAGCCGCATTGATGTAGGTAACGTGTACATTAACCGTAACCAGATAGGTGCGATTGTTGGCGTACAACCATTTGGTGGTCGAGGTATGTCAGGTACCGGACCGAAAGCCGGTGGTCCACACTACTTGACCCGCTTTATTACCGAAAAAACGCGTAGTGATAATATTACTGCCGTTGGTGGTAACGCCACCTTGTTGTCTCTGGACGATTAGAGACCAGCAAGAGACAAAAAAGCCAGCGAGAAATCGCTGGCTTTTTACTTTATTCTTCGTTTATTTCTTCGTAACTTTTAGCTCTATCTGGTAATTTTCCAGTTGCGGTTTGAGGCTGTCATTTAAAACGACAATAATTTCCTGCTTGCGCCCTTTTTCATCCACAAAACTCAAACCGGCTAAATCTTTTTCATACTGCTGCAGTACCGGCGGGTGTTCCAACTGATAAGTTCTGGGGGGTAAAATGAGGCGTTTTTCCGTTAACTCAAGATCATTATAAAACGCGGCTGGTTGCAATGGCCTGAATTTCACTACAATTGCCATAACAATAACCATGGTCAGCAGCGCGCCTGTAACAATAATCCACAAGGAAACCGCGTCACCAATATAAATTGCCATCCATATCGCTAAAAAGAAGCCGCCCCAGGCCTGGGGGCGGCGACTATCACGATAAAACGTCAGTGCATTGTTTTCTTTTTTTTCGTCTTTAGAATTCATCGTCACTATGTAAGTAAAGGCTTTCACTACCATCTTTTATCGCAGCTGCCAGGCTATGAATGCGAGGCAAAATGCGGGCAAAATAGAAACGTGCCGTTTTTGCTTTAGTTGCAAGGTATGGCTTGTCGCTTAATAGTGGCTCGGCGGCTATTGCCATTTTCAACCACAGGTAAGCGTAAGAAACATAGCCTACCAGATGCAGATACTCAACCGCCACACTGTTCACTAAGTTCTCATCACCAGCTGCTTTTTGCAGTACTTCCTCACTGACACCATTGAGGATATTTAGCGCCTGCTGCAATTGCTCTCGCTGCTTTATCCATTCGCTGCCAGTAACCGTTTCATCCAGAAAGCTCTGAATTTCTTCATTAAATGGCTGCAGTAGCTGACCTTGTGAACCAAAAACTTTACGACCCAGCAAGTCCAGCGCCTGAATACCATTAGTGCCTTCGTATATTTGAGCTATACGGGTATCGCGAACCAATTGTTCCTGGCCCCATTCTCTGACATAACCGTGCCCGCCAAAAACCTGTTGGCCATGAATGGTCGACTCCAGTCCTGTGTCGGTTAAAAACGCTTTCGCAACAGGCGTCAATAACGCCACCATGGCATCGGCTTTTTGTCTAACCTGATCATCCCCGGCGTATTTTGAACGATCGAGCTGCTGCCCCACCCAGGTAGAAAACGCGCGACCACCTTCGGTCAGAGACTTCATGGTCAGCAACATACGGCGCACGTCACCATGCACTAAAATTGAGTCGGCTTCGGCCTGGTCGTTACGAGTTGCTTTTGCGCCGCGTCCCTGAATACGATCTTTAGCGTATTCCAGAGCATTTTGATACGAACGTTCTGCTGCGCCCAGCCCCTGAATACCAACGCCTAATCGCTCATAGTTCATCATGGTAAACATAGCGGGTAAACCTCGATGAGGCTCACCAACCAGCCAGGCCTTAGCTCCATCAAAGTTCATCACACAGGTTGCTGACGCGTGAATCCCCATTTTGTGTTCAATAGAACCGCAGCTAACATTGTTGCGTTCGGTCAGGTTACCCTGCTCGTCGGATAAAAACTTAGGCACCACAAACAACGATATACCTTTTGTACCCGCCGGTGCGTCAGGCAATTTAGCCAACACCAGGTGGACAATATTGTCGGTTAAGTCATGCTCACCGCCAGTAATAAATATTTTGGTGCCGCTAAGTGAAAAACTGCCGTCTTGCGCGGGAATAGCCTTACTGCGAATAATGCCTAAATCCGTACCGGCATGAGGTTCAGTCAGGCACATGGTACCTGTCCATTCCCCCGAAACCATACGCGGTAAATAATGGTTCTTCAGCTCATCACTGCCATGTGAGTTAATTGCCATGATTGCGCCGGAGGTTAGGCCCGGATATAGAGAGAAAGCGATGTCGGCGCTGCAAAGCATTTCTTCGTACTGAGCAGATAAAGATTTCGGCAAACCCATGCCGCCAAAATCAGGATTTGCCGTTACACCAACCCAGCCACCTTCAGCCAACTGGCGAAAGTTCTCTTTATAGCCTTTAGGTGTTGTCACCTCGCCGTCTTTAAACTTAACACCTTCTTCGTCTGCTTCGCGGGCTATGGGCGCAACCAAGTTTTCCGCAACTTTTGCACCTTCATCAAGAATAGCGCCAGCGGTTTCAACGTCCATCATGTCGGCAAGTTCCGGAGTCTGCTGCCAGTCATCAGCAACGCGGAATACATCATGCAAAACAAAATCCATGTCGTCGCGGGGAGCTCTGTAGTCAGCCATATCATTACCTCTTGTAGAAATTACAAAGCGTTCAAACTAATAATTTAAACGCTTGTTTAAACTGTATCGCACAAGAGTATGAATCCCTTCGCAGGATGTCAATAATTTCTATGGTTGCCAGTCTTCTAAAGCGGGCTGGGAGAATGCCTGTGAGTCTTTCACCAAAACCACCTTTTGCGGTTCTATTCGCAATATTGTCAGCTGATTTAACGCATCGCCCTCGTACAGTCGCTGGCCGTTCAGCTCAATCCACCGCTGAGATGCACTGGAGCGATACATATGGCTGTCGTAACTAAACGCAGGAACCTCTCGCTGAAACGAGCGCGAGAGTTCACTTAATGAAGGGATTACACTAGTATCGGCTCTATTATCATCGCTATTGCTGGTGTCGTTCACTGCCGCTTCAAAACGCTGCAACAAGTCTGGCGAAACAGTAGAAAGATCCAGAGCCTGCCGCTGCGATCCAGCTTGGGCGCTTGGCTCGGGTTCTGATGATTGCTGTTGACCACTGCTTTGTGTGACTTCGGGTTCTTCTTCCGGAACGGGTTCGGGTTCTGCTTCCCATTCAACCGATTCAATACTGGCGGTTTCTCCCCACCGGAAGCCTTCCGCTTCAGGACGTTCAGACTGGTTTGTTTCACCAAGCCAAACAGCTCCGGCAGAGCCCAGCACTGCGCCGAGAATAAGCACCAAAGGCCAAAGTAACCAACTCCAGCTACGGCTGTGTTTATCGTTAGCCATAAGCGAGGCATCAAGCACCGAGGTTTGTTTTAATAATGGCGACTGTTGCTGCTTTAATGCTTTTAATAAGGATGACATTATTTGCTCTCTTTACTCGCTTTTTTCATTCAATCGGGGCCCAAAGTCAGACGCGCGTGATGCCAGCCATGCCATTGTCGCTTCATCTAGTTTCCCGGTTACCCTTAGCCCCTGGCTTTTTTGCAGCTCTTTAAATTGCTCGTCCGATGACTTGCTTTGCCATTTAGAACCCAGGTGTTTTATCAGTTGTTCACGAACCCACTGTTGGTGTGCGTCGTCACTTTCAGCCAGCGGCTGTTGATACAAAATAAGGAAAGCCCCGTTCCAGCCATTAGTATCTATCGCCGTACCATCGGTTATTAAATCGGCGCTTTTATCTCGCCTATAAAGCAATGCCGGGTAATTAATGCTGCGCAGTTGCTGCAGGCTCTGGTTTAACTCAAGACAGACGAGATCATATTGTTCTATCCACTGACAAAAAACAGCATCTACCGGCGGTTCGGGCAAGCCCCAGACACTCGCCAACTCTTTTGCCGCCTGATACTGACTGCTGGACGTTGCGTCCAACGGTTTTTCCGTATCGTTAATCAGGGTGTAACTGCCAACCGCGCTGGCGACAAGAAGCAAAAAAGCCCCCGCCCAACGCCATAAAGCTGAGTGCGGCTGTCTATTCCGACTACCGGTAGTGCCATTCAGCTCAATATGCGCTTGCTTTATATGCCTTGGCAACACTTCGCTACTGGATTCCGTATAAGCTGCCAACAATGCCCGGTCACAATAAAGATTTAATAAGCGGGGAATACCCTGGGTTAATTGGTGTGCCTTCCTTCCTGCAGCAGCAGTAAACAAAGGCCGGTTTGCGCCAGCCACCTGCAGGCGGTAAGCAATGTAGCGTTGCGTGTCCTGCTCTGTCAGCGGCAAAATATGATAGCGGGCGGTAATACGCTGTGCCAGTTGACGAAGCTCCTGTCGGCGCAGTAAGTCCTGTAATTCCGGCTGACCAATTAAAATGACCCGAAGCAATTTACGATCATGAGTTTCTAAGTTGGTCAGTAACCTCAGCTGTTCCAGAACCTGTGGTCGCAAATGCTGAGCTTCATCAATGAGCACCACACATTGGCGGCCATCATCATTAGCTTTCAGAAAAAACTGGCTGAGCTTATCGGTCAGTGTTTTACGGGTCGCAGAGCGCTTTTGATAACGAATACCAAACTCATCGCACAGGCTGGCAAGCAGTTCATCTTCATTCAACATAGGGTTGAGGATGAACGCCGTTTCCGTTGACTCGGGCAACTGCTCCAGTAACGCTCTGGATACCGTGGTTTTACCTGTGCCCACTTCCCCGGTTAACAGAATAAAACCACCGCTGCCTTGTAGCCCCTGTGTAAGATGCGCCAAAGCCTCCTGATGCCGTTCACTCAGGTAAAGGTAATTTGGGTCCGGGGCAATGGAGAAAGGCTCTGCCTGAAGACCAAAATAGTTCTGATACATATCGGCCCGCTACTGTGCTGATAATATTATTTGTTCAACAGTGTAACGACTTGCTTGCACATCGACCAGTGATTCGACATGATCATGCCAAACAAAGTTGAGGTGAACAGTGGACGTATACTTAGTTGGTGGCGCAGTACGCGATAAACTTCTGAAATTACCAGTACACGAACGCGACTGGGTAGTGGTCGGTGCCCGTGCAGAAGACTTGCTGAAACAGGGGTTTCTGCAAGTTGGTAAAGACTTCCCGGTGTTCCTGCACCCCAGTACCCGCGAAGAATACGCACTGGCCCGGACTGAACGAAAATCCGGCAAAGGCCACACCAGCTTTGACGTTTTTGCCTCTCCCGATGTGACTCTGGAAGATGATTTAGCCCGCCGGGATTTAACCATTAACGCCATTGCGCAAAGTGAGGACGGTGAAATAGTCGATCCATACAATGGCGTGCAAGATATTAAAGCGCGCAAGTTACGCCATGTTTCTGAGGCTTTTACTGAGGATCCGCTAAGGGTATTAAGAGTGGCGCGCTTTGCCGCACGTTTTGCCCACTTAGATTTTACCGTCGCCGAAGAGACTCAGCAAATGCTGCAGGAAATGTCAGCCAGTCAGGAACTCAGTCACTTAGTCCCTGAACGGGTCTGGCGGGAATGGGAGAAGTCACTGTTAACCCAAACGCCAACTGTCTTTTTAACTCTGCTTAGAGACATACAGGCGCTTTCTCAGGTGTTACCCGGAATAACCGCCGATGATTCACAACTGCAACGATTGCAAAGAACATCGGCTTATTCCGATTCAGTGACGCTAAGATTTGCCAGCTTATTTATAGAGCAAGAAACCCCTGAGAGCCTGAAGCAGTTCTGCAGGCAACTGGCCATACCGAATCATTATCGTGACAGCGCTTTGCTGGCAAGAAATCATGAAGATTTCATTACCACACCGGAGCTCCCAGAAAAAGCTCAATTGGCTGCACTACTGAAACAAATTGACTACTGGCGCCGACCGGAGAAGCTGGAGCAGTTGCTACAGTTACGGCAAGCTGAATATAGTGAATCTAAGCAGCAGAAAAGTATTGCTGCTCAGCATAAAAAGTTACGTTCGGGGGCAGAAAAAGCCGCAGCGCTTAATGCTGGGACTTTGCAGCAGCAGGGCTTTACCGGTAAAGCCCTGGGCGATGCTTTACGCGAACAGCGTGAGCAGATACTGGCTGAGGCATTGAATTAACCTTCCAGCCAAGAAGTGTCGCTAATAGGCTCTAATTGTTGCGGTGAGTCTTTATGAGTCTGCTGGTATTGCTCCCACAACTGCTCGTAACTCACATTTAAAAGCGGATGCAGGTGGTGCCCGGCTATTTCAGCCAGTGGCCAGAGCACAAAGGCATTTTCAAGAATTTCGCCACGGGGCAACTGCGGTTGTTGCTCCCGAATAACGTCATCATACAATAAGACATCAATGTCTAATGTTCGCGGGCTGAACTTAGCACTGCCCGGAATCCGTCCGTTTTCCTGCTCAATGCGCTTGCATTCAGCCAGAACTTCGGTAACAGAAAGGTTGGTTATTACCTCCACCACCAGATTGTAAAAATCACTTCCGGAAAACCCTACCGAGGCACTGCGAAAAATTCTTGAGCGTTGTTGCCAGGTAAAGCTCTTTGCAATGGCTTTCAACCCTGCCCGAATATGTTTTTCACGATCCGTATTAGAACCTATTCCGAGAAAAACTTGCGCCACAACTTATCCTCTTACCCAAATGGGCTGTCGAAAACACTTCGGCGAACGCTTACAGCCACCGTTTTAGCATTAGGCACAGCTCCGGGTTTAGCCACCCGCACTTCAACGTTCTGCACACCGAATTCATTCAAAATGAGGCTGGCAACGCCTTCAGCAACCGTTTCTATGAGCTGACGCGGCTTCTCTGCTACCCAGGCCGACACTCGCTCGCTCACCATTGCATAATCTAAAGCGTCGTCAATATTGTCAGTAACTGCCGCGCGCTGGTTGTCCCAGCTCATCTGAATATCCAGCACCAACTGCTGTTTTTTTTCTTTTTCCCAGTCATAGACACCAATGATGGTTTCTACGGTTAAGCCTTCAATGCTAACGACATCAATATCTGCTTGTTCCATTTGTGTTAACCCGTGGTAATTGCCCAAAAAACCGCTTATTCTAGGGACATTGAGTTTTAATCGCAGTCTACCTTAACCAACGAGGGATTCGTACCCCATGACAGCGCTTACTTTACTGATGATACTTTCAGCCTACCTTCTGGGCTCTATCAGTAGCGCTGTGGTTATCTGCCGGCTTTGGGGCTTACCTGACCCGCGCAAAGAAGGTTCCGGCAACCCCGGAGCCACGAATGTTTACCGGGTTGGCGGAAAAATCCCTGCGTTATTAACTCTTTGGTTTGATGTTTTAAAAGGTATGGTTCCGGTGTGGGGCTCTTACTTTCTCGGCATTGAGCCCTTTTTCCTTGGGCTAATTGCGGTTGCAGCCTGCCTTGGCCATATTTTTCCGCTTTACTTTCATTTTCGTGGCGGCAAAGCTGTTGCTACCGCCTTAGGTGCTATGTTTCCGGTTGCCTGGGAAATGGCGTTGTTGCTCATTGCCACCTGGTTACTGGTTTTCCGTGTCAGCCGGGTATCCTCTTTAGCGGCTTTAGTAACCGTCTGTCTGGCACCCTTTTATGCCTATTGGATAAAACCCCAATACACAGTGCCGGTTATTATGATTTCGCTATTAATACTCTGGCGTCACCAGGCCAATATTCTGCGCTTGTCCTCCGGCGAAGAAAAAGCCTTTAAACGGCGTCGCTAATATTCACCATGGGTTTCAAATCTGTCATCGGCCATCTTGGGTGTGTTTTCACTGCCAATGGCTCACGTTCTCCCGCTTCTAAACGCAGAGCGCCCGCTAAGGCGATCATCGCACCGTTATCAGTACAAAATTCCGTACGCGGGTAAAATATCTGGCCCTTTTGTTTTTCTAATAAAGCTTCAAGTTTTGCGCGTAAATGCTTATTGGCACTGACCCCACCGGCAACGACCAGACGCTTGTAGCCGGTTTCTTTTAGCGCACGACGACATTTAATAACTAAGGTATCAACCACCGCATCTTCAAATGCCCGGGCAATATCCGCCAGGGTCTGCTCATCATTGTCATTAGCGGCCAGAGTATTAGCCGCAGAAGTTTTCAAACCACTGAAAGAAAAATTAAGGCCTGGTCTGTCTGTCATTGGTCTGGGAAAGGTAAAACGATCGCTGTTGCCCTGTTCAGCCAAAGCAGCCAATCGCGGCCCCCCGGGATAATCAAGCCCCATTAGCTTAGCTGTTTTATCAAAAGCCTCGCCTGCGGCGTCGTCTACTGATTCGCCCAGCAAATGATAATCACCTATACCTTTTACTTGAACCAGTTGAGTATGCCCGCCGGAAACCAACAAGGCGACAAAAGGAAATTCGGGCTGGTTCTCTTCCAGCATAGGCGCCAGCAAATGGCCTTCCATATGATGAACTCCAACCGCGGGTAAATTCCATCCAAAAGCCAGACTACGACCAATACAAGCACCAACTAACAGAGCACCAACCAGCCCAGGCCCCATTGTATAAGCAATACCATCCAGTTGCTGATGCGAAATCCCGGCCTCTTTGAGCGCGGCTTTAATCAGCGGTAGGGTTTTACGTACGTGGTCACGAGATGCCAGCTCGGGCACTACGCCGCCGTAGTCGGCATGCAGTTTCACCTGCGAGTACAACTGGTGGGCTAATAAGCCTTTTTCGGTGTCGTACACCGCAACACCCGTTTCATCACAAGACGTTTCAATACCCAATACCCGCATAATACTAACCAATTCTGCTATTTACCGACAATTGACGCTATTTTACCTGATTTTTATTCGCATGACTCGCCTTACAGGAAAAGTTATGCCACTTTATGAAAACATAAAAACAACAAAGGCTTTAGCATGAGACAACTCGTTGCATTTCTATTTATTCTGACCTTATCGGCTTGTCAGACATCACCGACGGAGCAGGGTAAGTTTTCCTGGCAGGACGCCTCTGTTATCGAATTGCAAAACACCATGACCAATGGTGATTTAAATGCCGAACAACTCACACAGTATTATTTGCAGCGCATCAATACTCATAACCGTCAGGGTGCGAATTTACGAGCGGTAAACAGCGTAAATGAGAATGCTCTGAAAGATGCCAGACGGCTTGATGCCGAGCGCGAACAAGGCAAGGTTCGCGGTCCATTGCACGGCATTCCTGTTCTGTTAAAAGACAACATCGATACCGCCGACGGTATGGCAAATACCGGGGGTTCATTATTGTTCGCAGAAAACTACCCGGAAGATGATGCTTTTCTTGTAGAACAATTGCGTGATGCCGGAGCTATTATTTTAGGCAAAGCCAACTTAAGTGAGTGGGCGAATTTTCGCTCTACCCGCTCCAGTTCGGGCTGGAGTGCTATTGGAGGTCAGGCCGTGAATCCGTATGACACGACTCGCTCTACTTGTGGCTCCAGTGCAGGTTCCGCTACCGCTGTTGCCGCCGATTTAGTCGCACTTGCGGTAGGTACCGAAACCGACGGCTCGTTAACCTGTCCGGCCGCTGTTAATGGCATTGTTACCATCAAGCCAACGCTGGGCCTTATCAGTCGCGACGGCATTATCCCTATTGCGCATAGTCAGGATACTGCAGGCCCAATGGCTCGTAGCGTAGCCGGAGCCACCTTAATGCTGGATGCGATGCAAGCGTACGATCCGAATGACCCCGCGGGCTATCGTACTGAAACGAATTTTGCCTCGCATTTAAAAGCAGACGGACTCAAAGACAAGCGTATTGGTGTGGTTCGTAACTTAATGGGTTACAACAACTTGCTTGACGAACAGTTCGAGCAACAGCTCTTGATTATGGAAGCTCAGGGAGCTGAAATTATTGACGTTGAGATGACAACCTACGGAGAATACGGAGGCGATGAATTTACCGTGCTGCTGTATGAGTTTAAACAGGATATGGCGGCTTACCTGAGCAGCACGAATCTGCCCTATAACAATTTAAGCGATATGATAGCGGCAAATAATGAATTGCCTGAGCAGGAGTTGTCACTATTTGGTCAGGAGCTCTTTGAAATGGCAGAGGCTCAGGATGACGAAGCCGCTTATCAGAAAGCGTTGGCCAAAAGCAAAAAGCTGGCAGGTAAAGAAGGCATCGATGCCATGCTTGAGCAGAACAATATCGACTTACTAATAGCTCCGACAACAAGCCCTGCCTGGAAAATCGATCACGTACTTGGCGACAACTATTCAGGCTCAGCCAGTTCACCGGCGGCCGTTGCCGGATACCCGCACATATCAGTGCCTATGGGTTATATCCAAATTGGAGACGAACCCGCCCTGCCGGTCGGTATCAGTTTCTTCGGCGCTGCACGCTCTGAGGCCACGCTCATAGAAGCGGCTTTCGCCTACGAACAGGCAACAAAGCACCGTAAACCGCCTAATCTGGTTGTAACTGACTAAGGTTGAGTTTACGAGTATCGAGCGGCCGGCCGTCAACATCCCGGAGTGTTAGTTCCAGTTCCGGCTGCTCTTTCCAAATAACTTCAATTTGACCGTAACGACTTTCAGCATAAGCCTCACCGTCGCGATAACTAGATGAGTAAGGCGTTTCACCATCAAAGTTAATGGACCCAGGCGTCACCTGCCAGAGTGGATAAGGCAGGAATTCATCTGACTTAGCGAACTCACCGAACAAGCGGTCACCGCTCGCCAGCAATAAACCTGAAGGTTTCAGTTCCGTTAACAACTCTTTTAAACGGTTTTGTTCGCGCAAGTAAAGTGCCCAGCTATCATAGCCATTGGCAGGAGCTATTACCGGTGTCGCGCTCATAATAATGCGGACTTCGGCAGGCTGTTGTAACTGCTCCGCAAGCCACTGCCATTGCTCATCACCCAGCAAATCGCCCGTATTATTCGACTCATAAGGACCTAAATCAGCATTAAAGCGGCGAGTCTGACGCTCTACCCAGCCCACCTGACTCAGTGGGTCACGGTTCCAGCGACCGTCCAGAACAATAACCTGCACACGTTGCGGTTCATTCCCAAAAATTACGCTCTTTGCAATACCATGACTTTGAAACAGCCGTTCCGAGGTTGCCGGCTCACGCCAGAAGGTAAGAAAGTGGTTGCGAACGGCATAGCGATTCGGGTTATTTTTTCCGCTCTTGCCATCCAGACTGTAATCGTTGCGGTTCCAGACCGACATAACCGCAGAGTTGCGTCGCAGAACCCGTGGCCCGCGGTAACGGTTAAATACCTCATAGGCATCCAGTAAGTCGTCCATGTCGCCGGCGTTCTCATCGATAGTATCACCCAGGAACACAAAGACTTCAGGCTGCGCATGATTAATCGCATCCCAGACTTCCTGTCGCTTGGTATGGTCAATGCAACAGCCAAAAGCCACTCGTGTTGTCTGCTGTGCGGGCGCACTAAACGCCACAGCCAACAGCAGAAGCAGCCAAACGCTCCGTATTAGCATTAGAAATCCTCTTTAGTCACCGCGCAGCGGCGTGCCTCTTCTGCCTCTATATCGCCACGAGCCAGTAATTTCTTGAGTGCCTGATCTAATGTTTGCATGCCCCGCTCTGCTCCAGTTTGAATAGAGGAGTACATTTGCGCCACTTTGTCTTCTCGAATCAAGTTTTTAATAGCTGGCGATGACAGCATAATTTCATGTGCGGCAACACGACCACCGCCAACTCGTTTTAGCAAGCTCTGCGAGATAACCGCACGTAAAGATTCTGACAGCATGGAGCGGATCATCGGTTTATCATCGCCCGGAAATACGTCAATAATGCGGTCGATAGTTTTAGGTGCAGAGGTTGTATGCAAGGTACCTAAAACTAAATGCCCGGTTTCGGCTGCCGTCATAGCTAAACGGATGGTTTCTAAATCGCGCATTTCACCCACCAGAATCACATCAGGATCTTCACGCAGTGCTGAGCGCAGGGCCGCACTGAAACTGCGAGTATCCCTATGAACTTCACGCTGGCTGACCAGGCTTTTTTGGTTGTCGTGAACGAATTCTATGGGGTCTTCAATGGTTAAAATATGCAACGAGCGGTTTTGATTCAAATAATTAACCATGGCCGCCAGTGTGGTTGATTTACCCGAGCCTGTCGGTCCGGTTACTAACACTAAACCCCGGTTGGCACTGACAATGTCCTTAAATATCTCCGGAGCATCCAGCTGCTCTAAAGTGGTGACTTCGGCAGGTATCATACGAAAAGCCGCTGCAATGCCTTTACGCTGGGTAAACACGTTGGCACGGAAACGCGCAACGCCTTCTATTTCAAAGGAAAAATCACACTCAAATTTTTCCTCGAACTCCTGCCACTGGCCTTTGGTCATCACCTCAAACAACATGTCTTTCAGCTCATCCGGCTGATGCTCGGGTTGATTTAGCGGACGAATGTCCCCATCCACTCTAATCATAGGGACACTGCCGGAGGACAAATGTAAGTCCGAGGCATTTTGTTTCACACTGAAGGCCAGTAATTCGTTAACATTCATATATCTTATCCCTGAATAAGTGAGATGACGGTGGCAATGACAACTAAGATAGCAGAAAAGATAACAAATAATCTCGCGGAAATACGTCAGCAATTGCAGATTTTATCTGAAGAATCGCCACACCAGCAGTCGGTCAAATTGCTGGCGGTGAGTAAAAAACATTCTTTAGAAGCGATAAAAGCCGCTATAGCCGCCGGGCAAATGCACTTCGGCGAAAACTATGTTCAGGAAGCCGTCGCTAAAATAACTCAGCTAAAAGAACAAACTACTGATCCGGTACAGTGGCATTTTATCGGCCCGGTTCAGTCGAACAAAACCAAAGATATAGCTCAGCACTTTGACTGGGTACAGAGCGTGGAGCGGGAGAAAATAGCCCGTCGTCTCAATGAGCAGCGCCCCGACGATTCCCAGCAGCTCAACCTATTATTGCAGGTTAATATTGATGATGACGACAACAAATCGGGTTTAGCCCCCGAGCAGGTTGAAGCTTTAGCGGAATACGTTACGAATTGCTCTAAACTAAAATTACGCGGTTTAATGACTATTCTTAAAGCTGGGACAACAGAAGACGAACGCGAAAAAAGCTTTCAGCAGATGTATAAGCTCTACCAACAGTTGCAACAAACTTACGGCGAGCAAATTGATACCTTATCCATGGGGATGTCGGGTGATATGCGACAAGCAGTGCTTGAGGGTGCTAACATGGTACGTATTGGAACAGCAATTTTTGGAGAACGGGAGTCCTAATGAACGACATTCGGAATATTGCCTTCATTGGCGCAGGAAATATGACACAAAGCATTGTCGGCGGTATGTGCAAAAGCGGTTACCCTGCTGACAAAGTCTGGGTCAGTAACCCCAGCGATGCCAAATTAGAAAAAATGAAATCGGAGCTGGGCGTCAATACCAGTAACGATAATCTGGAAGTGGTGAATAACGCTGACGCTATTGTACTGTCGGTTAAGCCTCAGTTAATGGCGGAAGTTTGCGCTCACTTACGTGAAAACGTTCACAATCTGACAGACAAATTAATAATTACCATTGCCGCCGGTATTCGTATTCCTAAATATCGCGAGTATTTAGGCGAAAACATCCGTATTATCCGGGTTATGCCAAATACGCCGTCACTGGTAGGTCAGGGCATGTCAGGTTTAGTTACTGACGATTCCGTTGACGAAGCCGATAAAAACTTTGTAACCGAAGCCTTTAATGGCGTAGGTGAAACACTCTGGGTTAGTGACGAAGATCAGCTCGATATTCTTGGCGCCGTAGCAGGCAGTGGGCCAGCTTACTTTTTCGAGTTTATGGACAGCCTGGCAAAAGCTGCAACCGAGCTTGGTTTTGATGCCGAGAAAGCGCGCGCTATGGTTCAGCAAACCTGCTTAGGTGCAGCTCAAATGGCCAAAGAAAGTGAGTTATCATTGGAAGACTTGCGCAAACAAGTCACCAGTAAAGGCGGCTCAACAGCAAAAGGTGTTGAAGCCTACCAAGACTCTGACTTACACGGCATTTCGGAAAAAGCGGTAAAAGCCGCGGTTAACCGTAATCAGGAAATGGCGAAACTCTTTTAGGAGTCACTATGAATAACGCCCTTACATTTTTAGTCGCAACCATAATTGACCTGTATTTGGTCATAGTACTTTTGCGACTCTGGATGCAGTTAACTCAAGCTGATTTTTATAACCCGGTCAGCCAGTTTGTTTATAAGGCAACCCAGCCTGTCGTGGGCCCGCTGCGCAGCTTTATGCCAATGCTGGGCAAGCTGGACACAGCCAGCTTAATTTTTGCGTTAGCATTAGGCATGCTAAAAGTAGCGGCGCTGGTCTGGCTTAACAACTTAGTTGTTGACCCGCTGGTGATTGTTATTCAGGGAATATTAACGGCTGTAAGCAGTTTGCTGTCAATGTTGTTCTGGGTACTGGTTATTCGGGCAATACTCAGCTGGTTCTCACAGGGGTACAACCCGGTAGAAGCCATGTTGCACCAAATTACAGAGCCGTTATTAGCGCCTGTACGTAAAATTCTTCCTCCAATTGGAGGCTTAGATTTATCGGTACTGGTTGTCATTATTGGACTACAGTTTTTACGCATATTAATTGGTGTTTAATGCTACTGGTGGAGGAAAAGTGATGAGTAAAACATTCTTTGTTAAAACAGTAATGGTCGTTTCTTTAATATTTTCAGGCTTTGTTATGGCTGAACAGAAAGAGACACTAGGCGACTGGGATGTTCACTACAGCGCTTTTAACTCCACCTCTTTATCTCCCGCTATTGCGACGCAATACAACTTAACCCGCAGCGCATCGAAAGGCGTGCTCAATATTGCGGTATTGGATAAAAAGACTCAAAAAGCGCAAACACCCGGGGTAACCGGGCAAGTGGTTAATCCGCTGGGACAAATACAGGAGCTCGACTTTCAACAGGTAACTGAAGGTGATGCCAGTTATTACCTGGCTCAGTTTGAGCACTCTAACGCCGAAACCCTGCGTTTTACCATTCAGGTTGGAGAACAACAGTTTAAATTTAACCAGGAGTTCTGGTTAAATGATTAGCTTTAAACCGGCTTAACGCCTATTGACTGAATATCACCTTTATCACTAATTTTCCTTACCGTCAGAATGACATCGCCCAAACGTATATTGTCACCAATAACAACGCGGCGATGGAATTTCTGAGAGAAGTAATCAGCGATTGTCGTACTCAGTAGAGCATCGTCCAGATTACCCAGAGGATAAAAGCTCCCGACATCAGCCAGCGTCAGGTCGCCACGTAAAGTAAAGTCGCCAAAGAAGTCTTTCTCGGATACTTTTAAGCCCTTACCACCTGATGCGAGAATTCTGCTCACTTCATCAATATCGTTTACCGTCGCGGCGACCAGCAGGCCATCACCCTCTTCCACCATAGGCTGAGTTTCTGGCTGTAACCATTCACCATCGCGAATTAACCCAACGAAGGTAGCCGGAGCCGTTAGTTTTAGCTCCTTCCAGGTATGGTCACAAGCTGGCGAGTTTTTGTCGATTTGATAAAGCCAGACTTCTAACGCTTCCTTACTGGGCACTGAGGACAGCGGCATACGCTGCTGAGGTTTAGCTTTTAACGGCACCTCAAGCCCTAACCAACGCGCTACCGGTGCAATACTCCACCCCTGGATAATGAGTGAGATCATGACCACCACAAAAGCAATATCAAAATACAGTTCTTGATCAGGTACGCCACTTAGCCAGGGGAATAGCGCCAGTATAATAGGAACAGCACCTCTTAAACCCACCCAGCTGATAAACACCTGTTCACGCCAGGGAAAACTGAACGGCAGTAAGCTAACAACGACAGCTAATGGGCGTGCAATAAAAATTAAAGTAAAGGCAATACCAATGGCTACCGGCGCATTAGCCATTAAATGAGAAGGAACAACCAATAACCCCAGAATAAGGAACATAGCTATCTGACTAAGCCAGGCCAGCCCATCCTGCACTTGCAGTATATGCACGAGTTGGGGTAGCCGCGCATTGCCAATAACAAAGCCCATTAAATAGACCGCCAGAAACCCACTGGCATGAAGTTTTGCTGTTAGCGCATAAATGGAAATAGCGCAGGCTACTGCTAGCAATGGAAAAAAGCTGAAACTAAGAGGCAACTTACGCGCCGCAATAATGAATAACCGACCACCTAGCCAACCTATGGTCAGGCCGCCAATTAGCTGCCAGATGACATCAAGACCTACCCAGTACCAGTCAGGGAAGCTGCCGCTGGCTACGGCGCCAGTCATGGTTAAAGTCAGAATAACGGCCATGGGGTCGTTACTGCCCGACTCTATTTCAAGGGTTGATGCGACCCGCTCTTTAATCTGCAACCCGCGGGACTGAAAGATACCAAACACCGCGGCGGCATCTGTTGAACTGAGTATAGCTCCCATTAGTAAAGCCGCAGGCCAGGGTAAACCAAACCAATATACCGCAGCGGAAGCCACCAGAGTACAGGTTAACGCAACACCTATAGTTGCCAGGCTAATAGCGGGCCAGAGGGCTACCCGAAAACGCTCAGGGTGCGTTCGCATCCCACCATCAAACAGGATAATAACCAAAGCTGCAGAGCCAATAAAAAACGCGATATCCGGATTGTTAAATTCGACACCTAATACACCTTGCTCACCCGCTAACATGCCAATTAACAAAAAGGTCAGCAGTACAGGTGCACCCAGCCGGTTGGATGCTACAGCGGCTAAAATGCTGACAACCAGCAGCAAGCCACACAATAAAATCAAGGTGTTAGCCGAATCCAAATAGAATCTCCTTATCTTTGTCTCTGCTTGTTCATCATAGCAGGTTTCACTTGGAGGCTAATGTTAGATTTCAAATCACGTTAAAACCCTTTATCCTGTGCCTCTTGATAATTAGGGTACAGGTTCGCTTATGATGTCACAAAACACCTTAGTGCTGGCTACCGGCAACGCAGGAAAAGTTGCCGAATTGCGTCACATGTTAAGTCAGACACATGCCACCGCCGACTGGCTAGTTCGCCCGCAGTCAGAATGGGACTTCGCTGAGGCTGATGAAACCGGCACCACTTTTGTCGAAAATGCCATTATAAAAGCTCGCCACGCGTGCCAGCAAACGGGGTTACCTGCTATTGCTGATGATTCAGGTCTGGCCGTTACCGCTTTAAATGGCGCTCCGGGCGTTTACTCGGCCCGCTACGCTGGCGGCAATGCCACCGACTCTGACAATATCAATAAACTACTGAAAGCCTTAGAGGGCGTTGAAGAAAGCCAGCGTCAGGCCAGTTTTCATTGCGTACTGGTTTATATGCAAAGTGCGGAAGATCCGACACCAATCATCTGTCAGGGCCGCTGGGACGGACACATATTAACTCACCCGGTTGGAGAAGAAGGTTTCGGCTACGACCCTGTGTTCTGGGTTAAGGAAAAAAACTGTTCCGCAGCGCAGTTAAGCAAAACAGAAAAACAAGCACTCAGCCACCGCGGACAAGCTTTGAAGCAACTGCTGGAGCAGCTGGCTAAATGACTTCTCCTCTGACGCTTCCGCCGTTATCGCTGTATATACACATTCCTTGGTGTATTCAAAAATGCCCTTATTGTGATTTTAACTCACATAAACTGACCGGAGATGTACCTGAAGCAAGCTACGTCGGCCGTCTTTTAGAAGACTTACGAGCCGACATTGACTGGGTTCAGGGTCGGGAAATTCAGTCAATATTTATCGGTGGGGGGACGCCGAGTGTCTTGTCTGCAAAAGCGATACAGCAGTTAATGGACGGCGTTCGTTCAATAGTCGCACTAAGTCCCGATTGCGAAGTGACTATGGAAGCCAACCCGGGAACCTTTGAGACCGAAAAGTTCTCAGCCTTCGTTGCCGCAGGCATAAACCGGTTATCTATTGGTGTCCAGAGCTTACAGGAGCATCAGTTACAACGCCTGGGGCGTATTCACAATCCGCAACAGGCAATAAATGCGGCCGCACACGCAAGTGAACTACCGCTATCCAGTTTTAATCTCGACCTTATGCACGGCTTACCGGATCAAACCGTAGAAATGGCTTTAGACGACCTACGTCAGATCATTGCCCTGAATCCACCGCATATCTCCTGGTATCAGTTGACTATTGAGCCTAACACGCTGTTTGCGAGCCAACCTCCGGAACTACCGGACGACGATACACTGTGGGAAATTTACCAGCAGGGCCATAAACTTCTGGAGGCTGCGGGTTATTCTCAGTACGAAGTGAGCGCTTACGCTAAACCCGGCCATCAAAGCAGGCACAACCGTAACTACTGGCAATATGGCGACTATTTAGGTATTGGTTGCGGAGCCCACAGCAAAGTCACTCTGCCTCAACAAAATAAAATTCTGCGTTGCGAAAAAGTGAAGCACCCCAAAGGCTATTTAGATTTAACCAAGCCTCTGCGCTATCAATTAAAAGAAGTTGCAGTAGAAGACCGCTTGTTTGAGTTTTTCATGAACCAATTCCGCTTACTGGAGCCGGTTAGTAAAAGTAACTTTGAACAAACCACAGCTCTTTCTGCAGAGGTAGCTTCAAAGCAGTTAACGGAAGCGAAAACTCTGGAGCTTGTAACGGAAGACGAGCTTAACTGGCAACTAACTCAACGCGGTCACAGATTTCTAAACTCGGTTCTGGATACGCTTCTGGATTAACCCAGAAGCGTGGCAGATTTATTGGTTTTAAACTGAAGATCCCAAACGCCATGGCCTTTTCCTTCGCCCCGGCGTTCAAACTTGGTTTTTGGGCGGTTCTCAGGACGTGGTACGTAGTCACCTGAAGACGACAAATTGGTTAACCGGGGTTCGTCATTCAGAACTTCCAGCATATGCTCTGCGTAGTTTTCCCAGTCTGTTGCAAGATGAATGACTCCGCCAGTCTCAATTTTCTGAATTAATAATTTCACAAACTCAGGCTGCACAATGCGGCGTTTATGGTGACGCTTCTTATGCCAGGGGTCGGGAAAGAAAATTTGAACACAGTTCAGGCTATTATCCGGAATGCATTGTTTTAATACTTCGACCGCGTCTTCATGAAACACCCGAAAGTTTTCCACCCCTGCTTCCTCTGCCGCCATAAGGCAAGCACCTACACCGGGTTCATGCACTTCTATACCAATAAAGTCACGTTCGGGAGCATTAGCTGCCATCTCAACTAGTGAATGCCCCATACCAAAACCAATTTCCAGCGTTACCGGGGCTTCACGGCCGAAGACCATAGCAAGATCCAGTCGTCCATTTTCCAGCGTTAGTCCAACGGTTGGCCATAGACGTTCAATAGCCGCCGCCTGGCCTTTGGTCAGCCTTCCTTCTCTTTTCACAAAGCTGCGCACTGTTCTCACGTATTTGCCTGCAGCGGCGGCTTCTTCGGCACTTTTAAAATGGCTCATGACTTTCCTGAAAATTAATGACTTAGCGAATACCAAAAAAACAGGCCTGAAAAATCAGGCCTGTTTAGAGTAGAGCTATTATCGCTATTTCAAGCAATCAATACAATCGGTATTAACGAGTTTTAGGTACCCGGTTTACGACTTTCAATGTTGCTTCTATGCGACGGTTTTCCTGTCTGTCAGCAGCGCTGTTCTCACGAACTTTTGGTTGAGATTCACCGTGACCTTTAAAGTCAACGCGGCTCTTCTCAATACCATGTTGCTTAACAAGTGCGTTGGCAACAGCTTCTGCGCGACGCTCAGACAACCACTGGTTATATTTCGCTTCGCCCGTGCTGTCCGTATGTCCGTGAATAGTGATATCCAACTGTGGATGCTCTTTCATGAACTCCGCCATATCCTTAATGTCTGACCGTTCACCACTGCGGATGTTCGAAGAGTTTAAGTCAAACTCTACCAGCAACTCTTCAGTAATGGTCTCGTTTTCATAAAGAATACAACCAGTCTCATCTACTGAGTAATTTTTAGGTGTATTGGCACATTTGTCTTTTGAATCAACAACGCCATCACCATCAGAATCTACAGGTTTAGACTCCGGCTCAGGTGCCGCTTGTTGAGGCTCCGGACGTGGCTCTGGACGTGTTCTTGGTTCAGGGCTGGTATCGCGACCACCAAAGAACCATTGCAAACCAACGTTTGCGAACATTTCTGTGTAGTCTTCTTCCCAACCACGCTGAGCTCCACCTTCCACACGCCAGGCCAGATTATCGGTTATAAAGCTACGATGACCAAGCGTGACTCGCGCAGCAACATCCGTCACATCACCAATTTCAGTGTTGTTTACACCTAAACCAGCATAAAAGTTGTTGTTGAAGTGGTATAGCGCATCAACACCGTAGCTGTCGCCGTAGGCGTCGCCTGCGCCAACCAGATCGGCTTCCATGTAGTCATAATAAATGCGGGCTTCCCATGCCTCAGTAAACATCATGCCGGCTTCAACGCCTGAAGTAATGGTTTTGAAACCGTCATCAACAGAGAATACTTGACCATTTTTTACCGCAACACGATCATCGTCGGCAGAAAATGCGCCTAAACGCGCGCCCAGATAAAAGTCGTTTTGCTCAACCTCAGTTTGTTGTGCAAAAACTGGAGCGGTTAATCCAGCGGTTAGCAAAGATATAGTGATTAGATTTAAGGTTTTCATTGCAAAGCTCCTTTTAATTGCAATAACAATCATGCTCGGAATATGAGACACTGTGTATGACATAAAGACTAGTACATTTTTTGAATAAGTCATTTTTATTTGCAGAGATTTACAGTTGACTCAGACATTTAGCTCACAGGTTCTCAATTGGTTTCAGCAATACGGGCGCAAGCATCTGCCATGGCAGAAAAACGTCACGCCCTATCGCGTCTGGGTGTCAGAAATTATGCTGCAACAAACCCAGGTCACTACCGTTATTCCGTACTTCGAACGTTTTATGGCAACCTTTCCTACGGTTCAGGAACTGGCCTCAGCCCCACAAGACAAAGTATTGAATTTATGGACTGGATTAGGCTATTACGCAAGAGCCCGGAACCTTCATAAAACCGCAAAACTTGTTTGCACTGAATATAACGGTGAATTTCCAAAAAAAGTTCATGAACTCGAACAATTACCTGGGGTTGGCCGCTCAACAGCGGGTGCAATTCGCTCTCTTGGACATGGTGAGTACGCGCCTATTTTAGATGGCAACGTTAAGCGTGTATTAGCACGCCATTTTGCTGTTTCTGGCTGGCCTGGTAAGGCAGATGTTTTGAAGCAGCTGTGGCAACTGAGCGAACAGTTGACCCCGAAGCAAGACTCCGGCGCATACAATCAGGCAATGATGGATATCGGTGCAATGATTTGCACTCGCAGTAAACCGCTTTGCGAGCAATGCCCTGTCAATAGCACCTGTATTGCCAGAGCAACGGACACAATAGCACAGTATCCGGGAAAGAAGCCGAAAAAGATTAAACCAGTAAAAACAACCCACATGCTGCTTTTTCGGCATAATCATCAGTTCTTGCTGGAGAAGCGCCCCCAGTCTGGTATATGGGGCGGGCTTTGGTGCTTTCCACAATGTGATGAGGAAACGGACATTCCTTCCTTAGCCCAACAATACGGTGTCACTGAACTGGCAAGACAGCAACTGACACCTTTTCGTCATACTTTTAGTCACTTCCACCTGGATTGCAAGCCTCTGCTGATTGATGTCGCTCCCTCTGAGATTTTACTCAACGAAGCTCAACATTTATGGGTAAAGGCTGATACCAATCAGGACTTGGGCTTTGCTGCACCAACCGTTAAACTGATGGAGCAGTTAACTACTAAATAGGTGAACACCGCATGAGCCGCACTGTATTTTGTGAGCATTTTCAAAAAGAAGCCGAAGGTCTCGATTTTCAGCTCTACCCCGGCGAGCTGGGCGAGCGTATTTTTAACCACATATCAAAAGAAGCCTGGGCCGAGTGGCAGAAGAAGCAAACTATGCTGATAAACGAAAAACGGTTAAACATGATGGATCCGACCGATCGTGAGTTTCTTGAAAAGCAAATGACAGCCTTTTTATTCGAAGGAAAAGCCCCTGAAATTGAAGGCTACACCCCACCAGAGAGTTAATGCATTACATTAACAAATTTCCGGACTCGACTCTTTTTTCTTGTAAATCGAAATTATTGTCTAATATATTGACAATAGGTATGGCTTATGAGCCTCGCTGGAGCTTAGACAGCCAATCTGTTAGACTACTAACGAATTCAACAAAAGGGAGTCTCTATGAAAGCGCCATCCTGGCGAAGAGCCGTACTGAAAGTGGGGAGTGCGCTCATCGCGCCAGATGAAACTGGGGTTAGCACCAAATACCTATTACCCATAGCTCGTTTTATTAACGAGTGCCGAGAACGCGGGCAAGAAGTTGTCTTAGTCTCGTCAGGCAGCGTTGCTGCCGGCCGCAAACATTTTAACTTTGAACACAAGAAAGTACCGGTTGCTGTGCGTAAAGCAATGTCAGCAGTCGGTCAAAATGAAATGATGGGTTACTGGTCACGCTTTTTCGATTCCCCCTGCGCCCAGTTACTAATGACCCACAGTGACCTACGCGACCGAGCTCGCTACGTCAGCATTAAAAACACCCTGAATAGATTGTTAGAGCACGACATTTTACCCGTGGTAAATGAAAACGATGCTCTGGCTACCGATGAAATGAAAGTCGGCGATAATGACAACTTGTCGGCCATGATCGCGACTTTGGTTGATGCCGACGCCCTGTTTATTTGTTCAGACATCGACGGTCTGTATGACTCAGATCCCAACCTGAACCCGGACGCGAAAAAAATACCGGTGGTTGAACAAATTGACGAAAGTATTTATTCGCTTGCCGGTGGTTCCGTAAGTTCCGTCGGTACCGGAGGAATGCGTACTAAAGTTGAGGCGGCAGAAAAAGCCACTTCACACGGTATCGATACTTACATAGTTAACGGTCGTAAAGGTGAAACTTTTGAATCGTTACTACAGGGGGATATCCCCGGCACATTATTCCGTCGCCAATCTGATCCAATTAGCAATAAAAAGCATTGGTTAAGACATACTCTGGTCGCCCAGGGTGAAATATTGGTTGATGAAGGTGCTGAGAAAGCATTAATTGAGAACGGTGCCTCACTACTGAGTTCAGGCATTGTTGATGTACAAGGTGACTTTGATCGCGGTGACGCCGTGCTGGTTCGCAGCGCTAACGATACTGACGCTATCGCAAAAGGTATTTGTCAGTACAGCGCACATGAACTGATGCACATTAAAGGGCAGCAAACGGAAGATATAGCGGAAAAATTTGGCTATAGCCCAATTACGGAAGTTATTCACCGCGACGATCTAATGATTTTGGAGGATTCATGAGCCAGCAACTAGCAAAAGAAATTTCGCAACGCGCCGCAAAAGCGGCACGCGCTGTAGCAACCTTATCGGAAACGGACAAAAACGCCGTACTTCAAAAAATGGCTGACGCTATTCGCGCACGTCAGGATAAGATTATTGAAGTAAATAAAAAAGATTTGGCCACAGGCAAAGAAAAAGGCCTAAGCGACGCTATGATGGATCGCCTGGAATTAACGCCAGAGCGTGTCGAAGGCATGGCTTCTGCCATTGAAGAGATCATTGCATTGAAAGATCCTGTAGGCGACAGCTACGTTCTCGATGAGCGCCCTAACGGCATGAAAATTGAGAAAATGCGTATTCCTCTCGGCGTTATCTGCATGATTTATGAAGCACGTCCGAATGTCACAGCTGACGCTGGAGCGCTATGCTTTAAGTCTGGTAACGCAGTAATTTTACGTTGTGGCCGGGAAGCCATTGAGAGCAGTAAAGCCATTGCTGAAGCCTTGCACGAAGCTTTAGAAGCCAGCAATCTACCTAAAGACGTTATCACCGTGGTGCCAACACCTGACCGCGAACTGATGACTGAACTTCTGCAACAGAAAGACTATATCGATCTGGTTATTCCTCGCGGCGGTGAAGGTCTGATTCACTTCGTTAGCGATACCAGCAAAATCCCAGTCATTCAACATTACAAAGGTGTTTGCCACCTGTATGTGGATAAAGACGCAGACCTTGATAAAGCTCTGGCAATTTTACTTAACGGTAAAACTCAGCGTACCGGCGTTTGTAATGCGCTCGAAGGTCTACTGGTTCATCAGGACGTTGCTGATAAGTTCTTGCCTATGGCTGCTAAAGCTCTGGCTGAGAAAGACGTAACCATCCATGCAGATAAGCGTTCAGTAAGCTACTTTGATGGCGCTGATGAGATTGCAGACGACGCTTTTGGTGAAGAATATCTAGCCCTTGAGATTGCGGTTCGTACAGTTGATAACTACGAAGGTGCTATTGAGCATATTCAGGAGTTTGGTAGCGGTCATACCGAAGTTATTATCACTGAAAACGATGAAACTGCTAAACGTTTCATTCGTGAAGTAGACTCAGCCGTTACTATGGCAAATGTCTCTTCTCGCTTCTCTGACGGTGGCCAGTTAGGTTTAGGTGCTGAAATTGGTATATCTACCAGTAAGCTGCACGCTTATGGACCAATGGGTCTTGAAGCACTAACAACTGAGAAATTCGTGGTAACCGGTAACGGTCAGGTCCGCGACTAGTATTTCACGCATTAAAAAGCCCCGGTCGCTTCACTTAGTGGCCGGGGCTTTTTTATCTCTTAAAGCTTAACGACGGTAGCCAGTTAATAATTCAGGCCAGTCACGTGACTCCTTCCAGTAGAACGTCTCATTCTTCTCTTTTTCTTTGCGTAAAGAGCGCAATAGCCGTTGGATATTGGCTTCTTTCCAGTCACCATTTTCACGGAAATCACATTTATCAAAATCGACTATCCAGGCTTTGTCTTTGTCATCCAGCATAAGGTTGTGACAATTTAAATCTGAATGGTAGACACCGGTATCGTGCAGCTCTTTAATAACACTTCCCAGCTTTTGCCATAGCTCCGCGGACAGTTTCTTTTCACGCAGTAATCGGAAAACATCGACAGCCCCCGGAATAACTTCTACCAGAATGTCTGCTTTGTAACTGAAAACCGCTGTCTTTTCCATACGAGCTGCTACTGGACGAGGAACTGGTAAACCAATTTCCCGCAACTTCAATAGCAAATCGAACTCATGTATAGCGCGACTTTTTTCCGCAGGTTCACGTAAAAAACGGTCTTTATTAATTTTACCGACTAAACCACCGCGATAATAATGGCGCAGTAAAAGTCCCAAATCGCCCTGCTGAATAAACCAAACTGTTGCGCGTCCCGTTGAGTTTCCTGCAATCGACTTTTGTTGCTGCCAATACTGGGCTGTAAAATGCTTGTCTTCTATCGTTTCAAAAATATCGCTATCGTAGCGAATAAGCCCTTGGGGACTCTGCTCTGTTTTTATCATACCGCTTCCTGTCAGAGTATATTCCAGTGCCCGCTTTAATACTCTTAACGTAGCACCCTGGTGCGTTTGTAAAACGCTTTTAGCAGCTTCATGTTGCGCTTTCATGACAGCTGTCTGCTGCATCAACTCCACAGCTTGTTTAATTTCTCCGGCATTATTAACCCACTGCACGGCGCCAGCTTTTGCCAACTCACCGTAAACCTGTGGGAAATTGAACACGTGCCGCCCTGACATAACATTGGAGCCAGCAGCTATAACTTCAAGGGGGTTATGTCCGCCTCGCTCAATAATACTTCCGCCAACAAAGCTCACCGAGGCTAATTGCCCCCAAAGCATCATTTCGCCCATACTGTCAGCAAGAAAGACATCACAATCTTCAGGTATCACATTACTCTCGGTTCTGCGGGCAAGCTTAAGCCCGGACTCCTGTATCATTTCTGCTACCACCTCAAATTGCTCGGGGTGTCGCGGCGCAATGATAAGACAGGAATCAGGTAAGTCTTGTTGAATCAGTTTGTGTGCTTCTAACAGCACCTCATGCTCGCCAGGATGGCTGCTACTGGCTAACCACACCTGTCGCGACGCAAGACTTTGCTGCCACGCCAAAGCCTTTTCAATGTCAGTAGCACAAAGCTCAATGTCGTACTTAAGGTTTCCGTCGACAAAAAGCACGCCTCTGGGAACACCCAGTACCTCCATTCGTCGCGCGGTTTCTTTATTCTGAACAGAAACCAGTGTCAGTTGTTTCCAGACCTTCTTCATCAACCAATGAAAACGCCGATAACCTGCCGCTGAACGAGCCGAAAGTCGCGCGTTTAACAATGCGACGGGAATATTAGCTCTGGCCAATTGGTTCAACATTTGCGGCCAGAGCTCGGTTTCCATTACCCACACGGCTTTAGGTTTAAACTTACGCACAAAACGCTTCGCGGCACCCGGAGTATCTATTGGCCAATAACGACAACTAACAGCGTCGCCAAAATGCTGCTGAATAAGTTCCCGGGCAGTTGGTGTCATACAGGTAATAAGTATTTTTTGACCTGGTTCCTGACGCAAAAGCTGCTCGATTAAGCGTTTCGCCGCTAAGGTTTCGCCAACGGAAACACTATGAATAACTACACAGCCGTGCTGTTTTTTATCAACAGAGTCCAGCACAAGCCGTTCCGACCAGTTCTGACGGTAGCGGCTGTCTTTTTTGCCGCGTAGCCACAACCAGACAAAAACGGCTGGAGTGACCAGCCGTATTAATACTCCGTAGATCCACAATTGCATATAATTTAGCGCCAGTACTCGGCAATCCACTTAGTCGGCAGAACTTTCCGATACCACTTGCCGCTTCGGCCTTCCAACGCGTCATCCGGGTGCGGTTTGCCATGGAAAATAATAACTTTTGCTTCTTCAGGTATACGTGGCTCTTGGAAAAAGCTTAATGGGAACGGGCGCAGACAATGGCGCTTAAAGCTACGACACCACTTTTCCGGCCAGTACGTCAGCTTGTTTTGGCGGTCAACAAAATGCGTAATGTACTCTTGTTCATTCCGTACGTCAGCGATAGCCGCTTTCGGATCTTTTTTCAGATGCTCTAACGCGTCTTCATGAGCGCCAATATCAAAACGAAATACCGATGTATTCCCGGTAGCGTCAGATTTATCCCACTCTTTGATCACCATAAACTCGCCTTCCGGCTCAAAAAACTCGTCCAGGCTTCCAACAATAATAATATCCAGATCCAGGAATAACGTAGGGCCTTCGAGATCATAAAGCGGGTTCGCAAAGCAAGTAAGCTTTAACCAGCCATGACCTTTTGACCACGGAACTTGTTCGTCAAAGTCTTTAAAGCCAATTTTAGGAATCGCTTTTACTTCAACGTCGTCGTTAATTCCCTCAAAATCATCGGTAAAACAGACAAAACGGAACGGTCGACTAAGGTGACGACTGACCATTGAATGCAATGTATTGACATAATCGGGGCCATACTTTTTACCCCATTTAATGCAAATGACGTTGACCGGTTTTTGCTCTGATGAATTTTCGTTACCCGCTACCTGGTTCATAACTGCTCCTGAATCTGAAACTACCGCGCATAATGCCATATTTTGGGGCATTTAGGTATGCCGATCTGAATCCCTGAATAGAACGTAATAGAGCCATCAACCCTAAATCCTCACTGCTTATGAAAATTCATACTCTACGACTAATACTTGGCGACCAACTCAATGCCAGACATTCGTGGTTCAGACAAAAGGACGCGGGTGTAATTTATGTAATGATGGAGCTCAAACAAGAAACTGATTACGTTGTTCACCACCGGCAGAAGGTATTAGCCTTTTTCGCAGCAATGCGGGCTTTCGGTAACGCTCTAAGCTCTGCTGGACATCAAGTAAACTATATAAAACTTGATGATGACACTAATGAGCAAAGCCTGACTCAGAACCTTCAGCAATTAATGAAAAAGTACGAAGTGACCACTCTGGAATGTCAGCAACCCGACGAATACCGGCTCGATCATCAACTGAAAAGCTGGGCCGGCGCCAATAACATTAATTTGAACTGGTTTGATACAGAACACTTTCTTACCGGCCGCAACTCGCTAAAAGAGTATTTCCCCAATAGCGAAAACTACTTAATGGAAACCTTCTATCGAAAGGTCCGTAAGCAATACGATATTCTAATGGAGGGAAGACGTCCGACTGGTGGCCGCTGGAATTACGATAAAGAAAACCAGAAAAAGATTCCCGCAAATCATGACCTAGAACCGCCTTTAATCTTCTCCAATGACGTATCGGATATAGATGAACTGCTGCGTAGCAGTGAAATTAAAACCATGGGACAAGCGAACGCGGCTCAACTGATATGGCCAGTTAACCGAAAACAGTCTAAGCAGTTGCTTGAACATTTTTGTCAATTCGGACTCCCTGATTTTGGTCGTTATCAGGACACCATGGCAACAGAAAACAACGTTGGGGAATCTCACTGGAGTCTTTATCACTCAAGAATTTCATTTTCTTTAAACACCAAAATGCTGCATCCGTTAGAAGTAGTCAACGCTGCTATTGATGCCTGGTCCAAAAATAAAGACAGCATTTCACTCGCTCAAATTGAAGGCTTCTGCCGGCAGATTATTGGCTGGCGAGAGTTTGTGCGGGGCATTTACTGGGCACATATGCCAGACTATAAAAACCTTAACGATCTTAACCACACCAGAGCGCTACCGGAGTTTTACTGGACGGCTAAGACCAAGATGAACTGCCTGCATTATGCCATTAAGCAGTCGTTAGACTATGCCTACGCCCATCACATACAGCGGTTAATGGTAACCGGAAATTTCGCACTGCTGGCCGGCGTATCACCGGATGCTTTGGATGACTGGTATCTTGGTATTTATATTGATGCCATTGAGTGGGTAGAACTGCCCAATACGCGCGGCATGAGTCAGTATGCCGACGGCGGGCTGATAGCAACCAAACCCTACATTGCCAGTGCCAACTATAAGCAAAAAATGGGGCACTATTGTAAAGAGTGCTATTATGATCCGAAGAAGAAAACCGGTGAAAAAGCTTGTCCTTTTAACAGCCTGTACTGGCATTTTATTGAACGACATAAAGAACGCTTTAAAGATAATCACAGAATGAGCATGATGTATCAGGTGTGGAATAAAAAAACCGAAGAAGAACAGCAGGCGTTAATGAAGCAAGCCGAAACTTATTTGGATAATATCAACGAGTTATAAAAGGAAGCACTAATGAATAAATGGATAGTGTCGTTATTTTTTACGTTTCTACTGAGTGCCTGTAACTCTCAACCAACGCCGGTAGCCGAAGTTGTTGACGACTTTGAAGCCGAGCGCTACCTGGGTAAATGGTACGAAATAGTCCGCATGCCACACAGCTTTGAAGAGGGCTTGCAAGGTGTTACCGCAGAGTATCGCTTAAATGGTGATGGCACGCTGGAAGTGACCAATCGAGGCTATCATGTCAAAAATGAGGAGTGGCAAACCGCTATTGGGTTGGCTGAGCCGGTCGAAAATATGGATGCCGCGTATCAGGTTACCTTCTTCTGGCCCTTTTATGGCGGTTATTACGTAAGTTGGTTAGGTGGTGATTATCAGCAGGCAATAGTAACCAGCGACTCACACGAGTATTTCTGGTTTTTATCGAGAAGTCCTGATGTTTCTCAGGCAGATATTGATTACGCCTTAGCCAAGGCTCATGAGTGGGGATATGACATCGACCAGATGATCATTGTTGATCATCCGGCCGAGTTAAGAGACGCTAATTAACTAAAACGACGCGCGGCACCTTTACCGGAGTTGCGCTTAGGTCCGCCACGAGCATCGCGGTCACGCGGTGGGCGTGGCGCACGTTTAACTTGCTCATCACTTAGTTCCAGACCCATAGGCTGTTGACGCACACGAGCTTTTTTCAGTACATGCATAATGTCTTTTGGCATGCCTTTTGGCAATTGCACTAAAGAGTGATTATCAAACAACTGAATTTGCCCAATATACTTGCTGTCCATTGACGCTTCGTTAGCAATGGCTCCAACAATGTCTCCCGGACGTGCGCCGTGCTCACGACCGACCTGAATCTTATAGGTTTCGAAATCGACATCCGCTGCACGACTGGTGGTGCGCTCTGCACGAGGTTTGCGCTTATCACCACGGTCACTGCGTTCATTACGACCTGAACGCTCGCTACGCTCACTGCGTGCTTCACGTACCTGACGGTCTTCTTTCAGGAACAACGGACGCTGCTCATTATGCTGAGCCAATAACGCTAAAGCAATTTCTTCAGCACTTAACTCTGACTGTTCCAGCCACTCGCCTAGCAGTTTCTCTAGCTTAGGCTTATCGGCGCTTGCGGTTTCAGGAGCCAGTGACGCCTGCAACTTCTCTAACAATTGTTGCTGACGGTACTTGCTCAGTTCATTTGCGTTTGGTACTTCAAAGAACTCAACCGGTGCATTGGTTAAGCGCTCATAGTGACGCAACAAATGACGTTCTTTTGCACGGAAGAAAAGAATCGCTTCACCGGTACGGCCCGCACGACCAGTACGTCCAATACGGTGAACATAAGATTCAGTATCGCTTGGTAAGTCATAGTTAATAACGTGCGTAATTTCAGGAACGTCTAAGCCACGAGCAACAACGTCGGTCCCTACCAGAATTTCGATGTGTCCACTACGTAACTGACTGACAGTCTGCTCACGCTGAGCCTGGTTCAAGTCACCGCTTAATGGCGCCGCTTTAAATCCGTTGCGTTGCAATAATTCAGCCACATCCATCGTATCCTGACGGGTACGTACGAAAATCAGTGCGCGCTGATACGGAGTCACTTCTAACAATCGAGTCAGAGCGGTCATTTTCGTCATGCCCTGAACTTTCCATGCTTTCTGCTTAATCGTCGCTTTTTCGCGGGCAATAGCTTCAATCTGAATGTTCAGCGGATCTTTCAGGAAAGTTTTTGCCAGTTTGCGAATTGCATTCGGCATAGTTGCTGAGAATAACGCGCGTTGCGCCGTATTCGGTACAGCTTTTAGAATCGTCTCGATGTCTTCAATGAAACCCATGTTAAGCATTTCATCAGCTTCATCCAGAACGCCCACTTTCAAACCATCTAGTTGCAGGACGTTTTTATTCAATAAGTCGATAAGACGACCCGGGGTACCAACAACAATAGCGGTTCCCTGCTTCAGGGCTTTAACCTGAGGACCAAATGGAGCGCCACCGTAAACGGTTGCTACGCCAACGCCACGCATTTTCGCAGCAAAGCCTTCAAGCGCTTCAGCTACCTGAATAGCCAGCTCACGAGTTGGAGTTACGACTAATACTTGAGTTTGCTTAACCGACGCATCAATTTTTGCCAGTGCAGGCAGACCGAATGCAGCAGTTTTACCGGTACCGGTCTGAGCTTCGCCCAGCACGTCTTGCCCTTCCAGCAATGCAGGAATAGCCTGTAGCTGAATAGGAGTCGGAGTTAAAAACTGCATTGCGTTTAATTGTTCAAGCACAGCACTAGGTAAGGCCATGTCGTTAAACGACAGACCCGTTTGAGTATTTGACATATTTGTCTCACTTTATTCCCGTTTGCCCATTGGCAAACACAATAAAAAAGGGGTTATGGCCCGGCAACAGGAATCAGTGTTCAGTCTCTAAACTGTCTGGACTGGAATCAGGCGCTGCAACCCCACGAATCAAGGGTGACCGCTGCCTCATCAGTTATGCGGTGTTCCTTGAGGAACGGCGGATTATACGTTTTTTTACT
Source organism: Idiomarina sp. 017G (assembly GCF_004362265.1). Lineage (NCBI taxonomy): Bacteria > Pseudomonadati > Pseudomonadota > Gammaproteobacteria > Alteromonadales > Idiomarinaceae > Idiomarina > Idiomarina sp. 017G. The sequence continues at coordinate 86,449 of NZ_SNWT01000008.1, read as the reverse complement.
CAAAAAGCAATGCCTTTGACCTTTTTTTCACCAAACGCATCTATTTCCGTCAAAATAATCGAAAAAGTTGAACCATTTCTTTTTATATTGCCTACATTATTAGAGTTATTCTCAAATTTGGAGGAATTATGTCAGCACATTCTATGTCATCCCTGACTAAGAAAGACTGCTTTATTGAAGGTCACTGGGTTCCTACGGACAAACGTTTCTCAGTCACTAACCCGGCAACTGGCGAAGTAATAGCCGAGGTTGCTGACGCTGACGAAGATTTAACTCAACGTGCCATAAACGTTGCAGACACCGCTCTTAAAAGCTGGCGCAAGAAAACCGCCCGTGAACGCGCGATGCTGCTGCGTAAATGGTACGAAGCCATGATGGACAACAAGCAGGCACTGGGTGAATTAATGAGTGCCGAGCAAGGTAAGCCCGTCGCCGAAGCCGTTGGCGAGGTCGAATACGGCGCCAGCTTTGTTGACTGGTTTGCCGGTGAAGCTGAACGCATCGATGGCGATATATTACCCAACGCTGATAGCAGTAAGCGTGTAATGGTCACTAAAGAGCCGGTTGGTGTCTGTGCGGCCATTACCCCATGGAATTTCCCCAACGCCATGATCACTCGTAAAATTGCGCCGGCACTGGCAGCGGGCTGCACTATCGTGGTTAAGCCACCGCAATTAACTCCGCTTTCTAGTCTGGCATTAGCCCAACTGGCTAGTGAAGTTGGCATTCCCGACGGCGTTATTAATATTATTCCGACCAGCGATGCTAAAAGTGTAGGTAAACGTCTGGCGACCTCACCACAGGTTCGCAAGCTGTCATTTACCGGCTCTACAGGTGTCGGGAAAATTCTAATGCAGCAATGTTCAGAGCACGTCACAAAATTGTCTCTTGAGCTTGGTGGTAATGCTCCATTCCTGGTCTTTGACGATGCCGATATAGAGCAAGCCGCGGAACAGCTAATAGCCTGCAAATTCCGCAATGCCGGGCAAACCTGTGTTTCAGCGAACAGGATACTGGTACAACAGTCTGTAGCCGAAAAATTTACCGACGCGGTTGTCAGTAAAGTGAAAGCTCTGAAAGTAGGGCCCGGTACAGAAGAAAATGTCGACCTAGGTCCGCTTATCGATCAGGACGCTGTTGATAAAGTACAACGTTTAGTACTTGCTGCTAAGTCTGACGGTGCAACCATAGAAACTGGCGGTTCAGTAATGACCGAGTTAGGCGATTTATTCTATGCGCCAACGGTCATTACAGGTGTAACCGAAGAAATGGATATTAGTGAAGAAGAAATCTTTGGTCCGGTAGTGGCTATTAATACCTTTGAAACAGAAGAAGAAGGCATTGAAAAAGCCAACAATACTCCATTTGGCCTGGCTTCTTACTTCGCAGCCAAAGACACCGCTCGTATTTTCCGTGTAAGTGATGCGCTTGAATACGGCATGGTTGGTGTGAATACTGGTGGCATATCGCACGCTTATAATCCATTCGGTGGCATCAAAGAATCCGGTGTTGGCCGTGAAGGTTCTAAGTACGGTATTGATGAATATCTTGAGTTAAAAACGGTGACTCTTGGCGGACTTGGATGAACCCGTTTGAAAACACACTGAAGCAATTAAAAAGCCATTTTGACAGCGGGCTCACTCGTCCGCTGTCATGGCGTTTAAATCAACTTCAGCAACTTCAGCGATTTCTTACGGAGAACGAAAAGTCTTTACTGCAAGCTCTAAAGTCTGATCTCAACAAACACCCTAGCGAAGCGCGTTTAACTGAATTACAGTTCCTCCAAAGCGATATTAAGCAGACAATTAAAGCTCTGCCAAAGTGGAGCAAGCCTCGCAAAGTGGGTAATCCTTTACTGGCGTGGCCGGCAACCAGCCAGTTAATTCCTGAACCGCTTGGCGCCGTACTTATTCTGGGAGCCTGGAACTACCCTTTACAATTACTTCTGGCGCCTTTAATTGCAGCCATTGCCGCTGGCAACTGCGCTGTCATAAAGCCCTCTGAACATGCAACAGCAACAGCAGACCTACTGGCTCACCAGTTACCAGACTACCTGGACAATGCCGCAATAAAGCTCGTGACAGGATCCGTAACCGAGTCACAACAACTGACAGCACTGCCCTTCGACCACATTTTCTATACTGGCGGAGAAAACGCAGCCAAAGCAATTATGGCGTCTGCCGCAGAAAACTTAACCCCGGTTACGCTGGAGCTTGGCGGTAAAAGCCCGGCGGTAGTTTTAGCCGACGCACCCATTCAAGTTGCCGCCCGCCGTATTATCTGGGGTAAGTTTCTTAATGCAGGCCAAACCTGTATTGCGCCGGATTATGTGCTGGTAGAGGATAGCGTGAAAGAGCCGTTAATTGCCGCCATGCAGCACGAACTCATCAGTTTTTACGGTGAAGATCCTCAGCACAGCAGTGATTACGGCAGGATCATCCATCAGCAGCACTGGCAGCGCCTGACGCAAATGCTGGAAGGCGAAAACGTGGTTGTCGGTGGAGACTCTGATAAGAGCGAACGTTATATTGCACCCACAATAGTGGATGGTGTAAAAGACGGCAGTGCGCTCATGCAGGAAGAAATTTTTGGTCCAATATTGCCTGTTATAACCATTAAGTCAGCAGCGGATGCCATTGAGGAAATCCGTCGTCATCCAAAACCATTAGCACTCTATGTGTTTAGCAACAATCAGCGCCTGCTTGATTTATTTACACAGCAAGTGTCTGCCGGCAATGTTTGTTACAACGACACACTCATGTTCATGCTGAACGACGAATTGCCTTTTGGTGGCGTTGGTCGCAGTGGTATGGGTCGCTACCATGGTAAATGGGGCTTTGATACCTTCAGCCATTTAAAACCCGTGATGACACGCAGTTTTCGTTTCGACGTCGTTTTGCGCTACCCGCCTTACAGCAAGTTAAAAGATAAAATCTTATCCTGGTTTAGTCATTAACCATTGAAATTATGGACTCGCGTCTGCATATCTCTGATAACAGAGATTAAAGTGGCTTATTAAAACAGGAGCGTCGCAGCTGATGTCCGAATCCAATATCGTTAACCTTGACTTGCAGAACTTTCAGCAAGTTTTGCTGGAAGGCTCAAAAGAAAAACTCATTATTATCGATTTTTGGGCTGACTGGTGTGAACCCTGCAAACAACTTATGCCAGTGCTTGAAAAGCTGGCTATGCAATACAGCGACCAGGTTATTCTGGCCAAAATAAATTGTGATGAACAACAAGAATTAGCCGCCCAGTTTGGTATTCGCAGTTTACCTACCGTAGCCTTTTTTAAAGACGGTCAGCCAGTTGACAGTTTCGGTGGAGTGAAAACCGAAGGTGAAATTCAGGAAATACTAACGAAACACCTGCCCAGTCCGTCAGACGACTTAATTCAACAAGCTCAGACAGCTATGGGCGAAGGTGACGCGAATACGGCTTATACTCTGGCTAAACAAGCTTACGATTTAGACAACACTAATATGCAGGCTCTTAAACTGCTAGCCGAAGCTGCGGTCGATGCTGGCCGGTTGGATCAGGCCAAAGAGCTGGTCGCTAAGATTCCACTGGTAGAGCAAGACGGTGACTACCAACGTATAAAAGGCAAGCTTGAGCTGGCGGAAGACGCCGCTGACTCTCCAGAGCTACGCGCTTTACAGGAGCAAGTAGAAAATACCCCCGATGACCTGGCTTTAAAATTACAGTTAGCACTTAAGTTTCATGAAGCAAGTCGTGATGAAGAAGCCCTGCAGCAGGTTTTCACTGTATTAGGTAAAGACGTCAATTTTGCTGATGCGAAAAAATACGCACTCGACATTATCAATTCATTACCCGATGGTGATCCTCTGGCAGCGACCTATCGTAGAAAGCTTTACAGCACAATGTATTGAAGACCTGTATTGATGGTTGTTCACTAGCAGCAGTGTTTGGCCGGCTTCCCCAGCCGGCTTCTTTTTGTCCTGACGTTTTGTGATAATAAGCTCATGCAGGAAAACTATAATCAAGACATTCAGTCCGGTGCGCTCCAACCCGATAAATATCAGTTAGAGGCGGTAAAGGCGCTGCAGCAACGACTGGACTCACTTTCTCGCGGACATAAACCGAAAAGTCTTTACTTATTTGGCCCGGTCGGCCGGGGGAAAACCCTGCTGATGGACATGTTTTACCAACATCTTCCGAAAGGTCAGTCTATTCGACTGCATTTTCACCATTTTATGGCCAAAATCCACGAAGAACTGAATAGCCTTCAAGGCGAAGCTAACCCTATGCAGATTATTGCTAAGAGGTGGTCGCACCACTATTCAATAATCTGTCTGGATGAGTTTTTCGTTGAAGATATTGGCGACGCAATGATTTTAGCCGGACTATGGCATGCGCTGTTCAACGAGGAAGTTAGTTTAATAACAACCTCGAACGCCCCACCTAATGAGCTTTACAGAGATGGTTTGGCGCGCCATCGCTTCGAACCTACAATAGAGTTGTTGAATAAGGAGTGTGACTGTCTGGACTTGGGTATGGGCGTTGATTATCGCCGACTGCACGAAGCCGATTTACCCTATTACCTTAAGCAAGGCACGCTGCAACAGCTCCGTTCACTCGCAGAGAGTCATTTCGGCCGCACAAAAGAAACCCCCTCCGTTCGGATAATGAAGCGTGAAATTCCGTGCTTATGGCACAACAATAAAGTGATTGGTTTTGACTTTATGTCTCTCTGCTCCGGCCCCAGAAGTCAGCGCGACTATATGGAACTGGCCGATCGTTATGCTGCTATAGCGGTGCATCAGGTTCCGGCTTTTTCTTATATACCAGATAAAGACCTGGTACATGGTGTAGAGGAAACATACCAGCGCGAACATCAGGCAAATATTGTCAGCAAACTGGATAACGAAGCCCGTCGTTTTATAGCTCTGGTCGATGAGTGCTATGACCGAAAGTGTCACTTATTGGTAACCGCCGAAACCGACATCGATAAATTATATCAGGCCAGACAATTGGCTTTTCCTTTCCGGCGTTGCGTTTCACGACTTTTTGAAATGCAGCAATGGGGTGACTCAGTTGCAGGAAACACGCTGGTAAAAAGACGCCAATCTGTTCCAGAGAGTTGAATTCCCTGTATTTACCAGCGTGTTGAAACTGAGTTAATTAAATGTTATATGACTTGCAACAAATTCCAATATTACAATTGTCATGGATGTTAAAATAAGTTTTGTTTCCAAGCCGGATTTCCCGCATTCTGCCGCACAAACAGTAATTAGCTGCTTGCCGTTAAATTAACGCCTTGCTAGGATTGCTGGAATTTGCTGAACAGCAGCGCTTAAAAAGCGTAAAACAAAAACGATAAAAGAAGGTTCAGAATGAGCGAACAACGCGATCAATTTAGCTCTAAGATTGGCTTTATATTAGCGGCGGCAGGTTCTGCCGTCGGCATTGGTAACTTAGTTGGGTTCCCCGTTGCTGCCACTAAAAATGGCGGTGGGGCATTTTTAATTATCTATGCGTTATTCGTTGCCTTTATCTGCGTGCCAGTTATGTTGGCAGAAATGGGCCTGGGCCGACGCGCTCAAAAAAGCCCTCTAGGATCTTACAAAGCATTATCGCCAAACAATAAAGGCTGGCATCTTGCTGGCTTACTGGCAGTTATCACGCCATTTATGATTGCGGTTTTCTACATGGTCATCACGGTGTGGATCTTCGGTTACCTCTGGCATTCAGTTACCGGCAACCTCGATATGCTCGCCGACGCCGAATACTTTGGCCAATTCGTAAACGACTACGGCTTTGTTGGTTTCCTTATTGCAGTGACAATAATCGTCAATGTTATCTTGCTTGGTGGTGTTCGTCAGGGGATAGAGAAAGCCGCGAAATTCCTGATGCCAGCGCTGTTTATTATGCTCATTCTGCTGGTTATCTTTGTTCTGTCACTGGATAACGCCGTGCTCGGACTTGAGTTTTATCTGGTTCCCGACTTTTCAAAAATTGATGGTTCAGTAATCAACGGCGCATTATCACAGGCCTTTTTCTCGTTATCTCTCGGTATGGGCATTTTAATAACCTACGGCTCTTATTTCAGCCGCAGGGACGACATTGTGACCTCTGGTAAACTGGTTGCTTTAACAGATACAGCCGTTGCTTTTACCGCCGGTTTAATGACTCTCCCCGCGATATTCGCCATCAATCCCAATACCAACCCGGATTCATTGAGTGACTCCTCGGTTAGTATGATTTTCTCTTTCTTTCCGCAAATCTTTATCGCTCTGGAAGGCGTTGTCGGCTATGTTGGCGCAAGCATTGCCGCTACTATCTTTTTCCTGCTGACCTTTATTGCTGCTATTACATCTTTGGTTTCTATTCTTGAAGTACCAACCGCAGCGGTTATTGAGCAAGCGAAGATAAGCCGTAAAAAAGCCCTGCTGGTTATGGGTATCGCCGTTACTGTACTGACTCTTATTGCCGCGACCTCTTTTGGTTTTGTTCCGGCATTCACTGAGTTTACTTTCTACGCTGACACGCCTAAGTCAGTTTTTGATGTAATCTACGACGTTTTTTACGACACCATCTTGCCACTGAATGGCCTTTTGATTTGCTTGTTTGTCAGCTTCCACTGGCGCCGTAAAAACCTGGATGCAGAACTTGCTGAAGGCAACCCCGGTTATCCGAATACACTACTGGCCAAATATGTACGTCTATCTATCTGTACATTCATTCCCTTGATATTAGCGGCGGTATTTATTAATACAGTGTTAACTAAATTCTTCGCTTATCCTATTTTCTAAAATGGCAGAGCGCAGCGGTTACCGACAACTTCAACTGCTGCAAGATGCGAGCCTCTGGCGCGAATACTGCGAGGCTCGCTCTGAAAGTTCTATCTACTTATCAAACCTACAGACTCATGCCGATGCCGTACTCTCCCGTTACCGCGATTATCTGGGGCATGAGTTTGAACAAGTCTGGATAGACTGCCACGACGGTTTGCACGCCGACGCCATAGCAGCGCTTTGTGGCACCGTTACCGCCGGTGGTCTGTTGTCTATTTTACTCCCGGCTGAGAGCAACGCCATGAGTCACCGCATGGAGCGTTTTGCCGCAAAGCACTTTGCCGAATCAAACATCAAACCCTATTCATCGGTCAATAAAACTGAAACACGCTCAGCAAATGAGACGCTACAGCTAACGAATGAGCAGAACTCTATTTTTAACGCTCTTACACAAAGCACAGCAAAACCATACGAAACTCATATCATTACCGCCGAACGCGGCCGCGGTAAAAGTACCCTGTTAGGCCAGGCGCTTGCCCAAGCAAAAGAGCACCGCTCGATTATTGTGACGGCACCGCGAAAAGCCAATGCGAAAGTTTTACTACAGCAAGCGCCGGAAGCTCATTTCGTCGCCTGGGATAAGCTGCTGGAACAACCCGGTAATTCGGAAGTAACATTAATTATTGATGAAGCTGCGGGTCTGCCATTGTGGGCAACAGAACAGCTATGCCAAAAATTTAATCCCTGGTTGCTTGCCACAACCGTTGCTGGTTATGAAGGTTGTGGTCGTGGTTTTGCTGTGCACTTTACCGACTGGGCCAGGAAAACCTTGCCACAGGTATCTGTTCACCAGCTAACTCAACCATTACGCTGGCCCGCAAATGATCCATTAGAGCAGTGGCTAACCGAGACTTTTCTACTGAACGAGCAACCAGTAACACAATTCGGGAGCCGGGAGTCCGGCACTTTTATTAAACACGCATCGGAACTTGAAGAAGCTTTGCTGCAACAATGTTTTCAACTTCTTCTCAGCGCACATTACCAAAGTAGCCCGAATGACCTTAACCTGCTGCTGACCGAACCCGGACATAAGCTCGCATATCAGTCCACAAACGGCGAAGTTACTGCGGTTGCCTGGCTTATGAGTGAGGGACCCATTTTATCGCCATTAAAAGAAGAAGTCAGACAAGGGCAAAGACGCCCCAAAGGAAATTTACTGCCTCAGGCCATAGGCTACTTTCTGCAACAGGACTGGGCTATGGATTTACATTGGCTAAGAGTTGCACGTATTGCGGTACCAGCTGCGAAAAGACGACGTAAAGCCGCCTCCGAATTGCTGGCTGAGATTTACCGGTGGGCCCTGGACAACAATTACCAAATGCTGGGCACCAGTTTTGCCTGGTCACAGGGACTGGATAATTTCTGGAAGAAAAATGGCTATGACCTTTGGCGCCTCAGTAGCCGTATAGACAGTGTGTCCGCACGGCCGGCGGCTATTTATGCACTCCCACTAACCAATGAATTCACTGAATTATACCGGGTATGTCAATTGCTCGGTCAGTGGGGACAAAACCAGCTACAATGGTTGTCAGATGGCAAAGAGATGCTGCAACTGACAGACGAACACAATGAGATAAGAACAAGCCTTATTCAAGCCTATCGCAGTAAGACTATCCCGTTTGACGCGGCACATTTTGCCTTAGCTCAGTGGTTCTACTGGCAACATAGTAATCACCCTCTAACCGAACTGCTGTGTAACTCATCGACAACACTCAAACATCTGGGCGAGTATTGGGGTGGAGTATCTCAGCGTCAGGCGAATGAAAATCTCTGTAAAGAAGTATGCTTACTGCACTAATGTGACTTGTTGTTTTGACAGCAAATTCCTATGATCACCGCAGAACCTAAACAGGAAGCCCAACCATGATTCGTTATTCAGCTTTTATTCTTTGTTCAACTGTGTTGATACTGAGTGCCTGTAGCTCGTTTGAACAGGAAAAAGAACAACCTGACGGCCCTTACCCCGAAACTAAAACCGTCGAGCAGCAAGATGATTATCACGGTACCCGAGTTGAAGATCCTTACCGCTGGCTGGAGCAGGACAACCAGGAAGTGTCTAATTGGGTGGATGCGCAAAACCAGTTATCTACTCCTTTATTGCAAAATCTTCCGGCGTTCGCGGACATTAAAGACCGCATGACTGAACTGTGGAATTATGAAAAAGTCAGCACGCCTTTTCGCTATGCCGACCGGTATTTCTACTTCGCAAATGACGGCCTTCAAAATCAGTCCGTGCTATACACCATGACCGATTTAAACAGTGCGCCGGATATTCTGATTAATCCTAATAACTTCAGCGACGACGGAACCGTGTCGCTGGCACGTATTAACGTTTCTCCCGACGCTACCTATGTTGCTTATGCCACTTCTGACGGCGGCAGCGACTGGACGGAAATAAAAGTCCGTAATGTAGAGTCAGGAAAAGACACCAGCGACGTTATTGAAGGGGTTAAATTTACCGAAGTTGCCTGGCTACCAAATGAACGGGGGTTTTATTACAGCCGCTACCCTGAAAATAAAGACGGCAGCTTTGATGATACAAAACCCGTCAGTGTTTATTTTCATAAACTGGGAACCAAACAAAGTGACGATGAGCTGATTTTTGCTTTTGACAACCAGCCCGAACTAAACCCTTACGCCAAAGTATCAGACGACGGTAAATACTTACTTATTGATGTTTTTAAAGGCTACGACGCTAATGCCGTCTACCTGCGTCCGCTAGCACAGGAAAATGCACCTTTTAAAGGGCTTTTCACCAAGTGGGACGGCCAATATCAGTACGTTACCAGCCAAAAAGGCCTGCTGTATTTTAAGACTACTAATGAAGCGTCGACAGGTCGTGTCGTTGCCGTTGATCCTAAACAATCTGAACCTGAGAACTGGACAGAAATTATTGCTGCTAAAACTCATACACTGAAAGACGTACATGCAGTAAATGGTCAACTATTTGCGCATTATTTGCAGTCAGCGCGCTCGCGAGTGGCTATCTTTGATATAAAAGGAACCATGCTTCAGGAGCTGGCTTTACCCGGTATTGGCTCAATTAGCGGTTTTGAAGGCAGCCATAAAGCACCCGATGTATTCTTTTCCTTCAAAAGCTTTACCGAACCGGGAAAAATCTATCGCTACCAGCCTGACCAGCAACGTACCACCTTGTGGTATGAAACCAAAGTGCCAGCCGAATTAGATCAATATACAACTGAGCAAGTGGTATACAACAGTGCCGATGGCACCGAAGTTCCAATGTTTTTAGTGCACGACAAGAACATTGAGCTTAACGGCGAAAACCCAACGCTGTTATATGGTTATGGCGGTTTCAATATTTCTATTACGCCAGATTACGACACAACCCGTCTTGTCTGGTTAGAAATGGGCGGCGTACTAGCCATTCCAAATCTTCGCGGCGGCGGTGAATTTGGTGAAATGTGGCATCAACAAGGCACTAAAGAAAACAAGCAAAACGTCTTTGACGACTTTATTGCCGCGGCTGAATGGTTAATAAACAACAACTACACCAACAAGAACAAGCTGGCTATTCAGGGACGCAGTAACGGCGGTTTATTGGTCGGCGCTACCATGACTCAGCGTCCTGAGTTGTTTGCCGCAGCCCTTCCTGCCGTTGGTGTTATGGATATGCTGAGATACCAACTGCCCAGCGCCAATGCACGAGGCTGGGGTAGTGAATTTGGTTTAAGCGAAAATAAAGAGGAGTTCAAAACTCTTTATGCTTACTCGCCGGTGCACAATACCGAGAGCGGCACCTGTTATCCGGCAACCTTGATCACCACCGGCGATCACGATAATCGAGTGGTTCCATGGCACAGCTACAAGTTTGCAGCTGCACTACAACGTGACCAAAGTTGCGACCAACCCATACTGTTAAATGTAGAGACTCGCGCTGGTCACGGAGCCGGTACACCAACATGGATGCGCATTGAAGAACATGCCGAAAACTGGGCATTTTTACATAAGCATTTAGGCATGAATTCAGAGGCAGCACAAAGCAACGCTTCTGAATGATGATTCCATAAAAATATGCTATCTTTCGCAGCAACTTTATTAGTTAAAAGATTTCTGTGAAGGATAGCATTCATGTCTAAAGTTCTAATTATTGGTGCCGGCGGTGTTGCTGGCGTAGTCGTACAAAAATGTGCAGGCCTACCTGAAGTATTCTCTGAGATTCATCTTGCCAGCCGTACCCTTTCCAAATGTCAGGCTCTGCAGGAAAAAGCCGGTAAAGACCGCGTTGTAGGAGTGTATCAGGTAGACGCCGATGACTCTGCAGAAGTAGTTGAGCTTATTCGCGGCATTAACCCGTCACTGGTTATTAACGTTGCGCTTCCATACCAGGACTTACCTATCATGGATGCGTGCCTCGAAACCGGCGTGCACTACCTGGATACCGCAAACTACGAACCAAAAGACGAAGCGAAATTTGAATATTCGTGGCAGTGGGCTTATCAGGAACGCTTTAAAGAGAAAGGCTTAATGGCCTTGTTGGGTGCCGGTTTTGATCCGGGTGTTACCAACGTATTTACGGCTTATGCCGCCAAGCACTACTTTGACGAAGTGCATTATCTGGACATTGTTGACTGCAACGGTGGTGACCACGGTCAGGCCTTTGCAACCAACTTTAACCCGGAAATTAATATTCGCGAAATTACCCAAAAAGGTAAGTATTGGGAAAACGGCGAATGGCACGAAACCGACCCTATCAGTGTGCGTAAAGATCTGGACTACCCTAATGTTGGTGTTCGCCCGTCTTACCTGTTGTTTCACGAAGAGCTGGAATCGCTGGTTAAGCACTTTCCAACCATTAAACGCGCGCGTTTCTGGATGACTTTCGGTGAGCAGTATCTGACTCACTTACGGGTACTTGAAAACGTTGGCATGACCTCTATCCAGCCGGTAGAGTTTGAAGGCAAAAAAATTGTACCGCTCGAGTTTCTGAAGGCGGTACTGCCTAACCCGGGTTCTCTGGCGGAAGGCTATACCGGAAAAACCTGTATTGGTACCTATGTCACAGGGCTGAAAGACGGTCAAGAGAAGACTATTTTCATCTACAACAACTGTGACCATGCTGAAACGAACAAAGAAGTAGGTGCTCAGGCGGTTTCTTACACCACCGGCGTACCGGCAATGATTGGCGCATCAATGATGTTGCAGGGTCATTGGATGGAACCAGGCGTCTGGAATATGGAACAGTTTGACCCGGACGAGTTTATGGAGCGGCTAAACAAATATGGCCTTCCATGGCAAGTTCTGGAATGCGATAAGCCATTTGAGAAGTAACAGAGAAGACAACGCATGAGTCAATATACATCGCCGGAAATTCCGTCTCCTTGCTATGTGCTGGACGAAAAGCTGCTACGCAAAAACCTCGAGCTGATGCAAAAGGTACAGGAGCAAAGTGGTGCCGACATTATTCTGGCACTGAAAGGCTACGCCATGTGGTCAGCTTTTCCGCTTATTCGTCAATATCTTAAAGGCTGCACAGCCAGTTCTGTCTGGGAGGCAAAGCTGGCAGCGGAGGAATTTTCGCGCGAAGTTCATGCTTATGCGCCAGCTTATAAACAAGAAGACATCGACGAACTGCTGCCGTTAGTGAATCACTTGTCTTTCAACAGTGTCTCTCAATGGCACAAGTACCGCGAACAGACAGCTGATGCCGGAGTTTCCGTTGGTCTGCGTATTAACCCCGAGCATCAGGAAGCTGAAACTGAGCTTTATGATCCCAGCGCACCGGGCTCTCGTCTGGGTATTCGTGCCAGCGAACTTAAGCAGCAGGACTTAACCGGCGTTGAAGGTTTGCACGTGCACAACCTGTGCGAGTGCGACTCTTTTGCCCTTGAGCGCACTCTGGAAGCCGTGGAAAACCGTTTTGGCGAACAGCTAAAACAAATGAAATGGTTAAATCTGGGTGGCGGACATCTCATGACCCGTCAGGGCTACGATGTTGATCATCTGATAAAGCAGTTAAAGCGCCTGCGCGAAACCTACGACCTGCAAGTGATACTGGAGCCCGGCTCTGCCGTTGCCTGGCAAACCGGTCCGCTGGTCTGTGAAGTGGTGGATATTGTTGAGAACCAGGGGCAAATTGCTTTACTGGATATTTCAGCCACGGCACATATGCCGGACGTGCTGGAAATGCCTTATCGCCCGGTCATTACCGGAGCAGGTTTACCAGCAGAAAAAGCCTTCAGTTATCGCTTAGGCGGCAATAGTTGTTTAGCCGGTGATGTTATCGGTGAGTACAGTTTTGATCAGCCGCTGGCTGCTGGCGACCGCTTGGTGTTTGAGGATATGATGCATTACACCATGGTGAAAACGTCTTTCTTTAACGGTGTTCAACACCCAGCCATTGGTATTTTGCGGGAGAATGGACAGTTCGATTGTGTACGACAATTTAGTTACGAAGATTTCCGCAATCGCTTGTCTTAAACACAAATAAGCTTTCGCAGTTCAAATCAAAGGCCACTTAGTCCTATATACTCTAATCAAGTGGCCTTTTTGCTTTCTCAACCACCGAAGGTGGCATTCTCTCAGCCAGCTTTGCAAGCTTCTGTTCAATATCCGCATAAGTCCGCTTATCAGCGGTAATTGAATTATGCAGCCAATGATAAGCTTTTTCATAATCATAAGGGCTGCCTTCATCGGCCAGCAGAATATCGGCAAAGCGTCGTTGCGCAGGCAAATTCCCTAACGATGCGGCTTCACGAAGGTACAGAATGGCACGCTCAATGTCTTTTTGCACCAAAACCCCTTCATGGTAATAGCGACCTAACTGCTCCAGAGCTTCCAGTAAGCCATGCTGAGCTGCTTTCTCCATATACAGCAGGCCAAGTTCGGGGGCACGGTCATAACACACACCCCAGGCCATCATGTCGCCATAAAGAAACTGATAAGTCGGTCGGCGCTCAAGCTCGGCCTGAGCTTCAATATCCTGTGCCAACTGGCAGCGATCGGTATCGCGTACCCGTTTCAGATGCGCATTAGTTGCAAACATCTCAACCAGTTCCGCGTCTGAATATAACTGTACCGCTTCAACATCCTGCGCCTGCGCCTTGTGCATAGCGGTCAATCCGGCTACAGCAATCAGCATTGGAATGACTATCTTCATAAAGTTGCCTGTGGTCTCTCTGAATATACCTAAAAGCTTAACTGCTTAGGTTATCGGCACAGAGTCGCAAACCCTTAAACAACAAATCGTCATAACGACAAAATTCAACCGACAAGGTTCGCATCAAATGCTCACCATCACCACCGGTGACCACCACATCAAAAGGCTGGTCAGAAAAATAGCGGCCGGACAACTGAATCGCTTGTGCAATAGCACCGGTTAAAGCCGCTTCAGCCCCTTGGGTAATACCGTCAAAAGTATCCAGCCCGGCAGCTAAACCATCACGCTCAATATCATTTACCGTAATGCCCTTTAAATTAGCCGTACCCTGACCCAGGGCATTTAGCATTAACTGTCGTCCGGGAACAATCCAGCCGCCAAGATGACGGCCATCAGCCATCAACCAGTCAATGGTCAGCGCAGTACCCGCATCCACAATCAGCGCGTTCTGTTTCACTTGCTCATGACAACCGAGTAAGGCCATCCAGCGGTCCGAGCCGAGGCGCTCAGGTTCTTTAGTGTAACCATTAGTAACCCCTGCTTGCTGTGCTCTGGTTTTTTGCCAGAAAACTTTTATACCCAGTTCCGCCAGCGAGCTATTTAACGTATCCATAACCTGAACAGCGGCCACACTGCAACCAATGGCCTGCTGTTCGCGTTTTAGCTGACGGCCGCTAATAACCTCAAGAAGCAAATCTTTTAGCGGCTGACTTAAATCGTTTAGCCAGCTTTGATGAGAAATAGCTCCCAGAATCTCTATTTTATCGGTGTCAGCATCCCACCATGCAAACTTGCTGCGGGTATTGCCCGCATCAATTAGTAGCATCTTGCGCCCTCAATGAAACTTCACCACCAAAATAACGACGTACGCCCTGCTCATCTTCTACCAGTAACGCACCATTTTCGTCGATTCCACGACAGGTTCCTAAACAAACTCTTTGCCCCATAATGAGCTTCACCGGCTTATCCAAAAAGCAGTCGTATCGGCGCCAGCTTTGCTGAAAAGCAGCCAGCCCGTGTTGTTCGTATTGCTGTAAAGCCGACAGCACAGAGGCACGTACCTGCGCCGCAATATGATTACGCGACATTGGCTGCGGCAATTCAGTGTTCAGATCCGTCCAGGCCTGATCAATGCTCGCACCAACATGCTCTGGCATGGTTAAATTAATGCCAATACCAATAATGCTGTGCGCAGCGCCTTCAGGCGAGGTTTCAAGGTCGACCAGTATTCCGGTCACTTTCTTCCCGCCAATGTAAACATCGTTAGGCCATTTTACGCTAACGCCTTCAATACCCAGGTCGGTAAAACATTCCGCTAAGGCGACCCCGGCCGCAAGGCTTAACCCCATGGCGCCATGAATACCGTCATCTAAAGGCCAGTACACACTAAAGTAAAGGTTATTGCCAAAGGGCGAAATCCATTTTTTCCCACGACGCCCGCGTCCGGCGGTCTGAGCTTCGGCGAAAATAGAAAACCCCGCTTCTAAAGGCCCTTCTTTGGCCAACTCTTTAACCCGGTCGTTACTGGAATCAACCACCGACTTCACTTCAAACTCCGGCGACTGTCGCCACTCTTCCGGGCTTTCCTTTTCAATAACCCCCGCTTGCAAAAGCTCTATCGGCCGGGCAAGCTTATAGCCACGCCCGGTTACCGAAAACAGCTCAAGCCCAAGCTCTTCAAGTTTATGAATGTGTTGGTTTACCGCAGCCCGGGATATAGTCAGAGACTCACCAATTGCCTGCCCGGAATGAAACTCACCATTAGCCAGTAAAGTAATTAACTGATCAAGACGTTCTGCCTGCTTCATTTCTCTACCGCCAACTGCACAAGACCATGTTGGCCTACCAGACGAACTTCAGGTTCGAGCATAATGCCACTGGAATCCGCCACTTGTTTCATAATTTTTAGTGCCAGTTGCTTAATATCACTGCCCGTGGCCTGTGCTTTATTAATCAACACCAATGCCTGATACGGGTTAACCGCAGCATCGCCGACAAATGCTGACTTCAAACCTAAATGCTCAATGAGCCATCCAGCCGCCACTTTCACCTGGTTATCGGCTACCGGGAAATAGACCATGTCAGGCCATTTCAGCAACAGCTGATCAAGCTGAGCTTTGGTGATAACCGGGTTTTTGAAAAAGCTGCCGGCATTGGGTATAACTTTTGGATCCGGTAACTTTCTCTGGCGCACTTCCACAACCGTATCGAAAATTTTCTGGGCACTCACATGCCCCTGAAGTTGGTTCAACGGAGCATAGTGGGTAACCGGCTGCCAGTCTTTGGGCAACCGAAACACCACGGAAGTTATCAACCAACGGCCAGGGTGTTGCTTGAATACACTGTCGCGATACGCGAACTGGCAGGCTTCTCTGTTCATAGAAACCCAGCACTTTTCTTTAATGTCCCAGGCGGTTACCTGCTCAATAAAGGTTGCCACCTCGACCCCATAAGCCCCAACATTTTGCACTGGGGCAGCACCGACTGAGCCCGGAATTAGCGCTAAGTTCTCCAGCCCGTCGATACTTCTTGCGCGTAAGTCAGCAACAAAGTTATGCCAGTTCTCGCCTGCTGCGGAAGTAATTAAATAAGAGCTTTCCTGTTCTTCAATGCAGACACCCAGTAGCCGGTTGCAAATGACGGTTCCATAGAAGTTATCGACAAATAAGGTGTTACTACCCTCACCAAGCAAATAATAAGGTTCCTCAAATGCTAAATCCTCGACGTCGTCGCTGCTTTTCAGTTCAATTAAGGAACGGCATTGTGCCGGGAGTTTAAATGTGTGTCGCTCGGCAAGCTCTATCAACTTCTGGCTCCTCCCGCCTTTCGGGTACTAATGTATTTTAAAAATGCTTTTAATGCGGCAGGCTTAGCCGGCTTAGGTAAAAACTGCAGACCGCTTTTGCGGGCGGCCTGCTTCACAGAATCATCGCGCATGGCTGTTACCAAAGCGGCCGGTATCTGTTGCTGCCAAATATCACGTAATTCCTGCGCCAACTGCAAGCCGTCACCGTCACCTAACTGATAGTCTAATAACAGTCCGTGCGGGGCTTTGTTCTGGCTGTGAGCCTTAGCATAAGCTAAAGCTTTACTATAGCGATTAAAGGTCAGGGCTTCGCACCCCCACTTATTCAGTAGCGCACTCAACGCGCTTAGGTTTTCATTGTCGTCATCGACTACAATAAGCTGTAAAGGATCAGATAACGCGTCTTCCAGTTGTTTTTTCGGCCGGCTGACAACCTGAGCAGCATTACCTAAGGGCACTCGTACCGAAAAACACGAGCCTTTACCTTCAACCGACTCAACCTGTACGTCACAGTTCAACTGCTCACCCATACGTTGCGCGACACTTAATCCAAGGCCGACACCGTCTACAGTTTGGTTCTGCACCCGATAAAATGCATCAAACACTTTATTCTGCTGCTGAGCCGCAATACCTGGCCCGGTATCCCACACGGCTATCTGAAGCTCATCTCCGCGCTTGCGCACACCCAACAACACGCTGCCTCTTTGGGTGTATTTTATGGCATTAGATAAAAAGTTCTGCACAATTCGGCGCAAATACGTTGGGTCAGTGTACACCGGCCGGTCTTTATAAAATGCACGAAAATCCAGCTTCCGCTGCTCGGCCAGCACCGCATATTCTTCAACCAGCGGTTCCAGTAATGAGCTAAGCTGCACATGCCGGAACTGCGGTTTTAAAGCTCCCTGATCCATTTTTGCTATCGACAATAAGGTCGAGAGTAAATGCTCAGTTGACCCAAGCGCAGTATCCAGCTTGCCAACTAACGACAAGTTCCGCTCCGAAAGTTCTTTTTCCTGAATAGCCGAAAGGTATAAACGCGCCGCATTAAGAGGCTGTAAAATATCATGACTGGCCAGCGCCAGAAAACGCGTTTTAGAAGCATTGGCCGCTTCCGCTTCGGCCTTGGCTTTTTTCAGCTCGTCCTCAACTTGTCGGCGCCTGTCTATTTCTGCTGTCAGCTCCTGGTTTATCTCGCGTATTTCCTGGGTCCGAACGTCAACCCGCTGTTCCAGATCAATATTGGCATCTTCCAGTGCCTGCTGGGTTTCAACGTGCGACGTAATGTCGGTAAAGCTGGTAACGAAGCCGCCGGTCGGCAAAGGGTTACCTACCATTTCTATCACCCGGCCATCGGCGCGGCGACGAATAAAACGGTGTGGCGACCCCAACTGCATATAACGCAAACGCTTATTAACCAATCCGTCAACGTCACCAGGACCACATTCTCCGCGCTCTGCGTTATAACGGATAAGGGTGGCTATAGGCTGTCCGGGTTTCACCATGCCCTCAGGGTACTGGAATAAATCCATATAGCGTTTATTCCAGGCCACCAGTCTCAGCTCTGCATCGACAACACTAATGCCCTGAGCCAAATTCTCCAGCGAGCTAAACAAAATAGATTGCTGAGTTTGCAGAGCTTGCGTTGTATCGTCAAAGAAGTGAACAACTTCTTCTAAATTTAGCTGCTTATCGCGCAGTGCAGCATCGACAAGAGAGCGCGCCGTGGCAGAGCCAAGTACACCAGCTATCGCTCTTTCCACAAAACTGATAAAGGTTTTTTCAGCCACACCTTCCAGCGGAAGCTCAGTGTTTTCCGGACGCTGATAATACTGCATTAACTGCTGAGCCCGTTCCGCCCCTAAAAAGGTCCTTAACAGCAACAACATATCGGCATTGGTAGCACTGTCATTTTTGTTGAAATGTAAATCGGGTAAAGCGGCTCGGGGTTTAACAAAAGCCGTAGCCTGAATACGGTCAACCAGGCGAGGTTTTGCCAACAATGAAAATACAATGAACCCGAAGCAATTTAAAGCTAAAGAAACTACAGTACCGCGGGTTATTATTTCTACATCGGTGAGCTGAAGGTCGGTGTATAAAGGTATTAGTACCGCTAAAACCCAGCCGACTGAACCTGCAGCCAACCCGGCGTAAACACCCCGCGCGTGGCCTTTACGCCAATACAGAGCGGCCAGCAACGCCGGCAGCAACTGCAACACCAACGAGAACGCCAACAAACCAATACTGACCAGGTTAGTCCGGGCTGCCCAGAAGTAATAACATAGAAACGACAGCACCATAGTAACGGCAATAGCCACACGCCGAATTAATAGTAATGCCCTGTCGTATTCACGGCGCCGATGTTTTAGCGGCAAGCGCGACTCGCGCTGCAGCAAAATGGGCATGATAACGTCGTTAGTTATCATGGTGCTTAAGGTTACGGACGCGATAATCACCATGGCTGTTGCTGCGGATATACCACCAATAAAAATAACCAGTGATAACCAAAGCTGGTCTTTGAGTAACGGCAGTTGCAGCGCAAACGTTGAACCGTCGGTGGTTGCTGACAAATAGAAAGTTCCTGCAATAGCAATGGGGACAATTGCGGCAGCGGTCAGCGCCAGATACAGAGGAAAGCCCCAACGAGCCGTGCGTAAATGCCGGACATCAACATTGTCCACTACCGCCACATGAAACTGTCTGGGTAAACACAAAATTGCCCCGGCCGCCATTAGGGTTTGTACAATGAACTCAAACTCGCCAAAGGCTGCAAATGACCACTGAGGTTTCGTTGCGTCACTGAATGAACTGAATAAGTCCGATTGCGCGTCTCCCTGAATCAGGAACCAGGCAAAAACACCAGCTGCCAGCAATGCAACCAGTTTGATCATCGACTCAACAGCAATAGCCAGTATCATGCCACTGCGATATTCAGTGACTTCGACGTGGCGGGTACCAAACAACATAGCAAAAATTGCCATTAGCGCAGCAGCACCCAGTTCTTTTATCGAAAACTGTGCCATCACTCCAGAGCTTTCAGTCAGAACCGCAAAGCTAATGCCCACAGCTTTTAACTGAAGCGCAATGTAAGGAATAATAGCAACGGCAGCAATGGCGGTAACAGCCACGGCAAGCCGGCGGCGTTTACCAAAGCGGGAAGAAATAAAGTCGGCTATTGAAGTAATATTTTGTTGTTTACTAACCGAAACCAGCTTTTCCAGAATTCGGATACCAAACAAGAACAGCAAAATTGGCCCGAGCAAAATAGGAAAGAACGCCCAACCGTCAACTGCTGCATTACCCACAGCGCCGTAATACGTCCAGGACGTGCAGTAGATGGCCAGCGACATAGAGTAGACAACTGGCTTGTGACTGATTTTATTCGCCCACGAGCCTAAACGGTCGCCCCAGGTGGCAACTGCGAAGAGGAAAATCACATAAGCCAGCGAGGCAAATATCAGTAACCAGGTCATAATTGCAGACGTTCAGCCACCAAAACTGCCTGGGTACGACTGTACACTCCCAGTTTGCGGAAAATTGCCGTAATGTGTGCTTTGACTGTTGCTTCAGTAATGCCCAGTTGATAGGCAATTTGTTTGTTCAGCAAGCCTTCATGAAGAAAGTGCAAAACCCGGTACTGCTGCGGGGTAAGCTCCGAAACCTTTTGTGCAAGCTGCTGATCTTCGTCCGAAATCACATCGAGACGTTCTCTGTTTTCTTTCGGAACCCAGGTGTCGCCCTGCAGGATGGTATCTATTGCTTCGGCTATTTCTGCAGAGGGTAATGATTTTGGAATAAAGCCCAAAGCCCCAAAGCCAATGCACTTGGCCACAATCGAGGAATCCTCACTACCGGAGATGATGGCAACAGGAAGCAGCGGATAGTCTTCTCTGACACGAATAAGACCATACAAGTCACCACTGCCGGGCATGTGTAAGTCCAGCAGCAATAAATCGACATCGTCGTCGTTATTCAGTGCAGTCAGAGTTGAGTCTAAGTCTTCAGCTTCGCGTAAGGTCAGCTCAGAAAAGTGATTCGCGAGAGCGCCCTGCAGCGCCTCGCGAAACAATGGGTGGTCATCTGCGATTAAAAATTTCGCCATGAGATTCCAGATTAAGTGACATTATTTATTCATTCGATTCTCTATCAAAGAATCTACCACACTTGGATCGGCAAGCGTAGAGGTGTCACCAAGGTTTTCGTACTCATTAGCGGCAATTTTACGCAGAATACGACGCATAATTTTACCGGAGCGGGTTTTTGGTAAGCCTGTAGTCCAGTGAATTAAGTCTGGAGTTGCAATTGGGCTAAGTTCAGAGCGAACCCAGTTACGAACTTCTTTAGTCAGCTCATCAGTAACTTCAACACCTTCAACCGGCGTGACATAAACGTAGATGCCCTGACCTTTTAAGTCGTGCGGATATCCGACAACAGCTGCTTCGGCTACCGCTTTATGCGAAACCAGAGCACTTTCAATTTCAGCGGTACCCAGGCGATGGCCGGAAACGTTCAGTACATCGTCCATACGACCGGTTATCCAGTAATAGCCATCGGCATCGCGGCGTGCGCCGTCGCCACTAAAGTACATACCTTTAAAGGTAGAGAAGTAGGTTTGCTCAAAGCGCTCATGGTCACCCCATAATGTGCGCATTTGACCCGGCCAGGAGTCTTTAATAACCAACCCGCCTTCGGCTTCACCTTCCTGAATGTTGCCTTCGCTATCAACCAGCGCGGGCTGAATACCGAAGAAAGGACGAGTTGCAGAACCCGGCTTCAAATCCGTGGCGCCCGGCAGCGGAGTAATCAAAATACCGCCGTTCTCGGTCTGCCACCAAGTATCCATAATTGGGCACTTACCGTTACCAATAGCGCGGTGATACCACTCCCAGGCTTCAGGGTTAATCGGCTCGCCCACGCTGCCCAAAATACGCAAGCTTTCGCGGGTTGAGGTTTTGGCCGCTTCGTCGCCTTTAGCCATTAACGCGCGAATAGCGGTTGGCGCCGTATAAAGAATATTCACTTTGTGTTTATCGACAATTTCGCCAATACGACCAACACCGGGATAAGTAGGCACACCTTCAAACATCAGGGTCGTTGCGCCGTTTGCTAATGGTCCGTAAACAATATAAGAATGGCCTGTAATCCAGCCAACGTCCGCTGCACACCAATAGACTTCGTCTTCATGATAATCAAAAACATACTCGTGGGTCATGGATGCGTACACCATATAACCACCGGTGGTGTGCACAACCCCTTTAGGTTTTCCGGTTGAACCCGAGGTATAAAGAATGAATAGCGGATCTTCGGCATTCATCACTTCTGCCTGACACTCGTCGCTGACGTTGCCAACCAGCTCGTGCCACCAAACATCACGACCCTCAGTCCAGTCAACATCACCCTCTGTTACACGGCACACAATGCTGTGCTCCAGCGTTGGACAAGCATCGTCAGCAATGGCTTTATCAACATTAGCTTTCAAACCAATGGTGCCGCCACCACGACGACCTTCATCAGCGGTAATAATGGCTTTTGCCTGACAGTCGTTAATACGGTCAGCAATGGCATTAGGTGAAAAGCCGCCAAAAATCACCGAATGAACCGCACCAATGCGCGCGCAAGCTAACATGGCGTATGCCGCTTCCGGTACCATGGGCATATAAATAGCCACTCGGTCACCTTTACTAATACCTAGTTTTTTCAGGCCATTAGCAAAACGGGATACCTCTTTATGTAGCTCGCGATAAGTGATGTGTTTGTCTACACTAGGGTCGTCGCCTTCCCAGATAATCGCGGTTTTATCTGCTTTATTCGCAAGATGGCGGTCGACACAGTTATAACAAGCGTTTAAAGTGCCGTCTTCGTACCACTTGACGCTGACTTTTCCTGATTCGAAACTGGTATTTTTTACTTTGTTATAAGGTGTGAACCAGGTAATACGCTTCCCGTGTTCACTCCAAAATCCTTCAGGATCGTCTATAGACTGTTGGTAAAGTTTTTTGTAACCGTCATTATCGATTTTGGCTTTAGCTTTGATATGTTCAGGAACTGAATACAGTTGCGACATTACCTCTTCCTCCTTATTCGCAAGATGGTATCTGTTGTACGTTTTAAAGGGCTTAAACACTATTAGACCATAGTCTAGATTGATAAAAATTGACCAGTTAACGAGAATTAACAGCGTTTATCTTTGGCATAACAATAAAATGCACGATCAAAACGAACACTTGGCTTACAGGGGAGAACACCATGGCTAAAGCAAGTATCGCAAAGAAATTCACCGTATCAGCAGCAAGCGCTGCCGTACTCGGTGTTATGAGCTTAGGAGCTCAGGCAAACGAAACTGACATCGATTTTGGTGGTTTTGTTAAACTGGACATGATGGTATCGGACTACACCGATGGTCAGGCACCTTCAAGCGGCAGTATCGCTCGGCAACAGTATATTCCAAGCCTCACCCCTGTGGGTGGTGAAGGCGACGACATGGTCACCGATTTTCACGCACGTCAGTCGCGTTTTTTCCTTACCACCGACACTGAGTTAGATAATGGTGAAACGCTGACCGGCCATATCGAAATGGATTTTATGTTGACCCCTGACGGTGACCAACGTATTTCAAACTCTTATAATCCGCGTCTACGTCACGCATTTTTAAAATATGGGAAATGGACTTTTGGTCAAACCTGGTCTAACTTTCAGGACCTAAACATTCTGGCTGAATCCGTCGACTTTATCGGCATCACCGATGGCATTATCTTCAACCGCCAGGCACAAATTCGTTACACCTCCGGTGGCTTTAGCGCCTCAATTGAAAACCCTGAAACAACCGTAACACCGGTTGGTGGCGGTCGTATTATTTCCAGTGACGGTTTTGCACCGGACGTAACCTTTAAATATACCGGTAAAACTGACAACTTAACCTGGCAGGCTTCCGCACTTTTACGCCAATTAACGTACGATGTCAGTCAAACTGGCGATGATGAAACCACCTTTGGTTACGGTGTCAGCTTTGGCGCTAAATACACCTTCGGCATGGATGATATCCGCGCATCAGTTACCACAGGTTCAGGTTTAGGTCGTTATTTAGGTCTAAACACCTGGAATGGTGCTTATATTGACAGCAATGGTGAGTTAGAAGCCATTGACTCAACCGGTGTATCCTTTGCTTATCGCCACTTCTGGTCAGAGAAACTACGTTCAAACGTGGTTTACTCGCGTGGCTGGGCAGATAACGATGAAGAGTTATTAGCATCTGTCAACCCAGCGACTTACACTGAATACACGCAACGTCTGGCATTTAACCTGATGTATTCACCAGCGTCTAACCTGACTTTTGGTGCTGAAATTTCACAAGCGAACCGTGAAACTGAAGCCAATGTCGACGGTGACTTAAACCGTTTACAGCTGATGGCTATGTATAAGTTTTAATCAATAAAATAAATACGGGCGCACAAAGAAATGTGTTTTACTTTGTGCGTCTGCTGTTTTCAACAAACTAGCAGTTCATAACCTAATTTCTGCATAACGTTGGCCTCGGACTCAAGTTGCATAGTAAGCACTGAATCCTCTTTAGCAGAGCCTTTCAGCTGCAGTTTCAACGCCCCGTCTTCAATAACAGCCTTATCCAATGAGCTCGAGTTTTGTCTGTCGCTATTTAAAATAACGCCCAGACGCATAATTATCAGCATTTTAATAAGCTGATTCTGACTAAACAGAATCAGATCCGGGAATTCAGCGGTTTGTATTTTTTTACGAAAGTATCGAACAATAGTAGATAAAAACCGTTGCTCTTCGGCATTAAACCCGGGCATATAAGCGTGAGCTAAAATATAGCCGGAGTGCTTTTGTACACCACTGGCACTAATGCTTAGTCCAACCTCGTGTAACTTAGCAGCACCTTCTAATAACACTTCCAAGTCTTGTCCGGTGAGTCCCCAGTTTTCAGCTACACCACCCCAAATCTTCTGCACCGTAGATAACACCCGTTGGGCTTGAGCCGAATCAACCGAATAGCGTTGCGCCAAACTGTTAATAGTGCGTTCCCGTACGTCCTGATGCAGCAAGACTTCGCCCGCCAGTTCATACAAAACACCTTCTCTTAGCGCCGAGTCGTGAGGAACCAGACGCTCAATTCCCAGCTCTTCGAAAATCCCCAATAGCACCGCAACACCACCGGCAATGGACTCCCTGCGCTCTGGCGAGACCCATTCTTTATTCAGTTTTTTTACTGACTCAGCAGTAATAAGGTCAGCCCGGCATCCCTGAAGCTGGGAATAGGTTATGCCCAAAGGTTGCTCGCCATCGCGCTTCACAATCCATTGATAAATAGCCTTGATGGTTCCCGACGTACCGAAAACGCTTTCTACCGGGTGCTCAGCCAAATAATTCGCTATGGGTTCAACATGCTGACGAGCGGATACAACCGCCTTATCAAAACGTTTAGAGGTAATTTTCCCTGATGAGAAAAACTCTTTCGAGAAAGCCAGGCTGCCAATACTTCGTGAACTTAAAAACTTCGGCTGGCGATTCATTCCAATAGCAAACTCAGTGCTGCCTCCGCCAATATCAATAACCAACTGAGAACCGGCAGATTCGGAACTGGTTTCTGCCACGCCCCGAAAAATTAACCGGGCTTCTTCCCGACCTGAAATCACTTCGATAGGAAAGGGTAATACTTTGGCCGCTTCTGCCAAAAAGCGCTTACGATTCTTAGCTTTTCGCAAGGTGTGTGTAGCCACAACTTTCACGGTATCGCGATGGAAACCTTCCAGCCGAACAGCGCATTGCCGGAGTGCTTCAACACCACGGTAAAGCGCAGCATCACTCAGGTGCCGGTTAGAGAGGCCTTCTCCCAGTTGTACGGGTTGCTTGAATTTGAAAATGGGCTGAAGCTGACCTTCCACTAAACGCGCAATAATTAAATGAAAGCTATTGGAGCCAATATCCAAAGCAGCAAACTGCTTCGGGTCATTATTAGAGGTCTTTTTGTTGGCTTTCATAATCTCTCTTACGTCGCTTAAGATATCGGTAAATAGCGACTTGTGAAGGCACCAGCGAGCGGCCTTTAGGAGGAGCTAGCCGATCCGGCTCAAAACAGTATTTGTTCTGTTGTTCCGCATCAATAAAGCGTGACTTGGCTTTATCCTGCCACTGCAAGTTCATAATTTTCAAAATATCAGTTTTCACCTCATCATCATAGATGGGTGCGGCAACTTCCACACGATGATCTAAGTTACGTGTCATTAAGTCGGCCGAAGCAATAAAGACTTCTTTCTTGCCGGCGTGCTCAAAAACGTACACCCGGGCATGCTCCAGATAGCGGTCAACAATACTACGAATTTCAATGTTCTCGCTGAGATTTTCAATTCCAGGGCGCAAAGAACACATGCCTCGCACTATTCCTCTAATTTTAACACCGGCACGCGACGCTCTATAAAGTTGCACAATCAGTCTTTCGTCTTCTAAGTTATTCACTTTAAAAAACAGTTCTGCGGGTTTACCGGCTTTGGCCTGATCTATCTCGAACTCGATAAGATCATTTATTCTTTGGCGCATATTTACCGGCGCCACCATTAAATGGCGGAACTTATGTGCCCGATAGGGTTGCTCAAGGTAGTGAAATACCGATTCAACATCGTTACAAATATCCGGCTGACAGGTAAATAAACTAAAATCGGTATAAATTTGTGCCGTTCCCTCGTGAAAGTTCCCGGTTCCAATGACCGCATAACGCCGGTCAAGGTTACCTTCATTGCGATGAATCAGCACCAGCTTTGAGTGCACTTTAAGCCCATGAATGCCAAAACTGACCCGGACACCTGAGTCGGTTAATTCCTTTGCCCATTCAATGTTGGCTTCTTCATCGAACCGAGCCTGAAGCTCAACCATAACGGTCACATGCTTACCGTTTTGCACAGCATCCATCAAGGAACGTATTACCCGTGAATTGGGCGCCACCCGATAAATACACATTGAGATTCGGGTCACTTTAGGGTCATAAGCAGCCTGCCGGACAAATTCCGTAAAATGCGAAAACCGATGGTACGGGTAATACAACGCTATATCGCTTTTCTGAATAGCATCAAACACATTATCAAAGTGTGAGAATTTTGGGTGAAACAACGCCGGCAGAACTTTGTGCGTCAGTGATTTTTTGCCTAAGTGAGGGAACTTAGCGAAATCCCGTGTGTTACGATAACGGCCACCGGCGACAAAGGAATCGAACTGAGTTAGCTGCAGCTTTTCACTCAAAAAAGAGAGCATTTCTTCCGGCATTGCACGGTCATAAACTAAACGCACAGGATCAGCCTTCACCCTTTGCTTTAAGCCTTCTTCCATACGTTCAAGCAAGCTTCGTTCAATATCATCTGAAGGACGATATTCCGCGTCCCGGGTGGTTTTAAATGAAAAAGCCCGCAGTTGTTTGAATGGAATAATTCCCTTAAACAGCACTTCTAAATTTAACTGCATAATGTCGTCTAAAAAGAGAAGCTTATGTTTCTTACTGTGCCCCTTAGCAGGCAACTTAATAAAGCGATCCATCTGATCAGAAGGCACTTCCAGCAGCGCATACTGTTTGTCATCAGAGTTTATAATTTCAACACAAAGGTAGGTTTCATCTTCACGGATAATATTAGAAAGGTTCCCTTTACCATTGACCCATATAGGCACAATAAAACGCTGTACTTTTTCTGTGAAAAAGCGCTTCAGCCTTTGCTTTTCTTCCTCGTTCAACTGGTCAATACTTAGTAGCGAGATACCATTTTTTCTTAAGGTTGCTAATACTTCTTCCAGTACTTCATCAAAGCGTTTTTGCAGCAACACAACCTTTTTTTGCAACTGTGCCATTAGCTGCTCATACTGTTCTCGCTCTTCTGTCGCCTGACTAAAGAAAATGCGACGCTTTACGTCAGCCACACGCACCTGAAAAAACTCATCCATATTGCTGGAAAAAATTCCGAGAAAGCGAATTCGTTCAATTGCCGGAACCGTGCTGTCAGCAGCTTCTTGCAGCACCCGTTCATTAAAGGAAAGCCAGCTTAGTTCTTTATTAAAAAATTTCATAGCGTAGACATGGCAACAGATACATCATGCGACTAGCCTAGCGTACTCGGGCTGTATTTTTATGACAGTAATATGACAGTCGCGTTATAAAACGCGACTGTCGGGGAAACTTACAAGAAGAGGTTATTTGACGAGTTTTATTAGCTGCTTGCCAATGTCCGTATTATCCATATAGCCGCCGAAGTTTTCGCTATAAGGGCCGACAGCAAAGACCGGAACATCAACACCGGTATGCCCGCTGGTTGTCCAGCCGGTACCGGTAATATCGCCAGTTATATAGACCAGTGCCTGATGTAAAGCGTCTTGTTGTTCTTCACCCTCTGCTTCAGCGGCAATAGCAAGCTCATCAAGATACTCCTGAGTCAGCTCAAAGTTAACTTTGTCAGCTACATACTCCGCCCAGCTCTCTGTATCCATGGCAAGCATCTCTTTACTCATGAAAGCAATTGAATTTTCAATCGCCATCACACGATCAGAATACCAGGCGTAGTCACCATCACGCCCTAGAGTCAGGCCACCAGTTGAATGATCAGCCGTCATAACAATCAAGGTATTGGGATTCTTCTCGCGGTACTCACTCACCACCTTCAATGCGCGATTTAGTCCATCCATTTCGTGGACGGCACAAGCGATGTCATTGGCATGACCACACCAGTCAATTTCGCTGCCTTCAATCATTAAAGCAAACGGCTGCTGCTTTTTATCCAATAAGCGCAAAGCGGTACGTGTCATATTGGCCAGCGCATCAACATCGCCGTCAATCGCGTGCGGCAAACCTTTTTCCGCAAAAAGTCCCATCACGGGCGTGGTGTCAACCGAGTTCAGCTTTTGCATATCGGTTACTACCTGCATGCCGTGCTCCGGCAAGACATCCAGCCAGTTTTTGTCGTCACGGTTAAAATAGCTTTGTCCGCCACCTAGCATCACATCAAAAGACGGCTGACCTTCAACCACCTGAGTCGCAATTTTGTCGGCTATTTGGTTATATTCGTAGCGCGACGGGTGATGGGTGAAAAACGATGCCGGCGTTGCATGGTTAACTTGTGAGGTGGATACCGAGCCGGTTGACCAGCTATTCTCACGAGCCAATTCCATAATGCTTTGCAGTGGGTATTTATCTGAATCGACCGCAATAGCCCCGTTGTAGCTTTTCACACCCGTGGCCAAAGCGGTTGCACCTGCGGCTGAGTCGGTAACCCAGGTATTATCATCCGGATAGGTGGTTGCGGCGCCTTTCAGCATGGCATCAAACTCAGTTTCAGCAATCGTTTTGCTGTCTAAATCAGACATGGCATAACGGTACGCGCTAATATATTCAAACCCCATACCATCACCAATAATATAAATAATATTGGGTTTCTGTTCTTCTGCCTGCACCATTGTAGATGCCAAAGCCAGCCCAATGCCGGCTACCAATGCTTTGAGTTTCATACCACCACTCCTTTGTGAATAACCTAACCAGTATACCAAAGCGCGAATGTCAGGAATATGACAATAGCCGCAGAATCATTGCCGTTTAGCGGTAATATTCCCGTCAGCCAGACGAACTTCTATTGATTCACCCACAGCCACTTGCTTCTCGCTACGAACCACATCGCCGTTTTCTGTACGGACAATAGCGTAGCCCCTTTCCAGAGTATTCAAAGGGCTGACAAGGTTCAGAGACTGCATCAACTGTTGCTGCTGAGTTCGCTTGTCTTTTAAAACTCGTTGCATAACCTGCGGCAATCGTTGCTGCTGCGTCTGAAGTTTTTGCTGCAAACGCTGTAACTCTTTTTGCGGATGCATAGCCTGCAGGCGGCCGTGTAAATAAGACACTTGCTGCTTTTGCCGCGCCAGGCGGTTCTGTAACGCCCGGTTAGCTCTGGCTTGCAGTTCATCGGCTAATTGCGACTGTTGTTGCAATTGTCGTTGCGGGTGCTGCTGTTGCAGCCGGGTTTGTAAAAATTGCCAACGCTGCTGTAAACGTTGCAACAATCTTTGCTGCGCCAGACCTAAGCGCTGTTGCAGCGCCTGCGCTTTTTGCCGTTGTTGTTGTTGATCTCTGGTAACTAACTCAGCGGCAGCTGAAGGTGTCGGAGCACGAACATCGGCAACAAAGTCGGCAATAGTGAAATCAATTTCATGTCCAACAGCGCTAATGGTTGGCATGGGCGCTGTTGCCAAAAGACGCGCAAAAGTCTCATCGTTGAAACACCACAAGTCTTCCAGAGAACCACCGCCACGGCTGACTAACAGTACATCCACTTCATTACGCTCAAATGCCGTTTTTAGCATAGCCTGCAACTGCGGAACGGCTGCCTCTCCCTGTACCGCGCTCGGGTAAATAACCACTTCGACGCCGGGGTCCCGGCGTTTCATCACCGCCAGTATGTCTTTTATCGCAGCACCGGTGGGTGAGGTCAGCACGCCGACTTTGCGAATATGCTCGGGTAGTAAGCGCTTACGTTCCGCCGCAAATAACCCTTCAGCGGACAGTTTCTCTTTTAGTTGCTCATAACGCTGCTGTAAAAGCCCCTGACCGGCGTCTTCAACCTGCTCAATAATCAGTTGGTAGTCGCCCCGCGGTTCGTAAACCGTGACTTTTGCGCGTACCAGTACCTGCATACCATTTTGCGGCCGAACCTTTGCACGCTGATTCGCATTGCGGAACATAGCGCAGCGAACCTGAGCCCGCTCGTCTTTTAAAGTGAAATACCAGTGTCCTGAACCCGGCGCGGCAAAATTTGAGATTTCTCCAACCAGGCTTATTTGACCAAAGCCTTGCTCTAACAGTTGTCGAATCTCAGTATTTAACTGGCTGACCGAATACACCATGGGCATCACTCTTATTTCGAAATGAAAGATAAATCATACCATATTCCGCTCGCACTCAAATACGCCTGTCCAATTTGGACGTCTAAATGTCTTGACGTCCTGATATCTATTTATTACAGTCAAAACCTCACTCAGAATATTGAGGTTAACTATGGTTCAGCCAGTTGCCCGCAGTTTTTACGCAGACACTCCTTTCGCGCGTCTTAAAGGTTATCGCTATGGCGATCCTGATAAACCGGTCGTTGTTGTTCAAGGCGGGATCAGTGCCAGTGGCCAAATCTGGAAAGCTGATGAAAGTGGTTGGTGGCAGTCGCTGCATCCGCTCTTTTCAGAGCTGACTGATGTGCAAGTCATCAGCTTCGATTACCCCGGCGGCATAGGAGGATCAGAGTGTCCGTCGGTGCCTTTAACGGTGCAGCAACACAGTGAAGCCATACGACACGCACTTAAACAGGAAACCGACAACTTACAGGCATGGATCGGGGGGTCTTTCGGTGGCGTTCTAGGACTTCAGTATGCCGCTGACCACCCAACTGAGTTGCCACGTTTAAGTGCTATTGGCGCCGCTCATAAGCCGTCAGTACATTCAGCGTTACTGCGCTACTTTCAGCAAGCGCTCATTCAACGATGCGATGATAAACAGTCAGGCATTATTCTGGCGCGGGCGCTGGCCATGCTGAGTTATCGCACCGCGGAAGAATTCGAACAACGTTTTAATCATGCGGACGATGCCTTTGAATACTTACTGTATCAGGGCGAAAAACTGTTAAAGCAAAACGGCAACGGCTGCCGCAGCTTATTCACGCACCTTACGCCAATACTCAATGATTACAGTATTGATCCAACCCGCGTGCAGGCAAAAGTGCAGCTAGTCGACTTTAACAACGACGCTATTGCCCCGCCCAGCCTGGTGAATGAACTGGAAAGCTTACTTCCCAACCCATTTGGCCGGGTCACTATTGAAACGCCGTTCGGCCACGACGGGTTTATCAAGAATGTTGAACAGTACCAATCGGCTTTAACGCATTTTTTAACTGAATCTGAACTGGAGTCCGTATGAAAGACGAAACATTGGCCATCCACCACGGCTATGAAACTGACCCAACGACTAAGTCAGTAGCTACTCCCATTTACCAAACCGTTTCCTACGAGTTTGATAACGCACAGCATGGCGCTGACCTGTTTGACCTGGCAGTTGAAGGGAATATTTATACCCGCATT
This sequence comes from Idiomarina sp. 017G, assembly GCF_004362265.1. Taxonomy (NCBI): domain Bacteria; kingdom Pseudomonadati; phylum Pseudomonadota; class Gammaproteobacteria; order Alteromonadales; family Idiomarinaceae; genus Idiomarina; species Idiomarina sp. 017G. Next base: position 54,612 of record NZ_SNWT01000008.1, on the reverse strand, counting down.
ATGAACCCGACCAACGATGTTCTGGAAAAACGTGTCGCAGAACTTGAACATGGTGTCGCCGCACTTGCCGTAGCCTCTGGCATGGCAGCCATTGAGTACGCATTAATTACGCTTGCCCGTCAGGGCGATAACATAGTGACGACACCACAACTCTACGGCGGAACCTACACACTATTCCAGCATATGTTGCCTTCATTTGGCATTGAAGTCCGTTTTGCCGAATCGGATAAAGCAGAAGACATAGGCAAACTTATAGACGATAAAACTAAGGCAGTATTCTGCGAGAGTATTGGCAACCCGGCGGGAAACATCGCCGATTTAGAAGGCTATGCTGAGGTCGCCCACCAGCATGGCGTTCCACTGGTCGTGGACAACACGGTTGCTACACCGATACTTTGCAAACCCATTGATTTTGGCGCTGACATTGTGGTGCATTCACTGACCAAATATATTGGGGGTCATGGCAATTCAGTTGGCGGCTTAATAGTCGATGGCGGACGGTTTGACTGGGTTAAGCAAAAACAACGCTTTCCTCAGTTTAGCTCACCGGAGCCAGCTTATCACGGCGTAGTCTATACCGACGCTTTTGGTCCGGCGGCTTTCATAGCCCGCGTTCGTACTGTCGCTTTGCGTAATACCGGTGCTTGCTTGTCACCCTTTAACGCCTTCCTGTTACTGCAGGGTTTGGAGACTTTACCTTTGCGTATTGAGCGCCACTGCGAAAACGCGCTGAAAGTGGCTGAATACTTACAGTCGCACCCAAGCGTAGACTGGGTAAACTTTGCAGCGCTGCCAGAGCACACTAACTACGAGCGAGCGAAAAAGTATATTAAAAATGGGGTTCCTGCGTCGCTGTTAACTTTTGGCGTTAAAGGCGGCTACGATGCTGGCGTTGAGTTTTACGATAAGCTGAAACTGTTTAAACGCCTGGTCAACATTGGTGACGCAAAGTCACTGGCCTGCCACCCGGCCTCCACAACTCACCGGCAGTTGTCTGCTGGCGAACAGGCCGCGGTTGGCGTAAAACCAGAAGCTATTCGTTTATGTGTTGGCATTGAAAATGCGGAAGATATTATTGCCGATATCTCTCAGGCACTCGCTTGAGCACCCACAAAAAAGGCCACTGTTGAAGTGGCCTTTTGTCAGAACAACAATACGTTAGTCGTCTTTTTTCAGGTGAACGTCCATTTGGGGAAAGGGAATACCAATGCCCTCCTCATCCAGACGGTCTTTAATTCGCTCTAGTAAATCCCAGCGGGTCGGCCAGTAGTCCTCATTTTTCGTCCACGGGCGAACATTAAAGTCGACCGACGAATCGCCAAGGTTGGTCACCGTAACAACAGGTTCAGGATCTTTTAATACCCGCTCATCGCTGGTAATCACATCCATCAGTGCTTTCTTCGTCTGCTGTAGATTCGCACTGTAACTTACACCAATAACCAGGTCGATACGGCGCAATTCTTCTCGGTTATAGTTAACAATAGGGCCACCGATAATTTCAGAGTTAGGCACAAAAACCACCTTACGGTCAGGGGTTTTCATAATGGTCTGAAAGATATTAATTTGCTCAACGGTTCCTGAAACACCACCAGCATCAACATATTCACCCGCACGAATTGGACGGAACATAATAAGCAGAACGCCCGATGCGATATTAGACAGGGAGCCCTGCAACGCCAGACCAATTGCCAGACCTGCGGCACCTAGTATGGCAATGAAGGAAGTAGTTTCAACGCCCACATGCGACAGTGCCATCATGATAGCGGCAATGAATATCACCGTTTTTAAAATTGCACCGACAAAGCTGATAACAGCACCGTCGACCTGACGCTTTTTCATGCCTTTGGTCATCACACCTGTCACGGTGTTAGCAACAATCTTACCGACGACAAGTATCGCAATAGCGATGACAAATTTAATCGAGAAACCGATCAGCATGTCCTGATTATCGTTAATCCACTGGACGATGTTATCCATACAAATTCCTTATTTCACGAAGACTTTAATTAATGACTTATTATTACAGTAATCATAAACGTTTTTGCCCGCAAGTGGGATCACAAGCGAAATGAGTAACGTCCGTGCGAATCTGGTGTTCCCATGTACTCCATCATTTTAGCCAGCCCTTCCGGGGTTTCCAAATTCGGCTTAACCGTCCCTTCAGCACTGAAACTCTGGCTATTAATGCTGCCTTTAAAATCTAACCCCAGACTGTTGTTGCCATTCATGGCTAAGCCCACCGAGTTATTCTCGTTACAGCTAAGTTGTACCGGGAAGTCTCCCAACGACTGCCATTGATTATTCACCAACACCCGAATTTGCTCGCCTTGTGCCTTACCTTTTAACTCGTCACACCAACGTACCGGACCGGGCGCAGTAACGACAAAGCTGTCTAAGGACAAACGCCAGTTCCCTCCGGTTTTTAAAGGCAAGCGGGTATTTGCCAACTGCAGCAGAGCATTAACATCGCCACTGGCCGTTATATCTTTGGCCCCGACCTTGGTGGACCCCGCCAGCAGACGTCCATTCAGCGCAAACGGATTGTTCTTTGCCGGCAAATTGACATCCATCACCAGTTCACCCAGAAATACCGACGACACCTGCCAATTCCAGCTAAGGTTAGTCAGTACGATATCGTCAACTGCAACCTGCCCGGCAACACCATTCCACAAACTCCCGCTGACCTGAGAGAGCCTGATGTTATCCGGCAAAGGAAACCAGTAGATGACCCTTGCCGGTAACATCACCAACATGGCAACCAGATACACGACCACTAACCAGGGTATCCAGCGTTTTAAGTTCATGAAGCCTCACTTACTAATAGTTTACGTAAACGCACCTGTCCGGGCGTATTTAATTTCGCAATATCAACAGCTTTTAGTGATAACCCCTGGCGTTGCTCCAGTTCGGCTAAAAAGCTTAATAAATCAGAAAAAGCCACCTCATCAACACTTAACAGATACTCCTGCCCCTGAGGCTGCAAACGCGCGATTTGAATATCCTGCGCAGCTGCAGCACGGTTGATACGTTGACTGACAGAGCCTGATGCACTTTGTTGTTCAGAGCTGCTCTCTTCCAGTTTTTTATAGCGCGCTATTGCCTGCTGAACCCATTGGTATTGCTGCTGTTGAGCTGCAAGCTGACGCTCTGCATTGGCTACTGCCTGAGAGCTGGGCTGCCAAATGACAAAGTACAGAAAAGCAATAAACAGTACTCCTGCCAAAACAGCTAACAAGCTCTGCTCGCGCTGGTTAAACTGTTGCCAGCGTTGCTTGCCTAAGTCCAGATAAGGCGTTAAATGACCTGTAATTCTGTTCATGACTGCGCCCCCTGAGCATCGAGTTGCACGGTTAGAGACCCCGAAACTTGTTCACCACGGTTACTCATTGAGCCCGCTTCAACAGTTAACCCTTCGGCTTTCGCCGCCTGTTGAAAAGCCTCAAATTGAGAAAAGCTGCTGGCGGTTGCCTGTAAGCGCAACTCATTGTTCTGAAAACGAAGTAACTCAAGCTGCAGCTCAGGCTGCGACTTAAACGCAGGCGCCAGTTGCTGCAAAACCGCAAGCACCGAAGCTTCATCCGCACTACCCAGTCCAAGGCTTTCCAGTTGCCGTTGCAACTGTACTTTTAAATTCACAATACGAGTCTGGCCTGGAAAGGCGTCACGATAAAGTTGCTCAGCCTGCGCTTTTAAGGCGTCCCGCTGAGACTCCAGTTGCCAATAGCGTACGCCGTTTAACAACACGGCCAAAACAAAGAGTACACTTGCGGCAGTAGCCAGCCCCTTCCAGGGTAAATCAACTGAACGTTTTGCCCGTTGTGAGCGATAAGTTCCCTGCCTTAAGTTAATACAGTTCCCTGTCGCGATACTTTGCACGGCAATAGTAAAAGGCACCTCAATATCAGCAGGCGTTAAAGGCGCTGGCGATTGTGGCCAGTTGAGCGCGCCATAGTGAATAATTTCCGTTGGATTGTTCTGTTCAGCAGCAAAAGCTGGTGCTAACTGAGCAAACTGCTCTTTTTCTATGGTAAAGCCCTGCCACTCACCAGTTCTGACAATAACACTGTCGGCAAGCTCTATGGCCTGCCAGGTATCGTTCTGATGCGGCAACAAGAAGCAGTCGGGTACCCAGAAAGCCGAATCAATGCCGGCTTCGGATAACACCCGCAACCAATAATTCATTCGTTCTTTAGCAACTACAGCAACTGGCAGCTCTGTGCCTTTGACATCCGGCCAGGCAAAATGCAGCTGCTCAATATCACTTGCCAGCTCTTCTTCCAGAGCATAAGGAATAATGCGCTGCAGATGCCTTTTTGTGCCTGCGGGCAAAGTCACTCTTGTCATCGAAACATCTTGCCCGGGCAAGGCCACAATGACTTCGCAACGGTTGGCTTTATCTTTTAACTGAACAAGCTCTGCTACCGAACTCAGCTCTCCACTGGCTATTAATTCTTGCTGTCCTTTATGCCAGACCAACCAGGGTATGGGTTCTTCGGTACCATAAGCCGGTAACCGCAGAATCAGTGTTTCATGCATAAACTAATCTCCCATCGCCCGGTACAGGGTTTGTACTCGACCTTCGTTTAAATGTAATACCGAGCGCGCTCTCATTTCTACCTCGCCCCACTGAATCATTGCAACCAGCTGAAAATACTCACTACTCACGGTCAGTTCCGGCAACTCACCTTCTAATTCCGACCTCACTCCCGAAAGCTCAGCCAACTCAGCGAGTTCCTCATCGGATTCGTAGCCTTGTGGTGGTCGGTTATTCAAAAACGCCATAGCGTCAGCAAGTGCTAACTTACCTTCGGTAACCCCGGTTAAAACCGCAGCCTGATCCTGTTCCAGAGTATTAATATTAATTTTTAAGTCTGTCTCATTGGGAATAACGCAAGCAACAGAGTTTAAAGAATTGACAATTTTAGCGCTGTATCCACGCACCATTCTTAGTTCACTCATCTCAAGTAGTTGACTGTTTGCGGCCAAATAAGGCTTAGGTAGACTCTCGTAATCAGGGTCTTCGGCACCGTTACTGCCCGACAACTGACTGTCTTCATCCAGCCAGTCTACCAGACTGTCGGTTAAAATTTCGGCCTGATAGTTATCAATTTCCAGTGCTTCCAGCAGCGCTTTGTATTGTCGTTTGCGCTTTTCCAGAGTTCCGGGATCTTCTGCATCGGTAACCAGGCTATTAAGGTTAAAGCAACTGTATAAATCCCTGACTTTCGCGGCAATCTGCCCGCCTTCTACCGGAAAAGGTCCGCTGCGCTGAGCCCAGTTTTGCTCTTTGTGCGCAACTCCATCGTTCTCTTCCAGCTCAGTTTGCAGCACTTCTTTTAGAACATCCTCTGCGCTTAACCACATCCAGTAGCTTTGTTCAGCTTGCTGCAAGTTGCCCATACGGGTTATTTGCAACTGCAGTTTGCCGCCTAAATTCACTGCAATAACCGACACAATAGCAATAACCAGCAAGACGGTTATCAGTGCCGCTCCGGCTTGTGATGACTTACGCGGGTTAATTGGCACGTTGCAGCCCTCCGCTATTAGTTTCCACTTGCTGTCCTACTGCGGCTATCAAAAACACGCGTCTGATGGTGCCAAAGTTTTTGCTACGAATGGTCACTTCAACGGCTTGAGGCAAATCACCTGCGCTTTCCCAGTTGTCGCTCCAGCCTTGTTCTAGTCCCTGATTCGCGTTACTCACGCCATCACTGCGGTAAAACCGAAAAGACAGTTCTTCAACGCCTTCTAATAAGGTCTGAACGGATGGCTCTGAGGAGCGATCGTTAACGAAAGTCTCGGTTACTCGCTGTAAATTCCCATCCCATAAACGGTAAACTACCGGCTGCAATTCGCTACGGGGCATCATATTACCGGGGTTATCAAAACCACTTCTGACAAAGGCCAGCACACCGCCGTCAGAATCGAAGTAACTCGGATCATTACTCAGGTATTGATGGGTAACCTCGACACCCGATGGTCGCGTTGGTTTAGCGACCATTTGCCGAATATCCTGCTGTATCAGCAACTGGCTAAACTGCAAACGTTCCAGTTGTTCGCGCTGTTTTTGAGATTGCTCTTCGGTATTGACCATTTGGTTCAGAACCTGAAAGCTGGCAATACCGATAATGGCAAATATCACCATGGTCACCAGCACTTCTACTAAGGTAAAACCCTTGTTTGCGGAGTTAACGACCATTGCTCGTTCCTCCCGCTGAATCCGGTTTACGCACATAGCGGGTTAGCCGAAAGTGCTCACGACCGTCCTCGTTTTTCATCACTTTCACCGTCACTGCAACAACATTCGGCGTGACGGTTTCAGTCACTTGTTGCTGCCAGTACCAGGTAACATCGGCCTGTTCCTGCTGGCCGCTCCGTTTATCTTCAAGTGGCCACTTTTGTTCAAGCGACAATTCTGCGAGGCGGTTAGAAGCTACGTACTGAGCAAAGGTTTTATCCTGTAAAGCACTTAACCCGGTTAGATGCCCACTAGCGGCCTGTAGTGCAGCAAGTGCCGCCAGACTGAACACCGACAAGGCAACCATCACTTCAATTAAGGTAAAGCCACGCACCCACCGCATAGTTACTCCGGAGCCTCGGCAGAAATACTGACTTGCCAGCTGTTTTCAGCAATAAGCCAACGTTCAGCATCGGGGTCGTTTAAATGCTCAATATGCACTTCAAACAAAGTCATTTCACCACTGGGCAGAATCAGAATATCGGGAATGATGCTGTCTTCGTCACTTTCCTCAGCAAACAACCCGCTACTCAGCGATTCGTTTTGTTCTAATATCTTCAGACCCCGGCTAGTAAACTGCCAGCGTAATGGCCATTCTGTTTCCTGCGCCCGCAAGCCACGAGCGTTTTGTTCGCGCCATTGCTCATCTTTCCAGAATAAGAAACGATAGCCATCTTCTTGAAACTTTAATCCGAGAGGTTGTTGTCGAACCATGGCGTATTCGCGCGCATAGTTTAGCTGTTGACGTAAACTCACGCCCGCATTTTGAGGAGAGTCCTGCCCACGATCACCACCGGGCAGTGTAAACATGACAGCGCTGGCGATGAGACCAAGAATGGCCATCACCAGCATGACTTCAATTAAAGTAAAACCAACCGAACAACGCTTATTGATCACGATTGTTGTTGCCAATCATCCAGTTGCCAAAATCATCATCTGTTCCGGGCTGACCGTCCGGGCCCGGGGAAAAAATATCAACATCATCGTACTGCCCCGGGTTCAGGAGTAAATAGTCATTGCCGTAAGGGTCCTGCGGTAAACGACGAATATAACCGCCACTGCGGTAGCTGCGAGGCTGCGGATCCATGTTCGGTTCATTGACTAAAGCCTCAAGTCCCTGCTCGGTCGTTGGAAACATACCGTTGTCTAAGTGATACTGAGCCAGTGCGTTTTCTAAAGCGACAATATCGGCTATCACTTTTTGCTCGTTGGCCTTTTCCTGATTACCGAGTACATTTGGTAACACCATAGTGGCCAAAATACCGATAATGGCAATAACCACCATTACTTCGACCAATGAAAAACCTTGTTGATTACGTCTCATAGCTAAAGCCCTACACTATTATTTAATTGTAAAATGGGTTGAATGATAGACAGCACAATAAAGAAGACGATACCTGCCATCGTCACTATCAACACCGGCTCAAATACTTTTAAGCTAACCGACACCAGATTTTCAAATTCTTTGTCCTGATTATCGGCTGAACGTTTTAACATTTGTTCCAGTTCACCTGACTTCTCACCTGCCGCTATCATGTGCAGCATCATTGGTGGGAACAACCCCGTTTCCTGCAACGCACCGCGCATTGACGCCCCTTCGCGAACGCGTCCGGCCGCTTCATCTACCGCCTGGCGTATGGCTAAATTACCAATCACTGAAGAGGTAATGCGTAACCCGTCAAGCAAGGGAACCGCCGAGGACGTCAGTATACTTAAAGTCCGGGCGAAACGGGCAGTACTCACACCTCTTATGACCTTACCCAGCATGGGAAGTTTTAACAGCCTGCGATGATATTTCAGGCGGTTCTTGTCATTTCTCAACCACTGGTTAAAGGCCACCAGTACCAAAGCAATACCAATAAGTAACCACAGCCCCCAGTTTTGCAAAAATTCACTAATGGCTATCATCGCCAGAGTGGTTGGCGGCAAGTCCTGGCCCATGGTTGAAAAGTTATCCACTATTTGCGGCACAATAGAAACCAACAGAAAAACCACAATGCCAATGGCAACCAAAGTCAGCATAAGCGGATAAATTAGCGCCTGAGTCAACTGGCTTTTCATGTGCTGCCGCTGCTCGGTATAGTTTGCCAGCTCATCCAGTACGGTGTCTAAATGGCCGGATTTTTCACCTGCAGCGACCATTGCGGTATATAAAGAATCAAAAACACCGGGAAACTCCGACATAGCTTCGGCAAGGCCATAACCTTCAACCACTTTACTGCGTACCGACATCAGTAACTTTTTCAGGCGCGGCTTTTCGGTTTGATCAGCAACGGCTAACAATGCCTGCTCAATGGGCAACGCTGAACCTACTAAGGTGGATAACTGACGGGTAATTAATGCCAAGTCCTGCGCTTTAACCTTACGCTGTGGAAGCCCAAACCGGGGCTGTAAGGTTTTCTTTCTGTCTTGATCAGCGGCAGGTTCAATGGTTAAAGGCATTAAGCCTTTTTCACGCAATAACTGACGTACCTGTCGCTCAGTATCGGCTTCCAGTACGCCCTTTTTCTTTCTGCCGCTAGCTTCAACGGCTTGGTATTCAAATGCTGCCACCCTCTACTCCTCGCGGGTAACCCGCAGCACTTCTTCCAGCGTTGTCTTGCCTTTCAGTACTTTTGCTAATCCGTCCTGGCGAATACCGGGCGTCGACTGGCGAATATACTTTTCAATAGACTGTTCGCCGTGACCATTATGGACTAACTCACGTACATGGTCGTCCACCAGCAGCAGTTCGTGAATACCGGTTCGTCCACGATAGCCGGTGTGATTGCATCGTTCACAACTCCCTGCACGATAAATCACACTCGTATCTGAAGCATCAAGGCCCAGCATATTCTTTTCTTCGTCATCAGGCTGGTGCGGCTGTTTGCACTCGCTACAGAGTGTCCGCACCAGGCGCTGTGATAACACCGCCAATAAGCTCGATGAAAGCAGGAAAGGTTCTACTCCCATGTCTTCCAGACGAGTAATAGCGCCGGCGGCAGTATTAGTGTGCAATGTAGACAAGACCAGGTGACCGGTGAGCGACGCCTGCACAGCAATCTGCGCGGTTTCTACATCACGTATCTCACCAACCATCACTACGTCCGGGTCCTGGCGCAAAATAGCGCGTAAGCCGCGGGCGAAGGTCATATCCACCCGAGGGTTAACCTGGGTCTGCCCAATACCATCAATGGCGTATTCTATAGGGTCTTCGACGGTCAGGATATTACGGTCTTTAGAATTAATTTCGCTCAGTCCGGCATACAACGTCGTACTTTTACCTGAGCCCGTGGGGCCGGTTACCAAAATAATGCCGTGGGGTTTGTAAATCAGTTCCTGGAAAATTTTTCGGTTTCCGTCAGTCATTCCCAGTTCAGTCAAGTTAAGCCTTGCGTTGTTCTTATCCAGCAAACGCAGTACCACCCGCTCGCCGTGGTTCGACGGCATAGTCGAGACCCGAACATCCACAGCCCGGCCAGCAATAAGCAAAGAAATACGACCATCCTGCGGAACGCGTTTTTCGGCAATATCCAGCTGCGCCATAACTTTTATGCGCGACACCAGCAGCGATGACAACTTACGGTTTGGTCGTAAAACTTCGCGCAAAACGCCGTCTATGCGAAAACGTATAAGCAAAGCTTTCTCAAAAGTCTCAATGTGAATATCCGAAGCGCCCTCTTTTATCGCCTCGCTCAGCATAGCGTTAATCAGCTTAATAATAGGCGCGTCGTCTTCGCTTTCCAGCAGATCTTCGGTCTGCGGCAACTCATCAGCCAGAGAGAATAAATCGGACTCGTTGCCAATGTCTTCCATTAACTGCTGGGCTTCCGATGAGTCTCGTTGATACGCACGGGTTAACAAGCTTTCAAAGTCACTTGCAGCGTGCTCCTGAAGAGTGACCGGCTGCCCCAGCGCGCGCCTCACTTCTTTTAACGCAGCAGCCGAGATACCGGCACGGCAATGCAAAATTAACGGCTCACCCTGCTCAACCACCACGCCAAAGCGTTTAGCAAAGCTAAACGGGAGGCGAGCTGTTGCAATGGCACTGGCTTCAGTCATTTTGCGGATCTTCATTCTGTTCGTCGCTTTCTTTATCGCTTTCTTCGCTATTCTTCTTGTCGCTCTTCTCGCTACCTTGTTTTTTCAGATATTCGTCAAAGCCCGGCGGTAACGTCAGTTCACTGTCCCAGTCGTTAAGCAACGGTGAATCCTCAGAAGGCATTAGAGAGATACCGCGCGAACGTTCATCCAATTGCAGCGCCCGCATATAATTGTACTTTGCCGAACTTAACTCACGCATGCGGTTACCGTCACGGACTATGGTTGGACGGATAAAAACCATCAGGTTGCGCTTTTGCTTAGAGGTTGACGTAGAGCTGAATAATTTACCTAAAATTGGTATGTCGCCTAATAAAGGAACTTTAGAGACCGACTCCTGCACGTCTTCGTCAATTAGACCGCCCAGTACAATGGTCTCGCCGTCGTCAGCCATAACCGTGGTTTTCAGTTCCCGCTTATTAATAATCACGTCAACCGCAGTGGCACCGCTTAAACTGGACACTTCCTGTTCTATCGTCATTTGCACGGCGTCCCCCTCGTTAATTTGAGGCGTTACCTTTAACTTAATACCTATCTCGGTGCGATCAACCGTCTGAAAAGGGTTGTCATTGTTATCCCCCGTAGTAGAGCCACTAATCGTAGGGACTTCCTGACCGACCAGGAAGCTCGCTTCTTCGTTGTCGACGGTAACAATACTTGGCGTGGCCAGAATATTTGAGCGAGTATCCTGTGTAACCGCCTGTACTACCGCTGCCCAGTCGTTCTGAATGGTGCCGAACATCATGCCGTTTACCGAACCCAATAAATTCGCCAGCAACGAAACGTCACCAGGTTCATCCGGTTCTGTCGTCGTCACCTCGACCCCGCCATCTGTTATCCGGGTCGTCGTTGTACCTTCCCTTTCACGTGCCTGATAAGCACCTGCAGCCAAACTCCCTATAGGTACCTGATTACCGTTATTATACTGAACCATACCGCCGTCTTCGCTGATCCACTGCACGCCAAAGTCAACGTTATCGCCTTCCATAATCTCGACAATAATAGCTTCAACCTGAACCTGAGCACGACGGATGTCTAAATCCCGAATCACTTTTTCCAGCGACGCCAGCATATCTTTTTGGGCGGTAATAACCACCGAGTTAGTCGGCTCGTGCGGGCTGATACTGACCGTTTCATCACCTCCGGTACGACGACGCTGCGTTGCATTACCGCTACTTGACTGCTGTTCAACTTCAGCCTGAATAGAGCGGCTGACATCTTTCAATACTTCAACCACCTCAGGCGCTTTCGCGTATTTTAAGTAAAAAACACGAGTGTTCCCCTCGGTTTTTAAGTCCTGATCAAGCTGTTTAATCAACTTAACAACTCGGGCTCTAGCACGGGGCTCACCGCTAACAATAACGCTATTACTGCGCTCATCAGCAACAATTTTAGGAATAAGTAACGCCGGTACGCCTTCATTATTTTTCTCGAACAGCGACTGAGCTATACGAACAATTTCACTGGCTGACGCATACTCCAGACTAATCATATCAACATCTTGATCGCCAGCCCGATCCACCCGCTCAATAATCTCTACTAAACGCTGCACGGTTTCAGCGCGCCCGGTCATCATGATCACATTTGATGGGTCATAACTGACGACCATACCGCCACCGCTTTGGTCATTTAGCTGACGCAATAAAGGAGCAAGCTCCCGTACGGAGACATTCTCTACCGGCACAACCCGGGTCACCATTGTGTCGCCCAGCATTTTTGTGTCACTACCAATAACAGGCAACGAAGAGGTTTTTGCGTCTTTATCACGAATGACTTTCAGGACACCGGACTCCATTTCAACAGTGGCAAATCCGTAGACCTCAAGAACATTAAGAAAAAACTGATAGTACTGCTCTTCATCCATCACATCATAGCTGCGCACATCTATTTTGCCCCGCACGTTAGGGTCGATAATGATGGTTTTACCTAAGTTTCGGCCGACAACCTGAATAAACTCGTTAATATCAGTATTTTTAAAACTGGCGGCATATTCTTCGCTGCTTAATGGTGAACTCATCAGTGTTAATGCCAAACCGAGAGCTCCCAACCATGCTTTTAAGCCACTCTTTGCCACTGTCATATCAATTATCCTGTTTTACCGGTAGCTCAAACGACAGTTCCATCCTTTCACCGCCGCGCTCAATTTCTATGGTGACCCGCTCTTGTTCCGACAGTTCCTGACTAGCAAGCATGGCCTGCTCCATGTCGGTCAAATCGTAGCCGTTTATAGCCACTGCAAGATCACCGTTCTGGAATCCAGCATCCCGAAATAACTCGGGGTTCTTACCTGAATTCAATTTGTATCCTTTTAACTCGCCATTAATTTGTACTGGCGAAATATTCACGTAATCGAGTAACGACGAAGGATTATCAGCAACCTGGGCCAACTGTTGTTCAACAGTCGCATCATCATTAACCGGATTGCTGTCATCACTATCGACAGGTATCAGCGCACCAGAGTTATCTGAGTCACCTACAATTAAAGACAGTGCAGGCCTGTCCTCACCAATGTCTTCCATTTTCAACGTTTCTAATCGGCCGTTATTATCAAGAATAACGCGATCGGCATGAATCTCTTCTACAGTCACCGATGAACTGCCAAGGCTCTCACCAATAATGTAGGTTTGTTGCTTGCTGCCTTGCTGAATAATAGCTGCTGAACGTTCAGGATTAGAGCTGGCAGAGACGCCTATCAGACGGACATTTAATGATGTTTTCGGCGCATTTTGAACGCTTTTAGGACGGTTCCCCCGCTCTGCTGCTCCGAAAAGATTCAGCGTCGTTAAAGTCTCTAAATTCATCGAGCCAGTTGCAGTAGAATCAACCGTAACTATAGGTAACACCGCGCTGTCGTCGGGCTCTGCAGGGTTAATCAGTGACCAGGTAAACCGGGCCAGCAATACCGCAACCAAAAACCATGCGAAAGCCGTTAGCGCTTGCATTAAGCGGCGCCACATTTGAGTATCTTTAAATATTTGTTGGAGTCGGGCAGTCACTTTATTCTTATTCTTGTTACACTGACAAAAGGCGATTCATGCATTCTAGCGCAGGCGACATGAGTCAACAATCGATTAACACAAAGTTTATAACGAATTCGTTGCGTTTTTATGACAAAAACTCGAAAAGAAAGCCCCATTCGTCTGGATAAATGGCTGTGGGCAGCAAGATTCTACAAAACCAGAGCACTTGCCCGACAAATGATTCAGTCAGGCAAAGTACATTATGACGGGCAACGTAGCAAGCCTTCTAAGGTAGTGCAGGTTGGCGCTATTATCACTTTGCGGCAGGGCTTCGATACAAAAGAAGTTGAAGTCATGGAGCTAAGTGAGCAACGCCGCGGTGCCAGCGAGGCGCAACTACTCTACAGAGAAACTCCTGAGAGCATAGAAAAGCGCGAGAAAAATGCGGAAGCAAGAAAGCTTAATGCGTTGTATAATCCGCACCCGGATGGACGGCCAGATAAAAAACAGCGCCGTCAACTTATCAGAATGAAAGATAGCGGTGAATAAATCGCTTGTTGTCGATAAACAGGAGTGCCCATGGAATACCCAACTGATCAATTGTCACGCTACACCTTTGAAGAGCAAGATGTGCGGGGTGAGCTCGTTCAGTTGACCAGCAGCTATCAAACTTTGCTCCGTGGTCATAACTATCCTGCACCTGTTCAGGAGTTACTTGGGCAAATGATGGCCGCAGTATCACTACTAACTGCCACTTTAAAGTTTGAAGGCCATATTGCGGTGCAACTTCAGGGCGATGGGCCACTTAACTTTATTGCGGTTAATGGCAATCATAATCAGGAGTTAAGAGGCATCGCACGATTAAAATCCGAGCTTGGTGCAACGGATTTACAATCGATGATAGGAAAAGGTCAGTTGGTCATTACCTTAACCCCGGATACCGGTGAGCGTTATCAGGGCGTTGTCAGTGCCAGCGCCGATTCAATTGCAGCCATGCTGGAAGACTATTTTGAACAGTCAGAACAGCTACACACCCGGGTCTGGCTGCACGCCGACGGCGAACATGCAGCAGGAATGCTGTTACAGCGCCTGCCTGCAACCGGCATGGACTTAACCGGGTTCGAACATCTGGCCACTTTAACCAACACCATTACAGCCAAAGAAATTTTCACACTACCGGCTGAAGAGCTATTGCATCGTCTTTATCATGAAGAGCAAGTGCATCTGTATCCGTCACAGGAAGTCACTTTTGTTTGCGGCTGTTCACGTGAGCGCACGCTGGAGGCACTGGCCTCAGTAAGCCCGGAAGAAATTCAGGAAATTTTAGCCGAGGAAGGCGAAATTATGATGACCTGTGATTACTGCCTGACCGAGTACCGTTTTAGCCCCTCAGACTTTAATTAATAGATAAAGAAAAGCCTGCTCAATTAGCAGGCTTTCTCGTTTAAAACTATTTTTTCTTCTTCAGAAACTTCATCAAGCGTCTGCGTTTTCGCTGCTGCGACAAAGTAAGTTGGTTTTTCTTACCTTCATAAGGGTTAACCGGTTCACGGAATTCTACTTTTATTGGCGTACCCATAACGCCCAGAGATTTCCGGAAGTAGTTAATTAAATAGCGCTGATAAGCCCCCGGTAAATCCTTTACCTGGTTGCCGTGAATAATAATACGTGGTGGATTATAGCCACCTGCGTGCGCATATTTAAGTTTCACCCGGCGACCGCTTACCAGTGGCGGCTGATGCTCTTCCTGCGCCATTTCCATTATTTTCGTCAGCTTAGAGGTACTAATGCGTTGCGTTGCGCTGGCATAAGCCTCTTCAACCGACTCAAATAAATGACCAACACCTGTACCGTGCAGCGCGGAAATAAAATGCAAACGGGCGAAGTCAACGAAGCCTAAGCGTCTATCCAGCTCGCGCTTTATCTCTTCTTTGTGGTCGTTTTGCAAACCATCCCACTTATTCACCGCAATAACAATTGAACGACCGGCATTTAATGCAAAGCCAATTAAGTTGAGATCCTGATCACTGATAGTTTCACGTGCATCAACCACAATAAGGACAACGTTTGCGTCCTCAATTGCCTGCAGGGTCTTAACCACCGAAAACTTCTCGATAGCCTCACCAATACGCCCACGACGACGGACTCCTGCGGTATCAATCAGAACATATTCCCGCTCGTTCCGCTGCATAGGAATATACACGGAATCGCGAGTAGTGCCTGGCATGTCATAAACGACAACCCGCTCTTCACCTAATATGCGATTGATTAAAGTTGATTTACCGACGTTCGGACGACCAACAATAGCCAGTTTAAGTGGCAGCTTATCGTAGTCAATTTCATCATGCTCCAGCTCTTCAGACTCAACGTCCTTGGGCACGATAACATCGGGGTATTCTTCCGCTATTGGCTTAAAGCAAATTTCCAGTAACTGCTCAACACCACGGCCGTGAGCCGCCGCAATACCGTAAAGTTCGCCTAAAGATAACGAATAGAAGTCGGCCATTGCCGAATGGGCATCAATACCGTCAATTTTATTACAGACCAGGTAAACTTTCTTATTCTGCTTACGCAAATGGTCAGCAATGGCTTGATCACCAACGGTAACACCGTCACGCGCGTCCACCATGAAAAGAACCACATCGGCTTCGTCAACAGCAAGCAGCGACTGCTTTGCCATTTCTTCGTCAATGCCTTCTTCATCACCATGAATACCACCGGTATCAATAACAATAAATTGATAACCGTCGTAATTTGCCTGACCGTATTTACGATCCCGGGTTAACCCGGGAAAGTCCGCTACCAGTGCGTCGCGAGTTCGCGTTAAACGATTAAAAAGCGTGGATTTCCCCACATTTGGGCGCCCGACGAGCGCGACAACAGGTAACATCTCTTATTCATTTCCTGATTGAGTATCGAGCGCGATGATATCACCGTCCCGAGTTTGTACATACATAATGTTGTTATCCACGACAGGAGCAACATAGACTCCATCGCCGCCAACGTCGTAACGACCAACAATGTTGCCGGTTTCACTGTCCAGCCAATGCAAGTAGCCTTCAAAGTCACCAACAACAATATTACCGCGATGCCATGCGGGGGCGCTTAGCTTACGCCCAAACAGCTCGGTGTTACTCCAACGCTCAATACCACCGCTCTGGTCAAGTGAGTAAACGTGGCTGTTCACATCGGTTAAGAAAATTCGGCCACTAGTCACCAACATGTTTTCAAATGCTTTGTAGTCGCGTTTCCAACGTACTTCGCCACTCATGAGTTCAAGCGCGACCAGCTCTCCGTTAAACGCAACCATATACAAGGTAGTTCCCTGCGTAGCGGGTTTTGCGTCAACGTCGGCTAAACGTTCCAGTTCTGTACTTCCACTGGGCTTACCAATAGGCTGACTCCAGGCTTGCTGCCCACTGTCTGCAATTAGCACCATACCAGAACCGTTGCTATCACCAACGACAACACCACCACTAATAATCGCCGGAGCGGAGGCACCACGAACAGTCAGCATGGGTGTCTGATACTCATATTCCCATTGCTCTTCACCGGTTTCGGCGTCCAGACTAATAACTTTCCCACCACCAGTGTGAACGACGACACGGCCTTCGCCAACGGCTGGGTCTGACATGACCTCGTTGTTCACCTCGGTATGCCAAACAAGATCGCCAGTTTCAGCATCCAGAGCAACAACATCACCATTTTCAGTGCCCAAAAAGACACGGTCATACTGAGCAACTAAGCCACCAGATATGCGCGCCGGGAAAGGGCTAGCAAATAAGCCGCTGAACCAACCTTCATCCGTAGCTTCATCAAATGTAATACGCTGACGCAAATCAATTCGCCAAAGGCGTTCACCTGTGGACTTATCAAATGCGCTGACGATGCCATTGCGGTCGGCGGCGAAAACCTTGCCATATTCAACCACAGGATTCAGTCGGGAGAAGTGCTCACCTATACCGCTTCCAACTGAGGCGTCCCATAAAACTTTTGCTTGTACTTGCTCGGAAATAGGCTGAAGTACAGCAAACTTAGGCTCTTCATCATCGTCGCCGAATATAGAGCAACCACTAACAAGAACTGCAGCAGTCAATAACAAACTGCCTTTGGTAAAGCGTTTAATCAATTGCATTATGACTTAACCAGGCTGTTGAGTTTCATTTGCAGCGCCGGAGTCAATGACTCACCAGCCTGCAATGCGCGTTCGTATGCGGCACGAGCTTCTTCGGTATTACCCTGCTCAGCCAAAATGTCGCCTTCAAGCTCTGCGGCAAAGCCCGCATAAGCTTCTGGCAACGGTTTCTTAACCAGACTTAAAGCAGCGTCAAGCTGTTCCTGAGCAATTAATACCCGAGCTAACCGGATACTGGCTAAGGCCGACATGTTTTCGTCTTCAGCGCTGTCGACTACCGACTGTAACGCAGTAACCGCTGTTGCTAAGTCAGCGCGCTCCACCGAGTGCTGAGCCAACTGCAAAGCCACCAACTGCGCGTAAACATTTTTGGGGTTCTCGCTGACAAACTCTTGCGCTTCCAGTACCGCGTTCTCGCTACCTTCAGAGAGTTCGGCCGTCAATTGCT
This sequence comes from Idiomarina sp. 017G, assembly GCF_004362265.1. NCBI lineage: Bacteria > Pseudomonadati > Pseudomonadota > Gammaproteobacteria > Alteromonadales > Idiomarinaceae > Idiomarina > Idiomarina sp. 017G. The sequence goes on along the minus strand of NZ_SNWT01000008.1, from coordinate 36,751 downwards.
CGTAATTTGCTGAAGCACGCTGCTGAGTTTCCAGCGTATGCTGGTCATAATAACGCCAGCCATAAAACAAACCAAAGCCAATAACCACGCCGGCAACAATACCTTTACCGTGTTCTTTCCAAAACTCTTTTAAACGTTCTACTTGTTGTTCTTCGGTATTATCCACCTGACTACCCTCTTGTCAGCGGCTGCAGAAACTCAATAAGTGCCTGCCAGCCCAGAGTTTGTTGTTCTTCAGCAGTGCGTAACGGTTTTACGGTTACCTGCTGCTGAGCGATTTCATCCGCACCGATAATGAGTGCCACTTGTGCACCCGACTTATCGGCTTTCTTCATTTGTTTCTTCATAGAACCGCCACCACAGTGGCTTACCAGTCGCAGTTCCGGCAACTCATTTCTCAGCTGTTCGGCAATTCGCGGGGCATTTAGTTCCGCTTCTTCGCCTAGCGGCATTAAGTAAGCATCAACCACTCGTCTTGGGGTGAGCTTACCTTGTTCCTGTAGCAACAGCACCAAACGTTCCATGCCCATGGCAAAACCGACTGCAGGCGTAGCCTTACCGCCTAATTGTTCAACCAGACCGTCATAACGACCACCGGCACAAACGGTACCCTGAGCGCCCAGAGCCGTGGTGACCCATTCAAACACGGTACGGTTGTAATAATCCAGACCACGAACCAAACGTTCGTTTAAAGTATATGAAATACCAGCCGCTTCCAGACGAGCCGTTAGTTGTTCAAAATGCTCTTTCGATTCAGCGTCCCAGTATTCGGATAGACTAGGCGCACCTTCCAGAATCTTCTGAGTCTTTTCGTCTTTACTATCCAGAATACGCAACGGATTGCTTTCAAGCCGGCGTTTACTGTCGTCATCCAGCTCGCTTTCATAGTCAGACAAGTAAGCTTTTAACGCATCACGGTAATTCGCCCGAGCTTCATTAGATCCCAGAGAGTTCAGTTGCAGCTCGACCTGATCGGCAAGACCAAACTCGCGCCATAATCTGGCTGAAAGCAGAATGACTTCCGCATCGGCATCGGCACTTTCTAAACCAAAGGTTTCAATGCCAAATTGATGGAACTGACGATAACGCCCCTTTTGTGGGCGTTCGTAACGGAACATAGGCCCCATATACCACAAACGCTGAATTTGGTTGTACAACAAACCGTGCTGATTACCCGCGCGCACGCAGCTCGCTGTCCCTTCCGGACGCAATGTTACGCTTTCGCCATTGCGGTCATCAAAGGTATACATTTCTTTTTCGACAATATCGGTAACTTCACCAATAGAGCGTTTAAACAGTTGTGTGCTTTCCAGCACCGGCATACGGATTTCGCTATACCCGTAGCTTGCAGCAACGCGTCGTATTACTGCTTCAACCTGTTGCCAGGCCGGACTCTGCTCTGGCAACAAATCATTCATGCCACGAATTGCTTGGATTGTATTCGCCACGGAACCTTCTCGTCTGGTTATCGATACAGAAAATAAGCGGGTATTATAGGGACTTTGTCGATGCGGGTAAAATCAACCGTTAATTTCTTTTACGTCAATTTTATTAGCTTCAATGAACTTTACCTGCTCGCGAATTTGGGCTTCCAGTTCATCTACTAAATTCTGGTTATCCAGTCGGAGTTTTTGACGTGCTCCGCCAATGTACAAACCACTTTTGTTTTTTGCGCCGGCAAGACCGACATGCGATACCAGAGCTTCGCCCGGACCATTCACCACACAGCCTATTATTGAAACATCCATTGGAATAGTAATATCTTCCAGGCGCTCCTCTAAAGCATTAACAGTGTTAATAACATCGAATTCTTGTCTGGAACAACTTGGGCAGGCAATAAAGTTGATACCCCGCGCGCGAATACGCAGTGACTTTAATATATCAAAACCCACTTTAATTTCTTCAACCGGATCGGCAGCAAGGGACACCCGCAACGTGTCGCCAATACCTTCAGCCAGCAACATGCCTAAACCAACTGACGACTTCACCGCACCGCTGCGCTTACCACCGGCTTCTGTAATGCCTAAGTGCAAAGGCTGATCAATTTTTTGTGCCAGTAAGCGATACGATTCAACGGCTAAAAATACATCGGAAGCTTTAACGCTGACTTTAAAATCGTAAAAGTCCAGCTTATAGAGAATATTGACATGCCGCATTGCGGATTCAACTAACGCCTCAGCTGTCGGTTCTCCGTATTTTTCTTGCAGATCTTTTTCTAGTGAACCGCCATTAACCCCAATACGAATTGGAATGTTACGTTCACGTGCTGCATCGACTACGGCTTTAATTCTGTCTTCGTGACCAATATTGCCCGGATTAATACGTAGGCAATCCGCGCCATATTCGGCAACTTTAAGCGCAATACGGTAATCAAAATGAATGTCAGTAACTAAAGGCACTGGGCTGCGCTGCTTTATTTGCTTAAAAGCTTCGGCGGCTTCCATTGTTGGTACAGACACACGAACAATATCGGCACCAGCTTGAGCCAGCGCTTCGATTTGCGCTACGGTCGCATCAACATCGGTTGTTTCAGTATTTGTCATGGACTGCACAGCAATCGGTGCGCCATCGCCAATAGGCACATTACCTACATACAAGCGGCGTGAAGGACGGCGTTTAATTGGATTTTCGTGCATCATAACCTTAAATTGACCTCTACTGCTCTTCTGACGGTACGGTAAAGCGCGCGACACGACCAGTCCGGAACTGGTCCATATTAAAGGCATTACCGTTAAAGCTGACATTAACAGCTTCAGGTTTACACAGTGTTACTGAAAAAGGCGCTTCGCCAGGGACTGGCATACGGTAGCCTGCAGCTTTTACACCAACAGCCTGAGTTTCACCGGAAGCATCATCAATTTTAACCCAGCATTCTTCATTAAACTCTAACACCAGGCTGGCTGAAACCGCTTCTGGTTGCGGCGACGGCTCAACAGCTTCTGACTCGACCGAAGTTTCAGCTTGGTTATCTGTCTGCTCGGCAGTTTCAGTTGGTAACTCTTGGGTATCGTTAACATCATTAGCCGCCGAATCAGTGTTAGCGGCCTGCGATTCGTCGTTATTCTCGTTGTCATTCTCGCCGCTTTCACTAACGGGTTCTTGTACCGACTCGACCGCAACATTCGTGTCATCAGCTTCAACTTCTGACTCTAATATAGCTTCATCTTCATTCGGCGCAATTTGTGGCTCTGTCGGCTGGTTTGAAATTTCAATATCACCGACGTTATCAGCTTCATCATCAGTATTTACCGGAGAAACTTCTGAACTTTCCTGCGTGCCAGTTTCGCCTTCACTAAAACCAAGATCCGGCTCTTGCCACCACCAAATAACCAAGGCCACAACAATAATGATAACCACATAAGTAATTAACATTAAGCGGTTGTCACTTTCCTCGTGCTTTTTACGTCTTGAGAAGCTCTGCATCTGGCTGCTTTCAACTTCTTTATAGCCTCTGGCTTTATAAGCCTCAAACAGCTCGGTATCGTCTAAATCAAGCAGTTTGGCGTAGGAGCGTAAATAACCTTTAATAAAGGTTGCCGTAGAGAAAGTTGAATAATCATCGGCTTCCAGCAATTCAATAATCTGCTTTCGCAAACGCAACTGGTCTGCAACCTCGCGTTGCTCTAAACCTTTAGCTTCACGAGCTTCTCTCAGAATTTCACCAGGACCTTTACTCGGCTTTTGCTCTGTTTCTTGTGCCGCTTCCGATTCTGGCTTTTTGTTATCTTGTGTTGATTCGTTTTCAGCAGTCATGATTGTAAGGGGTTTCCCTGTTATGGTTGAGCTGCGTCGTGACCTACCCGAGCCAGACATTCGGCTTTATTGGCCTCAGCTCTGGCATGATGTGGATACGCTGGATCCAATGTCACTTTATCAAAATACCTGAGTGCTTTTTCCCAGTCACCAGCCACACACAGTGCAACCGCATAGTTATTGTACAATGCACCGCTCATAGGTTGCCATGATAATGTCTGTTGGTAAAGTGACAAAGCAGAATCAACGTCATTTGTCGCTAAATACCATTGCCCTAAGGCAAGATTGGCATCCAGAGACCGGGGATTGTTCGTCAATGCGGTTTGCAAATGCGGATGCGCAAGCTTCAATTTCCCTTGCGCCAAATAAGCAAGTCCAAGCTGCAACCGTACATCATTACCCACAGATACCGACTGTTCAGGGTTAGCGGTACAACCATATAGCGCTGCGGCTATCAATAATAAAGCGGTTCGCATTATCACACTCCTTGTGCCTGCGATTCTGTTAATTTACGTGGTCTTTACAGCTATTGCTTCCCCACCACGCTGTTTCTGCTGACGTTTCAGTATACGTTTTGTACGATCGATGACATCGCCCACTAATTGCCCGCAAGCTGCATCGATATCATCCCCACGAGTCTTCCGTACCATTACCGTCAAACCGTACTCCATAAGCACTTTGGCAAAACGGTCAATTCGCGAGTTACTGGAGCGTCCGTAGTCCGAACCCGGGAAAGGATTAAATGGAATAAGATTAATTTTACTCGGGGTATCTTTTAAGGTTTTTGCCAGCGCATGTGCCTGATCGGTTGAATCGTTCACATGATCCAGCATGACATACTCTACCGTTACTTTACGCTGAGCTTTTGACTGCTCAACATAACGACGGCTGGATGCCAGAAATTCTTCAATATTGTACTTCTTATTAATAGGTACAATCTCGTTGCGCAACTCATCGTCTGGCGCGTGCAACGAAATAGCCAACATCACATCAATGCGTTCACGCAGTTTTTCCAACGCAGGAACAACACCTGAAGTACTTAACGTAACGCGGCGTTTGGATAAACCGAAACCCAGGTCATCTAACATTAGCTCCATTGCCGGAACTACATTATTTAAGTTAAGCAAAGGTTCCCCCATGCCCATCATAACCACGTTCGTTACGGGTTTAATTCCGGTCTTGCCATAAGCCCCTAACAGCTGATTCACCCGCCATACCTGACCGATGATTTCTGCCACACTGAGGTTACGGTTAAAGCCCTGAGCCCCGGTTGAGCAGAAAGTGCATTCTAATGCACAACCAACCTGAGAAGACACGCACAACGTAGCGCGATCACCCTCGGGTATCCATACTGTTTCCACGTCCTGACCGTCGAACAGGGTCATAGCGAACTTAATCGTACCGTCCGATGACTGCTGTTGTTCGCGAACTTCAGGCGCGCGTATTTCTGCGACTTGCTTGAGCTTTTCACGCAAGGCTTTATTAAGATTCGTCATCTCATCAAAGTCATCGACACAAAAGTGATACAGCCACTTCATTACCTGTTCAGCACGAAAAGGTTTCTCACCCATCTCACGAAAGAACTCTTTAATTCCCTCACGATTCAGGTCGAGTAAGTTCACTTTTTTATCTATTGCGTTGGTCATAAAGCTCCGGTTTTTTGATGTGCTTCGACGTATTGTAGCCTGACATTCATGTCAGGTGAGCTCCTGACATAAACGTCAGGCTACCTACATCTTAGATCTCACCTGATGCAATAGCATCAGGCTACATTCAAATACAGTCTTAGCGAGTACGCTGGCAAACTTCTTCGTCGCTGAAGAAGTAAGAGATTTCACGTGCAGCAGATTCAGTTGCATCTGAACCATGTACCGCATTTTCGTCTATAGTTTCAGCATAGTCGGCACGAATAGTTCCTGCCAGTGCTTCTGCAGGATTCGTAGCACCCATGATGTCGCGGTTTTTACGTACAGCGTCTTCACCTTCAAGAACCTGAACAACGATAGGGCCTGAAGTCATGAATTCAACCAAAGCACCAAAGAAAGGACGTTCTTTGTGTTCTGCGTAGAAACCTTCAGCCTGTTCTTTGCTTAAGTGCATCATTTTAGCACCAACAATGCGAAGACCAGCAGATTCAAAACGGTTGTAGATAGCGCCGATTAAGTTTTTTGCAACTGCATCAGGCTTGATAATTGATAGAGTGCGCTCTAAAGCCATGGTTATAAACTCCAATAAAATTAAGGGATAAATCAGTCGCGCGGATTATACGTGAGATCGGCGCAGAAATCGAATACCCAGTGATTGTTTTTTCATTCATTCTCAGCTAGGATGAGAGAACTTATATAGCCATATAGACGTCTATTTGACGATAAGGAGTTCTGACATGGCGAACAATGAATATGAACAAGCCACCCTTGGCGGAGGTTGCTTCTGGTGTGTTGAGTCAGCCTTCCTTCAGGTAAAAGGCATTCAGTCAGTTAAATCGGGCTACACTGGCGGGCATACCATCGATCCAACTTACGAGCAGGTTTGCAGTGGCGAAACAGGACATGCCGAAGTTGCACAACTCCAATACGACCCAGAGCAGATCTCTTACCGTCAAATCTTAGAAATCTTTTTCACTCTGCACGATCCAACTCAGGTGAATCGTCAGGGCAACGATGTGGGTACTCAATATCGCACATCAATTTTCTATCATAACGACGCGCAAAAACGCGAAGCGGAAAATATTATTGCGGAACTTGAAGCCGATGCAGCATTTGCGGCTCCCATCGTAACGGAAATCACTGAGTTAGGGACTTTTTACCCGGCAGAGGACTATCACGAAAATTATTACGCCAGAAACCCGGAAAACCCGTATTGTCAGGCGGTAATTTCACCGAAGCTGGCTAAGTTCCGTAAAACCTTTGCTGGCCTGCTAAAGGACTAAGCAGCGCCTCTTAAGGTTCCGATAGTGCGGTGGATAAGCTCTACCGCACTATCGATATCTGCTTCGGACGTGTAACGCCCAATACTAAAGCGCAATGAACTCATTGCCAGCTCATGTTCAACGCCTAATGCTCTTAACACATACGAGGGTTCAACACTGGCCGACGTACAGGCCGAGCCCGATGAGAGCGCAAGATCTTTTAACGCCATTAGCAACAGTTCACCATCAACTCCGGCAAAACTGATGTTAGTAATATGCGGAACCCGTTGCTGGTCAGAGCCATTCAAAGTTACACCTTCTAACTGGCTAACCCCTTTCCATAGTCGCTGACGCAAGTTTTCAATTCGTGCGGGCTCCAGTTCCAGCTCGTTAAGAGCCAGTTCCGCCGCTACACCCATACCGACAATTTGGTGAGTTGGTAACGTGCCTGAGCGCATGCCACGCTCATGACCCCCGCCATGCATTTGCGCAAGCAGACGAACTCGCGGAGTGCGGCGTACATACAACGCCCCAATACCTTTAGGGCCATACATTTTATGAGCAGAAAGAGATAGTAAATCGACCGGTAATTCCGACATATCCATTGGCACTTTGCCGGACGCCTGAGCGGCGTCAACATGAAATATTGTGCCATTTTCACGGCACAAGTGACCTATAGCGGTTATATCCTGAAGCACACCTATTTCGTTATTAACCAGCATTGCGCTCACTAACACCGTATCTTCGCGCAAGGCTGAGCGGAACAAATCCATATCCAGCAAGCCGTCAGTTCCGACATCCAGATACGTCACTTCAAAGCCTTCTTTTTCCAGCTGTCCGCAGGTATCTAAAACCGCTTTGTGCTCGGTTTTAAGTGTAATAACGTGTTTGCCTTTATCTGAGTAATACTGAGCTGCGCCTTTTATGGCGAGGTTATCTGACTCAGTCGCACCTGAGGTAAAAACAATTTCGCGCGCGTCGGCATTAATAAGGTCAGCAACCTGATTCCGGGCAATATCGACAGCTTCTTCTGCCTGCCAGCCGTACTTATGCGAACGCGATGCCGGGTTACCAAACAAGCCATCCTGCGTTAAACATCCCATCATTTTTTCTGCTACAACAGGGTCTACCGGCGTGGTTGCAGCATAATCAAAATAAAGAGGTAACTTAGACACTTGCTTGCTCCTGACAACTTAAAGGCAATATTATAGGTGAGAGTTTAACTTAATCTCTTCTTCACTGTGGTTATGCAACGCATTCTGCCTATTCAGAACGTCACCGACGTCCTCTTTCTTCATCAACTCGGCCAGCGTAATACCGTCGAGAAAGTCGGATATTCTGTCGCTTAACCCTTCCCACAAAGAGTGGGTCAAACAACGTTCGCCGCCCTGACAGTTAGCTTTACCCTGACAACGTGTTGCATCAATTGACTCGTCTACCGCGTGAATAACGGCACCAACAGAAATATCGTTTGCGGCACAGCCCAGACGATAACCACCACCGGGACCTCGCACACTGTCCACCAACCCATGCTTACGTAAGCGCGAAAACAACTGCTCTAAATACGACAGAGATATTCCCTGACGCTCAGAAATATCCGCTAACGGCACGGGACCATTTGCCGTAAAAAGCGCAACGTCCAGCATAGCTGTTACTGCGTATCGACCTTTTGACGTCAGGCGCATGGTGGTTTCCTCTGCTGTTTAATTCATCGTTAATGTATTGAGATTCTACATTCCCGACTATTTTAGTCAAGTATTACCCGTTGATTTGTCCACAGAGGCTAAGATGCCACGTAAAATATTAATTTCATTTTCTTCCGGGCGGGCTCGGTTAAATAAACGACGCAATTTCGTCATGACTTGTCCGGGGTGCTGAGGAACAATGAACCCAGTCTGACCCAGAGTCTTTTCAAGATGCTCATAAAACCGTTCTAAATCTTCAGCGCGCGGGTACTCCGGTAAATTTTCCGGAGCGCGTTGTTTCGATTCAAGCCACTGCATGCGTAATTCATAACTCACAGTCTGCACCGCCATAGCCAGATTCAGTGAACTGTAATCGGGGTTAGTTGGTATGTGTAAGTGAAACTGACTTTGCTGTAGCTCTTCGTTGGTTAATCCACTGTTTTCACGGCCAAATACCAGAGCAACCTGATGCTGGCTGGTCTCCTCCAATACTTTTGCCGCACACTCTCGCGGGCCTAGCAGCGGCCAGTCTAAAGTTCGATTCCGGGCACTGGTGGCAATAACCAGACCACAGTCGGCAATCGCCTCCTGCAAAGTATCCACAATAGTCGCCGACGCCAGAATATCGGTTGCGCCAGCGGCCAACGCCGATGCGTGACTGTCAGGCTCCTGCACAGGGTCAACTAAGGTTAGTTTAGACAACCCCATAGTCTTCATGGCACGGGCGACAGAGCCTATGTTTCCGGTATGAGACGTATTCACCAGAACAATACGAATGTTATCAAGCATGGCGTTTCCCTTGAGTTTTTCTCGGCTTATGGAAAAGTTTGGCATGATACCGTAACACTGGTATGATCCGCGACCGAAAATTGTTCTTTTACAGCACAGGTAATTGGTATGCATCCGATGTTAAATATTGCGGTGCGCGCAGCGCGTGCGGCCGGCAAAATTTTAGTTAAAAATTTCGACCAGGGCAGTCCTGTTGAAGCCGAATCAAAAGGTTTGAACGACTGGGTTACTGATATGGATAAAGCCGCAGAGCAGGCTATTATCAACACCATCAAAAAGTCTTACCCTGATCACGGCATCATCGCAGAAGAAAGCGGTACTCAGGCTGGAAAAGAAAACGACTTCCAGTGGGTTATTGATCCGCTAGACGGCACCACCAATTACATGCGCGGTATCCCCCATTTTTGTATCTCTATAGCGTTGCTTCACAAAGGCTCTGTTCAACAGGCCGTTGTTTATGATCCTATGCGCGAAGAATTATTTACCGCTACCCGCGGCGCCGGTGCGCAGCTAAATGGTCGTCGTTTACGTATTTCACCTAAAGTGGAATTAAAAGGCGCTATTTTAGCAACGGGTTTCCCGTTCAAAATGAAAAACCGTTTACCGGAATACCTGGAAATGTTCAGCAAGTTGTTTGAGCACTGTGCCGACGTTCGTCGCGCAGGCGCAGCAGCACTAGATTTAGCTTATGTTGCGGCAGCACGCCACGATGCATTCTGGGAAATGGGTCTTAAGCCCTGGGATATGTTGGCTGGCGAATTATTGGTTCGCGAAGCCGGTGGCATAGTCAGTGACTTTCAGGGTGGCCACAACTACATTCAGTCGGGCAATATAGCAGCCGGTGCGCCAAAAGCATTAAAACAAATGCTGGCACAAATTCGCTAAGCTCTTTCTAAAAACAAGAGCAGTAAGCCCAAAAGCAAAACGCCGTCTGAGCTAACCCAGACGGCGTTCTTTTTTATAGTTCGATTTCTTCTAAATCGAGTTCAAGCGAGTAATCCATATCAGAGAGTTCTTCCCGCAACCGGTACTTCTCTTTTAGTTGTTCTATTTCACGCCATTTACGTTTTGCCGCGCGACCCTTACCAGACTTGTCATTAACCTTTTGCAGTTCTTCTGAATGATCCATGTTATGACCCTCTGCTTTTTTGATACAACTTTTTTAATTATGGTATTTAGCGCTGCAGTTAATCTGTTTGTTAACAAAAAAACCACAACTCATAAGTACCACACACCAGGCCACATTAAAAGAACTTTGTTACGCTTTTGTTAACAAATGATGGCGAAGGTGTGAAGAATTAGGTGAGCAATTCAACTTGCGGATAATGCGTTTTGAAAAATTCGCGGACTGAACCGAGCTGCTGAATGGGGAATAGATGGTCACTCGAGACTTGATAATTAAAAGGGAACTGTAAAATAGCGTATTCCTCGTCGTATTCGCCCACCGCTACGCGTTTCAGCTTTTTATTGGGGACTTGTTCCAACCCAACACGTAACTTTTCACCATTAACATCCAACAAAGTCATGATATTTTTAACTTTGTTCTGCTCTCGATCTCTGGGGCTAATGAGCGACGCAGAGGCAACGATTACGGCTACGAACAAAACTGCAAATCCCTGGCCGATAAAGTGCAAGACCATAAAGTAACTAAGGTAAATGGTTAATAACCAGAGCCAAGCAGGAATGCCTTTGGTTTTCCGGGCCAGCCTCGCCCTAACGGTTTGTTCTTTATACATCTTTCAGCTCGTCATTTGTTTAAGTTCTATTAATTGTTGAACGACTTTCTCAACATTTGACGGTGCCCGTTTGGGCTGATAATTCAAAATATACTCGACCAATCCTTTACGTTCAAGAACGGGAACGCTGGGAGGTGAAGACAGCTTAACCCGTGCGCTGCGGTGTGAGAAAAACACAACGCCGTCTATCCATATAGATGCGCGGTTTTTCTTCAAATGCTCAGCCAAAACATGAATTTGTTTTTTTAACTGTTTTATTGGATTGCGAACTTTCGCTGTATATCGGCCACCTTTACGACCTACTTTATGGGCTACCCAATTAGAAGATTGCTCATCTCCCGTTACTTTAGAGTTGTTGTTCTTCACTTCGACTACAAACACGCCGTTAGGGCCCACAACAATTAAATCCAGCTCCGTGAAGCCGCGTTTTGCTCGCGAATTGGGTACATCAATCTGGTTAAACAAAACATAGTTATCGGGGAGTTTCTCTAAAAGCTGCAGTGTTTTTAATTCGCCTCTGGCGCCCGAACGCTTAGTGGATGCTGCTCCAATAATGCTGAAGAGGTAAATTAGTCCGACAATCCACCAGAAATTTGGTAATTTGTACATTAAAAAACCCGCAATAGGCGCGCCAATAATAGCGACCCATACGCGGGCTTTATTCACTTCTTGCGAAAGACAATTTTTGGTTATGTACTGCGTGTCGGCCATGACAATTTGACTACTTTTCCTTGCAAATAAGGGGCTATATTAAACCATCAAAGCAGACATCCGTCAGCTTTAACCCTTAGTTATCGGCTGGCTCCTTCAGCAGAATAAAGTGTTCGATCAAACGAATCATCAGCTCTTTTTGATTTGGTAAGCTCTCAGCTACCAGTAGTGCCAGAGCCACGAGAGTGTTGTCGTTAATCAACCGCTCAACAGGCTTAGCTAATAAATGCTGATTTAATCGCAGATACCACAAAAATAGGAAAGAACCCGAGCGTTTATTACCGTCGGCTAAGGGATGATTCTTGATAACAAAGTACAACAGATGGGCAGCTCGGCTTGCTATGTTGGGGTAAAACAACTCATCTGCAAAACCTTGTTCTATCGTCGCTAATGCCGAGGAAAGTCCATTGCCACGAACCTGTCCGAATAATTCAGTGGCTTCGCCTTTAGCTATAAGTGTTTTTCTAAGCTGTTGAATGGCATCGGCTGCATTATCTGGATCCAGAGCCTGCATACCATTTTGTCTGGTGCCTATTTCCGCTAAAACTTGCTCGTCATAACCTTGCAGCAGTGACCAGGAACGAGCGTACTCACTTATAACCTGAGCAACGGCTTCACCAGCTTCAGATACCAAGCCTTGGTTGCTCAGTGTACGACTGAGTAGATTCAGAGCCTGTTCAAACTCAACGCCCCGCTCTTGCAGCCGACGTTGGTTTAAAGTGTAGCCTTCAACCAGGTGCTCTTTTAATATTCGGGTTGCCCATTGGCGGAACTGTGTCGCGCGTTTGGAGCTCACGCGGTAGCCCACAGAAATAATGGCATCAAGGTTGTAATGTTTTACACGACGGCGGACTTGTCGTTTACCTTCTTGCCGAACTACCGAGAAATCCTCGGTAGTTGCCATTGCTTCCAGTTCATCTTCCCTGTAAATATTCTTCAGGTGCAAACCGATGTTATCGGTCGAGGTATCGAATAGTAATGACATCTGAGCTTGGTTCAGCCAAACTGTATCCTGTTCCAAAGCCACTTCCAGTTGTGCTTGCCCATCCTGGCTCTCAAATATTTGAATTTGCTTGTCGTTCACGCTTTATCCCTCATCCTTGAGCTTGATGTTTTCACTAAACGTTCCAGCATAGTCAGCATTTCTTCTTTCGGCCACAATGATTTCATTAAACCACCAAAGCCGTCATTCGTCAGCTTTAATCCCTTACTGCTTTTGCCTTATTGCCTCAATCAGTTCGTCTTTTGTCATTTCGCTGCGGTTATCAATATTGAGTTGCTGCGCTCTATTGTATAACTCATCTTTGGTGCGCTCTTCCAACCGACTATTGGGGTTACCTGTCCCTTGGGTAGTGGTGTTATCGGTAACCCCCTCCTCGCGTCGCTGCTTATTCACAGTGCGACTGGCAATTTCCTCTGCTTCGTCTTCACTCTTTCCGTCATCCAGCTGTGACTGCTTAATATGCTGATACATACGCTCGTCTTTGTCGCGCCAAACGTCTGGCATAGCTTCCTCCTTAATCATTAAAATGTCAGTGCGTTTCGCTTTCTCCACTTTTAAGCCTAGTACAACACATCTTAAAATGAAGACACGCAGGTCATCTTTACGGTTTATAGAGTAGAGCAGGTTTAGCTGTGAAGATCTGATTCACAAAGGCTAACGTAATTGAGTGAAAGACATTAAGTAGCCTGTTTATGAACCTGACTGAATCTGAAGTATCACGCGTTATAGAAATGGCGTGGGAAGACCGCACGCCATTTGAAGCTATTGAAGAACAATTTGGCCTGCAGGAAAAGCAGGTTATTAAGTTTATGCGTTCGCAACTTAAGCCGGGCAGCTTCCGCTTGTGGCGGGAACGTGTATCGGGGCGCAATACTAAACATCGTAAACTGCGCCCTGCGGAAGTGTCGCGCGGCTACTGCCCAACACAATATAAACAGCGTTAGGCAACAACCTACTAAAGCATACTTTTCAGAACCTTGTCCTTGCGGATAAAGTGATGATGAAAGGCCGCAGCAACGTGCAAAGCAACCAGTGCCATAAGTGCTATTGCCAGCCAGCCGTGCAGTTCCCGGAATACAGCATAGTTCTCAATATCGACAGTAAGCGCCGCCGGTAAGCGGAACCAGCCAAATACGTCAATTGGCCGCCCGGCAAAGTACTGCATTAAGTACCCTGAAATTGGCATGGCGAACAACAGCAAATAAAGCAGCCAGTGAGAAGCCTTGGCGACAAATGTCTGCAAGCTTGATAAGTCTCCGGGTAATGCCGGAATTTGATGGAACAAACGATTCACTAAACGGGCAATAACCAGTACGGCAGCCACAACACCAAAGGCTTTGTGCACGGTTAAAATGCTTAACTGCCAAGGTTCTAAAGAACGAACCATCAATAGACCAGCCGCCAGCATCGAAATAACCAAAGCCGCCATAGCCCAGTGGAACAAGCGCATCGACAAGGAAAACTGTTGTGTGTTATTCATTACCCTGCTCCTCCAGCTCGCCCATTAACGCTTCTTTTGCTCTGCGCCTATAAGACTCAGCATAAGCAGCAGACCTGGCACGGAGTATAGGGTCACGGGTTGCCTCAATACCGGTTGGTAACACCAGAGGGTCGTAATTTATACCGTGACATTCGCCCTGTAACTGCGGCGTTACCCCGGTAATAACAATTTGTCCCGCTGTAATCTGCTCACGGCTGTCCGGCCATGCTTTTGCTGGATTGTTCTCGTCATCTTTCTCATTTGCCAAAGTAAAAACCCAGTCAAAAACGATATTTTCTTTCGCTACCCGGTTGGTAATTTCTTGATGCAGAGCGTCCACACCCTCTAAGTTGTCAGAAGAAACTGAAACCGTCGGCTGCATAGTCCAGCGTACGGCTTGCTTTTCACCGTTTGAATTCACCAAATAAAACGCATTAATGCTGTTATAAGTTTCGGCAGCAAAACTTCCGCTGGGTTGGTATTGCCCTTTCCAGCTTAAAAAGTCACTGCTTTCAGGGTGTTCGGCAAAAAACTTTTGTATTGCTTTAGAACCGGCCTGAATCGCCTGAATTTGCTGGTAAAACGTATGCGGATCTTTAACAGCCATTACCGGCGGCGTGTTCATTGCAATACGCCATTGCTCGGTCGAACTCATGGCAAAGCTCAGAGCTAAACTGCGCACCGGTGCTTTTAAGTCAGGCGCTGTTGGATTATTCCCGGCAACAGAAAAACGCCCGATAAAAGGCATGGATCCCGTTTCAAATAGTGCCGCTTTTGAATAGCTGGCTAATTGTCCGTTTGAACGAAACTCACCACTAAGGCAAATACCTTTTGCGTGAGCTCTGCGGAAGCCTTCATGGCCGGTTTCTCCCTGCTGTAAATTCACAAACTCTTGCGCACTAACTTTGGGGGGATCATCGGCTGCCACGCTCATCATTGGCGCCAGCAATAACACCAGATATAGCTTCTTCATGTCAAAAGTACTCTTGTTATCATTTCTTTGGTTAGAGTATATCAGTCAATCGAGCACTGCGAGCAACGCTCTTTCCCTGTTAGTAGCTTGGAAATGCGGTTACGGTAGCGCGCGAAAAATAAGTAGGCTTTATCGGCAAACCACCGAATGAGAGGCCAGCGTAAAGGCGCGATCATCCAGCCTTTACCCACCTGCGACCAGGCCGCATAGGTTACATCCAGACCATAAATCATTTCACCGGAACTGGTCTGCCCGTGTAAATACTGGTTAGCCTTAGCAACGTCTACTGCAGGATAGCGCTGATTAAAATCCGGCTCGTTAATGTTCTCAAACTGGATCTTTCTTTGTTCGTCCAACTTCCTTAAATGACGCATTTCTTTCACGCACAACGGGCATCCACCGTCGAAGAAGATAACAAGTTTTGAGCTTTGCTCTGACATTAGAACCACCGTTTTGCGAATTACACCTTCTTATACGTTGTTTTTGCGTATTTGACTCATAATGTAATGCGAAAATCGGTCTGCAAATGCCTAAGGCTTATTTTCCCCGCTGGTCATCAATGGTATAAAGTTAAGTCTCTATAACAAAAACATAAACCATTCATCAGCTAAGGAACCTCAGCAGTTGTTAGTTTTCCACAAGGTCAGTCAGTTTAACGGGCATCGGTGTATTTTCCGTCATTTATCCTTAACTGTTGATGCGCCCCGCGTTTGCATTACCGGCCCCAATGGCATTGGCAAAACCACTCTGCTTTTATTAGCGGCAGGGCTTATCTCCCCGCGAGAAGGGGAAATTACCTATCAGAAGCAAAATGTTCTTCTGACAAGCAGTAAAAAGAACATAGGCATAAGCGCCAGCAAAGTTGCCTTACCAGCATTTATGACGGTGAAGGAGTTACTTAAATTTCACGCGCTGCAATTTAACTGCCCTACTAACAAATGGACCAGCGAGTTTGGGCTGGAGCCATATCTGGCAACTAAAGTCTCAAACCTCTCTCTTGGTAACTATAAAAAGCTGAGTTTAATTACCGCCTTAATGCATAAACCCGATCTGCTGCTACTGGATGAACCCGGTAATGGGCTTGATGAGCAAACTCGGGCGGTGCTGGAAAAGGTTTTGAACAGTTATCCGGGTCAGATTATCGTCGCCAGCCACGAGACTGTATTTTCGGACAATACCGACGTGCAGCACATCGCTCTGGAAAACATCATTGATGGTGCGGTGTGAGTTACTGGTTATTTCGAATCAGAATTTACCATGAGTCACTGAAGCAATGGCTGGACAGCCTTAGACAAATTAGCATGGGACTGGTGGCACTGTTTCCTCTCGCCCTGCCAGCACTTATTATGCTGCCGCTTTTGTCGATAGGCATTATGGCCAGCCCGGAAACCAGCGCATCGGTTTATCTGAACACCCTATGGGGCTATTTGTTGTTGCTGTATAGCTGGATGAGTTTTCAGCGGGACGGTATTTGCGCCACCCACTACCAGCTTTATATAAAATCATTGCCGACCAGGCCGCTCGTCAAATCCTTCAGTAACTTGGGGTTAATACTGTACGGAGCAAACTTTTTTATTCTGGGGCCGCTGGCTTTACTGCTTATTGTGGCGTTTCAGCAAAATGGAAGGCTGTTGTCCGGCGACGAGCAGCTTTGGTTTGAGCTAATTCCTTTAACGGGTGTCGTGGTCTTCGCTGCTTATTACGGTTTTGTTGCCGTTAACAACAGGCTTCCCTGGTTCAGCTTGCTGCTTTTTCCATTTCTTGCTTTTGCATTGCCCTGGGAATTAACCAAACCCGAATGGCTGCTACTGTGGAGCGCCGCAATTCTGGTTGAGCGTTTTATACCAAGCTTCTCAGTAGCACCCGGTAAATGGCCGAAAGGGCTGTTTCGGTTGCTTTTACAAGCCGACACCGACTCCCCCAACGGCGAGAAGTTAAGACTGGTGACTTTGCTACTGCTCATCGCTATCACTCGTCTCAGCGTTTCTCAAATAGCACCCGAAACGCAGCCATACCTTCTTAATTTGGTTAGTTTTGTCAGTGCAATATTATTAGCAAGTAGCTTATTCGGAACTCAGGCCCTTAGAAAACACTATCATTTGTATTTGAGCAGCTTGCCGGAAAAGCCGTTAGTTCAGCTGGGTAAAAGCGTTATTTATGCTTTTATTAAAGCGCTGGCAGGCGTGTTGCTTATCCTGCTATCGGGTATTTTTACAGAACAACAATGGACATTATGGCTATTGTTTTATATCAGCACAGCGCTTGGCATATTATTGCGGCCGCAGTGGTTTCTGTTGTTTCCCTGCGTGGCAGCACTTCTGGTTTTTCTGTCTTCGGCTGCATTGTAAAAACAATAGCCATTTTGCTTAGCTCATAATACGACATTGCCGCGCTGCCAACTTTAGTGAGCAATGCTAGTCTCTTTATGACACCTGGCGCAGACGCGCTGTAACTCGCTCCAAAATAAGAGGCAAGGATGCCAAAACTCTCTAAAATTCGTTTCATTTACTTAGCGGCATTTTTTATCGCTGCTTTTTGTACCTTCCCCGCAGCCGCATGGCAGGACTCAACGCAAACACAGCTCGCAAAAGTGTACGAACAGGACACAACCATTCCCATTAGAAACTACTTAGTAAGTGAAAAATACGACGGTATCCGGGCCATTTGGACAGGATCGCAACTACTGACCCGACAAGGCAATCTGATATCAGCTCCGGAATGGTTTACTGCACCACTACCCGCCGTTTGGCTTGACGGTGAGCTGTGGACAAAACGCCAGAATTTTGAGGAATTAAGTTCTATTGTGCGAACCCAAACACCAAAGAATAACCGTTGGCGGCAAGTGAAATATATGGTGTTTGATATGCCTGACGCGCAACTGCCTTTCGAGGAGCGATACAAAAATTATTCAAGCTTAATTGAGCAAATAAACGCTGAGCATATTAGGCCGGTTAAGCAGCAACGGTTTCATTCCAATCATGAGTTAAGCGAACACCTGCAAGCCATGGTTGATCAAGGCGCAGAAGGCCTGATGTTGCACTTAGCTACAGCGCTTCATCAGTCGGGTAGAAGCGACGCTTTATTAAAATTAAAACCCTATTTCGATGAAGAGGCAGAGGTTATCGCCCATTTACCCGGCAAAGGTAAATACACCGACATGCTCGGGGCGCTGCGCGTGCGCAATCAGCAAGGCATTGAGTTCTCTATTGGCACCGGCTTCACCGACGCCGAACGCGCTAACCCTCCGCCTGTCGGCAGTATCATTACCTACAAGTATCACGGCTACACCAGTAATGGCGTGCCACGCTTTGCCAGCTTTTTACGAATTAGGGAGGTTGTAGAGGGTGAATAAGCTTTTAGACACGGTGCGTATGCAAAAAATACAAAGAAACCACGAATTGACAACGTTGCGCAACACGCTACACTAAGAGCTCATGATCAAAACTTATCACTGATATCTATTATGTTTAACCCAGCCCACCCAGGCGAATTTATTCTAGCAACTTATATGCAGCCTTTTGGCTTGAGTTGCCGGTATTTAGCTACAAAGTTAAATGTTTCTCCATCCACTTTAAACAGAGTTTTGAAATGCCAAAGTGGTATAAGCCCTGAAATGGCGTTGCGTTTATCGAAAGCTTTGGGCAGAAGCCCGGAGAGTTGGCTAGCGATGCAGGATGCATACGATTTATGGCATGCCGGAAAAAATTTAAGTTTAGATAAGGTTCAAAAGCTTGATCTTACAGTCGCATCATAAATGCCTAACAGGCTCGCGATAAGCTGAGCTTTGAACAGAGTCCCGCATCCAGTCAATTCACCGCCAACAACTGGACATTACTTTACAAGATGGCGGTAGCGGTATGAGCGAACAGCAACTTGAACACGCGCTTATCCCCTTTTACAGCACTAAAGTCAGAGGCTCAGGTATTGGCTTAACACTGTGTCGCGATATTGTCGAAGCCCACGGAGGTAGCATTAACTTAAGTAATCAACCGAGAGGGCTTGAGGTTAAGCTTTTGCTTAAACTCCCATCATAACGTCCCAAAACGAGTATTGATATTTGTACTCCAGTGGAAGCGTATAAGACACCGTCTTTTCTTTTCCATTAATGATGAGCTTAAAACTGACTTTTTCCAGGAGCTTTTCAGGCATGCCCTTTTCGTAGTGCAAAACAACAGACTCCCGGCAACCCACCTTACCCGCGCATTTAGATATCGTTGACTCAACCTTTAACGGCTTGAAAAGCTCACCCGATTCAGAATAGTGCTCCAGAACCACCGACTCGGGTATAAGCTCTACGCCGGACTCACCACTCAAATTGAAGCTTAAAAATGATTTTCTCCAGGTCGACTCCGGCGTTCCTTGATGACTATTGTACACATCGTTCAAATGCGTAATCTCGACCAAATCGCTAAACCGACTGTCTGCGTTTACTTTATAAAGAGTGCTGTAAAACTCGTACTGGTTGCCATCATTGTCAGCATACTTATTTTTATAGGGAACAGGTGACCCACCCCGCTTTACGGCATAGTTGTAATGCCCGCAACCAGCGAGCAATAAAGAGGCCAGAGCTGTCAAAATTGTCAGTCGTTTCATAATAAGGTCTCGACACCGTGAAGCCGATTTTCAAATATTTTAAAGTACGCCGTCATCTGAGCAGGAGCAACATCTTTTACAATAAAGGCTGCTTACCCATCCCGCTTTTTTTCCCGTAGGCTCAAGAGCTGGTTAGACCTGCCGATATAAATGAATTATTGTTAACTGGAATATCCAGATGTTTAATCGCCGCCTCAAAAATGAACTCGAAGATCAGCGTAAGGAGTTAGCGATGCTCCGCCAACTGGCTAGCCAGATGGATCGGGGGATGCTGTCCATCACACTGAACTCCGATTTATGCATATCTGCCGTAAACCAAAGCTTTGCTGATGTTCTAGGTTACCAACGCGAACAGCTGTTAGGACGACCCATGTCAGAGATTGTGCCAGCTTACGTTCCGAAGCTAGCTTGTTTTCGAGACTTTAATCAGGCCGTTGCAAAGCTCGCACCGATAAGCGATGACTACCGCTACTTGCGTGCTGATGATTCCCTCGCCTGGCTTCGTATCAGTTGGCTTCCGATACAGAACGCGGACGGCAAACTATCCCATGTACAGGGATATGGCCGCGATGTAACCAAAACCATTGAAGGAAAAAAAGAGAGTGAAGCATTCATTGATGCGCTGATCCGCTCCACTGCGGTTATTCAGTTTAACCTTGATGGCACGGTAATTACCGCAAACGAACAGTTTCAGGACGCCATGGGTTACCGGCTCGAACAGATTGCAGGCAAGCACCACCGTATATTCTGTACACCAGAAGAGATTGAGTCGTCCGAATACACCGCATTCTGGAAAAAGCTAAACAACGGAGAGTATGTAGCAGGCCGCTTCAAGCGCGTCGACAGCCGTGGCCAAGAAGTGTGGCTTGAAGCCACTTATAATCCGGTGTATGACGCCGAGGACAACTTATCTAAGGTTGTGAAATTTGCCAGCGTGGTCACCGACCAAGTGGAGCGGGAAGCTCAGGTAAGAGAAGGTGCAAGCGTCGCCTACGACGTTTCACAACAAACGGATGTAAGCGCTCAAAAAGGCTCCGCTGTGGTTCAGAAGACAGTCGAAACCATGCAGCAGATAGCCGGGCAAATGCAAGGGACGAGCGAGAGCATTGAAGCGCTGGGTAAACAATCTCTGCAGATAAACGCTATAGTGCAAACCATCGGTGGCATCGCAGAGCAGACAAACCTGCTGGCACTAAACGCCGCTATTGAGGCCGCCAGAGCCGGTGAACAAGGGCGCGGATTTGCCGTGGTTGCCGACGAGGTTCGGAATCTGGCTGCCCGCACCAGTAAAGCCACAGAAGAGATTGTAAAAGTAGTCGAGAAAAATCAGACTCTCTCTGATGAGGTGATGCGTCAAATGTCCAGTACCCGAGAGGAGGCAGAACAAGGCCTGGAATTAGCCAACCAGTCGGGTGCCGTCATTGTAGAGATTCGGGAAGGTGCCAAACAGGTGGTCAACGCTGTAGAACGCTTCGCCAATGAGTTGTAGTAAAAATACATTGAAACCATGCTCCCGGGGGAGCCAATTTAGAGAGTGCTCCCCCTTCTTTTCAAAGGCGTACGGCCGCCGCAGTGTCTGTGATAGTCAAACACGCTCTTCAGTTCTGAGCGTCAGCACTTCGTAGTCATCCGCTTGCGCTAACTCTGCATCCGTAACCTCAAATACTGTTACTCCAATATTTGGAGTTCATTATAAAGAATGTTGCTCCCACTGGGATCGGTTTATCTTATACAAAACATGATCGCAAAGCGGGTGAGAAGGTTCTAAGTCCGGATGCTTAAAATTACAGGCATAGGACATTCCAATTTTTTTCATTACGGCTTGAGAACGCATGTTGTGCGCCGTCGTAAAAGAAACCACCTCTTCTAAACCCAAGTGAGTAAAAGCATAGTGCAGTGACGCTTTAGCAGCCTCGGTTGCGTAACCCATGCCCCAATATTGTTTCGCCAGACGCCAGCCAACTTCAACACATGGTGAGAACGGCATATTCTCTTTGGGGGTATGCAACCCGACAAACCCTATAAATTTACTCTGTTCAGGGAGCTCTACCGCCCAGAAGCCCCAACCTCGTTCAGCGATGAGAGACTTAATTCGTCTTCCCCCACTGTAACTTTCTTCCTTCGTTAAAAGCTTCGGAAAAAACTCCATCACGTCCTTATCACTGCACATCTGCGAAAAGGGCAGGAGGTCTTCGTCATCCCATTGCCGAAGTATGAGTCTTTCCGTTCTAATCATAATTCATGTCATTTGACGCCGTGTTTGTTAAATGCTTATCTCTTTTACTATTGCCCACAAGGAAAAGACTATGCTGGCAATAAAGCCCAGGGCCACCAGCCCTAATAAGGTGTAGAACCCGAACCGAAAGGCGTTAACAACGCATTCGTAAACTACGGACAGCGGTGGCTTTGCTTTTAATAGAAGGCTGCCTGTCCGAGAATTCGCGCTGAAATAGGCTGTGTAAATTGAATAAAATACACCCACCGCCATCCCAACATAGGTGACTGAGAAATATGCTTCAAGAAAATGTATCCAGCCCACTTTTTATCCTATACACGTATAACGCTTTAAGCACAGCGGCTCAGTTTCCAGCGTCCGATGCCTTCACTTGTTAACAGATTCTAATCGACTTTCGAAATGAATTCACAAACCTCGTCAGAACGTAATGGCCTCACTAGACGAGCCACTTCATTGCCATTGTGCAAGAGTATCAGAGTCGGCCAAAGCTTTACCTTGAACGCACGCCCCAGTGGTTTGCCCTTGCCGTCGTATATTTTAATATGACGTAGCCCTGAATGTTCAGTTACTGCTTCTTTTATCGCGGAACTTGCTGCCTGACAGTGTCCACACCAAGGCGCGCCAAACTCAAGTACAACGTCACCGGATAACTCGCCAGTTTGTTCAAAGGTAAATGCTTCTTCCGCGTAATCGGAGTTAGAGCCAATATCGTCGGTTTTCATCCAACTTACTCCTCACCAAGCTCGGACATTCGCAATAGCTGACTACTACGACGCACAGTCAGAACATCAACCTGATCTTTGATGCTGTAAATAACCCGATACGATCCAAATATCAGCTCCCTGATGCGAGATGAGCCCACCTCAGGAACCATGCGCCCACTTTTAGGAAAATCAGCTAACCGCTCAACCGTGGCAAATAAATCATCAACCCAATGTACCGCAGCCGCCGGATTATCTTCTGCAATATACCAAGCAATGTCCTCTACACGCTCCAGCGCAAGCGGGGACCAGATAATCTTCATTGAGCAAGCCTACTCAAAACCCGAGCCTTCGCATCTTCATGCGAAATACCATTCCCGGAAGCAATCTGTTCTTCCGCCTTGTACACCTCTTCTAGTATTTCCAGACGTTGTTGCATCTTCTCATATTCGTGAACATCCACCAGCACTGCAACGCCTCGACCTCTTTGTGTCAGCACCATAGGACGACGGTTTTCATGGAGCTGCTTTACGAATGTGGCTACCCCTGCACGAAATTCAGACAGAGGGCGGATATCTTCATCTACTCGAACCCTTGACATGGAAATCACCTCAGTACTTTTTAATGTACATCAAAGAGTACAATATGACTTGAAGGCAAGCAAGGTATCTGTAGGAAAAACCAGCGCTCTGCTAAAGGGATGCCGGAGCGAAATTAAGCAACTTGTTAAGCTCCTTTTCGG
This sequence comes from Idiomarina sp. 017G, assembly GCF_004362265.1. Taxonomy (NCBI): domain Bacteria; kingdom Pseudomonadati; phylum Pseudomonadota; class Gammaproteobacteria; order Alteromonadales; family Idiomarinaceae; genus Idiomarina; species Idiomarina sp. 017G. The sequence goes on along the minus strand of NZ_SNWT01000008.1, from coordinate 13,441 downwards.
ACCACTTCTCCAGTTCAAGAACTGCCGTGTAGGGGTCTCCAGAAATTCCCATAATCTGACAAATAGCAGGTTCTGTTTTGAGACCGCTTTCTTTAAGCTGCCGTATCCTGTCGATGAACTCATTGCCGCCAATTTTTACAAGGCGTTTCATTACCTGATAATGGCGAAATGCAGCCTGTAACTCCACTGGCGTTTTTGACGCATAGATTTCAATTAAAAATTGGTTACAGTGAAACTGACCTAAAGCGTGATCTTTGCGTTGGCGTATGCTGTATGCTTCATAGCCGGAATATGCCGATTCAAATGCCTCAATAAACGCTTCCTGTTCCTGGTACGTACAAACGATATCGATGTCGCTTTCCTTCGTATCCAGAGAAGCAAATATCGTACTAACGACTTCCGGCGAATAGGCGTTAAGTTTAATCAGAATTCCCGATTCTTCTATCGCTTTGTTGGCGCGGACGATCTTGCTATTCATTTTGGCCATTTTTGGGATTCATATAGCATCTATCTATATTGTGCCGATACAACAATAAACTAAGCTATAGTACTGATAAAAATGAGCGTTAGGTTAAACTAGAACTAAAGGTAAAATCGTTTCTCAAAAAGCCCTATGCGAGGCACACCATGAACTCAACTAAAATTAATTACATTGAATTACCAGCGCGGAGCCTTGAAGCAACAAAGCGCTTCTTTCAACAAGCCTTTGGCTGGGAGTTTGTAGACTATGGTCCGGAATACGCGGCTATTCAAAATGCGGGGCTCGATGGCGGGTTTTACCAATCTGATTTAGTTGCTCAAACGTCAACGGGCAGTGCGCTGGTGGTGTTATACAGCAAAGACCTTGAGCAAAGCCTGAAAAGCGTTGAGGATGCAGGCGGTAAAATCCTCAAGCCTATATTTGATTTTCCCGGTGGTCGGCGTTTTCAGTTTACCTGCCCAAGTGGAAATGAGTATGCAGTATGGTCAGAGTAGTCACACAAATACCAAACGACGCCCTCAAGCACCTGCGTGCCCGCATGGACAGCTATCATGTCATTACGGAGAGCTGTTGGCAGAAGTTTCAGAGCCTGCTGAGTTATCACGAATACGTTCGTGGTGACTTAATCTACTCTGTAGGTGAGCATCCCGACAGCTTTAGTTTTATCCATAAAGGCTTAGCCCGGGTGTTTCATTTGGATGAGAACGGTCAGGAGTACAATAAGCGGTTTTTTAGTGAAGGTGAGTTCCCCGCCTGCATGACATCGCTATTAACGGCCACACCTTCGGCATTAAGTGTTGAGTGCTTAGAAAACTCGGCGGTGCTACAAATTAACTTTCGTGGTTATCGCCAGTTGCTGGAGCAAAGCCCTGACTTAATGCGTTATCACATCCTCTATTTAGAGAAAAACTGGCTGCTGGAAAAAGACGAACGCGACAATGCCTTTGGTCAAACTACGGCAAGTAAGCGTTACCAAACTTTTGTAGAACAACTTCCGCATCTTGTTAGTCGGGTGCCTCAATACCACATTGCCTCTCACTTGGGTATAACGCCGGTGCAACTGTCACGATTACGCAAACAGTTACAAAACCCTAAGTAATTTTCCGCTTATTAAACTATGTTAATGCGGCCTTTCCCGGGTCTCTGAATAATAGAGCTCACTTGCAGCAATAGAAGCTAACAGGAGCTCTAAATGTATTTAGAAAAATTACAGCAATGGCGTTACGCCACCGCTGACTTCTCTGGCGCCGAAATCGCTGACGACGTTCTCGATAGAATCTTAAACACCACCCGTTTAACGGCCTCGTCTTATGGTTTGCAGCCTTACTGCACACTGGTTATTCGCGACAAAGACCTACGTGAGCAGTTGGTTAATCACTCTTTTGGTCAGCAAAAAGTTGCGGACAGCTCGGCGCTGGTCATATTTGCTGCAAAAACAGGTGTGGTTGCAGACATAGTCGCCCCTTATATTTCGGAATTAAGCCAGCAGCGCCAGCTCACCAACGAAGAAGCGGAGAATACCCGCAACTATTTAACGCAAAAGCTGCAGGCCATGTCAGCCGCAAAGCGCAAAGAATGGGCAGCGCGTCAGGCCTATATTGGTCTGGGTACATTTTTGCTGGCCGCCGCTGAACTCGAAGTCGACAGTTGCCCAATGGAAGGCATTGAGCATGACGCCTATGACAATATTCTCTCGCTGAAAGAACTCGGCCTTAGCACCGTATTCGCTTGCCCTGTGGGCTATCGCAGCGAGGCAGATGCAACCCAGTTCCAGAAAAAAGTCCGCCAGCCACTATCGCGGTTTAAGGTTGTTTTATGACCCAGACAATACTTGTGATATTGGCTATTGCAGCGGGCATGTCGATAGCCATTCAGGCCAGTATTAACGCTATGATGGGGCAACTGGCGCACAATACGTTCTTGTCGCTGACCATAGCCTTTACTATTAGCGCGCTGTTCTCCGCACTGGCTCTGTGGGGCTTTAGCGAACGAACCAGCATTACTTTTTTTAGCCTGCCCTGGTACTTCTGGTTAATTGCCGCCATTTTTACCTGCTTTGGCGTCGGCACCATGTACTTTCTAATACCAAAGCTGGGCGTGGGACAAGTCATGGCTTACGCGCTGGCCGGGCAGCTCATTGGTGCCATGATCATCAATCATTTTGGCTTTTTAGGGAATACCGCAATTGCACTTAACAGCTACCGCCTAATTGGCGCTTGTTTTCTTATCGCCGGGGTATTTTTAATTAATATGGGGGCACGGCAATGACAACCGAGCAACAACAAAACCTTTATAACTTGCACCAGCTTTGGCGCATGCAGCCTTATCAGGAATTTACCACCAACCAAGGCGCTACACTTTACAAGCTAGAACAATGGCCGCGCAGAATATGGTGCGAACCGGGCAATTACTCAGAAGCGGAAAAAGAGCAACTGGTGACAGAGCTAAGTGCAAAAGCCTCTGACTCTCATATCTTATCCATGCCCGAAATACTGTTGCCAAAAGCCGGAACGGGGTTACTCCTGCTACCGTCGGAGTTAACACCCAGTTTTAGTCAGCAAATGATGGTGAAAACTCTGAGTACATCAGCGCTTTCAGACCCCGGCCCCAGGCTAACGCTAGAGCCAATAGAAGATAACCAGGCTCAACAATGGGCGAATACCACAGGCGCATGTTTTGGTTATGAGGTTGAGTCGTCGTCTGTTCAAAACCTGTTACTTGGTGGCGCCTGCTTGTACTTTATAAAATATCAGGGGCAAGTAGCCGGTACCGCCATGACCTTCATCCAGGAACAACAAATGGGTATTCATCAGGTGGGTGTACTGGACGACTACCGGGGCAAAGGGTTGGCCAGAGATGCCATGCTAATACTTGAGCAATATGCACTGGATGCTGGCATCAATACCCTCCAACTGCAGGCATCTGCTATGGGAGAGCCACTTTATCAATCCCTGGGCTATCGCTCGTTAGGTGCCATTCACAATTTCATAAAAATTGACGCTACATAGCTTTTTACGTAAGTTACTTACAACTTAATTGAAACAAGGAAGAAAGCATGTCTAAGTTTACGGAATACAAAGTCATTCATATTGCGGAAGGTGGCTGTGGAACTTTGCTTCTGGGCTCAAGTGGTCTGCCGTTAAAGAAAATTGAATCGACTTTGAACCAGGAAGCTGCCGACGGCTGGCAAATGGTGTTTCAGGTACTTGAGCAAAAACGCTTTTGGCTGTTTTGGACACGTGAAGCGGCCATTGTCACTCTGGGTCGATAAAGCCCGTCATGGTAAAGCGGCTCATTTTAGCCTCAATTCGTTGGTATCAGCGTCGTGGCGGTTCGCGCCACTTCTTTAATACCGAATGTAATTTTGAGCCGTCCTGTTCGCACTATACGTATCAGGCCATTAGCCAATACGGTAGCTGGCGCGGTATAAAGCTTGGTGTAGCGCGCATGAAGCGTTGTAACGACCCTGACTGCGTTCACAAAAAGCACGACCCGGTTCCTGAAAAGATCCTTAAATGAGGTACTCTTATGTCTTCTGAACAATTACGTGATGAAGAAGAAGCTCTGCGCAAGCAAATACGTGAGCTAACGCCTGAACAGCGAAAAGAATATTTCCGCCTTGAAGGTGAGCAGATAAAAGACCCCGACACTTACGCCGTTTTAAACTGGTTTGTAATGGCAGGCTTACACCATTTTTATCTGGGTAAAACGCAGCGCGGCGTTATCAACCTCTGCGTCATGCTGCTCGGGCTGGTTCTATTGCCCTTTTTTCCTATCGTCGGAATTATCGTTCTGCTCGGCATTGTCATTGTCGAGCTGCCGCAATTGTTTAAGTCACAACAAATTGTTCATGCTTACAACAATAACGTTATGCGCGAGCTCCTTCATAAAGTTAAGTCAAATAACGCCTAAGCGCCTCTCAGGCAAAATCTTTCAGCCTGAGATGACCCTCTATTGAGTCGGCAAGTGCTTTTGGCACCTCATGTTCAGTGGCTAACTCCCGCCACTGAGACACCGCGTTAATCACATCGTCAATAATTGCATCAATTTCTTTGCGCTCTATCCGCGGAAGCTGAACGTCAGCAAGCGCGTAAAAATCGGCGCGGGTATGGCCGCTGCGCTTGCCATTTAGCGACATCCAGTGCTGCTCTACCCATGGGTTTCCGGGTTTATAGCTAAAGGCCACATCATAAGCCGGGCTCAACCGCCATTGCTTGTCTTCCAGCATAAAACCAAAGTTCTTGGAGTGATCATCGTGGTTGGTTGCTACGTGGTTAAACACCATACGGCGAAATAAGTCTATAGCGTCCGCCCGTGGCAACCTCAGCTGGCGGGCAACCTGAAACAGCTCTTCATAAGAAAACGCACCAATGTCGTGATAGTTCACGTGCTTAATAGCGGTAAGCGTTTGAATGTGCTTTTTTTCATTGCCTATTCTGTCAAAGCGCTTGGTCACAAAATGGCGTCGGTTGCCTTCATCCAGCAGGTGGCATGGCATCATATGAATGCCGGCTTGCGTGGCCATTAAGTAATACACATACTCCATGGCGCCGTAGCCTAGCGGGTCGCCAAAGGTTTGCTGAGAAGGGTCGCGCTCTTTTACGCCGTCAAACTTCAGCAGATAATGCTCAAAGCCCTCGGGTACAAGCCCCTGCCCTGAGCGAACCTGGCTGAAATCCTTATTAAACGCCAGTACCGCTTTTGGCCTTGCGCCACCGGCGCTGGTGCCAACCGCTAATAAGGCCTGCATCATTTCTTTGTCTGCCGCGTCGTCAAAGTGCGTGCTCTTACGAAAGCCCTTTCGTGCATCGAGCACTTCCTGCGCTAACCTCATTAAGCTCTCAAGCTCAATGTCTTTGTTTTTGACGTTGGTTTGATTCTTACGCGCCGGGTGATATTCAAGCGCCCCCATGCCCCGCTCGCCGGTGTACTGAAGCCGCTCAAGCGGACTCAAAGGCTCGGTGCGATCGGGCTGTTGCGCGACCCATTGGTTCAGTACCGCATTACCAAAGTCGTCGGGCAAAGAGTCCGCCAGCATGCCCGGCAGGCCTCTGAAGGTATCCCAGTTTAACCCCGGAAAAGAGTAAATTCGCCCCTTCTCGGCAGGCATAGTTAAAGGCGCCAGCGGAATATTTTTTTCGACAAATTCAGATAAGTACTCGAACCGCGCAGCCGTGTCGCCTTTGTTATAACTTAAGGCACCGACAGGCTCACCTTTGTAGCGAACTTCAATGGTATTAATCACCAATCCAGCTCCTTGTCATCAGCAGGTTTCACACGCGTTTTACCGCTCGCTCGCTTCTTCTGCTTGGTGCTACTTTTGAGCAGTTGCACAGGAGAAACGCCCTCGTCCGGGAATGCGGCCAGTAAATTGTCGATATGCCCCAAAGCCTGAAGAATAGCGACATAGGTCGGTAAGGTGCTTTTACCACCCTCGGCGGATTTAACCGCATTCAGTGAGACATTAGCTAAGGTAGCTAAGTCCTCCTGAGTTAAATCCTGGTTCAGCCGATACTGCCTGACTCGCTGACCAATGATTGCTGAAACACGTTCAGAATCCATATAAAGAACCTTAAACAGACTTTAAACTTACAATTTGAGTGTAGCAGACCATTTGAGGGATGTAATTATTTTTATGTAAAAGTATTTATATGGGCTTTAATATTAATTTTTGACAGCAAAAGCCTTTTTGGGGGCTGTAAAATAGATTTAAAACAGGCAGTTGATAATACTTGTTTTGGGTATCACTCGATAGTCTGCTTTGTGGCTGTGAGTTCAATCGGTGAATGCAACGCTATCCTTATTTAAGGGAGGATCGGACCTTAGAATTTTTGCCTCACTTAACTGGTTACTTGCCTCCCTGTCATTAGTAAGTGTGGGGCGCGCGAATCAGGCACGGTATACCTATCCCCGCGTTATTACGTGTTTTTTTATTGTGTTGTGGATTTAAGTCGTTTACTGTCAATGACATAACGAAACATCAAAGTTGGTTATTGTGCGCTCGTCAGAGTCTAATTGAGCATGCTCAAATTACTTCCGCTTATTCAGAACGTTTTAAGGTCGAAATTTTGGTTAGATCGATAACTTAAAAGTCGACACCTATCAATTAAACGAATTACAAAGTGCACACGAACAATATAAAAGTGTTAGGTGAGAGATGAACCTCAGTCAAATTGAGACAATAGCAAATATCGTAGAATCGGTATTTATAGCATTTGCTGCGGTTCTTGCTGGTGCTTGGGCTCTATATCAGTTTTTTACTCTTAAAAGAATTGACCAAGCAAGAGCTGAAGTAGAAAAGCTAAAAAGGGAATTAAAACAGCAGAGCGTAGCTGATGTTACGATGGATGCTGAGATTATCCGAAGTTCTGAGGGGGTGTTTATCTCCGTAGAAGTAAAAATTCATAATCTTGGAAACCGTACGGAACTCATTAACCTAGAAGAAAGCTGTCTATCTGCTACCAAGGTACTAAAGAGTACAGAAAGCTTTGTAAATTTTTCACCTGAAATGATTGAGGGGTATAGAGATCCCAGAACAGCGAGAGAGGAAGCCAGTCTTCTTCCTGGTGAAACTCAAACAGAAACATACCTTATTTGTGTTGAAAATCCTGGAATCTATTACCTAGATTTAGAGATACAAGGATCGCATGAGTCCAATGAAGAATATAAAAAAATCCTATCAAGTGTTGGGAAGAAAATGGAAAAAGATGAGCGCTTTGTATGGTATATCTCTAAATCAATAGTTGTTACCTAACAAAGCCATCAAGTGGGACACCCAATACTCCGTTGCTTTTGTATTGTCGCTGAGCCCCTTTATAACACCAAAGCGACTCCGCATTGGCCGTCCCTTATTCCGTGCGTTATAGCGCAAAGAATAGGAAATTAGTTTTTGACTATAAATGAAAATTTGATTCGAGATAAATTAGCCAATAACTTGGAAGTTCTGGAGGAGGGATTAACGCTAGTCGAAACTGAGCTCCAGCTATCAAATGACTTTGGCTCAGGAGGTCGGATTGATATTCTAGCTAAAGATGAGTTCGGTCAATATGTAGTCATCGAGCTAAAGAAAAATGATCAAGCTGAATCTCCACTAGTTCACTAATCCAGTCCACCCGACTTAATTTTTAATAACCCTAGATTGAAATTTTTTTCATTTGCTAGCCTCACCTTTTATCCAGTTCGAAAAATCTCCTTTTTCAATAAGTTCAAATCATCAACAGCCCGAATCACGAAAGTATTATTTGGCTCAATAAATTTAATAAACTGCCCTAAACCTATTAGCTTATCAAGAGATAAAAGGTCGAAATCACCGTGAACACCGTTAAATGATTTTTCTTTATTGAGCATCATATAATGGTGCTTTTGTCTAAACTCCCTACGAGTTTTTTTGGGAACTCTTACAAAATCTCCAGATATAGACAAACCGGATATCATTTTTCCTTGATTTATTTTTCTATGAGTAAATTTTTCATGATTCAACATAAAACCGTAATTCTCAATCTGCTTTACGGCTTTTACTATAAAATCACTTGGAATAGCTTTACCTGAAAAAGCCAAATCATCTGCATAGCGACTAAATTTAATATTATAAAAATCAGACAGATAGAATAAGCTTTGATCCAACTCCCTCATTACAAGGTTACTAAGAGTAGGGCTTGAAGGCGCACCTTGAGGCAAACTACCATAAACACAACAAAGTTTTGACAACTGATAACTTAGTTTTGGAGTAAACCCTGCCTCATTGAACACTCTATTAACCATGGCTCTAGAAATATGAGCAAAATAATCTTTAATATCTAATTTTAGAAGTTCTGTACAGCCTAAGTGAAATTTCGCGTTATCCAGTATTGAACGAGATTTTACATATCCATATGCATGTTCGCTCACAACGAATTTTTCTAAAATTTGTTCTTTTATCCAAGATTGGATGTAGCTAAGGATTGGGTATGGTGAACTGATTAGCCTCTTTTTTCTTCTTCCATTGATTTCAAAGGTACGATAGAACTCACTCCCCTTGAACATCACACGATATAAATAGTTCTTTTCGACTCCCAATAATCTAGATAGGTGTTCTAGCTCAAAGATCACAGGGAAACCACGATTTGCCAGCCTCTCAGCATAATTAGCTAAATGCTCAGACTGCTGTTCGCTAATCCCCTCGCTTTGTAAGAAACTCTTCCATTGACTAAAATTTAACAATTTTTAACCTAACCCATTGATTTTAAAAGTCGCTTACTACTACAAATTACCCGTTTACTTCTCATCTATGAGGTTAAAACCTACCTTCCATTAAAGGGCGAATGCACCCTTACGCTAGTAAGTAAGCGACAATTTAAAATAACATGTTACTCACTAATTAGTCGAGCTTTAAAGTCTTATCAATAATGTCTAAATTAGGTTTATATGGCTCCGTAATCTCACACGCTTTATCAACCATGGTTTGTATTAAATTCTTGTCTAACTCCAACTTCCTTGAAGACATAGCATTATAAATGAAAGCCAATTGCTCATTTGAAAGCTTTGAGTTCAGCTTGAAAACATGTTCTCGATGCTCTATTACTTTTTTAGCACTTAAAAACTCTATTATTTTTTTAACTTCTGAAGGTGTGAAGCGAAATTTTTCATGTAATTCATAAAATTCGTGTTCTTCCTTATCTTTCGCCAGCTCTATCACTAATTTAATCAGTATAGGCTCCATAATTATCTTAGCCTTCTAAATAATGTATTCCGCACCTTTCCAAACCTCTTTTTAGGCCACCAGAATAGAGGGAAAACATTATTTGAACAGTTATTACCATATACTTGATATAGAGTCTCAGAGCCTTTATATCCTAATGCGAAATCTCTGATATTCAAACCTTTGTATTTTTTTTGAAGATTGCTTTCCAGATCCAACATCATTTTTTTGTATTCATCAGCCTTGTCTGATTCATAATCTGATATTCCCTTTCTAAGGATGACAGGGCAAAACATTTCTACCTTCAAGTTTTTTTCAATATGGCGAACTCCATGGTTCATCGCAGCAAACCCTAGAATCCTAAAATTAACACCAACTATACCCAATTCAGCCAACCTATTTTTAAAACTTTTCAGTTTTGTCACCATCGTTTTCCCTGAGCCTATGAAGTCATCGAAAACTAACACTTCAGTTACTCCTTTTTGGATATGTACCAAGGCCGCTTCGAAATTAGAAAAAAGTAACTTTTCGCTCCAGTCGTCTAGTGTAGCTAGATTATTTTTTAAAAATTGTAATCCTGCAACTGAACCATCTATCTCATTGCCATCAGATGTAGCAACCATAAGGACATTTTCTGGTTTTATTTCCCATTCCTTAATCTTGTCTACTATTAAATATGCGTTATCATTCAAGCATCTGTCGTTTAAATGTTCCAGACGTTTCAACAATTCAACTACTAGTTTTTTACTTTCATCATCCTCAAGTTCTTCCCATAGAGCTAAAATCCCCGATTGATATTCCCTATCATCCAACCAAGGTATCTGTTCAGCTATACTAGCCAATGAATAAAAGTCTTCTTTAGAAGTTTTTTCTGTTTTTATAAACATGTAAAAGCCTTTATTTACTTGTGGACTTCCCAGCTTTCACTAGACAGTCTGTAGATCCTCAAACTCTGGGAAGTCCAGTCCTCTGTATCTTATATCACTCCCATTAAAGGACTTGTTAAGTAACTTCACAATAACTCCGAATGAAATCTAATACTTCTAATAATAAACACGCCCTTCTATCTCCAATACATCATGTGTACGCAACAAAATGTAAACTGCGCATGAAGTGCGGTTCTCGTCTTTAAATGAATTATTGAATGGGCTCAGCTTAGGTCTGATAAGTAGGCCGTATTCAATCATCCGCATAATGCGTCAAACTTTCGAATGAACGCCTCTTGCAGTGGCCCATCACACACAAGTTCCTCGCCGTATTGTTTAATATATTTTATTGTGGCGGCCTCAAAGTCATCCCGATACACAGTTTTAGTTTCCATGCACACAATATCCACTCCTGAATCAGATTTACCCCTTATACGCCATCCATTTTTTGTTGATGCTTCGTGAAGCAGACCACACCTGACTGACGAGTAGAAATCTATTGCTTCAACTTCTGAAAACTTCTCGGAGAATGGTTCTCGCTTGGTTAGGAAATCAATGAAACATTGCTTGCTTCCGTTGTACTCGTGTACCTGAAGCTCATTTTTGTGACACCGGCGATATGTCTTACCTTCGTAACAAGATTCTAGGAACTCAATGAGAGAACATAATAAAGTCATTATAGTAAAGCCGTACCCATGATAACTGTCGTCATTTCTTAGGCTATGTATCGGTTCGAGATATCGAGACTGAACTCGCCCCCAAAAGAAATCCTTAAACGCTTTTCTCCATTCCAATTGGTCACTTGAATCAATTATCGATTCTCGTGTCTTTTGCCAGTCTTTAACTGTTCTACTGTCAGTTATATACATAGCTTTGATATGCCTAAAGCCGACCGCTAGAGCCGAACGAAAGGAAGTTCAACAACTCAATCTTGCTCAGCATTTTGTACCTCTCCGATATGAAGCACTTCACCCAAAATTAAATATGTATTAAGAAAGAGAGACCGTGCTTCTTCAGCAGTAACATCTTTGTGAACCCCGGTAGATACGCGATCATAAAGATTAGAGAGGTTCTGACGGATCTTAGCTTTTCTTGATTTGCTCTCTACTCTCTGGTGAACAAAAGCATTTATTCGGTTTTGGTGTCTGTTAGGCCCTAGTGAGACCTCATTATCACCCATTTTAATAGTGTCATCCGTTGGAGGAAATATTGAGTCAGCGAATGATTCAATTATCCGGCGAACCGTTGTTAATGCTTGGCTAATAGACTCGGGTTCGTCTTCTGAAAGTCGGGACATAACAGACGGAATTTGCTCAAGAATTTCACCAGCATGCCCCGCTATTAATGTATCGATATCACTTTTATATTTTTCGAATATTGACTCGCTTAAACTATCAAACTCCTTTTCGTAGTACACATCAGATACAAAACTATGGAGTAGAGCAAAGACCCTACTTTTAATACCACTCAGTCTTGAAATATAGTTGGTTGTCGACAACTGTTGTTGCTGATACATATGCATTACGCGAACACCAAAATCACCACCTGTATCCGGCGTTGTCATTGAGCGTAGCTTAATATTCTCAGCTTCAAGTGCTGCTTCATGCTGAGCTAGTGGCCCCCAGTAACCTTTCTCCTCGTCTTTCTTAACCCAGCGCCCCGTCTTACCCATGTATTTTATTGATGTAGCTTCAGAGGAGTTGTAACCTCTCATCTCGAAACTTATCCAATGTTTTATTTCTTCTGAACCTACCCATCTAGCCAAGCGAGATGCCTTTAGCAAAAGTGCCTCAGCGGATAATCTGCTTAGTTCAATATCATCAAGCAGTTCTTTCGCTAATTCTAGAATATGTTCAGATCTGCTTTGGGACACTAATATCTCCTAAATGCTCAATATATAAAGCTCATGCACGAGCGTTTCTATCTCTTAATCGACACTAAAAGACTTTACTGCACAACGCAACCACAAACACCCCAGCGCAATGAAGCGCTGCGCTTCCAAATGCAAACCAATTGTGCCCGCCAGGCGCCTTGTCAATTTCATATCGAGATGGTGGTTTTATAATTTTCAAAGCGACAACCAAATTTACACGCAAAACGTCATTTGAAACTGAAAATGGATAATAAAAAAGCCCGCTAAAAAGCGGGCTTCAGATTCATGTCAGTGAGGCATCGAACCTGACGTGAACGTCAGTATTCTCATGAAATAAGTCGTTTAATTCGACCCTTTATTTTACAGGGCTTTGAATTCGTGCGATTTTAAATAAGATGTTTAAAAGTGAACATAACACTAAATAAGACATAATTATTTACATCCTAAGGACACAAGATGAAGACAATATCAATTATCCCCTTGTTCAGCTCAATGTCGCTTATATTGGCAACGATTTACCTGATGTTCTTCTGGCGAGAGTTTGGAGTTGATATCTTCCAATTCTTGGGTTTATCTGACTATATAGGTCAAGCAATAGCACCTCTTATAATATTTATTATTAGCACGTCGTTTGGCCTAGTGGCATCTAGTATCCTTTTAAAGCCAATGCTAAATATGGTGTTAAAGATAGAACCCCATGATTCAGAGCTAACGGTTGATGGAAAAGTTATTTGGCAAAGACGCATAGGGAATTTTATCGCCAAAGCAATCCCTGTGATATTTGGGTTCCACTTTATATTTACGGGAACAACCCCTCTCGAAATAGGCATTGGCTTTTTGTTAATCGCAGTTCCATTTTATGACAACATCAGAGGAAAGTATTTTGATGAGATTATTCCTAAAGAATCATTAATTAATAGCCTTATACCTGTCTTTTTGCTTTTTTTAGCTCTGACTCCGGGGGTTGCATCTATGAATGCTAGTGCAGTTAAAGCCTCCACCATGGAAGTTCGCATAAACAACAATATTGTAAGGAATAGTGTTTTTATTGGAAAATCTGGAGATTATTTTTTCTTTTGGAATAAGGCTTCTCATAGGACAGAAATTCATAGCAGTTCAAACCTAAGTTCACTTCAAGTTGTAATTCCGAGAAAAGATAAGAAGACCTTATACGAAATTTATAAGACGTTATTTTCAAAAAAGGAAATAGATACTGACACCTAGTCATCCTATGTAGAACATTGATATCAGTTAAACAGATTCATCAGCTTTCAACAGGTTGATTAACCTCTATAAGATTATTAACCTCAGATGTATCACAAAGTAATGCAATATCGCTAATATCACCAATCTCTAACTTAATAGGATTATTGCCAGAAATACCTGTATGAGAGTGTTCAATATTCTGTGTCAGCCAAGTTTTCATAAATCTATGTGGCCATCCAGTCGACCTTCAAAGTGGATGGTTAGCTGAGACAGTGTCA
>NZ_SNWT01000007.1:0-159482 GCF_004362265.1 Idiomarina sp. 017G | reverse complement strand
ATGTTGGTCAGAATGCAGCGGTAGCGCTTGTTCAGGTATAGCTCGTCAATGCCCAGGATGCGGGGCGTCTCGAAGCGGTGCCAGCGCCCCAGGAATTCGGCGCGGGCGTTGAAAATGTCGCGTACCGTCTTCTCGTCCAGGCCCGTGGTATCAGCCACGTAGGCGTAGGGGTGATTGAAGGCTTCCTTCTCCACGTACTCATGCAACCGCAGCGTCATGCGGAAGCCGTCCACCATCTCCGGTAGCTGGGGCCTGAAGGTGGTCTTGCAGGCCCGGCAGGTGTACCGGCGACGAACTACCCAGAGGGTGACCCGCTTGCCGTGGATGGGCAGGTCACGATAGGGAACATCACGCTTGCCGAACCGCACGAACTCACCCTGCACGCCGCACCCCTCGCAGGCTACTGGTGTAGGTGCTTCAAGCCGAAAATGTATGTCTTCATTCTGCTCATCAGAATCCACCAACTGGTACCCAGGAAGGCTTAACGAATTAATCATCTCCCGCCTTGATCAGAAAAACAGGTAGGTGGCGTAACCGGCAATCATCGCCATAGCAAAAATGACTGCTAAAAACGCCGCTAAAAGCTTCAGCGTGAACAAAGAGCGCAACAGAATGAGCTCAGTCAGGCTGGCTCCGGCACTGCCGATGATCAACGCTAGCACCGTCCCGGCACCCACGCCTTTGGCCATCAGAGCCGCTGCCAGAGGTATGACGGCTTCAGCGCGAATATACAACGGCACGCCGATGACAGCGGCAACTGGAATGGCAAAGGGATTATCTGGGCCTGCATACTGCTCCAATAAGTCAGTGGGCATGAAACCATAGATCACGCTGCCAATCGCAATACCGATGAGCAGGTAAGGCAACACATCGATAAAGTCCGACCAAGCTTCCCGCCACACACCACTGTACTTCCCTTCTTTCTTAACCGTGACAGTGGGTTGACTGTCACAGCATTCGCTAGACGTAGAGACTGTTGTCTTCCTATCAGCCCCGCAAGAAGCCGTCTTCGGAGTGGTGTCGCAGCTGTTGGTGCCGCAACTCGATGCGGTCGATGTAGCACTGCACGGGCTTGCTGATGAACTACATCCACTGCTCTCTTGTGTCGCCGTCCGGCGCACATAACGCTCGAAGCCAAGCGTGTGAAGCAGCCATCCGGCACCTACCGCGACCACCAAAGCGGCGAGCACATAGATAGCAGTAAGTGTCCATCCAAACGTGGCAACCAGCAGGCCGACGACGATAGGATTCAGCAACGGAGATGAGAAAAGAAACACCATCATCGGCCCAAAACCGGCCCGTGCCCGAATCAACCCTTTCAACATGGGGATAGTCGAGCAACTACAGAAGGGCGTTATAGCTCCTAAACCAGCAGCAAGAAAATAGCCTCGCTTCCCACTGGAAGTCAGTAACGCTTCCACCTTGGATGGTGGGATGTGACGTTGAAGAACTCCGACCAGCAAGCTAATGCCAATGAATAAAACCGATAGCTCGATAGCGAGAAAGGCGAACATGCCTAGAGCGTCTTGGAGTTGAGGTGACATTCAATATTACTCCTATATTTCTAGTTTTATCGAAATGATGTACGCAGCCTACTTGCGTTTATCCGACCTGTCAACTATAATTCTAGAAACATCGAATTATTGGGGCGTGCTATGGATCGCGAAAAGGTTGCAGCCAGCTTAGCTGAGCTAGGGAATAGTCACCGACTGTCCGTGTTCCGCTTTCTGGTCAAAGCTGGCCATGATGGGGCTTCGGTCGGAGATATCCAGAAGGGGCTGGGTATTCCTGCTTCGACGCTATCACATCACCTTGCGCGCATGGCCAAGGTAGGGCTGATCCGGCAGGAGAAACATAGCCGCACGATTGTCTGTATACCCGAGTATGGGCACCTAGAGAATTTGATCGGTTTCTTACAAGAGGAATGTTGTGCAGGTGTCCGGATTGCGCATGAACCAGAACCGCTTTGACGCTTGCCCAGCTCTCGCTGTCCTCCCTAGTCAGCATCGCTATGAAGACTCAGGCGAAGGTGGAAACAGAAAATTGGCAGTAGAGTAGGCTGAAGAGGATCAATCAGATAATCCGCTGAGAAAGATTTTCTTCTTTACATCTTTGGCATTTTATCAACCAGAAATTCCGGATACCCGATTTATTGGCTATTCTAATTGCGAATGCGACACATCGCGGCGTATATGGGATGGCACAAATATCTGATCGCAGTTATGAGCATCTAAGCACTATACAAGCTAATTATATTAGGCCTGAAACCTTGCAAGAGGCTAGTGATATCATCAATAACGCAGTAGCGGCACTCCCTATTTTCCGCCACTATCACATCCAAGAAGACGTCCTGCACGCCAGTACCGATGGGCAAAAATTTGAAACTCACCTTGAGACTTTTAAAACTCGCTACTCCTCGAAATACTTCGGCACCAACAAAGGTATTACGGCCATGACGTTAGTTGCCAATCATAGTGCGTTAAATGCCCGTATCATAGGATCTAATGAGCATGAGTCCCATTATATTTACGACTTACTACAATCTAATACTAGTGATCTTAAGCCAGATGTCCTCTCAACCGACACCCATGGTGTTAATCATGTTAATTATGCCTTATTGGATTTATGCGGTTATAGTTTTGCGCCTAGGTATGCTCAGTTCACCAGTGTGATCAATGACCTATTTAACGTAACTGAAAGCGACGACGGAAACACGCATCTGGCGCTGAAAAAGCCGATAAAAATGAATGTGATTGAAGAAGGCTGGCAGGATATTCAGCGTATTGTGTTATCCCTTCAAGAAAAACGCACAACACAGGCATTGCTAGTACGCAAATTATCTGGTTATCCATCTAGACACCCTATATTACAAGCATTAACGGAATATAATAGGCTCATCAAAGCCCAATATTTACTTGATTATATTGATGATGCAAGTCTGCGCCAATATGTTCAACGAGCACTGAACCGAGGCGAAGCCTGGCATTTCCTCAGGCGAGCTATTGCATCGGTCAATCGTGACCAGTTCCGTGGAAAAAACGAATCAGAAATAGTCGTCTGGAACGAGTGTGCCCGTTTGACGGCAAATGCTATTATCTACTTTAACTCGATGATCCTAAGTCATCTATTACTGCACTTTGAAGAAGTTGGTGACGAGGAAAAAGCAGCAATAACTCGACAAGTATCACCCGTTGCATGGCAGAACATTAATCTGAGCGGCACTTATCAGTTCGCTAGTAACCGCAAACTACCTGATTTACAGGAAATAACTAGGCCTATTGTTGAAAATGAAGTCTAAAATGAAAGGTAACCCAGCTCCACAAGCCATTAACTGCGAGGGTTGTGGCGATTTATGTTACTTTAGAGGGGAAAATCCCTAGAACCCCTTATTGCTTGCACTCCGACGATACCCAGGAAGCTTCTCGATAGGTGGTTACTGAGCTATCGTTAGTGGTTGTAACCTCACTGGAATAATGTTCGTTGCTGTGCACCGTAATCAATGCATCGACTTCCGTAGTGCGCCCACCGGCTTCGCACGACGCCGCAACTTCAATTTTATCTCCATCCCGGGAGATATCCATATCCTTACACCCGGTCTCATTCCAACGTTTGCGCATAGTAGCGACCATATCGCTACCTTCCTCAGCTGTGAGACACTCCTGCGAGCTTTGTTCTCGCGTAAGCTGCTTAGGAATACCCTCTCCTTCCATTGAAGACGTAATTTCCCATAACCCCGGTTTCAGGTCATTAGCCAAAACCGAGAATGAGCAGGCTAGAAGCAGCATGCCTGATAGTAAAATCCGTGACATAATTTTCTCCTTTAAGTGGGCGCGCACGCCCGTTAGTCATTTTTTGGATAAAGCTTAGAGTATTTAGACTAACTTGCATGCATCACACCAGCTTTAGGTACAAAAATTACATTTATTTACACTCACTATTTCATTCGGGTTACGCTTACAGAGAAAAAACGCTAATATGAACAAAATCGCATCATCACCACATGCAAGGGAAGACACATGAAAAGCGCAACCCGAAGCAGACCACAAAGTATCCACTCCTGGGTTGCTCAGGAACTGGGTTCTCGAATCGTGGGTGGCGTCTATTTGCCTGGTCAGTATATCCCGAATGAAAATGACATTGGTGCAGAGCTGGGTGTATCGCGCACAGCATTACGTGAAGCCTTTAAGCTGTTAACCGCTAAAGGGCTAATCGAATCCCGTCCGAAACTGGGCACGAGAGTCCGTCCGCGTAAAAACTGGAATATGTTTGACGCGGAAGTTTTGCGCTGGTGTTTTAGCAGCAACCCAGACACGAAGTTTTACATGTCGCTGTATGAAATGCGGGAAATTATTGAGCCTAATGCAGCCAGTCTGGCAGCTATGCACCGTACTGACGAGCAGTTAGCCGCATTAACTGAAGCTTACCAGGCAATGGAAGAGGCTCAAATTGGTACTGACGCTGTGTACAAAAGCGACTTAGAGTTTCACTTAGCTTTACTGGAAGCCACTAATAACGAATTTATGGCGTCGTTAGGTGTAACCATTGAAACTGCTCTGGAAAATTCATTTCGTTTAAGCAGTGCTATAGCGGAAGAATATGTCGATTCACTACCCGGTCATAAAGCAGTGTTCATGGCCATTAAAGAGCAGAGCCCGGTAGTCGCCCGTGAAGAAATGCAGACGCTTTTAGTCAACGCCAGACATGCTCTGGAGCACACACTGGCGGAACTGCACAAAACACCGGTTTAAGACAACGATAATCTGTTCAATTTTAATAACGCCATTTATTCACGCACATTTGCATTGGGCGTGCGTTACTCGTTTTAATTTAGATTACGGAATAAGTCAGACTACAACAAAAAAGCTACCAATTATTGGTAGCTTTTTTGCTCAACTGCATACAGCTTTTAAATTCAAAGCCAGTCGGTAAGAGTGTATCCCTCACGAATAAGCGTTTTTAATGGCGGAAATAACGGCTGCGGAAGCGTATTCCAGTCAAACCAGTCCC
The DNA here is from genome assembly GCF_004362265.1 of Idiomarina sp. 017G. NCBI lineage: Bacteria > Pseudomonadati > Pseudomonadota > Gammaproteobacteria > Alteromonadales > Idiomarinaceae > Idiomarina > Idiomarina sp. 017G. The sequence goes on along the minus strand of NZ_SNWT01000007.1, from coordinate 154,475 downwards.
AACCCTCGCACTTATCAGGCTCCAGAGTTTTAGCTTCTCCGTTCAAAGGCTCCGCCAGCGCAAAAATGGTTACATAGTGCTTATTATCTGCCTGGAACACGTTGTTGGTGAAAGGCCCGTTCCGAACAGTTGTGAGTTCCAGCCCGGTTTCTTCCAGAACTTCACGTCGTGCACAGTCTTCAATCGACTCGCCAAATTCAAGATGTCCGCCTGGCGCAGACCAGGTACCAGCGCCGTGAGCGCCTTTCCTTTTACCCAGAAGTACACGACCATTTCGAATGATAAGAACACCCACTCCAACCTGCGGTGAAGACATAAATAAAACCTCCTTGTAGTTAATACGTTAGCTCGCCTTTATTCTTTCCAGAATAAATCAGCGGCGTCTTTCTCTCTTGCCATCGCCTGCATGTCCGGCATAACTTGCTTCCCCACAAATACGAATACATCCTCGTATACTGCGTTAACGACGTTCCAGCTCAATTCCGATTCGCCGGCCAAAGCATATGGATGAAAGCAAACCACTCTATCAGTAATTTTATTCGCAATTATTTCCAACCCGGCAAAATTACCGTTATCTTCACGGCGAGCAAAAACATAAACCTTTCCCGTGCCGGCTCCTCCTCCCCCAACACCTTCGGTAATAAATTCGTATTGAGAGTTTCTGTCCAACAGGATCCAGGGAGCAAAGTTATGCAGGTTTTGGCTCAAAAACCATCGCAAAGAGTTAGGTAGTTTTTCATCCATTTTGAAGTCTGTCATTACAATCCCTTGTGCGTTTAATGAGATAGTTGAAGTTGTTTATATTATCGATACTTCAGGCACTTTGGGGAAGGTTTGCTTTATCTTTACAACTTATCAGAAAGGCTAGTTGATGGGAAAAAATATAGAGAATAGCCTGCCGGAAACTATTCCGACAGGCTTTTTAAAACATTATTTATCAGGGAGTTCAAACCGATATTCATGCCGCGCCAGCGGTTTTTCAACGTCTACCTGGTAGGTTTCTACCAGTACCTGTCCGTCATCAAAAATACTGAACACACGAAACATCGGTGTGTGACGAGTTTCGTCCGGTATTTTTGTACGTTCCAGTGCAGGCATATGTAAATAATGAACACCATCAATCTGCTTAGAATGATTAACCCGTTCCATATCCATATGCAAATCGCCCGATATCACTGCTGCTAAATTCGGTTGCGCAACAATGCCTTTAAACCCTTCGTGCGTCACACCTTTATCTGCATTTTCAGGGTACACACCCGTTTGTGCACCGTGAACAACAAGCAGTACAGGTTTCGGAGCCAAACGCTCTATTTGCTCCTTCATCCAGGCAATGCCCTCGTCGCCAAAATCCCGACCGAAATCCGGAGAAGCGAACACCAAAGCAACAGAGTCGCGCTCCAGAACATAGCTTGGTTTCTCTATGGAAATTTTACCGTCATTCCACAAGTTCGCATATTTCAGGTAGCGCTCTACAGTAGAGCCATGCTCCTCGTTGCCCATAATAGGATAGAACGGCAGGCTCAGGCGCTGCAGTACCGGTGTCACGTTTTCGTATTGAATCACCGTGCCTTTATGCGCAATGTCACCTACCCCGACAACAAAATCCATAGTGCCGTCTTCCGCCAATTTGTTTACATCATCAACGGCCGCTGACACACCCGGGAATTCTGCTTTGGGTTTAGGCTCAGCATCACCCAGTACAGCAAACTTCAATACCAGACTGTCGTCAGAACGAGAAGCCTCAGCACCATTAGCAAAAACGCTGGTTAAGGTCATGCATACTAGCAAGGAAATAACAGATAAGACTCGGGTTACGGACATATAGCAACGCTCTGTGTTGGTGTTTAATCACGAGGCCGGATGCTATCGAATGAATGTGTCAATGGCATGACGATTTAATGACAGAGAGTACACTGATACCGCAGTCGAATCGCTAAAATCAGCTTTTACTAACTAACGAATTTAGACATCGCGCAGCTCTGCGGTTGATCACTGCCTTCAAGACCTGCTTTAACTCCTGCTTTATTTCGTTCCGGCAAGTTTTGGCTCGCTTTCAATTTACCGGTCAGGGTTTCAATTTCTATCTCTATACCAACAATAGCCTTAACTAAGCGGTCGGTGAAGTCCTCAGGGGCATCATTTACCTGCCAGGGCTCTTTCATTCCTGACTCGTGCTGATCTGTTAGTTTCATTAAATGCTGCTTTAGCCAAGTTGCATCTTCAACGATTCTCGCTTTACCTGCCGCATGCACAGCCAGATAATTCCAAGTTGGTACAACTCGCCCTGATTCTGCTTTAGAGGGATACCACGAAGGAGAAACGTAACCGTCCGGTCCCTGAAAAACGGCTAACACGCGACCACCATTTTTAAGGCGCTGCCATACCGAGTTATTACGTGCCACGTGACACTGAAGCGTTCCTAGAGATTCGCCTTCTTCGCGACTTAAATGAAAAGGAAGGTGGTTTGCCTCAATGCCATCTTCATCGGCAACAATTAATATGCCAAAACCGTAATCGCGAATATATTGGTGCAACTTTGCGTTGTCATCTTCCTCGAAATGCTTTGGTACGTACATTCTTAGGGTTCCAAATTAGTTTAAGCAATAACTTCTAAACCTTTTTTTTCAGCAATAGAAAGCATTTTAAGCGCCGCTCCGCGTGGCTTACTGTCGCCCTGCTCCCACTTCTTAACCAGTTTATCGCTGACATTCAAATATTGTGCGAATACGGGCTGTGATAACTTATATTTCAGTCTAAGAGCTCTAACCTGTTCAGCGGAAAATTCATGGACAGTGGTCAAGCATAACGCATCAAACTTGCGCATCGTTGTCTTATCTATTACACCCGAGTTTTTCAAACCCTTAGCCGTTTTATGAACAGACTTTAAAATATCACTCATAAATCACCTACCTCGATAAGCTCACCCTCTTTGACAAGCTTACCTAACCGCTTTTTATCAAAGCTGATAAACATTCTAGCTAGCTCTTTTAAAGCAACCTTCTCTTTAGAACTGATATTAGTCTTTTTATTTTTCGCAAACACATAAAGGAAAAAGTACTTTTTACCTATAACAGCACCAACAATTGTTCTATACCCGCCGCGTTTTTCTTTATTGCTATAGGCAATACGCTTTTTATAAACATTACCGCCTAAGTCTGCATCAATAAGACCTTTACTCATTTCCTTGCAAGCATTAATCAGATCTTCGTCAGACATTGCTTCTTTTTTCATTAAAGAAGCAAATTCCTTTGTCTTATAAATCAAAGTATACTCCGTTAGGGTATATTTTAAAAGCATGCAAATACTCTAAACTAAACATAGCGATCTAGACAGCATGGAGCGCGGACTTTTATGTCTGTGAAGAGAGTTTTTTTGTGTACGTATTGGCAAGGGTCAGCTCTGCAGCGTTAGTCAGGTTCTTAGCTGGACGGAAGGTAATCATAATAACTTCCCATGTTTAAGTTACCTTGTATAACCATTCTTCCGTCAAATATTTTGTTTCTACCAGAGCTCTTGCCGCGGATAATTCTTGCGGTAAATAGTCGTCGACCTGGGTTTGATAAGCCTGGGTAAACTGATTCATAAAAGCATCAATAATCGCGGTTCTGGTTAAGCCTGTCTGGCTACGCATAGGGTCAACTCGTTTATTGGCACTGGTAATGCCTTTATCCGAGAGTTTCTCACGGCCAGTACGTAATACCTGTAGCATTTTATTGGCGTCGATATCATAAGCGAGAGTCGCATGATGCACGACAACACCATTGGCAAAGCGTTTTTGTGCTGCTCCGCCTATTTTGCCTTGCGCAGAAGCTATATCATTTAGCGGTTTATAGTAGGCTTTGATACCAACCTCAGCTAACGCAGCCAAAACCCAGGCATCTAAAAATTCATAAGACTTTTCAATGCTCATGCCATCAACTAATGAGGTGGGTACCGTTAATGAATAAGTAATGCAATTACCGGGTTCCATGAACATAGCGCCACCACCTGTCGCCCGGCGCACAACTTGCACATTGGCCTCTTTCGCAGCGGCCATATCCACTTCATTTTTTACTGACTGAAAAGAACCAATCACCACCACAGAATCGTCCCAGTCCCAAAATCTTAATGTTGGGCCTCGTAAACCTTTGGCAACTGAATCGGCTATCACTTCGTCTAACGCGGCATGCTCTGCTGCGGGCAGTGTTACTGGTGGAATAAGAGTAAATTGATGATCTAACCAGCTGCTCGCCTTACCTAAGGCACGTCGTACAGCTGTAGCAACAGCTTCGGCGGAAAAACCAAACATCATTACGTCTTCATCAAGTGCTTCATCAATTGCGGCAGCGAGCGTTTTATGGCTTGATGTTTCGGGTAGTCCGGTTAAAGCCTCATTGATTAAGTTTAGCGCAGAGTCAGGTTCTAAGAAAAAGTCGCCTGAAATACTGACCTCACTCAGACAACCATCTTCTAAATTAACATCAGCAACGACTAACTTACCGCCTGGTACTTTATATTCTCCGTGCATGACTTCCCCTAATTAATTCATTTCAGAATATTAACCCACCCAAGCTCCAGCGGCACATAGCCACCTTTTAGGCGAGTTTATTTATGCTGGCCTGATTTTCTATAATGCACACGATACAAGAAAGCGAGCGCCAGACAAATAACGGCTGGTACTAACAACGCCTGGAACTGTAATAACATGAACAGATAGGCGCCGGATGTTCCTCCGGTAACAAAGCCGGCAATGATTAATCCAAACAATACCGCTTTTCTTTTATCGAAAGCTTTGCCGCGCATAACCGATCCAAACATAATGCCTAAGTCAGTAAAAATACCGGTGAGGTGCGTGGTCCGTACAATGGCACCGCTGTACGTCGTTGCCAGGGCATTCTGCATACCGCAGGCTAATGATGCGGTGAAATGACCGTAAAATGATCCTTCAGACAGTAAGTAAAACGAAGCAAATATCAGCAGTGATTCAGCTGCGAGAGCAATGTCGTAACGACGGCTTAACTTTAGCTGTGTGCCGTGCAATAGATATCCAGACAGACCGGCACCGACAAAAAACGAGAACAACACACCGGCCAAATGCAGCACCTCATCGAAAGAGCCCGACAGCATACTGGTACCAAACAAAGTGGCAGTACCTGAAACATGAGAAACCGCCTGGTGCTCAAAACCAAGCAAGCCAATAGCGTTTATGCAGCCAGCTATAAACGCCAGCACAAACGCCCCATACTCAATCCATTTAGGTAATTTAGATATCAATGCTGATTAATCCATAACGGCAAGCTATGCAAAGCGCGACTCGAAACGTACCCGCGTTTTAATCGAGTTGCGATACCGGGACTCCTTGCTGGAATCGCAAAACTGTCCCGTCAGCCAATGTATGTCGTATTGTTTTTGTTGTTGTGACAACGTCTTTCCCTGCCTAAACGGTAATTTTTTGCATCCGGTATCTTCTAATTCTGACCTTTTATGCACCGTTTTGCAGTACTTTTTTGCGCTCTCCTACACCTCAAACCCAAAAAACAACTTCATGTACTGAAAGAACCCTGGGTTGGCGTAATTCAGCATAGGTTCTCGACTCACTTTTCTGCCGTGTAGGTAAATGTCCTCCACCTCAGTTGAAAGGCTTAAGTCCTCAAAAATACGGCGGTCGTGCAGAGTGAAGTGCGCAGGACGACCTTCTTCAATTCCCCAGTCTACGCCGAGGAACTCGTAGGCCTTAAGGGTGGAGCCCAACACAATATCCCAGGGAGACATACTCATTTGCTGCAAAAAGTACATTTCTCGATGGAAGCCTACGCCCTGGAATACGGCGAAATTGCCACCGTCGGATCCAACCAGTATATTGACTCCAGCGGCATCTAAACGCTTAATCGCATCGTTCCGGTTTTCGAGAGCGCCATCTGCCTTTATCCCTGCAACCCAGTCAAAATACACTTTATTTTCTGCGGTTATCGGGTAGTCGCTCAACAGATCTTCCTCGACTAATGCGTCCGTCATTGGAACGGAAAGTACAGAGGCTGCAAGCTCATCGGAGCCTGAGTCGTGCAAATACAGTAGCTCGTTTATAACACTCACCGTAGGAATAATGACAGTACCCTGTTTTACCAATAGCTCGGGAATATCGTCAGGCATAGCGTGCCAGGGCAAATGGGTAACAGCATCAGCGCCTAATTCTGAGGCCTTGCGAATATCACTCCAGGAACCGATATGCACCACCGACTTAATATTTAGACGCCTTGCTTCGTTCAAAAAAGCCTTAAGCGTAGCCTTATCAATAGTGGGTTTACTGCCGGCATTATCAAATACAACTTTCACCACATTAGGCTTGGAGCCGCTTAAATCTCTCAGCTCTGCAACCGCCTCCTCTGGTGTGCTGATCAATCGCGTTTCACCAAAGTCACAGTGTCCGGTTGGCACGGTAAAGCAGGGACCTGCGGCAAACACGTAGGCTTCGTCGCGCTCCTCTGTAAATTGCTGATCTCGATACTCGAAAATATCATTCTCATCGCTATATAAATCGAGCCAGCCATGCACTCCGGCATACAACATGGCATTCGCGGTGCCGCGTATACCGATGTATTGATAGTCGCTACGATCCAGCGATGAATTGCCCATGCTGTGAGAGTGCATATCGATAAAGGCAGGCATTATCACTTGCCCTTTACCGTCACGCACATCGGCATGCGACAAGGGGACCGAGCTATCCACAATTTGTTTGAATTTACCGTCCGCAACTTCAATGTTAACGGGCGTTAACTCGCGTGTCTGAAAGTCTGGCAACAACACATTGTTTATCACAAAGTCGCTTGCTAAAGCCTGCGTGGTTATAAACAACGCGACGAATAACCCTAATTTTTTCATATTGTTCTCCGGTTATAAGTTAAGATATTTTCTTAGTGTTGCAGCGCCACGTCGGCTGGTCGTAATGGTGTCGTTTATGCCTTCAAAACGAAGTAAAAGCGCACCGTTTTGCCACTTTTCTATTTGATGAATATGTTGGATATTTACGATGCTGTTGCGGTGCACCCGCAAAAAGGAACTTGGCAACTGGCTCAACAGTGATTCCAGACTTGCATCCAAATGGTGTTCGCGCTCAAGGCATTGCGCTACTACCAGTCCCTGTGAGGCTTTCACAAATCGAATATCGGACGATTGCAGCATGCGTATTTTATCGCCGATTTTCGCAGTGAGCTGCACTGTAGCGGGTTCTGCAACCTGGGGCTGCGCTAATACTACGCGCTCTAAAGCATGACGCAGTCGCGGCAAATCAAAGGGTTTCAGTAGATAATCTAAGGCCTGTTTCTCAAATGCTTTCACGGCATACTGGCTGTAAGCCGTGGTAAATATCACATGGCACGGGTGCTTTATTGCTTCAAGCACGTCAAAGCCTGACAACTCACCCAGCTCAATATCTAACAGAACCAAATCTGGCTTAAGTGAATTAATGCCGTGTATTGCCTGAGGAGCATCAGCACATTCCGCAACAACTTCAACGCCTTCCATTTGCGAGAGCTGCGTATTTAACTTCGAGCGCGCGGGCGCTTCATCTTCGACAATAATTACACGCAGGCGTGAATGGGTAAGGTGATTTCGCACACCGCACCTCCATGCTCTGACGTATCGTTACAAAGCGACAGCTCACCACCTGCAATATCAACACGTTGTTTTACAATATTGAGACCCTTACCAGCTCTAGATTGCTCATCCAACGACTGCTCAGAAAAACCTTTACCGTTGTCTTTTACTTTGAATATCAACTTGCCCTGCTCCACTTGCACGCTAATGATCAACTCAATAGGTCGGCGCTTCACGTGTTTCATAACGTTCTCAATCAGCGGTTGCAGTAACAACGGCGGCACCTTCAATTGCCGCGTATCCACCGAAGACGCAATTTGCCAGCTAATGTTCAAATTGTCGGTGAACCTTGCCTTCTCAACCGTTAAATAGGTTTCACAAACAGCAAGCTCCTGCTCCAGCGGCACCCACTTGTTTTGCTGATCAACGGAGTAACGCAGTATGTCGGAAAGTTTATGCAATACATCGTCGGCTTTGTCAGGTGATGAGTGGATAAGCGCGGAAATGGTGTTCAACGAGTTGAACAGAAAGTGGGGATTTAAACGGCTGGTCAAATCAGCCAGCTGAGCTTCTTTACGCAACCGTTGCTCCTGAACAAAGCGCTGATATAAAAGGTACATGTGCGTCATCGAGAAGATGAACACACCCCACAGAAATGCCGACAGCCCCTGCTCCTTTATCGGAAACTGGTACTGCGGAAACGCCAGCGCATGCAGTCTGCCGACGATATTGGCGCCAGCAAACATCATCAGAACGTACAACACGCCCTGCGCCACCACATGTAAGCGGGCAACATGCTTGTTCTGTTGAGCCCAGTAGAACAACCAAAACGGGCCGAGGTAAAAAAAGGCCAGCCAAATTGGCAGGCTTATCGCAATAACGTGTAAGTTTTCACTATCAAACTCTAACCACTCTAGCCCTGCAGGTATTAAATAGAGAATAATCAGCAGTGCTGATATCGACAGTTTTTCTTTTTTATTGAAAGTCATACGTCAGTACCGTTAGGAAACTGACAGCTAAGCTAGCCCAGCCGCCCGGCAGATACAAACAAGGAATGCGTGAACGGTAGGAATTTAGGTTTGAGTGGTTCTGAATTGTAGGTTAGAGCATTCAATTGCCTGCCAGGTTACATACTAATCTTTTAACGCCTGAATTGATTTTTTGGTGTCACTAAGGTTCTCAGCCAACGCGTCGAGTAGCTCCTGATACTCCGCCGACTTTTCGCCCAGTTTGGTGCTATTTACCAAAGATGCCAGCTCTTCATCTTCCTGCAGGCACTTATCCAAAATAGCGGTTTTAGAATCCGCAGAGAAAAACTGAGTGAGTTCCCCTTCAATTATTTGCATCAGCTCTTTATCAGGGTCGGGTTTAGCCGGCAGCTCGCCGAGATCCTTAACGATATTTTCAAACGGCTCAATAAAGGAGGCTCTTTCACTGGCAATGCTATCAAGCTCGTTAGCAAGGTTATCATCTTCAACCACCTTCGCTATTTCACGGTAGTAATCCTTTGTCTCAATGACTAACTTCAGCATTTCCATGCTATCGGCCTGATTATCTGTGCGTAATATCGACATATTATTCCTTGTTTTTATTTGGCACTGGCATATCGCCAACAATAACTTCAATCGCCTTTGGGATCACTTCAAACTCAGCCGGAGTATCGGTTTTAAACTCGCCGTCGGCCTGAATCTGTTTGGGTCTGGAAGTTTTAATACTAATTTCCCGGGCTTTTTTACAGACCACGCGCTCTGCCTTTCCTAAATTACCGTGACGGAAATTTACCCCCAGCAATAGCAACCGCCACCACCGTATTGGCTTCAAACAAAATAAATTCAGTTGTCCATCCAGCAACGTGGAGTCATCATCGACAATATTCCCTCCACCATAAAAGCGACCATTACCCACCGCCAGGTGAATAGCTCTTACTGAGCCTTCCCAATCATCTGCTTTTATAGCGACTTTAAAACTTTTATTGCGTTTAACTACGCTGGTAAAAGCTCCCAGATAAGCAAACACACCGAAATATTTCTTCATTTCTGATGTCAGCTCGCGGGTTACCTCTACGCCTAAGCCAACATGAGCAACATTCACAAAGTAATTACCGTTCACCTTTGCCAGGTTTATGCGTTCCCGCTCGTCGTCAATGATAGCCTGTACGGCCGGGACAACGTCCTGTGGCAGCCCCAGCGACCGCGCAAAATCATTCGCCGTACCCATAGGTAAAATGGCTAAGGTTTGTTTGCTTTTATAAATTGACTCTAACGCAGAGCTGATAGTTCCATCGCCACCGGCAACAATAACTACACCATCTTGCTCACGGTAATTTTCGATGCAGGAAGCCATATGAGATGCACTCTCAGTAACGCAAACCTCTACCTCAATGCCGGAGTTTCTGAGCAAATCGATAGCTTCTGTTAGCACCTCAGAGTGACCATTCCGACTCTTAGGATTCACCACTAACAATGCATGTTGCAATGACTTACCTCTTCCTATTAAGCGCTGCTTCCAATATAAGCGGTTTGTTCAAAGGCTGCAAAGTACTGACAGAATATTTTAAATCGACTCATATGAGCCGTTTTCGGTTTCTTGCACAAGGATCATGAAATCAATGTACAGCGAGACCACTTCATCTTGCTCATTAACGCCCCAAAATGCGGGATAAGCGCCATCGCCGAAACCGCTGGTGCAAATAACGCAGTCATCTTGCCCGGTCATTGATAACAGCTCTGTTTTCCCCTCCAGGCTCCATTCGTTAAAGAGCTTTTCTTTTCTCAAATGGCTTAGTTCCACAAGGTTCGCAACATCGAATATAGCCAAGTTTCCAGCGTCGACACCATAAACTCCATTACCGCTCGGTGTATTCGCCGCGTACCATTTTACTGCCTGCTCGCTTTCACTTAGCTTTACCCGAATACCAGCGACTCGATCATGAGTGGTTACCGTTTCAACAAGATACTCGCCCGGCGTTACCCTCCGTTGCAGCGGTTCAAACCGGTAAATATCATAGCCAAAATCTAGAATCCCGAGAATACCTGAGCTAATTTGGAGCTTTCCAACCTCTTCCAGTTTTGTCTCTCCTTCATCTAAATGCGGGATTGTGACACGCCGGTTTTTCTGAAAAAGAGTCTGTTCATTAAGGTTTAAATTCTCTTGTTTATTCATAAGGGGAGCAGCGGAGCTCGACATAGCAAGAATATCAGCATGTTGTTCAGGGGCAATAACCGGGCTTTTGGGAGGATGAAAAAGAGTATGTATCCGCGTTATTTTCCAGTCTTTTTCTGCATCTAACTTGAGCTCGTAGGCATGATAATTTGAAGGCCTACCCTCATCTTGATGCAGCTCGGTAAGCAGTTGAGCCAAGTCGCCTTGAATATCACATTCAATGATTTTTTCGTTATTCGGGTCGTAGTCGGCGGGCCCAAACGAATTGTCAGACCCTGAACCACTGCCGGCAACAAAGTGAGCTTTATCGACAGCGGACATAAGATCACGCCAGTAGCCAAAATCAAACCCCTGATCGTTATTCTTTTCAGTCTCGCTTTTTGCCTCGGCTTGCAACCATTGTTCATACCAATGGGAAATAAACGACTTAACCCTCTCTTCAGGTAAATTCATTGGCTCGTCGTAACTACTCTGCTTGCCGACAACATTATTTGAATTTTGCATGTTTGATTTTGAACTCCAATTTCATCTGGCATCTTGTCTTAACGCTTTCTTAACTTTTACTTTCCACTACGCTATGTGAATATACATACTTACATTTTGTTTCGAAAGGATTTTGAAATGCCAACAAAACTTTTTGGTCTTATTTTAATGAGTACGGTTTTAATCGGTTGCAACGACTCCGATTCAGAAACCGAAGTTAAAGAGACTCAGGTTCAGAGCAATGAAAGCCCGACTGAACAGGCGAGTGCCGAGCCAGAAACCCGCACCATTAAAGTATCCGGCAAAGTTATATTTGAATTGGTTGCAACGACTCCGATTCAGAAACCGAAGTTAAAGAGACTCAAGTTCAGAGCAATGAAAGCGCTACTGAACAGCCTAGTAATGAACCTGAAACCCGCACCATTAAAGTATCCGGCAAGGTTATATTTGAAAAAGGAGTCGGCAACGTGGAAGTCTGCGCCGATTTAAAGAGAACCGGCAGTTGCAGCTCTAAAGACCCTGTTACCACAACCAATCCCGACGGTAGTTACGAGCTAAGCTGGGAGTCCGAAGCTCCTCACCTAGATTACAACTTAATCGCATCCTGGCCTAGAAAAGACCATTTACCTAAAATTACAGAAACAATGGCTCCGTATTGGGAAACCGTAGCCGTTGGAGCCCGCGACATCTACGACGGTGTTATCAACCCGCTGACCACAGCGGAACTTTCAGTAGAGCACGCGATGAGTATGCGAGATTACACCGATCAGGAACTGCAGGAAGGCCTCGACGAATTACGTGAAATTTATGCGGACATCTATGATTTGCCAGCTAACGAAGTTTATACCAAAGTAACTGAATCAGGCCGGTACGCGGACACAATGGCGATACAAAGCAGACTTGGCAGTCACACTATCGGTTTAGTCACTGACCCTTTAGCGCCAGCTCACGTAGCACGTAAGCTTAAAGACGAGATGCTGGATAAAGTCGACGCAGAAAACACCTCTGTTCAGCGGTACTTTATACGGAACTCCAAAGACATCAAAAAGCGAGTCCGCGAAACACTGATTGAACTTGGCTATCTGACTGAAAGTTAACGAAATGACGCTGCGCGGCTTTGGAGTGCATTCAAAGCCGCAACGAAGAACCACTGCACCACTTATTTGTAATGCCCATTAACCTACAGCGATGCCTCGGGCATTTCACCATGCCAACACTCAAGCGCAACAATCACCTGCTCATCACCATCACTGATATACAGCTGACCATCGCTTATCATTACGCCCCAGTGTGTTGAGCGATGTAATTTTTCAGCAATTTCCGCTAGCTCATTTTGCGGTAAAACAAACACATTCACGTTGGTTAAATGGGCAAACTTCGGTAGCACTTTTTCTCGCCACAAACGCGCATTGCCATACACAACTACAGACATCCTTGGTGCACGCCGACTGGCTTTGATAACCCGCGCAGCATCCGGTAGGCCAACATCAATCCAATGCTGAATTTCACCGGTGAGATCAATTTCCCAGAGTGCCGCTTCATCGGTATCGGATAACCCCCGGCCAAAGGCTAAATGCGGATGATAGAACATCGCATAAGCCAGTACTCGTGAGGCTAAACGCTGCTCTGTCTCGGATGGATGGCGTGCAACAGTAAATTTCACACTCTCGTAAACACCGCGATCAGTATCTGATATATCCAGTGAGATTTTATAAGGAGTTGCCTGTAATGCCATTTGGGTACCTAAGTGTTTCCATTTTCATGTTAATTATTTAAGCCATTGATTATAGGAGTATGAATGCCCATAAACTGCTTATGCTGAATACGATACCAACGGTTAAGCCAAACATAAGATACCAGTACGGTATAACCAATGCTTCTGTACCATTCTTCACTTCAGGTGACTTTGACACAAGATAAGAGCCGTACGCCCAGCCAAAAATATTATGCGCGACGTAAAGAGAAGGGATTAATATTTGGAGCTGTGAGAACTCTAGCGTAAAAACAGCAATAATAGAGGCAATAACCCATAAAAACTCAATAGTGGTTGTAAACGACTGTATTTTGTTTGTCCAGCAAACGCCTCTGGCTTTATATAAAACAACACCATCAACAATTACAGCCATTCCTACAAAGACGCTGACTAAAAAGTACAGCTCCATCATTTTTTAAACTCTCCTAACGCCCACCATGCCTGAGATCTTTAGCTGCTTGTTTATCGGTTCAAGAAAAGCGACAAGGTTGAAGCGAAGCCCTGCTTAGCCTTGTTATAAACTGACATTTTTACGCACATAGTTCCACGCACTAACGGCACACGCCGCACCGCATAGACCATAAAAACTAAGAAAAGCGGCTGATTGAAGGCCGAACGGTGTGCCAAACATTAACACTGGCGTGAGAGCACCCAATATAGCCCCAGAAACTAAATAAATCATAAAATAGGCATATTCTGAAAGCTGAGAATTCTGGCGAAGCTTAATTAATGGATACGCCAAAGCAAGGCACCAAAAAAGTGCGATAGGAAATGCCATTACACCAAATATTGTTGCTGCACCGCCAAACGCTGGCAGGCTAACTAAAATGAGTAGCATAGCCCCTACAAAAGCGGCTTGAATACTAGATATTATTACATGCTTCCACATTGCATTGCCTTTAGGTCATAGTTGGCCGACCATTCCGACAATATACGTTTGTGATAACCCTTCTTATGTGTGCTCATTGCTATACCACTTGTTAATTTTCAACTGCCGCTACTAACTTGCCGTCTATTGAAAGACTTCCGGCGCGAATTAAAATATCTCCAAACCAAACTGAACCATAAAATTTATTGTCCAGATACAATTCTTTGTTATAGCGACCAATAATTTCCAATTTGTGCTGATTTGATTGCGCGCCAAAAATAACAGTGTGCCGTAGTGGTGATGGTGACGTTTTACCTACCGTTGAAATTGGCAGCAACTCTTCACTGTATGGCTCTATGATTCTGATGGTTAGCCCGGGGTGATTCACATTGTATTCAACCCAGTCGCCCACTCTCTTGCCCGCATCTGCGCCTGTAAATCCAATCATGTTGGCGCAACCCGTTACAAAAAAAGCAATGCTTAAAATGCTCAATTTTAAAAACTTTTTCATAGAACCCTCTTAAAAACTAACGCCCCGCATAAACTGCGGCTAACACTTAGCTAAAATTAGCGAAGAATGAACACCAGCCAACTGTTAGGCCACCCTTTTGATGCGATTGTTATTTTCGCTTTTGTACAGTTTCGGCTCGCTCTTCAAATACAAAACCTAAAGTGTCAGCTATGGTGCCTACTGCAATTATCCCTTTAAGTGCCATTTCTTGATCGATACTGATATAGAGCTCCAGGTTATTTCCAAATGAACCTAGTCGATCATTGATTTCACCGTCATTAAAAACTCTAATAAATTTTCTACAGGGAGCAGATTTAAGGTTACTTGAATCCGTGCATTCTTGCGCATCTATCGCGAGCTTTTCGTAGCTATTAACTAATGCTTCAAGTTCTTCCTTGTTATCTATAGCATTTGCCATTGTGTTTAAGCTGAATGCAAAACAAGTTAAGGCAAATAATAAAGCTTTTGTTTTCAAACTGTTTCTCCAGAAATATAGCGGCCTACATAAACAACCGAGTGAAACGGGAACCGGGCAACCGAAGGGGGACGAATTTAATGGTTTTGTTGCGTATTTCCGTCATCTCAAGCTCCAAGCAGAGGACGGTGTTTCAAGCTATGGTACTTCAGCGCCATTTGAAGACAATGGCCTAGGGGCCCATCTTTGATATCGGCGTCCAGAGGTACAACGATCGCTCGTTTACCCTCATATTCAAACTCATCTCGATATATTTCCCTAAAGGTTTCGATCAATTTAGTCTGACAATGAAAATATACCTTTATAGAATCCGGACTCTTTGGCTTCCAATCCAAGCGAATCGCAGTGCCGCCTTTTACCAGGTAGCTGGCCTCGCCCCACTTAAGAGCTTCTTCAACTGTATCCAAATCGTTTTCTTCTGCGACGTCAAGAATGAGCTGACGAACGGCTATAAGCTGCTTCTTCGCCTTGTCAGGGTATGTCGAAAATTTATCCCTTATTTCAGGCTTCACGGAGCCTCCAGTTTCAATACACGTAACGCCGCGCACACGAGCGACTGGCCGCTAGTACAACACATTGTTAGGCAGTCTTACGACCTAGAATTGACCATTGCTGCCAAACACCTAAAGCAAAAAGCCCACCAATAGACAAACAAATACCTGAGCTAATTAACCAAAACGTTGGGCTATTTTCTGGGAACATTGGCATTAACCCTACAAAGAAAACACCACGCAGTAAGAATATTCCGGCAATAAGAATTAACGCTAACTTTGTAAAAGGCAAACGCTTAATGGCCCCCGCGCCCGATAAACCGTAAAACGCCTAAATTTAGCGCGGAAAGCCGCGCAGCGGGTTGATGTCGCAGCCAGCGCCTTTTGCCGGCGATAAGACTTGTTTGTTGGCACTCTTTGCTTCTACTTCTTAACTGCACGGCTTGGTTCATGCCCATTGTACCGAGGTAGTTCTGCATCAATATGCATCCCAGTTTGCGCTAGAAGATACAAAATTGTGCGATATCGGCCTCTCCACAATATCAGTATCTAAAATGCCTAACCGTAAGCGTAATAGTTCTGGTGATTCGTCGTTACTGCTAAAAATTGGCGATGCACAGACGCTACAGAAATGCCGTTTCTTGCCAGGAGCAATTTCATAATAATTAATTTGCTCCTCGCCAGTTTTAATTAGGAGACCCGCTTTAGCTACAAAACCATTTGTCGCGTATGCAGTGCCACTGCTTTTTCTACACATTGAGCAATGGCAGTAAATAATTGAATCAATACCACCATGTACTTCTATTGTTACAGCACCGCACAAACAGCTACCCTGATACATTTTATTTCCTTATGTTAAATAGCCGCGCGTGCCAGGCCTTGTTAAATTTTTATAGCGCCATATGCAACAGCGGATATGGCTTACCCTGGCCATCGACTGGTGACCGATCTCTCACTTTAAAGCCAATATGCTGATAAAAACCCACCGCCTGTTCATTCTGCTCGTTTACATCGACCTTAGATGCTCCCAGCTCTTCGATAGCATGGGCCGCCAACATGGCACCAATGCCTTTCCCTCGTGCATCAGGTGAGATGAACAACATCTCAATATTACCGTCATGTACTCCACTGAATCCCTGAATTTCACCGTTACCGCTTTTAGCGCACCTTAAATCAACTGCGCCAAAATACTGCTCCAGAATTAACGGCTTTAACTCCTGTAGATCATCTTCAGCCAGAAAATCATGCGTTGCCCTGACCGACGCTTCCCAGATTTCTATCAGCTTAAGGTAATCTGCTTTTTCTACGATCTCAATATTCATCACTAAACCCGATTGAAAATTTAACGCCCGGCTCACGCGCCGGTTTGGAGCCGCGCAGCGGCGGAAAATCGGTCGCTGTGCAGCCGATTGTTAACTGTTGATGTCCAACGTCAACGGGACGTGGTCACTTATTGAAATCCACTCGTCGTGCTGACCAACCTGCAAATTACATTCTTCGGAAAAGTCTGACGAGGTAAAAACATAATCAATGTGATACGCCTTCTCGCGGTTCCGTTGCAAGAAAAATGTTGGACTGCTTTCACTACCCTGCTCTTCCTCGAATACTCGATGATACTGGCTCTTGAAACCCATATCTCCGAGCTCAGCAACTACGTCTGAGTGATTCCACCAGCTATCCGGCTTATCCCAACGCACATTGCTATTAAAATCGCCGAGAATGACTGTCTTTGACCCGCTAAGATCGTCACGGTGAATCTGAAGGTACTTCCAGAATTTCCCCATGTAGCCAAAGGCTTCTTCGTTACGCCCCTTCGTCCAGACAGCCAGCACAGTGAAATCTCTGTTGACAGTAAAAGGGAGAAAAAGCCTGAGATCTTCCGTGCTCCAATTCAGCGTTTCACTTTTGCTGAACAGCCCAGGGACGGAAAAGCTGCCCCTCCAATCTAATTTTTCAACTCGATGACCGTTTCGGGGAAAAATTCCGATGCCACGATTTTTGGACTCACCCACCCACAAGTAAGAACCGGCCCACTCTCTATATTCGGGGGTCGATAGCGCAGGGTCTTCACACTCCTGAACCACCAAAACATCAGCTCGCAAGCTATCTGCTTCTGCAAGCTTTCGTCTGAGTGCTCCATTACAGTTCCAGGTTACAACTTTCATAGATAGAGACAGTTAACACCATAATGTGGGGTGCGCGTTTAGCGCATCCCACACAATTAACTTGTTAGGCATATTGTAACTTAGCAAATTAGGGGTTAAAAATTATTTTTCTGCTTCTGCGATAACTTCAAAGTTGTGAATATTGGGTAGAACACCGTTTTCCCAGCCTCCCACAACAAGGTCGTCAGCTTGAGCGTTGAGTGCGGCAGCAACTTTGCCGGCAAAATGAGCTTCTCTGCCACTTTCATCAGTAAAGGTATCAAAAATGCCAAACGTGTTATCGTTTAATTTAAGTGCTGTCCATAACAACGTCTTTGGCTCTGTTTGCTCGATAACAGAAGCTGCCCCTGTTAATAACTCCTCTAGTGCTTGCTCTTTGCCTGCTTGTGCGTTAAGCACAATATAAGTCGCTTGAGTTGCGCTTAGCGAATTTTCACTCGGTTCTTTGTATGATAAGACAGCAGAATCAGTGATATTAGCGACAACGCCTTTATCCCAGCCTTGGGCAACTAAGATGTCTGCATTCTCATTTAATGCAGCAGCCACTTGCCCAACGAAATGCTCTTCTCTACCGGCTGCATTTGGGAAAAAATCAAAAATACCAAAACTACCGTCTGTTTTTTTAAGTGCATACCAATATAAGGTATTAGGCTCAGTTTGAGTGACGAGCTTTGCGCCTTCAGTCAGAAAATTAGCTAGGTTTTTGTCCTGCTCAGATTTAGCTGTAAATGGAATATAAGTTGCTTCTTTCATGGTTGGCTCCTGGTGTAGTGTGTTTTGAGCATGTGATAGTGATGCATTGGTTAAAATAAAAAGCGATGTTGCTAAATAAACTGTCGCGCTACGCATTAGGTTCGGTACTTTCATCTTTTTGTCCTCATGTTTGAATTGAAGCACAATTCTATGCCTTAAAATCACTTGACCCGCATAGGCAAAAAAGACACTATACGTGCAATATTTGCCAAACACAGATAAACCTTAATTTATGACGACAATTGTGATTCTAGCTATTGAAGGCGTACTACCATCAGCCCTAATGGGCATAAATGATATGATGGCATTAAGCGGTTTGAACTTTTTTCAAAAATCTGAAGATAGCGATTCTGGCAATGTAGACTGGAATCCAACCGTCAAATTGGCGAGCCATGATGGAAAGCCTATCACAGATGGACACGGACGAGCTTTTGAGGCTGACTCTGATCTTGGTTCCATTGATCACTGCGATGCTATTTTAGTACCTGGCTTCATCCCCAATGGAGAAGGCTGCCCACCACAAATTATGACCAACTCGAAGACGCAATCTTGGTTGCGCGCGCGCTACCAACAAGGCGCACTGGTATGCGGTTCATGCAGTGGCGTATTTGCGCTCGGTGAAGCAGGGGTTCTGAATGGTAAGCGATGCACCACCACATGGTGGTTACATGATGAATTAAAACAACGATTCCCTAGAGCAAGTGCAGAGTGGGCCAGCGAATTAATTGATGATAGAGGGATTATTACTGCGGGTGGTCCACTGTCTTGGGTAACGATTACACTCCATATAGTCAAAAAGCTAGCGGGTGCCGAAACCGCAAAAGTAGTCGCTGATTTTTCAGTGGTTGATGCAATACCTAAGTCTCAAAATTTGTATGTACCAGAAGGTTATCAAACTTCAAAAAACTCATTTTTAGCAAAAGCAGAATACGCCATTCGTAAGGCGCACTATCAAACGATGAATGCTAAAGACTTATCCAAAATCATGGCCGTTTCTGAGCGCACATTAAACCGGAGGCTAAAAGAGCTAACAGGTGAAACACCCAAAGCCTTTATTGATGGAGTTCGAATAAGCCATGCATGTACATTATTGGTCACTACCAACAAATCGGTAAAAGAGATCGCTTTCTCTCTAGGTTATTCAGACGATAGTGTATTTCGTCGCCTCTTCAAACAAAAAATGAAAATGACCCCTTCGAATTATCAGCAGCTAAGGAAGCAATAATTAAAACTAAGCTTTCTGCCTAACGCCCGGGTAATAGGCGAGAGCTTGCGAGCGTCCTAATTGACGCGTTTGTTAGCATTTTATGACCAGATGTACATGCTCGATTTTTTATTTAGAATCTTTAGCTCAAACGACTTAGTGCAAACACTATTAGCTATTCCATAGCAAACGTGCAACGGCAATAAATGCTCTTCTCTTGGGTGACAGTAACGAGCACCGGGGGCTTTTTCCCATTGGATAAATCTTTGTTCTCTTTCTTCTTCAGTAATACTACTGTTAGTGCAAGTCTCTAGCAGCCACGCTTCAAAAGATTCATTTAAAGTTTTTGATTCACTGGTTTCAGATGAAAAAAATGCTTTCATATTATGAAAGGAGAAACCAGAACCAATTATAAGTAAATTTTCATACTCCAAGTCTTGGATTGCTCGCCCTATCCCGACATGAGCTGCTGGACTGAGATTATCGACAAGAGAGAGCTGAATGCACGGAATATCTGCCTCCGGGTACATGATTTTCAGAGGAATAAATAGACCGTGGTCAAAACCGCGCTGCTCATCAAGTTTTGCGGAAATACCTGAATGCTCCAGCCGCTTATAGGTCTGCTCCGCCAGTGATGGCTCTCCCTGACAAGGATAGGTAATACTATAAGACTTTTCTGGAAATCCATAGTAATCGTAAATAAGGGAAGGGTTGGCGCCCGAAGTAATGGTTGGGATTTTTTCTTCCCAGTGCGCACTTACCACTAAAATGGCTGATGGCTTACGCAAAATAGATGAGATTTTTTGCAAGCAATCAATCATTTCTTTATGCCCAACATCACCTAGAAGTGGCATCGGCCCGCCGCCATGAGACAAAAATAATATTTGAGGTTTAGTGTTCATCACGATCCTCTTAATAGGAGAATGCTAACGCCCGGCTATGGCGCCGGAGTGGAGTTGGAATTTTTTGTGGTATCCACCACAAAAAACGCCGACGGAACGGAGGTCGTACATGAGCCGTTTGTTATACCTTTACTCTGCATATGCTTCTAACATTGATAATAATTCCGTAAATGAATTTGCGACTGGAAAAATTGCTTCATTAGCCTCAAGCTCGTGAAACCAAAATACCACTTTGGGGTTGTAGGCGCTTTCTGAGTAGTCCAAGCAAAGGTAATCTCCACCGCCGCCCACTACAATAGGTAGATAATGATTTGGAACCCCATGTACCTTTCTCAAAGTGGAAAGTGACCCGATGACGTTTTCGTCGCTCTCTAGTGGATCAAGTGTGAGCAGTGAACCGAAACCAATACCCCAAGGAACCCCGCCAACGTGAATAGTTAAACCATCGCATTTTGGCTGCCCACCATGATAGAGCTTTACACAATCAACATAGTCCTTGGGTAGATTGAACTGAATAATCTTCGAAACACCATCAATCAATTCATCTCTTAGGGGCAGCTGGTTTTCTTCGTATGTTTTCCATTCCATTTCAGTACTCAATGCTCATTGGTATAACGCCCGCAACAGGGGCAAACTTGGAGCGCCAGCAGAAAGTTTGTCCATGCCTGCTTGCGCTTGTTACATGTTTTCTTGAAACGCTGGTTCATACAACCTGATGCTCTCTTCCAGAGATTTAGAAAACTCGTTGATTTTAGCTAATACAAGGCCAATGTCTTCTCTGTCTGTTACGATGTATGCCTCAAACCAAAACCTAAGTGTTGAACCAAGCTGGATCGTTTCGCCCGCCATAGGTGGCAAGCCTATAGATCTTATTTGTACATTATCTCCTGACCGCGAAAGATCACGAACCCACCACGACAGGAATTCCAAGGCATTTAAGCCTTGCTTGTTTGGTGCAACAGTAAACTCTGCAAAAATAAGAAGCTCGTTGTCTAAGTTGCCATTTGTTCTTCGTAACATAGCTATCGGCAGGTCTGCGTATTGCCCCCCAAAATACACTTCATCAAGTTTTGAAACATCGTCTTGCGAGAAATGGTGCTTACCTATTTCAACTTCAGATACGCCTGGAACAGATTTAAAGGCATTTTCAAATCTAACTATTTCCTGAGGCATTCCTTCTGCCTGTGCATTACCCATATAACATGAACTCCAAATAAAGACCCAAAATAAATATTTCAAACTGAATTCCTGTCATACATGTAACGCTTAGGTAACCGGCACCGGAGCGCCAGCGGAGGAAACCAAAAGCAGCACGCTTTTGGTGTCCGGTTGACCGTCTGGTTACACCTTGCGGCATGCTCAGTGTAGCTGGCTAAAAACTTCCGGATGTTGTTCTGCGATACGCAACAACGCGACTGCTGGGCCTTGTGGTTCTCTACGCCCTTGTTCCCAGTCTTGTAAAGTGCGCACGCTGACTCCCATGAGACCAGCAAAGGCAGACTGAGACATCTTTAGTTTCAGCCTTATAACCTGCGGCGCTGAGGGCTCGGATAACTCACGAGTTCGCAGCGCCAGCTTACCCTTTTTGAACTGTTTGATTTCATCAAGCCCAGCAAGGATTTCATTACCAAGATTTCTATCACTCATTTTTGATGGCCTCCGCTATCTGTTTGAGCATGTGCCCAGGAATCGAGGCACGCTCAGATTTACTGTACAACGTCAGCATCCATACTTCGTGGTCAGACTTCTTCCAATAATAGATTGCTCGAATGCCGCCACTCTTGCCCGATCCGACTGGCGCCCACCGAACCTTGCGAACACCACCAGACCCTTTGACGAGATCGCCAGCATCGGGCTTCTGCAAAAGGTATGTTTGGAGCCCACGATATTCTTCGTCCGTAAGGTAGCTCGGCAACAACTTGGTGAATGTTGAGGTTTCAATGAATAGCATAGTTAAAATATACGGCACCGCCGTATAAATGACAAGACTAAATTAGTGAGGTGTAACGCCTGCGTCACGGGAGGCGAAAAGCGCAGCTTTTTGACATCCCGTGCACGCACTTGTTATGCCCATATTGGCGCTGTTTCTGCTTGATAAAAATCAACAGATACTGTGAGCGATTCTAGATATGCCCGCGCATTGGCTTTTGTCCTTTTGTTTTCATCAGTATTCTCATTGCCAAAAATGCTAACGTATATTTTACGCACTCCACTAGAAGCTATTTGATCAAAAATATGTTTGTCATTCTCGTCCATTGAATGTCCGTGAATGAAGAGAACGTGATCCAATTGTTTTAGTGCTCTAAAAGAATGATATAAATAAGGGTTATGTTCTATCTTTTCTTTTTTCTTTGAGTCGTTGGGCTCGGACACAAACAACGGAAAGCGACCTTGATTCAAGTTATCTCTCACTTGTTCGATAATTGTTTCACCATATTCAGTGCAAGCATGTTTTCGTATTCCTAAGCCATTATCATATATGTGTAATCCTCCATGAAGGAAGAAAACATTTTGCTTGGTTTCGGTGACACTCCATGTGTTTGGCCAACGAAAACCATCATCTGTTTTATAAGGATCAGGATCTAAATTAGACTTGTTTCTAGCCCAATAAAACAGGAGGTCGTAATTAAGTGAAAAAACGTTTTTAAAACCAGATAAAAACGTTCTTACTGACACATATTGATCGTCTGTAACTTCGGATGGCAATCCTGGGTGTGTTTTAGTAATCGCGTCCAAAAGAGCATCTTTCAATATTTCTTGATCAGCTTTAATTGTATCTATTAATTTGGTATCAGCGCCGTAGGTTTCCAAGACAATCTGTGCAGATACAAGTTGACGCATTATGGCTTCGAAGTCATAGGTATGAGACGCTGTAAACAGGCCTCTTATTTCCAAATCCCTTTTATCAAATGATGCTGCATCTAATAGATTGGCGTAGTTAAATATTTTTGCATCCCATGCCTGGGAAAAACCATTAGCAATTAAAATCGACCGTTTTTCGCCATCCTCTAGTTGATTCAAAGCATCTTGATATGAAAGCACTCTATTCTCCTTGTGGCATAACGCCGCGCTTTGCGGCTGCTTTGGAGCGCTAGCGGAAAAGCAGTCCGGCAACAGCGCCTTGTTACGCTTTTAGCCATGTGTAGAACTCTTCTGGCATTTCATTTTCCACTGCCTCAATGGTTCTAATATCCACTGTGGAATTGCAGCCCATCAAAGGCACTTCGATAGTTTCTTCTTGGCTTGACCAATCCATCTTGAGATACCGGACTTGGTTCTCATCATAGGCTATCCCACTCACTCGTCCATGCCCGTACAGTTTCATGGTTTTACCAAATTGCTCTCTCTTTTTTAGGACGACAAGATCGCCTTTACATATGCTGTTGAACCGTTCTACCTGATGTTCGCTTTCATGATAATCGAATCTACAGATTCCCTTTTCTTTCCATTCGGTATCAAGGCGTTCATTGAAGTCCGCTCCCGGGCAAAACCCCATGAAAAGAATGTAAGAGTCCGTTGGCGTGGCGTTGTTTATCGCATCAAGAACGTACTTCGCCTCAGAATCACCCTTGCTATATTTTTCGTCAGCATTCCGTTTCAGCTTGACGAGATCGGCGCGGCTCATATTTCCGCTTTTGATTCGGTCAATTACCTTGTCGTACTTCATAGTATCTCATTGGTTAGATTGAGAGCGTAACATTTGTATATTGTGCGTGCGCACTTTGCGCGTTCATTAAATTGCTCCCTTTTTCTTTGCAACCCTTTAATAACTCGTTTTATTTTTCAAAAAAACCACCAAAAACAGACAAACTAATTCGAGCATGCTCATTTTTGATCTCACGAGTGCACAATATCCAACTTTACTTTTTTATTATGTAACTGACATTAAACGAGTTAAATACGCAATACAACAACAAACTATGCAATATTGCTGACAAAAGTGAGCCGCAAGTTAGGCTAAAGTTAATGGCTAATTTCAAAACTCAAGGATGAGAGTTTATGCCTAGCCCATTTATTGAACAAATACGCGCTGATATGCGTTTACGTGGTTACAGTTTAAGAACAGAGAAGTCCTACTTAGGCTGGATTCGTCAGTACATTTATTTTCATAAAAAACAGCACCCTAAAAAACTGGGCAGTAATGAAGTTCGAGAGTTTCTAAGTTGGCTAGCTAACGAACGCCATGTCGCCATAAATACTCAGAAAACGGCGCTTAATGCTTTGGTCTATCTCTATCATAAAGCTCTTGGCAAAAAACTCGGCGATTTAAACTTCAGTTTAGCAACCAAACAGCGACAGTTACCTGTTGTTTTATCGCCCAGCGAAGTCATCGATATTTTGAGCCAATTAACCGGACGTAATCGCTTAGTTATCGAGTTGCTTTACGGTAGCGGTCTTAGAATAAGTGAGGCACTAGGCTTACGAGTTCAGGATGTAAACCTAGAAAATCTTTCTCTTACTATTCGTGATGGAAAAGGTAAAAAAGACCGGCAAACGTTGTTGAGCGAACGCTTAGTTCCTCAGATTAAGGAGGCGATAAGTACAGCATTAAAGGTACAAGCTGATGATAACAAAAAAGGTGTCGGCCCATCCTTACCTAGTGCGCTTGATAGAAAATATCCCAACGCTTTTAAGCAACCCGGTTGGATGTTTGTCTTTCCATCAACTTCCTTGTGCGCACACCCTTACACCGGCGTTCTTTGTCGACATCATCTTCACAGTAGCGTCATTAGAAAGGCCCTTAAACCAGCAGTCGTTCAAGCAAAGGTTTATAAAAAGGTAAATTGTCATACCTTTCGTCACTCCTTCGCCACGCACTTGCTACAAGGCGGTTGCGATATTCGTACGGTTCAGGAGCTGCTGGGCCATAACGATGTTAAAACCACTCAAATATATACGCATGTTATTGGTCAACATTACGCTGGTACGTCTAGCCCGCTAGACAATCTAACATTCCCCTCGCTGCCATTTCCTTCGGAGCAATAACCCAGTAAAATCATGAGTTATCTTTAAACGCAGGCAGTAACGAATAAGCGTATGAAAACCAATTTAATTACCCGTGGCGGTTATGAAAAGTTGCAACAGGAGCTTGAACACCTTTGGCGGGTGGAGCGCCGCGAAACAGTGGAGAAGGTGTCGTGGGCGGCGAGCTTAGGCGATAGATCTGAGAACGCGGATTACAAATACAATAAGCAGAAGCTGCGTAAAATTGATGGCCGCATTCGTTACTTAACCAAGCGTCTGGAGCAGGTGAAGGTGGTGTATTATTCGCCACAACAGGACGGTAAGGTGTTTTTTGGTGCCTGGGTGGAAATTGAGGACGAGGAAGAGAACGTTCGCGCCTTCCAAATTGTGGGACCGGATGAAATTTATGATCGCAAAGACGCGGTGTCTATTGATTCGCCCATGGCGCGTGCCCTGCTGAAAAAGCAGGTAGACGACGAGGCTGAAGTAACGACACAGCAGGGTACTAGGACCTGGTTCATTAATAAGATAAGTTACCAGCAGCCCGCGTAGTCAATTCGTGATAGCATTCGTCCCCATTATTTGCCGTAAAGTTTTTAAACTAAGAGATGTACTATGAGCCAGATACCGCAATTACTTGCTAATGAACTGAAGGTTGATGAACGCCAGATTTCGTCTGTTATCCAGTTGCTGGATGAAGGCTCAACGGTGCCCTTTATTGCGCGCTACCGTAAGGAAGTGACCGGCGGTTTAGACGATACGCAATTGCGCCAGCTGCATCAGCGTCTTAACTACCTGCGCGAGCTGGATGACCGCCGCCAGGTGATACTCAAGTCCATTGACGAGCAAGGCAAACTGACCGACGAACTAACTCAGAGCATTAAAACAGCTGACTCTAAAACCGAGCTGGAAGATTTATACCTGCCCTACAAACCGAAGCGTCGCACCAAGGGTCAAATTGCCATTGAAGCAGGGCTTGAGCCGCTGGCAGACTTGCTGTGGAAAGACCCAACAAAGAACCCGGAACAGGCCGCGGCAGAATACATTGACGCCGACAAAGGTTTTGCCGATGCGAAAGCGGTTTTAGACGGTGCCCGCGCTATTTTAATGGAGCGCTTTGCCGAGCAGGCGGAGTTACTAAAACGCTTACGTTCGCACTTATGGCAGAACGCACACTTAACCAGCACAGTCGCGGCGGGTAAAGAGAAAGAAGGCGCTAAGTTCCGCGACTACTTTGAGTTTTCTGAGCTGTTTAAAACCATCCCCTCGCACCGCACGCTGGCCTTACTGCGTGGCCGTAACGAAGGCTTTTTACAGCTTTCTATGGACGCTGACCCGGGCAGTGAAGATAAAACCGCCGGCTCACATTGCGAAGTGATTATTGCCGACTTCCTGAACTTTGAGCATAAAGGCCGCGCTGCCGACGACTGGTTGCGTCAGGTTATTCAATGGACCTGGCGGGTGAAATTGTCACTGCACATGGAAACCGAGCTAATGGCGCGAGTGCGTGAACGCGCTGAAGAAGCAGCCATTCAGGTATTTGCCAGCAACTTAAAAGACTTGTTGATGGCGGCACCTGCCGGCGCTAAAACCACTATGGGCTTAGACCCGGGTGTTCGCACCGGTGTTAAGGTTGCGGTGGTAGACGAAACCGGTAAAGCGGTTGCCACTAACACCGTATTCCCGTTCCAGCCGCAGAACCAAATGGACAAAGCCATGCGTACGCTGGCTACCTTGTGCAAGCAGTACAAAGTGGAGCTTATCAGCATTGGTAACGGCACCCACTCGCGCGAGACCGACAAAATGGTCGGCGACATGCTGAAACAACACAGCGACATTAAAGCCACTAAGGTTATAGTGAACGAAGCCGGTGCTTCGGTTTACTCGGCGTCTGAACTGGCTGCGCAGGAATTCCCGAATATGGACGTGTCGCTACGTGGTGCAGTCTCTATTGCCCGCCGCTTGCAGGATCCGTTGGCAGAGCTGGTGAAGATTGAGCCTAAGTCTATTGGTGTAGGCCAATACCAGCACGACGTGAGTCAGTCACAACTGGCGCAAAGTCTGGATGCGGTGGTTGAAGACTGCGTAAACGCCGTGGGTGTAGATGCCAATATGGCTTCTGCCGCGTTGCTGCAGCGCGTATCCGGCTTATCGAAAACTTTGGCGAAGAACTTAGTTGAGCACCGCGATGCGCATGGTGCGTTCCGTAATCGTAAGCAATTGCTGGATGTTGCGCGCATGGGACCAAAAGCCTTTGAACAGGCAGCCGGCTTCTTACGCATTAGTAACGGCGAACAACCACTGGACGCCTCCTCGGTTCACCCCGAGGCTTATACTGTGGTTGAACGCATTGCCAAAACCAATTCAATTCCGGTACAGGAACTTATTGGTAATCAGCAATTGATTAAAACCTTGAACGCTAAAGACTACACCGATGAGCGCTTTGGTCTGCCAACGGTTACCGACATTTTGTCCGAACTGGAAAAACCCGGCCGCGACCCGCGTCCTGAATTCAAAATGGCAGAGTTTAAAGAAGGCGTTGAGAAAGTCAGTGATCTGAAGCCCGGCATGTTGCTGGAAGGTGTGGTAACTAACGTGGCGAACTTTGGTGCCTTTATTGATGTTGGCGTGCATCAGGACGGTCTGGTGCACATTTCAGCACTGGCGGACAAGTTCGTCAGCGACCCGCGCGAAGTGGTTAAAGCCGGCGACATTGTGAAGGTAAAAGTGCTGGAAGTGGACATTGAGCGTAAACGTATTGGCTTAACCATGCGCCTGAGCGATGAAGCCCCAGCCAATACCGCAGGCAGCGACAAGCCTAAAGCGAAAACCGGAAGCGGACCTAAGAAAAAACCTTCAGGCAATGGTGGTCGTGCGCCACAGCCACAAAACTCAGCAATGGGCAGTGCATTAGCAGACGCCTTTGCAAAAGCGAAGAAAGATTAAACAGGAATAGTTAAGCGGTAGCGCTGAATGAGTCCACGGAAGGACGAACGCGCTTATCGTAAAATGAAGAAATCATTTCGCCACGTTCGGACGATGAAAGCGTTTTTCTACCTTCTTCGGCAGGTGTTACAGCACTTGATGACGCAGATTGACTATCGCCATCACCTTTGTTTTCACCTTCCAGACTTTTATTAAACGGCGCGTTAATACTGATATCGGGGTTTTGCTTCTCGCCTTCCTCACCGCTTTCGCTTGCCTCAACTTGCATTTGAGCTAATTCCGCCCGAGCCTGCGTGGCTTTATTAGCCGCTTCGGCAGCAATTGAACGGTCGGCAGCAGAAGGTTGTGCCGGCGCTAATGCCGCGCGACGTACCAACTGCATTTTTTGAATGGTCGCTTGCGGATCACCGTTAACCGGGCTGACATCTATTTGAACTTCGCCGCCCACAGCATAAGACTTACCGTCAGGCCCGCGTTCGTATTCATAGGAAGGCGAGCCAGCATGCTGGCCGCCAACTGCCGCGTGGGCTTGTTCGTGTACACGAACTTCCTGATCACGGCTTTTTAGCTCATCGACTTTTTCAACTTCTTCTTCACTGAGCTTCTGCTGATTCTTTTCAGCATTGTCAGTAACTTCTTTGCTAGCTTTGTCGGTGGCTTTTTTGCTGTCAGGCTTTCCATCCGCTTTCGCGTCGGGTTTTCTGTCAGCCTGGGTATCGGCTTTATTACTGGATTGATCAGATTTGGCAGGTTCGTTCACCAACGGCCGCTGCAAATTATCCCTGTTCATCGACTCCGCAGGTGGTGCCGACGTTACAGGAATAGGCGGTAACGCTGGTGAGATATTCATGTTAGAACATTAAGCGCTGGTATCAATCATTGTGCCCAACATCTCGTCGGCAGTTTCTACCGTACGGGTGTTTGACTCAAAGTTGGTCTGCCCTTGGTTTAATGAAACCAAAGAATCAGTTGTGTTGGCAGCCGTAACGCTTTGGCTGGTTTCTGACGCAGTTTCAGTTGCGGCCTGGGCACCATTTGCAACGGCATTACTTTGCTGCTGAACATCATTACGACCCGATGTTGAAGCAGACGCAATTTCCTGACTCGCTTGTGATACCTGCTGGTTTGCACGTTGCATACCCTGCAGGCCTGAGTTCATTGCTGCACCAATTTCCATCGTTTCCTCCCACACACTAGGGCGTGTTACTACGAATGTATTTGTCAGTATCGTTTATATTTTAAACATTTTCAAGTACTGACAAATGCCATTCGTCGCAATTTCAACCAATAATTACGCGTGCTGCTGAATTTGATTTAATAGCGCTTTCCAGGAGCGTTTTTGCATTTCCAGCGAAGCCTTCATTTCATCAACCTGACGCTTCAACGCATCAATATCGTGATGCACATGTTCTTTCAAGGCTTTAGCTTTAGTATCCAGAAGCTTTTTACGAGCCTGATAATATGCCTTCAACTGCTGGCCCATCTGGTCATAATGTTCCTGAGCCCTTTCAAACAAAGATTCCGGCGCTGCCTGAGCTTTCAGCTGAGCTCGTTTTAACTGCATTTGCAGTTTCGCCCGCTCGACCTGATACGGCGAGCTGCGCTTTAAGTTTTTCGCCAGACCCAGCCATTTACTGGCTACGATCAGCCATTTAGTTGGGTCGAACTGCCACCAGCGAATACCGTTACGATAATCCGCGGCAAAAATGTGGTGGTAATTATGGTAACCCTCGCCAAACGTCAGAAACGCCAGCACGCCATTGTCGCGCGCAGTGTTTTTGTCGGTATAAGGCTGTTTACCCCAAATATGCGCCAGCGAGTTAATAAAGAAAGTGGTGTGGTGGTTTAGCACCAGGCGCAACACGCCAATAACCAACAATCCTGCCCACACGTCGCCCAGCATGAAACCGGCGGCAATTGGCCAGCCAAAGTTCACAAACAGAGTTAGCGGCAAGTAATACTTGTGCTGCCACATAACAATTGGGTCTTTCTGCAGGTCTTTAACGTTATCGTAGTCAGTATAACGGCTCGCCTGATATTCACGGATCATCCAGCCAATATGCGAGTACCAGAAGCCTCGCTTAGCTGAATACGGGTCTTTGTCGTTGTCATCAACGTGCTTGTGGTGCTCACGGTGGTCAGAAGACCAGTGAAGCGCACTGTTCTGCAGCGCAACCGCACCGCCAATGGCAAAAATAAAACGAATTACCGGGTTTGCATCGTATGTACGATGCGCCCACAGGCGATGATAGCCCGCAGTAATAGATAAGCCGGCGAAACACGCCGTGCCCAACATAACCCACCAAAACGCGGCACCAATGCCAACGCTGTATGCGTATA
Organism: Idiomarina sp. 017G; assembly: GCF_004362265.1. Lineage (NCBI taxonomy): Bacteria > Pseudomonadati > Pseudomonadota > Gammaproteobacteria > Alteromonadales > Idiomarinaceae > Idiomarina > Idiomarina sp. 017G. Next base: position 123,885 of record NZ_SNWT01000007.1, on the reverse strand, counting down.
AAGGTACACCAACAATGGCGACAATAAAGGTAATAGAGAACACCAGGGTGTTTAACCAGATAATGGGGGGCTTTTCAGAAATCTTTTGCATGCATATAACCTAAAACATTCAAATAAAGGCAGGCGTCTAATAGCGTACACCTGTACGCTGAATGTACGTGTTTCGTGTTCAAATTACAAGCGGTAAAAGTGTAAAAAGCTGTGTTATCATTCTTAATATACACGCAAAGATGACTATACGACTATGGCCGGAATTCGCGCAAAGCAGAAAGAGAAAACCCGACAGGCGTTAATTAACGCGGCAATGAACCAATTAAGCGCCGAAAACGGTTTCTCCAGTTTGAGCCTGCGTGAGGTTGCCCGTGAAGCCGGTATTGCTCCTACTTCTTTTTATCGACATTTTCGCGACATGGATGAGTTAGGGCTTACTTTGGTGGACGAATGCGGTCTGGCTTTACGCCAACTATTACGCCAGGCGCGTCAGCGCATTGAATCCGGCGGCTCAATTATTCGGGTATCTATAGAAACTTTTATGCAGTTTGTCGCAGACAACACCGCTACCTTCAGGTTGTTGTTGCAGGAGCGTTCAGGCCGCTCACGCAGTTTTCGTTTGGCGGTAGTGCGCGAAATAGATCACTTCAAGGCCGAACTGGAAGACTATTTAGTTAACGAACAGTCGTTTAGCCGCGAGTTGGCCGAGTTACAGTCGGACACTATTGCCAAAATTGTATTCAGCGCCGGTGCCGACTGCTTTGACGTAGACGAAGAAGAGCGCGAAATTATTACCGAAAAAACGATTCTGCAAGTTCGCTTAGTTGCCCGGGGCGCCGAAGCGACTCGCCGATTACTAAAACGAGAGTCATAAAAAACAATCTTAATCAGAACAAGAAACTGGAGAACATTATGCTTTTACGTGCTGTAGGCGGTATGGCATTAGCAGTCTTGGCGGCCGATATTGATGCCCGCGAAATGACGCTAATGGAAACCGTAACCACCAAAGCCATTCGTTCGGCTCAATTGTCGCCGGATGGTCAGTTCACTGCGGTTATCCGCTCAACACCCCGCACTCCGTACGAAGATGACGACGGCTCCAGCTACAGTGAGTTAGTGCTTATTAACGCTGAAGGCGAAGAAACGTCTTACCTGAGTAAAGACAAAAAGTTCGGCCGGGTCAGCTTTGGTCCGCAAAGCGAATACCTGTACTTTACTGCCAAAGAAGAAGGCGATGAGTATCAGGAGCTTTACCGCATGCCTGTGCACGGCGGCGGTATTCAGTCGGTGTTTGAATTTGACGGCAATATTGGCAGCTACGCGTTGAGTGATGACAGCGAGCAACTGGTCTTTTTGTCTTCAGGCGCGAAAGACAGCGATGAAGAAAAACTTGAAAAGAAAGGCTTTAAAGCCGAAGTCTACGAAGAAGACTTAACCTATACTCAGGTTTACCATGTTTCATTGGGTCAGGAAGACGCTGAGGCCAAAGCGGTTACCGCCGACGACCAGCACGCGCTTTCGGTTAGCTTCCACCCGAATAACGAACAGCTACTGGTTCGTACCGCACCAACTTCGCTTATCGATGACAATTACATGAGCAGCCAATATCAGCTTATTAGTCTGGACGGCGAAGTAGTCACTTCTTTTGAAAGTGAAGGCAAGCTTGGTCGTGCAGAATTTTCACCGGACGGTCGTTATTTGGCCATGATCCGCGCTGCTGACTACAACGATCCTTCTGCTGGTTCTTTATTTGTTTACGACACTCGCGAGCAAGAGCACCGCAACGTGTTGCCTGACTACAAAGGCGCAGTCAAAGACTTTAGCTGGCGTACCGATGAAGAAATTATCTGGTTAGGTCATCGTGGTACCGAAACCGAAGTTCAGGCATTAACACTTAAGTTTTTAGAAAGCCGCAGCCTGTTAGAATTGGGTGAAGCCGTTTTCACCAGCCTGGACGGCGAAGCCGGTAAATCAGAATTTGTTTTAACAGGTCACCGCCCAAGCCACCCGAGCGAAGCGTTTAAGTACAGTAACGGTCGTCTGGAGCGTTTAACCGACTCTAACCCCTGGCTGGCCGAGATCGATATGCCGCGTCAGGAAACCATGACTTATGAAGCACGCGACGGGCTTAAGCTGGAAGGTATTGTGGTTTACCCAGCCAACTACGAAGAAGGCAAGACCTACCCGACCATGATGGTGATTCACGGTGGTCCTGAGTCGCATTACAGCAACGGCTGGTTAGATCGCTATGCGTCGCCGGTTAAACATGCTGCAGCCAAAGGTTATGCCCTGTTCTTCCCGAATTACCGTGGCAGTACTGGTCGTGGTGTCGAGTTCTCTAAGCTGGGTCAGAATGACTATGCGGGTAAAGAGTTCGACGACATTGTTGATGCGAAAAAACATCTGGTCGAAATTGGTTTAGCCGATGAGTCGAGCGTGGGTATTACCGGCGGGTCTTACGGTGGTTACGCGTCGGCCTGGGGCGCAACAGCACAGACCGAGCATTTCGCTGCCAGCGTTATGTTTGTAGGTATCAGCGACAACTTATCTAAGTTTGGTACCACTGACATTGCTAAAGAAATGCACGCTGTACATGCCCGTAGCTATCCCTGGGACAAGTGGGAATGGTACTTAGAGCGCAGCCCAATTTATCACGCAGAAAAAGCGCGCACGCCAATTCTTATTATGCATGGTAAAGAAGACACCCGCGTTCATCCATCACAGTCCATGGAATTGTACCGTTATCTGAAAACTCACGGCAAGGTGCCGGTTCGCTTAGTGTTGTACCCCGGCGAAGGCCATGGTAACCGCAAAGTAGCGGCACAGCTGGACTACAGCATGCGCTTTATGCGCTGGATGGATACCTTCCTGGTAGAAAAAGCTGAGGAAAAACCATCGTTTGAGCTGCCACACGCTGAGCAGCTTAAATAAAGCCAGTTCCTAATAAAAAGCCGGGATACTTCATTTTGAAGCTCCCGGCTTTTTGGTCTCTGAAACTTTGTTATTTACCAGAAACGGCCTGCCAAATTTCCTTCCAGCCCGGTTCTTTTCCGTAATACTGAATACCCATAGCGAATAATCTGCCCGCCACATTGCGCATCCAGTATACAAAAGCCGCCAGTAATACCAGGCTCAGCAGCCATTCCCATACCGCGACATCAGTTTGCAACAAACGCGCCGGCATCATGGCAAAGGAGCTAATCGGCAGAATGCTCATTACGGTAGCTAAGGTCGAGTCAGGTTCACTTACCACACTAAAGCTCAGAAATATTGGCAACATGGGTACAAGCATCACCGTACTGCGGGACGAGTGGTTAGGGTCATCGATGGTTGCGGAAAAACCCGCTAGTAAGGCGTTAATTAAGACCGTGCCCAATAAAACAAAGATAAGACTCAACAGACCTGTGCCAATACCCCAGTCCAGACCTGAACCGCTCTTATCGGACAGTGCCGCAACGACCAGGCTTACGCCCAAAATCATTAAGCCGATAAAGAGCATTGATTTAAGGCTGTGCAAGGTAATACCAATAATTTTGCCATCCATCCACTGAGTCGGTGTCACGATAGTCAGCAACTGCTCGGTTACACGCTGTTGTTTCTCGGCGGTTATGGACATCATCATCAAACCGAAGCCAGTAAAAACCCCAACCATTATTATCACCAGTAGCATACTGGCTGAACCGTCGTTAGCATCGTCAATGGAAGCTTCTTCGCTTTCTTCAATAGAAAACGCAATTTCCGGCTTTTCATCAATAACCGCTTTTTCTTCCGGTGACAGTGGTAACTGCTGAATGCGCAGATCCTGCAGTTGATCCTGTAATTCGCGGCGCAATTCCTGTTGCCAGGTCTGAGACTTCTTAACCCAGACTTTTGCGATTAATTCCGGTGTTATGACAATTAATGTATCCAGGTCTTCCGGTAATTGTGCTTTCCAATTTTCCACTTCCATAGTACCGGCGCTGCGAAGGTTTAAGTCTTTTGGGGCCTCAAACTCCCAAGCCTGTGGCTTTCCTTGTTCATAGAAAATAGCTCCGTGATATTCATCTGACAAAAGTTGGGCTATTGCGCCCCAGCCAGTGCTCACGGCAAAAATGCCGACCAAAATGACAATAGACAGAAGTTCCTGCTTCCACTTAAAGAAGCGCTTAAACTCCCACCATGAAATGGCTTTCAACTGCTTAAAATAACCCGGATTCGTCTGTTTCATGACTGCGCCTCCTCGCTGCTTCTCTCATCACTCGCTTGCCGACGAATCGTATCCAGATATAAATCATGTAACCCGGGCTGAATCGGCGCAAAGGCTTTAATCGATACCTGCTGTGCCAATTGTGGCCACAACTCGTCTATACCGGCATCGGTGCGAAAAGTTATCTCCACTTGTTCTTCACTCACCTTGCGCATGGACTCTATTTGCTCAACGCCCTGCCAGCTATCCAACGCAAGCTGAGCATTGGTTGTTACCCGGTAAACCGGCTTAGGCAGCAAGGTATTGCGAATTTCCTGCAAGCTGCCCTGAGCTACCGCCCGTCCTTTATTCATGAGCAACATGGTGTCGGCTAAGCGTTCAACCAGCTCCATTTGGTGTGCACTTAGTACCACAGTCTTGCCCCGTTCACGCAGTTCGTTCAATACCGTCAGCACGTGCTCCTGGTTTACCGGGTCCAATCCCGAAAAGGGTTCATCCAGAATAACCAGTTGAGGGTCGTGCAGCAGCGTGGCAATAAGTTGTACTTTTTGCTGGTTTCCCTTAGACATCTGACGCAAGGGCTCATCTTTGCGATCAGTCAGTTCGAACCGCTCCAGCCAATTATCAATATCGCTGCGTATATCGCTCAGCTTCAACCCGCGCAAACTGGCAATATAATTCAGGTTATCCAGTATGGTTCGGTCCTGATACAAACCGCGGTCTTCAGGCAGATAAGCGAAGTCGTGATAGGTCAGCTCTATACTCTCGCCGTTATTCTCAACGAGGATCTCACCTTCGTCGGGTTGGGTCAGGCCGACCAGCATACGAACCAGGGACGACTTACCGGCGCCGTTAGGACCGAGTAACGCCTGAATCTTGCCGGGCTGAATATCGAGGGAGATAGCGTCTACCGCCGTTACGGTGCGGTAACGCTTAGTGACATTATTAACTGAAAGGCGCATGTTATTTTTCTGTTATTTGCTTAAGAAGCGCCTATCTTAGAAAGACAAAGGGCCCGTAACAAGTGTTACGAGCCCTTTAATTTGTTTCAAACTATGAATTTACAGCTGAGGGCCTGCGGCAACCAGCGCTTTACCGTTATCGGTATCAGTAAATTTCTCAAAGTTTGCGACAAAACGTTCGGCTAAGTCTTTGGCGCGAACGTCCCACTCACCGTCATCTTCGTATGTTTTACGTGGGTCCAGAATGCTACTGTCTTCAACGCCGGCCAGCTCAGTTGGCATAGCCAGGTTAAAGTGAGGCAACTGCACAAATTCAGCATCTTCAATTGAACCATCTAAAATGGCGTCAATAATAGCGCGAGTCGCTTTAATAGAAATGCGCTTGCCGGTACCGTTCCAGCCAGTGTTAACCAGGTAGGCTTCTGCGCCAGCCGCTTCCATACGCTTCACTAATACTTCCGCGTACTGCGTTGGGTGAAGGCTTAAGAACGCCGCGCCAAAACAGCTGGAGAAAGTAGGTGTAGGTTCGGTTACACCACGCTCAGTACCGGCTAATTTAGCAGTAAAGCCGGACAAGAAATGATACTGCGCCTGTTCTTTAGTCAGCTTAGAAACCGGAGGCAATACGCCAAAGGCATCGGCTGTCAGGAAAATAACTTTCTTTGCGTGACCCGCTTTAGACACCGGCTTCACAATGTTTTCAATGTGATAAATGGGGTAAGACACGCGAGTGTTTTCAGTTTTCGAGTTGTCGTCAAAATCAACGATTCCGTTGTCATCGACAGCAACGTTTTCTAATAGTGCGTCACGGCGAATCGCGTTGTATATGTCAGGTTCCGCTTCTTTCGACAAGTTGATGGTTTTTGCGTAGCAGCCACCTTCAAAGTTGAATACGCCGTCGTCATCCCAACCGTGTTCGTCGTCACCAATGAGTGCGCGTTTCGGGTCAGTCGACAGGGTGGTTTTACCTGTGCCTGACAAGCCGAAGAAAACAGCCACGTCGCCTTCTTTACCAACGTTGGCAGAGCAATGCATAGAAGCAATGCCTTTTAGCGGCAGGAAGTAGTTCATCATTGAGAACATACCTTTTTTCATTTCGCCGCCGTACCAGGTGCCGCCAATTAGCTGAATTTTTTCAGTTAAGTTAAACGCCACAAAGTTTTCTGAATTCAGTTCCTGTTCCTGCCACTTAGGATTAATGCACTTGGCACCATTCATAACAACGAAGTCTGGCTCAAAGTTCTCCAGCTCTGCTTCGCTTGGGCGAATGAACATGTTTTTTACGAAATGCGCCTGCCATGCCACTTCGGTAATGAAGCGAACAGCAAGACGAGTGTCTTCGTTAGCACCGCAATAGGTATCCACTACAAACAAACGTTTGTGCGACAACTGCTCAGTGACCAAACCTTTCAGTTCATTCCAGGTTTCGGTCGACAGTGGTTTGTTGTCGTTTTTGCCTTGGTCAGCCCACCAGACGGTATCGCGAGTTGTGTCATCGCGGACAATGTATTTGTCTTTAGGGGAACGTCCGGTGAAAATTCCGGTATCGACAGCAACCGCACCCAGGTCCGTTACCGTTCCTTTTTCATAACCTTGCAGGTCGTCGCGAGTTTCCTCTTCGAATAGCAGGTCGTAGGACGGATTATGGACAATTTCTTCGACATCTGTGATGCCGTAGCGGCTCAGATCCAGATTAGGCATGACGTAAGGCTCCTGAGATTACGGTCGTTCGTTAACGTTAACAGCAGCAACACAGCGTAAAAAATCCTGTTTTACAGTTTGGTTACTGGCTCATTTTCAGGGCGCGAATATTAACCTGATTGTGTAAAAAAAGATAGAGCAAAATTTTGCCAGTTCGTTAGAATGCCCGCCTGACTTTTGTATGCAGCAGTGGGCTTCTGATCATTTATGCGTGACTCCTTTCACAGCCGAATTGGCTTTATATTAGCAGCCGCGGGCTCTGCCGTTGGCCTGGGGAATATTTGGGGCTTTCCGACTCAGGTTGCGAACCACGGCGGCGGCGCCTTCCTGCTGGTGTATCTTTGCGTAATCTTTATACTTGCCATACCCGCTTTGTACAGCGAAATGCTGATAGGCCATAGTGCACAGGCGAACCCGGTTCGCTCCTTAACGCAGCTGTCCGAAGGACGCGCCCGCCCTATTGGCCGCTTAATGGGTTACCTTAATGTGCTGGGCTCCTGCTTAATGCTCAGCTTTTACCACGTAGTTGCCGGCTGGATGCTAGTTCACGCCTTAGGCTTTCTGGCTCGAGGCTTTGGTGTTGAACCTGCTGCCGAATTTTTGCTGAACAGCTCACTAACCCGCGACTTAATTTTCACCGCTGTATTTTTACTCGCCACCGCTTACGTGGTTTTTCAGGGTGTGGAAAAGGGCATAGAACGCTGGTCCAAGCGCCTGATGCCTACCTTAGTCGTTTTGCTGGTGGCGTTAATTGCCTACATGCTGACCTTACCCGGCGCCGACGAAGGCCTGAAGAAATATCTTGTCCCCGACTTCAGCCTCATGACCGACACCAGCATTTTAGTGGCGGCTATGGGTCAGGCGTTCTTCTCGCTCTCTATTGGTTTGGGCGGCATGATGATATACGGCTCCTACCTGAAACCGGGCGCTAACTTAGGTCGTTTAAGCTTATCAGTTGCCGCGCTGGATACTTTTATCGCGTTCCTGGCGGGGCTGTTAATTATTCCAGCTCTGTACGCAGGTATTCATCTGGGCGTTAATGTTGGCGACGGCTCTAAACTCATTGGCGAAGGCCAGCTCATTTTTGCGGTACTGCCAGAGCTATTCAATAGTATGGGCATTGCCGGACCTTTTGTGGCTTTTGCATTTTTCATGTTGCTGAGTATTGCCGCTCTAACCTCGACCATTGCTCAGGCCGAAGTACCGGTGTCTTACTGCATAGAAGAGCGCAAACTGAAACGGCCAGTAGCAACCGCCCTGTCACTGAGCGTTATTGCGGTGTTTTCGCTGCTGCTAATACTGTTCTTTGAACCGCTGTTTGGCTGGGTTGTTACGGCAGTCACACAGTTCCAGCTGCCGCTTTCAGGCTTATTCTATTTGCTGGTGGTGGGCTGGTTATGGCACCGCAGCAATCACCTGAAAGCTATTGCTGCGGGTAGTGTCGGCTTAACCTTGTTACGCTGGCATATCCGCTATTTATGTCCGGTACTAATGAGCATCGTGTTTTATCACGTAGCCTTTAGCTAAGCCGGGTTAACTTTTACCCGGACGCTTACCGGAAAACTTCTGCTTCAGTGCTGACGCCACCCGGGCGTCAGTAAAACCGGAAACGTCGCCGCCATGCAGCGCCACCTCTTTTACTAAAGAAGAAGAAATAAACGAATTTTCCTCTGCTGGCGTCAGAAACACGCTTTCCAGATTCGGCGCCAGACGTCGGTTCATATTGGCTAGCTGAAATTCGTATTCAAAATCAGACACCGCGCGTAACCCGCGAATAAGCACTGTTGCTTCGTACTCTTTGGCAAAGTTCACCAACAGTCCGGAAAAGCCAACGACAGTGACATTATCGAGGTTTTCAGTCACTTGCTGCGCCAGCAAAACCCGCTCTTCCAGACTAAACAGCGGCTTTTTACTGGGGCTTTCTGCAATACCCACAACAATTTCACTAAACAAGTTGGCGGCCCGTTCAATTAAGTCGGCGTGGCCATTTGTAATAGGATCAAAGGTTCCCGGATAAATTGCTCGACGGTGCATAGAGTCTCCTAAACCGTTATTTGTGCAAGCACTTTATTTGCACGCTTTTCATTTGGCCTAAAGAGTACACGCAAGTGCACACTAAACAAAAGCCCGATATTCAAATTAAGGATGCGAGTTGCGACTAACATCAGTAAACTAGAGGGTAACTTACGTTTTCAAATAGTGGAGTAAAAAATGAGCTCAGCCTTTTATCAGCAACTGGCCGACCAACTGGCCGAAACCAAAGCCGAAGGCCTGTACAAGAAAGAACGTATTATCAGTTCGGATCAAAGCTCTGAAATTACGGTGAATAACCGCAAGGTACTCAACTTCTGCGCTAACAACTATCTGGGTCTGGCCAACCACCCGGACTTAATTAAAGCCGCTAAACAAGGCCTGGACGAACACGGTTTTGGTACGGCTTCAGTGCGTTTTATTTGTGGTACTCAGGATATTCACAAAACGCTGGAACAAAAACTGAGCGAGTTTTTAGGAACAGAAGACACCATTTTGTATTCGTCATGTTTTGACGCCAACGGCGGTTTGTTCGAAACCCTAATGGGCCCCGAAGACGCTATTATTAGTGACGAGCTCAACCACGCCAGCATTATTGACGGTATTCGCTTGAGTAAAGCGAAACGCTTCCGCTACAAAAACAACAATCTGGAAGACTTAGAAGCACAGCTGAAGCAAGCTGACGCAGACGGCGCACGCCACAAATTAATAGCAACCGACGGTGTGTTCTCAATGGACGGCGTTATTGCCAACTTAAAAGGTATTTGCGACCTGGCCGACAAATATGGCGCGCTGGTCATGATGGATGACTGCCACGCTACTGGTTTCTTAGGCGAAAACGGTAAAGGCACGCACGAATACTGCGACGTTATTGGCCGTGTTGATATTATCACCGGTACCTTGGGTAAAGCGCTGGGTGGTGCTTCTGGTGGTTACACTTCAGGTAAAAAAGAAGTTATTGACTGGTTACGCCAGCGTTCACGCCCTTACCTGTTCTCTAACTCAGTAGCACCGGCCATTGTGCAGGCTTCTATTCGTGTACTGGATATGCTGGCAGAAGGCGGCAAGTTGCGCAGTCAACTTTGGGAAAACGCCAGCTACTTCCGTGAACAAATGACGAACGCAGGCTTCACCTTAAGTGGCGCAGATCACGCCATTATTCCGGTGATGGTCGGCGATGCCAAACTGGCCTCTGAAATGTCAGACCGACTGTTAGAAGAAGATATTTATGTGATCGGCTTTTCCTTCCCTGTCGTTCCTAAAGGCAAAGCCCGTATCCGCACGCAGATGTCTGCGGCCCACACACGTGAACAACTGGATCGTACCATTGAAGCCTTTACCCGTATTGGTAAAGAGCTGGGTGTGATTTAAGGAGTAAAGAATGAAAGCTTTGTCAAAACTGCACGCAAAACCCGGCATTTGGATGACCGACGTTGAAAAGCCGGAATGCGGTTACAACGATTTGCTGATTAAAATTAAGAAAACCGCCATTTGCGGCACCGATGTTCACATTTATAAATGGGACGACTGGTCGCAGAAAACCATTCCGGTGCCTATGGTAGTCGGCCACGAGTACGTGGGTGAAGTTGCCGCTATGGGTGACGGTGTTCGCGGCTTTGAAATTGGTGACCGTGTTTCCGGCGAAGGCCACATTACCTGTGGTCACTGTCGTAACTGCCGTGCTGGCCGTCGTCACTTGTGCCGCAATACCTATGGTGTGGGTGTTAATCGTCCGGGAGCTTTTGCAGAATACCTGGCACTACCAGCTGAAAACGCCTTCAAACTGCCAGATGACGTTACTGATGAAATGGCCGCCGTATTTGACCCATTTGGTAATGCGGTTCACACCGCGCTAGCTTTTGACCTGGTAGGTGAAGACGTGCTGATTACCGGCGCTGGCCCTATTGGTATTATGGCAGCAGCCGTTGCCCGTCACGTTGGCGCACGCCACGTGGTTATTACCGACGTCAACAAATACCGTCTGGACTTAGCCCGTAAAATGGGTGTGACCCGCGCAGTGGACGTGAGCAAAGAAAAGCTCTCTGACGTTATGAACGAGCTGGGCATGAAAGAAGGCTTTGATGTGGGTCTGGAAATGTCCGGTGTTCCGTCTGCGTTTTCACAAATGCTGGAAACCATGAACCATGGTGGCAAAATTGCCATGCTGGGCATTCCACCAGAAAACATCGCTATAGACTGGAACCAGGTTATTTTTAAAGGTTTGGTTATTAAAGGCATTTATGGCCGCGAGATGTTTGAAACCTGGTACAAAATGGCCAGCTTGCTGCAGTCGGGGCTGGATATTTCGCCTATTTTAACGCACGAAATGCCTATTGATGACTTTGAGAAAGGCTTTGAAACCATGATTTCAGGCCAGTCCGGCAAAGTCATACTAAATTGGGATTAATGCGTAGATGAGCAATTATCAGCTAATGGAATTACCCATCGCCGTTGAGCATTGGCAAAATGGCGATGCGGTTTTTGTTGATATCCGCGACTCGCAGTCCTTTGCTGCGGGCCACATTCCGGGCTCTCAGCATCTGGATAACAGCAACCTGCCGCAGTTTCTGAGTTCGGTTGATAAAAACCAAAAAGTGATTGTGGTTTGCTACCATGGCATTAGCAGTCAGGGGGCAGCTGATTACATAGCTGGCAACGGTTTTACTGATGTGCACAGCATGGACGGCGGCTATACGGCCTGGTCCATGTCTTTTCCTGAACATACTTCTCATAAAGAAACCGAAAGGGACTAAACCATGCGACGATTGCTCAGCAGCCGCGACTCAGACTGGATGCACAAGCTGTATCAGTATTTACGTCAGCAAGGCATGCCAGTCAGCGTTACTGAACGCGGTGAGCAATTGGAATTATGGTTACATCAGAGCAGTTATGAAGCTGCCGCTAAAACACTGATTCAACAGTTTAAAGATAACCCAGAGCTAGCCGCTGCGCCCGTTCAAGCAAAGCGAACTTCGGAACGAGGTTCATCATCACTGTCTTTTAGTTTGCTGCAGCAAAGCGGTTGGCTGACCCGAATTGTCGCGGTTCTGGCGTTGCTGGTGTTTGGGATGGTGCAAATGTACCCCGAAACCGTACTGGAGACACTGAGGATCAGCCAATATTTTTCGGCGCTTCCCTACGATCAGCCCTGGCGCTTTATTACGCCCGTACTGATGCACTTTACGCTGCTTCATCTGGTATTTAATATTTTCTGGTGGTGGTATCTGGGCGGTCGTATTGAACGTTCTCTGGGTATATCCTGGTTACTGGCTCTGCTGTTATTCTGCGGTATTACTGCAAACGTTATTCAGTACCTTTTCAATGGCCCTAACTTTGGTGGGCTGTCCGGTGTGGTCTATGGCTTGCTTGGTTTCTGCTGGATATACAGCTTCAATCGCCCAACGCCGCTGTATCTGCCACCGGGGCTCATTATCTTTATGCTGCTGTGGTTAGTAATTGGCTACACCGACATGCTATGGATAAATGTTGCTAACGAGGCTCATCTGGCCGGGCTGCTTTCCGGCTGTTTTGCAGGTTTTGTAGTGCGTTGGTTAAACCCTAAAATGCGGCCGCTTCACTGATAAATGTACTTGGTAAAAAGAACATCGCGGATAACTGGATTACCGGTTTCCTGCTGCATCAGTTCTTTTGCTCTTTCTATACATTTTAAACGAAGTTGATCGCGTCCCGTCATGGTTCGCACCTGACGTTCGGTCGCGGTACTTAAAATTGACACAAAGGCATTACGCAATAAAGGCGCGTGGTGTTCTACCACACTAACGTAACTGGGGTCCGGCACCATCACTTCAATAGCAACCCGAATGAAACCCAACCGGTAATCGTTTCCCTCTTTCAGGTAATTGGTGGTGATATCAGGCTCAAAGCCGTAGTACGAAACGTCGTCTGCCGACGCCACCGTTACACTGCTGAACCAAAGAAAAATACTGGCAAATACTGTTATCAGAAGTTTCATAGCCCTACCCGGCCCGATTGCTGTTCAATTAAGTTCTATCTGCTATCATAGCGACAGAGCTTAATAACGCCAACACAAATGACAACAGAGTTTTATCCAACCCCGGCTTTTCCCGTAAGTGAACCGCTGCCATGGGTACCGCCGGAGCAACTTGAATTAACCACAGAGCAAGCCGACTGGCTGCTATACGAAGGCTCGCTTACCGAGCGTCTGAAGCAAGTAGGTCAGCAGTTTTCCGTCAGGTTACTTGGCCAGCAATTACTGGATCCTCATGCCGAAGAAAAGCAACGGCTAAACCGTAAAGAACCCGTCGTGGTTCGCGAAGTTCTACTATACTGTAATGAAAAGCCTTGGGTTTTTGCGCGCAGCTTGTTTTCACCCAGTGCCGAAAACGCCGGCACCCTGAACTTACAAAAGTTGGGGACTCAGTCTTTGGGTGAGTCTTTATTCGTCCGTAGCGATTTGCGCTGTGGCCAAATTGAGGTAGCTGAAGTTACTTTGGGTCACCCCGTGGTACAGCTAAATCAACAATGGTTTGCGCAAAAACGCTCATTGCTGGGCAGGCGCCGAATGTTTTCCACCAGTGGTGAGCAGCTGTTAGTCAGCGAAATTTTCCTGGAGCCGTCGTCACTTTACTGTTCATCCTGTAAAAGGAGTTAGTATGCATAGGTTAGTCGCTTTTTGGCAATTAATGCGCGCAGACAGACCCATTGGTACCTATTTACTTGCCTGGCCGACCATCTGGGCACTCATGATAGCCGGAGCTGGCGAGCCGCCCCTGCGTATCGTCGTCATATTTTTGCTCGGTACTTTTGTCATGCGCTCTGCCGGTTGTGTTATTAACGACTTTGCCGACCGTAATTATGACGGTCACGTACGCCGCACGCGCCAGCGTCCTATTCCGGCGGGAAGAATATCGGCAACTGAAGCGATGATAGGTTTCATCGCCCTGTTAGCCATTGCCTTCGGGTTGGTTATGCAACTGAACACTGAAACGGTCATGCTCAGCTTTTTCGCCGCCGGCGTAGCGGCACTTTACCCGTTTTGTAAACGCTGGACGCATTTGCCACAAATAGTGCTGGGCATTGCCTTCAGCTTCGGCATACTAATGGCGTTCACAGCCTTAGAGTCTGAACAGTGGTTCATCGCTGGGCTGCTCTTCATGGCTAATGTTATCTGGGCCGTAGCCTATGATACCGAATACGCCATGGCAGACCGCGAAGATGACCTGAAAATAGGCCTGCAGAGCACGGCTATTTTATTTGGTCGCTTTGACCGCTTGGCTATTGGCTTGATGCAACTCGCGACTCTGGCCTTATTGGGCTGGGTATTGCACTTAATTACCGTTGAACTTTGGGTGTGGCTGGCATTAGCGGCTATTTTTCTGTTGTTTGCTTACCAGCACTGGCTAATACGACACAGAGAGCCCGGAAAGTGCTTCCAGGCTTTTCTGCATAACCATTATATTGGCATGGTATTCGCTATTGGCTTAGCCGTGCATTACTGGTTCTGATTACTCTCAGTCGGCTTTTGCTCTTCTTTGGGTGCTTCTTTTTGTTCATGTTCGGCCTGCTCTTTCAACTGCTGAACGAACTGCTCAACCGACTGACGAATGGTTTGTAGCACAGGACCGTCAATGAGCTCATCGACCTGATCGCTGAGCTCGCCCACCGGCTCGGCAGCAATTTGCTGGCCGTCGTCATTAATTTCTACCAGACCTTGCTGTTTTAAACTGGCAATGAGCGTCGACATGACTTTCTTATCGTAAAATTCCGGCGCATCGATGCCGTGAATGGAACTTAAACGTTCGGCCAGGGTAATAGACTGCTTTTCGAGATCCGCGCGCATGATGGGCTGCGCCTGTTGCAGCAACTCAAGCACAATACAGTAACGCTGCAAGGTTTCACTGGCACTGTTGGCCAATAGCCGTAACCGATACCACTGCGCACTTTCCCGTTGTGCAATTGTGCAAATGCCATCTTCCAATGTAATTAACTGCTGGCGTGCCAACTCTTCGGCAAGAGCCTCTGTCCAGAGCGGTAGGTCTTCAACATTATGACTCAAATAAAGTTCAGCTTTTAACGACGGATAAATTGCCTGTGTCCGCGCCGCAATTTCAGCCACGCTGACTTTTTTCTTCGCCATGATAATTGACGCAACAATGCCGGGAACCACCATCAAGTGAAGAATATTATTCCGATAGTAAGTCATGGCTATGGCTGTCATGTGCTCCAGCGAGACGACTTCACCCATAGTATCGCTATTGACCGTAAATTTGTCAGTACGCAAAGCTTGCTGCCAAAGCTCTTCCGGTGTCTCGTCCGGCACGCTCATCATATTGCTGTAAGGTACTTCGCGCAGCACACCCAAATAAACGTCCAGCTGAGCAAGCAGTTCTTCTTTCATCAACGCATGGTGCTCTGAACTTAGCAAAGCTAATGCGGTAAGGTTAACGCTGTTAGCCGCCGCGGAATCGTTAATGCCCTGCATAACTTGCTCGGCTAAGCCACTCACCACCGGGTTTAACCAGCCTGGACGTTCCGGTTCCTGCGCCCCACGGGTGACCGACTCATGCCAGTTCGGCGCCACTTTGTCCAAATGGTGTTTTAAATTAATAGGCTGACCGAAGGTCACAAAACCCTGACCAAAGTTGCGCAGCTTGGCAACGGTTTTCAGAATTTGAAAAACCGACTCTTTTTCTTTGTCCTTACCTTTAAGCTCTTTCAGGTAAGTCGCTACTTCCATAATATGCTCGTAACCAAGGTAAACAGGTACCAGTGACACTGGCCGTTGCTGGTCACGCAACATGCCCTGCACGGTCATTGCCAGCATACCGGTTTTAGGCGGCAATAAGCGGCCGGTTCTGGAGCGGCCGCCTTCACTGAAGTATTCCACCGGGTAGCCTTTTTGGAACAACCAGCACAAATATTCACGAAAAACCGCTGAATACAGTTTATTGCCACGAAAACTGCGGCGAATAAAGAACGCACCGCCACGGCGGAAAATACCGCCAACCGGGAAAAAGTTAAGATTCACGCCAGCCGCGATATGCGGCGGTACAAGGCCTTCTTTATAAATAACGTAGCTGAGCAGCAAGTAGTCCATATGGCTGCGGTGACAAGGCACATAGATAACTTCGTGCCCTTGTTGCGCCAGTCGTCTAATTGTATCCCCGCCTTTTACATGAATGCCGTTATAAATCCGGTTCCACATCCAGGTCATAAAACGATCTAACACCCGGATAAGTGTTGAATTATAGTTAGCGGCTATTTCATCGATATAAGATAAAGCGCGCTTGCGGGCGGCTTCTTCACTAATCTTTTTGCCTCTGACTTCATCCGATACGGCCTTTTTTAACGCCGGCGTATTAATGAGTGCTGACATCAGCTCTTTGCGCTGACTCAGTTTAGGGCCGGCAACGGCATGGCGCATACGTACGAAATGAACACGCGCTACCCGCGCTAATTTGTGCGCAATACGCATATCAGTGCCGTGGTCACGCGCCATAGTGCCCAGACTCACCGAACGAGAGAAACGCAGCAACACTTGTCGACCAGAAAAAATTACCAGCCAGAATTTACGCCAATGGCCCGGGTTATCTAAGTCACCGGTCATGGTGTTACCGGCATGCGCCTCTTCTCCTGCCTGGCGGCCCCAGAATACGCCCGCAGGTATCAGTTGCACATCCAGCTCCGGCTGGTCTTTATGCAGGGTTAATAACTGGTGAAATTCGGATACCGTTTGATCAGATACCTCGTTCGCCAGCTCTTCCAGGTACATGATTCGGTTATAGGTTTTACCATTAACCTCAAGAGGGTCGACAGGGTCTGGCAAACCGCGCTTCTGCGCCGCCCGCTGCAAAATGGATAGATCCGCTTTAGAGGTTGAACGCATTACATAGACAATTGGCTTGCCAACAGTTGCTGAATGCTCTTCTTCAGTACCATCCCAAATTTCCTGAAAGCGCGTTAACCAGCGTAACGGGTATTTAAAAATTGGGAAAAAGCGGCTTATTCCTTTCATATAGAGACCTCTGTTTTAAACAGAAATACAGGATACCAACTTCGTGTAAAAATGTCGTTCAAGAAATTACTTGCGAAATCAATTTACCTGTATATACTCACAGTATCACTGTACAAATAAACAGGTACATTATGCGCCCGTTAACACCAAGACAATCTGAAATTCTTGAGCTTATTAAGGATAATCTGCACGCAACCGGTATGCCGCCGACTCGTGCCGAAATTGCTCATAAGCTGGGTTTTCGCTCTGCCAACTCCGCAGAGGAGCACCTGAAAGCGCTGGCCCGTAAAGGCGTTATTGAAATACTACCCGGCATGTCTCGCGGCATTCGCCTTGTCGGCGATGACTACGATATCGCCGATGGTCTGCCGTTAATAGGCCAGGTTGCAGCGGGCGAACCTTTATTGGCTGAACAACATGTTGAAGGTCATTACAAAATTGACGAATCACTGTTTCATCCTGCCGCCAGTTTCTTACTAAAAGTAAACGGTATGAGCATGAGAGACATTGGAATTTTAGACGGTGACTTACTGGCTGTACATAAAACCGAACAAGCACGTAACGGACAAATAGTCGTTGCACGAGTTGAAGACGAAGTCACTGTAAAGCGTTTTGAACAGCGCGGAAAAACTATTTTGCTTCACCCCGAAAATAACGATTTCTCGACCATTACTGTCAATCTTGCAGAGCAAGTTTTTGCCATTGAAGGGCTTGCGGTGGGTGTGATCAGAAACGGAGCGACCTTATGAAAACTCAATATCAGCAAAAATTACATCATCCGGGTCTGTGGACTGCTGAAACGTCAGTATCACCCTTCCCTATGGATGCGAAAAGTAATCCGGATTCATTTGATGTTGATACCCTTTCTCCAGTTATACAGCGGGCTTTACAGCAAAAACCCAGCCAGTGGATAACGGTTATTGGCGGCGACAAAAACGTCATTCAACAGCTTATCGCTTGTGGCGTTGCTGAGTCTCAAATTCGCTGGTTACGCAGCCACTCAGTTGAGCGCTGTGAATGGGCGCTGGAGCAAGCTCTACTCGCTGGTACCAGCAGTATGGTTATCGGTTATCTTGATTCTGTTTCCAGTCGCACCTGGCAGCGTGCGAAAATGGCCAGTAAATTAAGCGAAACACAGTATTTTCTGTTTGATAAAAACACACTGACATCCCACCTGCACTAACCCCACCTTTGTTAGTGTGTTTTCTTCCCCAAGGCTGCTTTTGCAGCCTTTTTTTAACAGATCCGCTTATTTTTTGTTCGTTCGTGTGATTTGATCTGGATCTTTCGTTGTAAATTCGTTAATAAATGCAGTACCCGAATATAAAAATAATATAACAACGATAACTACAACAAAGAGTCAGTAGAGAAAGCGATTTCTGGGGAGAAGCTGTACCTTTTTCTGCTTACCTCTTTGTTCTTCTAATTCAGGCTAGCAAAACTTGCTTTGCTGTCTCATTGAAGAATAAGAGGAGAAGCCACGTGAAAATGAAGCCTTTGTGGGCACTATTGGCGCTAACGAGTCTACCGGCTGCTGCTCAGTCGCGTCTCAATATGACCCAAGGTGTCACTGAAGTGAGTAACCGGGTTTACGATCTCCACATGACGATCTTCTACATCTGCTGTGTGATTGGCGTGATTGTATTTGGTCTCATGTTTATTTCGATGATCCGACACCGGAAGTCGAAGAACCCAACCCCCTCCAATTTCCATGAAAACGTCAAAGTAGAAATAGCCTGGACTATAGTGCCGCTGCTGATACTTGCAGGTATGGCAGTGCCGGCGACCACGACACTAATTGCCATGGAAGACACTTCAGATGCAGATGTAACGGTGCAAGTCACCGGATCGCAATGGAAATGGCACTACAAATACTTTGAAAATGAGGTCGAATACTTCAGCCGTTTAGCCACTCAGCAAGAACAAATTGATAATCAGTTTGAGAAAGGCGAAAACTACCTGCTGGAAGTGGACCGTCCGTTAGTTATTCCAACCAATAAGAAAGTGCGTTTTCTGGTTACCTCAGATGATGTTATTCACAGCTGGTGGGTTCCTGACTTCGCCATTAAAAAAGACGCGAACCCCGGTTTTATTAATGAAACCTGGACTAGGGTAGATGAGCCCGGAATTTATCGTGGTCAATGTGCCGAGTTGTGTGGCAAAGACCATGGCTTCATGCCCATCGTTGTTATAGCGAAGGAGCCCGCCGAGTACGAAAAATGGATTACCGAGAAAGAAGAAGAGCAACGTAAAGCACGCGAACGTGAACAAGAGTTGCTTGCTATGGAAATGTCAGAAGACGAACTCATGGACCTCGGTGAGAAAGTATACAACAGTACTTGTGCAGCTTGTCACCAGGCTAACGGTCAAGGCGTAAACGGCGTGTTCCCGGCACTTGCTGGTTCAGGCGTTGCGGTAGATCCTGAAGCCATAGACAAACACATCGACACCGTTGTTAACGGCGTTACCGGCACGGCTATGCAAGCCTTTGGAAGTCAGCTTTCCATGCGCGAGTTAGCCGCAGTTATCACCTACGAGCGTAATGCCTGGGGTAACGATACCGGAGACCTGATTCAGGCCGCCGATATTAACGAAGTCATGAATCAATAAGGAGACGGTGATGAGCACTGTAGTGGAAGAGACACATCACGATACACACCACGATCATAAGCCGTCTGGTATTGGTCGCTGGCTATTTACAACGAACCATAAAGATATTGGTTCGATGTATTTATGGTTTAGCTTCACCATGTTCCTGGTGGGCGGCGCTATGGCAATGATCATTCGCGCGGAACTGTTCCAACCCGGATTGCAACTTGTTGAACCCCAGTTTTTTAACCAAATGACCACAGTGCATGGTCTGGTTATGATTTTTGGTGCCGTTATGCCTGCTTTTACGGGCTTGGCTAACTGGATGATCCCCATGATGATTGGCGCACCAGATATGGCGCTGCCCCGGATGAATAACTGGAGCTTCTGGATTTTACCTTTTGCTTTCATGATTTTGCTGGGTTCTTTGTTTATGGAAGGTGGCGGCCCGGCATTTGGCTGGACAGCTTACGCACCGCTTTCCACAACTTACAGCTCGGATTCAACGGCATTGTTCGTATTTTCAGTACACATTATGGGTATTTCATCCATTATGGGCGCTATTAACGTCATCGTTACTATTATGAACATGCGCGCACCGGGCATGAATTACATGAAAATGCCATTGTTCGTCTGGACCTGGTTTATTACGGCTTTTCTGCTTATTGCCGTAATGCCAGTACTGGCGGGTGCCGTTACCATGTTGCTTACCGACAAATACTTCGGTACGAGTTTCTTTGACGCCGCTGGCGGTGGTGACCCAGTGATGTACCAGCATATATTCTGGTTCTTTGGGCATCCGGAAGTTTACATCATGATTTTACCGTCCTTCGGTATCATTTCAGCAATTATCCCGGCCTTTGCCCGCAAACGATTGTTCGGCTACTCCTCCATGGTATATGCCACGGCGGCCATTGCCTTACTGTCCTTCCTGGTCTGGGCTCACCATATGTTCACCACCGGTATGCCAGTGTTTGCTGAGCTGTTCTTTATGTACTGCACCATGCTCATTGCGGTTCCCACCGGGGTGAAGATCTTTAACTGGGTAGCCACTATGTGGCGCGGCTCCATGACCTTTGAAACACCCATGCTGTTTGCGCTGGCGTTTGTGATCCTGTTTACCATAGGTGGTTTCTCCGGCTTAATGCTGGCTATAACTCCCGCTGACTTCCAGTATCACGACACGTACTTCGTCGTCGCCCACTTCCACTATGTTTTGGTCACAGGTGCCATTTTCTCTATTATGGCAGCGGCTTATTACTGGCTACCTAAGTGGACCGGGCATATGTACGACAGTACGCTGGCGAAAACTCACTTCTGGACATCGCTTATTTCCGTAAACGTGCTGTTCTTCCCTATGCACTTTGCAGGACTTGCCGGTATGCCAAGACGTATTCCGGATTACGCCACGCAGTTTGCTGATATTAACCAGATAGCAAGTATCGGTGGTTTTGCCTTTGGGCTATCACAGCTTATTTTCCTTTGGGTGGCTATTAAGTGCGTTAAAGGCGGCGAAAAAGCAGCGGCTAAACCCTGGGAAGGCGCGGAAGGACTGGAGTGGACAGTTCCGTCACCAGCGCCTTATCACACCTTTGAAAAACCGCCCAAAGTGGAGTGATAAATCATGTCTGAACAGCGTCCCGACAACAGCATTCTGGTTAAGCGACTGTTACTGACAGTCGCTGGAATGTTCGCATTCGGCTTCGCCCTGGTACCACTTTACGACGTATTTTGTGAAGTGACCGGCTTTAACGGTCGTACCAGTAACGAAGCAGCGGTTTATCAACAGGTTGAAGTGGATGAATCACGCACGGTCACGGTGCAATTCCTGACACGCAATGCCAAAGGTATTCCGTGGAAGTTTGAGCCATCGATCAAGCAAGTCAAGATTCATCCAGGTGAAGTTAAAGTAGTTAATTTTTTAGCAGGAAACCCGACTTCCTCAAACATGATCGCTCAGGCTATTCCATCTGTAGCGCCTGCGGAAGCCTCTCTTTACCTGAACAAAGTAGAATGCTTTTGCTTTAACCAGCAACCGCTGGCCGCTGGCGCTGAAACAGAAATGCCAATGCAGTTTTATCTGGACCCGGACATTCCCGATCATATTACGACCTTTACCCTGTCATACACGCTGTACGATATGACAGCCAATACGTCGGCTGAAGCAATTGCTCAGCTGTTAAAAACAGAATAAGGAAACGACGTTATGGCAGAACAACAAAGTTATTATGTTCCTGCTTCCAGTCCCTGGCCAATTGTTGGTGCAGTTGGGCTAGGCTTAATTGCCTGGGGCGCTGGACACACTGTTATTGATATGAGCAAAGAGCAGGATGGTTATGGCAGTACTGTATTGACCATTGGCTTAGTCGTTATAGCCGTCATGCTCTTTGGTTGGTTTCGTGACCAAATCAACGAATCCATGAGCGGTAAATACAGTAACCAACTCGGCGACTCCTACAAACAAGGTATGAGCTGGTTTATTTTCTCCGAAGTCATGTTCTTTGCTGCTTTTTTTGGTGCCCTTTTCTACGCTCGCGTTATTGCCGTTCAGTGGCTGGGAGGAGACAGTAACAATGCTATGACCAATGAGGTTCTGTGGCCAGAGTTTGTTGCGCAATGGCCGTTGGTAAAAACACCAGGCGGCACTGAAACCCAGGCTATGGGTTGGTATGGTCTGCCGGCTATCAACACGCTTATTTTGTTGGCCAGTTCAGTGACCTGTCACTTTGCTCACACAGGCCTGGAACAAAATAAACGTAAACAGCTAACCGCAATGCTGGGCGTTACCATTATTCTGGGTTGCATTTTCCTCTATCTGCAAGGCGCTGAGTATGTGCATGCCTACCAAGATTTAAATCTAACGCTTGATTCCGGTGTTTATGGCAACACCTTTTATATGCTCACCGGGTTCCACGGTATGCACGTAACCTTAGGAACCGTGATGCTTATCATCATGTTCCTGAGGGTTTTGAAGGGGCATTTTACACCAGATAACCACTTCGCTTTTCAGGCGACCAGCTGGTACTGGCACTTTGTTGATGTCGTTTGGTTATGCCTGTTCGTCGTGGTTTACATACTCTAAAAAAACGCCCCGTCTAATAGGGGCGCGGGTTTAAAGGTAAAAAGCCACTAACCGTCGCCGCTATCAGTATCACAAGGATAACGGCGGCCACTCCCACCCGTTTCCCCAGATAATGGGACATGGGTGGTTTATTCGGGTCGTTGCGCAGCATACTGAATAATGCGCGGAACAGATTCACCACCATATAACCAAGCAGCAGTACAATAATGATTTTAAAAAAGACCAACATACGTTTTCCTCTTATCGCTACGTTAGTTACTCTGCTGGCAATTGCGGTGTTGGTCAAGCTAGGTTTTTGGCAACTAGAGCGCGCAGAAGAAAAACGTAAGCTATTTTCCGATTACGACCAGCAACAATCGAAAGGGGATGCAACGGCACTGTCTCAGCTAGGAACAATATCTTCTGAGTCTGATCGCTTTCTTTTTGCCAAAATGGAAGGCGAATTTGTTAAACAACCGGTCTTTTTTCTCGATAATAAAATGACCGATGGCATTGTCGGCTATCAGGTTATTGCCTTGTTTCGCCCTGACGCCAAACCCAATAATTACATTCCTGTTAATATGGGCTGGGTACCTGCTCCTGCATCCCGGCAAGAACTGCCCGAAATAAATGTTCCCGAGAGTAGACAGAATCTTACGGGCTACCTGTACTTTCCCTCGAACAACAAATTTGTCAGTAATACTTATGAAACCGAGTTAGCTGATGACCGAATACGAGTACAAGAGTTTCAGCCTAACGCCATTAGTAAAGAACTCGACATTCCATTAACCGACTACACCTTTTTATTGAAATCACCAGACACCCTGGGTTGGCAACGTAACTGGAAACCCCAGGTAATGTCGCCGCAAAAACATCAGGGTTACGCTGTTCAGTGGTTTTCGCTGGCCATTGCGTGCTTGGTGATTTTTGTATTTGCTGTTATAAAACTGAATAAACAACCAAAAAAAGAGGAGACCCGATGAGCTCCCTGAATCGCTCTCGCCGTTCCATGATTATTGTTTTCCTTGCTTTTATAGTCCCCGTTTTGGCCGCGTGGCTTTTTTTGTCTCAAAACTGGTATGAGGCGGGAACCAATAAAGGCATTTTATTGCAACCCACCATTACCTTAGAACAACAAGCCGAACAGCTACCAGAAGGTTGGCAAGTGGGATATATCGCCCCGCAGAACTGTGCAATCACCTGCGAAAATGCTTTATACGTTATGAACCAAATCGATGTCGCTATTGGCAAAGACACCGATAGGCTAACCCCTGTAGTGTTGCACCAAAGCGAAAGCCTTCAGGCTGGCTTTAATCATAGTGCCCCGCATATTACCCAGCTGGTAACGCCTGAACTGATCGAACAACTTTCAGCTCTGCCCGAAAACACCTTGTTTATTATCGACCCGATGCATAACGTCATGCTGTATTACCCCACCCATGAGGACAAAGAGCAAATGATAACGGAAGGTAAAAACGTGTTGGCGGATCTTCGTAAACTGCTTAAATTGTCCAGAATTGGGTAGGGAAATGACATGCGTTTACTGGTAAAAATTAGTGTTTTTTTTGCTTTTATCGTTATTGTTCTTGGCGCCTTTACCCGGCTCACTGAAGCAGGCCTGGGTTGTCCTGACTGGCCCGGCTGCTACGGTTTTTTGAAGGTACCGTCGCAGGAGGAGCACGTTCAGCAGGCGGAACTTAGGTTCCCGGATGCACCTGTGGAGCACGCCAAAGCCTGGAACGAAATGGTGCACCGCTACTTTGCTGGCACCCTGGGGTTATTAATATTGACCATTGCCATTATTTCCTGGGTTAAAAGCCGTCGCTACAGTCATTACCCGACTCCGGTTAAATTGCCCACTTTGCTTCTCGGGCTAGTAATATTTCAGGCGGCTCTGGGTATGTGGACAGTTACCATGAACCTGCAACCGCTCATAGTCATGGGGCATTTGCTGGGCGGCTTTTCGGTTATATCGCTGCTATATCTGCTCTCGCTGCGGCTGTCTTCATTTCGGCTGGCCGGTGGTGACCCGGAACTCAGGCGCTATCGAGGGCTGGCATTTTTTACGCTACTGGTGGTTATTGGTCAAATAGCCTTAGGTGGTTGGGTTGCTGCAAACTATGCCGCCGTAGCCTGCACTGAGCTACCTTTTTGCGAAGGTAACTGGACGGCGCAGCTGGACTTTGCCGGAGCCTTCAGCATACCCGAGGCTGACACCTATCAATACGGTGCTCATGACTACAACGACCGTATGACTATGCACGTAATGCACAGAGTGGGCGCTATTATTACTTTTTTAGTGATTTGTACTCTACTCTTTAAATGCTGGCGAAAAGCGAAGTCGCACTTTTTCCGGCGCTCATTAATTGTTATTGGCTTGTTATTATCTTTGCAAATTCTGCTGGGTATTAGTAACGTAGTCTTTCAATTACCGCTTTGGAATGCAGTGGCACATAATGCCGTAGGGGCTTTATTGTTGCTGTCGCTGGTCGCGTTGAACTACAACTTGTCCAGAAAAGCGTAGAGGAGTTGAAACTATGCAATCCGTTGCCACAAATAATATAACAAAAACGCGCAACGCTCATTGGCGGGACTACCTTGAACTGACCAAGCCCCGTGTCGTCGCCTTGCTGTTACTCACCGCCGTGGTTGGTATGTGTCTGGCCACTGAAGAACTGGTGTCGCTGAAAGTGCTAGTGCCGGCGCTGACTGGTATTGGGCTCATGTCTGCCGCTGCGGCCGCCATTAATCACCTGGTTGACCGCCATATTGACGCAAAAATGGCGCGCACACTTCGGCGTCCGCTGCCTCAGGGAAATTTGTCACCTGCAAAAGTCACCACGTTCGCTGCATCTATAGGTGTCATTGGTTTTGTGACCCTGTATGCCTGGGTTAATCCATTAACTGCCTGGTTAACCTTTGCCAGTATGGTGGGTTACGCTGTGGTTTATACCATGTTCTTAAAACGCGCAACGCCGCAGAACATTGTTATTGGTGGTTTAGCCGGTGCGGCACCACCGTTACTGGGCTGGACCTCGGTGACCAACGAAATTAACGCGCCGGCGGTGCTGCTGGTTATGATCATATTCACCTGGACTCCCCCCCACTTCTGGGCACTTGCGGTACACCGCGCTAAAGATTATGCCCGAGCTAAAGTGCCAATGCTGCCGGTAACCCATGGTATTGAGTTCACCAAAACCTGTATTTTTCTGTACACCGTTTTGCTGACCGTGGTTTGCCTTATGCCATTTTTAATTGGCATGACAGGCATGATTTATCTGGTTGGCGTCAGTGTACTTAACGCTATTTTCCTGGCTTACGCCTGGAAGTTGAAATACGCGCCCAGCAAGAAAACAGCCTTTAACATGTTTGCCTTTTCTATCTGGCACCTCATGCTGCTGTTTGTGATTTTACTGGTCGATCATTACGTATAACTGGAGTAAGACATGAGTCGTATCGTTACGCTGCTGGCTGCGCTTATCGCCCTTGCTGCAGGGTTCGCAGTTTACAACTTTTGGCCCGAAGAAAAGCCGGAAGCTTTAATTTATGAGCCGCCTCGTGCGTTAAAATCATTTAAGTTAAACAGCACAGCCGACGGCGCTATTGAAAACGATGCACTGAAAGGTCAGTGGACCTTACTCTTTACCGGTTATACCTTCTGTCCTGATATCTGCCCAACCACCATGTCGGATCTCAAAGGGGTGCTACCTTCATTACAGGAAGAAGTGTCTAAACCGGTGAAAGTCTGGATGATTTCAGTTGACCCTCAGCGTGATGACATTGAACGTTTAACTCAATACGTTAACTATTTTGGTGACGACTTTGTTGGTGTGCGAGCCGAGCACAAAGAGCTGTTCCCTTTCGTACGTGATTTAGGCTTAATGTATTCCATTCCCGATGAAGGCGAGGAAAATTACTTGGTTAACCACAGCGCCGCTATTATTCTGGTTAACCCGAACGGGCACCGTAAAGCGATATTTAATGCCGACCACCAACGTGGGGAAATACCGGTAGTCGACATGGAACAACTGGCAAAAGATTTTGCCATTATCGCCAATTAGTCAGGCCAACTGCCTGACTCGTTCGGACGGATAAGTGCTACGGAATACCAATAGTAACGAGACTCTGATGCGCTGGGTGCCGTGCAATTGACGCGTGAGCGCCCAATGTTAATGTCCTTTTCAAGCGTCACACTAAACTGAGTATCGCTTTCCCATTCAGGTTTTAAGACTGAACCTCCGGCAAAGCATTGCAGCGCATCGGTACGCATATCGTTTAGTGTATCGCCCGCTTCCAGCGTTACGCTAATCGTTGGGCGCTTATTTTCATGTGCGACTAAAGGCTCTTCCGGTTGGTAAGCACTTACCGGCATGGCTTTCGAATTCAACTTGGCTTTCAGCGTATTTAAGTTCGCGTAGATACCAGACGCAGGAAAACGCGTAATAACAGTATCCTCACTCCACTTAGACCATGGGCCTGAATGCTGAGCAAAGGCCAGAAAGCCCCATTCATCCAGTAAAGCTCGCAACTCGTTGTTGTACTCACCGTAAGGATAGGCAAAATACTTCTGCTGTTCGCCTAAGTTCTCATCAATGGCTTCTTGTGCGGTAATAACATCGTAATGCATACGTTCGCGCCATTCTTCACCACTCTCACCTTCCTGCTTGCGAATAAGGTGTGCGTGAGTCTGCCCGTGGTTAGCAATAGTCGCCCCGTTCTGCTGAATTTCTTTAAGCTCTTCCCAGCCCATGTAATGGCCGCTGTGCTTACGCAAGAGCTCAGGGTTAACGAACACCGTATAGGGCATTTCAAACTCTTCCAGAACCTTTACAGCGTTTTCATAGACGTTTTGGTAGCCGTCGTCGAAGGTAATAACAACGGCTTTTTCAGGAAGCTCTTCGCCTTTTTCAATGGCATCGCGCGCGACGGTAATATCAATAACGTTAAAGTTGTTATCCTGCAGGTATTGCAGATGCTCTCGAAACGTCTCCGGGTCAATTGACGTTACGGCGGGAGTTGAGTCACTGACGTGGTGGTACTGCAGCACCACCACGCTATCGGCGCTGCCCGCCTGAGCCAATGGTGAGCACCCCAGCAATAAGCCCGATGCGGCACTCAACGTCATTTTGTTCAACATCTTCATACTGACTCCTGATAAAGTATAAAAGCCGTTTTTAACCGAGTTTACTTAAGGATAGTTATGCACAAGCTGTTTGGATTTTCATTGTCTGATCACAACCGCGTTTTTGCGATTGCCCTGCCAATGATCATTTCCAATATTGCTGCGCCGCTTCTCGGTCTGGTTGATACTGCCATCATAGGTCATTTGCCTGACGCTATCTACTTATCCGCCGTTGCCGTTGGTGCCATGGTGGTCAGTTTTATTTATCTGCTGGCGGTATTTTTGCGTATGGCGACAACCGGCTATATAGCCCAGTCCTACGGTGCCGATGACATACATGCTCAGCGGCAGCACTTTAATAACGGCATTATTATCGCGCTGGGTTTAGGCGTTTTAATAGCCGTTGCCAGCCCGTTAATTAATGACTTAGCCATGTGGGTTATCGCCCCTTCTGTCGAGCTCGAAGGCTACGCCCGCGATTACATCGAAATTCGCTTATGGTCAGCACCGGCTTCGCTGATAACGCTGGTCGCTCTGGGGGTATTATTAGGCCGGCAAAACAGCCGCAAAGCCATGCTCCTGGTAATCATTACCAACGCCGTGAATGTGGTTATGGATGTGATACTCATTCTTGGCTTTGGACTGAATGTAAAAGGCGCCGCCTGGGCATCGTTAAGTGCCGAGTGGGTAACCGCCATTGTCGGTTTCTACTGGACCGCCCGTGCACTGGGCTGGCACTTACGTCACTGGCAGCTCAAATTTCAGCAGCTGCGTCAGTTTTTAGGCGTTAACGGTAATATTTTTATTCGCAGCCTGGTGTTGCAGCTGTGTATGGCCACAATGACAGGCTACGCGACGCGCTACGGCAGTACCATGGTGGCAGTTAACGCCGTACTCATGCAGTTCCTGATGCTAATCTCTTTGGGGTTAGACGGCATAGCCTATGCCGTGGAAGCTCTTGCCGGTGCCGCAAAAGGTCAGAAACGTTACGATAAAGTGCGTTACTGGTGCAAAATTACTTTGCTCTGGTCGTCACTCTTTGCTGTGGTTTATACGTTGGTTTTTGCCCTGGCCGGCAGTGCAATTATTCGCCTTATTACCGATATTCCTGAAATCATCCGGGTTGCCGAAAACTACCTGCCATGGATAGTGGTGTTGCCACTCATTGCTCACTGGAGCTATTGGTTTGACGGTGTTTTCATTGGTTTATCGTTCAGCCGTGGTATGCGTAATACGATGATATTAAGCGCTTTAATTGGCTTTCTGCCTTTATGGTGGGCGGGATTGCCGCTGGAGAACCACGGGTTGTGGTTAGCTCTCAGCGGCTTTTTATTCATGCGTGGTATTACCCAGGCAATTTGGCTTAAATACTTTAGTTCGCCAGGTCATCCATCAGGATAAGCTGCGGAGGTAAGCCGCCGCTGGTTGCATCAACGGCAACTGCCGTGTAGATACCACCGCCCTCTAAAGTCAGAACCGGCGTCTGGATAGCAATGTCCTGCGTACCCGTTGCGGTTACCGTAACCACATAGTCACCCGGAGTTAACGGAACGTTGCCGGTGCTCACCAGGCCTTCTGCGTCAAACGCAATATCGGTAAAAGCAGCGTCTGCGCCACTAATGTCATCGGTTTCAGTGACATAGATATCAACATTACCGGCACTTGGTGCTGCATGCACCAACTGTATTTTGGCTTCAGTCGCCACGCTACGACGTTCTTCGGTCAACACTTGCAGACCAATAGTGCTCAGTTCACCGACAGCATAAACTGAATAACTCATTGCGTTTTCTACTTCCAGAGGCAGGTCCTCAAGCACTACGGGAGAACCTCCGGCAGCGGCAACATCAACACTGTATTCAGCGGCTTCCAGATTTAAGTAGTCTGTCGCGCTTAAAAATGCCAGGTCAGCAATTTGAGGATCCGCGGCGTCGTTTAATGTCACGTCAACATTCGGTGCATCAGCTACGGCGTGCACAACACGAACATCCGCACCAGCATCTGCATCATTAATTAAGGTGGTTGCCTCACCGTCGCTCACTTGCAGAGTGACGGGTGAACTCGCAGAGTTAGCAGCAACATTATTGGTTGCGGCAATAATGTAGTCACCCCCGTCAGCCAGGCTCACGGTTCCCGAGTCGTAAACGACCGCATCATCACCCGCACCGGTTAAACGAATGCGATAGTCACCGTTTTCAACATCAACCTGACCACTGTCTTCCCCGTAAGCAAGCGTTAAAGTAGCTGAGGCACTGCTTAACTCAGCGTCCGGAGCTGTCAGATACACATCGACAGTCGGCGCACCATAGGCAGCGTGTACAACCTGAATACGGCTTTCACCTGCTGCAACATCCGATACCGGGTTAGAAAGAACCAATGGCTCTAAAGACTCGTCACCCAGCTGACCGGCAGCAAAACTTCGTAGCGAGTATCCGCGGCAAAGGTTAAGGAAGCCGGACCAATAGCATCAACGGTACTGTCATCGGGTAAAATACCCTGAACCGTAATGTCATAGTCACCAGCATCAACTTCCAGAACGCCGGAAGACGTATGGTAAGGCACATTTTCTAATAATTCGGTTTCACCTGCTAAAACGTTAACGTTAGGCGAATCGGCAGACGTGTGGTGTACCCGTACAAAGCTTGATTCAGCTTCAGGAGGTGGTGTGTTAGTATCGTCATTGTCACTGTCGAACCAGTCACAACCTGTGATGAGAAAAAGCGATGTCGCTATGACACCCAGTTTTTTGATCCCTTGCATAATTTAAATCCTCGTATTGATTAGGCAAATATCGTTACGAGCATTATTTGTGCAAGGGATCACATATTTTTAACATCAAAAAATCGAAAGATACTAAGTTGTATAATCGAAAGGTCTAGTAGTAGGAGTGTTCTCCGGGCTCATGATCAGTGATATCACGCACGCCTTTCACTTCTTCCGGGAAACGCTCAAGCAACTCTTTTTCAATGCCGTTTTTCAGGGTTACGTCAATCATACTGCAACCATTACAGCCACCGCCGAATTGCAGAATAGCAACGCCGTCATCAGTAATTTCTGACACCATCACCTGTCCGCCGTGGCTGGCAAGCTGGGGATTAATCTCCGCCTGAATAACGTATTCTACCCGCTCAATTAGCGGTGCGTCGTCGTCCACTTTACGCGCTTTGGCGTTCGGAGCTTTCAGAGTTAACTGAGACCCCATTTCCTGCTCTTCAAAATCAATAGCGGCGTCTTCTAAAAAAGGTGCACTGCCTGAATCCACTACGGCATCAAAACCATTAAACGGCAGACGCTCGTCATCCGGTTCTACCGAATCTGGCGGGCAATAAGAAACACCACACTCTGCATTCGCCATACCCGGGTTCACCACAAACACACGAATACACGTGCCGTCGGGCTGATCGGCTAATAGCTTCTGAAAGTGGGACTGCGCTGCTTCTGAAATACGAATCATAAATACTGACCTCACGGCTTATACCTGAGTAAATTACTAGGGTATAGTGTAACCGAAACGCCCTGCAGTTTCTAGTCGTGCTGGTTATAGACAACGGCCCACGCATCCACCGCTCTAGCCCCTTTTTTGTAGAGCGCATCGGCTGCTGCCATCATAGTGGCGCCGGTACTCAGCACGTCGTCCACAACCGCTACCGTACAGCCACTAAAATCCTGTAAAGCGAGTTGGCTGCCCCGACTGTTCTCCCAGCGTAATGCCTTTGATGCCATATGCTGCATGGGCACGGCCCGTATTTTACGTAATCCGCCCGCAATGTAAGGTAACTCAAGAGCCACTGACACATGCCGCGCCAGTAACGCAGTCTGGTGGAAGCCTCTTTTACGCCAGGCTTGTTGCGTCATAGGCACCGCAACAACGCAGTCTGGCAGTGGCTGTTCGCGATAGCAAAGGCGTAAATGAGCCGCTAACTGGTTTGCCAGTAAAGGGGCCAGCTCGGCTTTATAGCGAAATTTAAACTGAGTAATAAGCTGTTGTACCTGCGGCTCCCAGCGCAATGCACCGTACCAGTAGCGGCACGGCTTCTGCTCCGCCACTAAATGCTGTTCAATATCGGACAAATGCTGACAACAACGCGGATACCAACGCGGCAGTGCTTCTTCGCAATAAGGGCAAAGGCTTGCAGCGGCCACCTTAGAATAACCGCAACTCCAGCATGTGCCCAACTCAAAAGCATTGGCGAAACGCTGTAAAAACGCTAGCATACCACCCCTTAATTAATAACTCGGACAGGTAGTATAGTGAGCCTTTCGGTAACGTGCTGTGGTACAGGAACCCCTATTGTTGTACTCCATGGCTGGGGAATGAATTCGAACATCTGGCAACCCGTGGTACCGGCATTAAGCGAGCACTTTCAGTTGTATTGCGTCGACCTGCCCGGTTTTGGCGACTCTGTCTGGTCATCAGAGAATGAGGTGTCACTGGAAAGTTTTATTGAACAAATTATGCCAGCCCTGCCGCCACGCTTTCACTTGCTGGGGTGGTCTTTAGGCGGGTTAATTGCGACACAAATTGCGCTGACGCATTCTGACCGGGTTATGTCCCTAACCACCGTTGCATCGTCACCGCACTTTGTGGAAAGCAACGACTGGGCTGGAATCAAACCTGACATTCTTGAGCAGTTTCAACAGCAACTGGACAGCAACTTTAAAAAGACCATTGAGCGTTTTTTAGCGATTCAGGCCATGGGCAGCGAGGACGCACGCGAACAGGTTAAGCAGGTAAAACAGCTGATATTTACCAAGCCTATGCCAGACCAGGGTGTGCTGAAACAGTCCTTAACCATTTTGCAAACCGCAGATTTACGCCAGCAACTACCCGGCATTGAAGTTCCCTTTCACCGTTTTTACGGACGCCTGGACAGCCTGGTTCCGGAGCGCGCTATCAACGATATTTCCGCACTGGCGCCGGAGTCAAAAGCTGTGGTATTCACCAAAAGCGCACACGCCCCATTTATTTCGGAACCGGAGCGCTTTGTCAGTGAATTGCTGAAGGTTGTTGAGAACTAAGAGTTAAAAACCAAACTAGCGCTGGCACTGGGTGCAGTACACGGTGCTGCGCTGACCCAGACGAATTTCTTTCAACCGGTTACTGCACACCATGCAAAGCTTACCGCCACGCCCGTAAACCTGAAGTTTTTGAGCGAAATAGCCCGGGTTACCGTCCACTTGAGTGAAATCTTTTAAGGTAGTGCCGCCCAGCTCTATAGCGCTTGCCAGGGTTTCTTTTATTATCGGCACCAGTTTCTGGTAGCGCACTTTACTGATTTTCCCGGCCGCTCGCTTTGGGTTTATACCCGCCTTAAACAAAGCTTCGTTCGCGTAAATATTACCGACACCCACCACAACTTTGTTATCCATAATAAAGGTTTTCACCGACTGCGAACGCCCGCGTGAGCGCTCAAATAAATAGTCGATATTAAACGCGTCGGTTAACGGTTCCGGACCAAGCTGGCTTAGCAGTTCATGCCCGCTCACATCACCGTCACTGTAAAGCAAAGCGCCAAAACGCCGTGGATCATTCAAACGCAGGGTTTGGCCGTTATCGAACTCAATATCAATATGGTCATGTTTGTAGTGAGTTGTTTCGGCTGGAACCACGCGCAGCTTACCCGACATACCCAGGTGCAATATCAGACAGCCGTTATCAGTCTGTAAGAGCAAATATTTTGAACGGCGGCTAACCGAACGCAGCACGTGTCCTTCGACCTGATGCACAGTTTCAGGGACCGGCCAGCGCAGGCGCTTATCGTGAACCTTAACCGACTTAATTGTGCGGTCTTCAATGTGTGGAGAAATGCCTAAACGGCTGACTTCAACTTCGGGTAACTCTGGCATAAACCTAAAACTTCCTTAATGACCCAGTAACTGACTGGCAGTAAATTCTATAACACGATAATTCTGTTGCTGATTTGGCAAACGGATCATCAACTCGGGCTCTGAATAAAGCTCAACACGTGCTTCTTCGCCCCCGACAAAACCAAAATAAATTTCCGTTATTAAATTTTCAGCTGGCTGTTCGGTTGGCGTCATGGTTAATGCCAACCAATTTTCAGCGACGCTGGCGGCCGCTTTTTCCGATAAACGACATGGAGCCTGACACTGCCATTGCCCGTCATTTAGCGCTAACTTCAGTTGGTCAATTTGTATTGTTCTCAAGTTTCCATCATTCGGTATTAAGCCTATGACTTCGCCCGATTCAGCCTCTTGCGCAATACCGTCATCAGCTTCCTCTTTAACCGGCGGAGCGACATACCAGAACACCACCATGATAATTAATATCACGTAAACCAAAACGTTGTTCCATGCCCTTCGGGTCATGGTCAGTCCAAATATTTTTCGCTTCTCATTCACTTTCATCGGCTTGCGCTCTTTGTGCTAAGGTTCGAATAATTCTCTTGTTGCCGTACTCCTTGTTACTGGAGACAGAATACCCTATATTCTCGCGCGACAACAAAGTACGGAGCTTTATTGCATTATGGTGCTATCTGATATTATCGACAAAGTTGCCGACCACGGCTACTGCATTATCGATGATTTTCTGCAGCCGCGGCGTTCGCAGGCTCTGTATCAATATGCTCTGCAATTACCCGCGCAATACTGGAACCTGGCAGGTATAGGCCGCCAGCAAAACCAGACCATTAATACCATGGTTCGTAACGACCGCATTTACTGGCTAACGTCCGAAGAGCCGCGTCATAAAGACTACCTAAGCATTATGGATGAGTTACGCCACGAATTTAACCGCGAGCTCTTTCTTGGCCTGTTCGATTACGAATGCCACCTGGCGCATTACCCTAAAGGCGCGTTTTATAAAAAACATCTGGATGCGTTTAAAGGCAGAAGCAACCGAGTGCTCACAACGGTATTTTATCTGAACCCCGAATGGCAGGAAACCGACGGTGGGCAATTGGTTATTTATGGCGACAAGGGACAGGTGCTGGAAACCGTACTGCCTAAACAAGGGCGTTTAGTGGTATTTTTAAGCGACCGCTTTGTGCATGAAGTACAGCGCTCGGAACGTGACCGCTTCAGCATTACCGGCTGGTTCCGAATTAATGCCAGCATCTCGGGCATTATTGACCCGCCACGATAAACTCAAACGCCACCCAATAAAAAACCCAGCCGAAGCTGGGTTTTTTGTAAGCTTTAAACCAATTACTTGATTTTAGCTTCTTTGAAGATCACGTGCTTACGAACCACTGGATCGAATTTTTTGATCTCCATTTTTTCTGGCATGGTGCGTTTGTTTTTGTCTGTGGTATAGAAATAACCTGTACCAGCAGATGACACTAAACGAATCTTATCGCGCATAATTTAGTTCCTTAAACCTTAACACCACGGCCGCGGAGATCCGCTAATACCGTATCGATACCGTTTTTATCAATGATACGCATACCTTTAGTAGAAATGCGTAACTTAACCCAACGCTTCTCGCTTTCTACCCAAAAGCGGTGCGATTGAAGGTTCGGCAGGAAGCGACGTCTAGTCGCATTGCGTGCGTGCGAGCGGTTGTTACCGACTACCGGACGCTTACCTGTAACTTGGCATACTTGTGACATGTCTTTACTCCAAAATTGCTGCAAGCTCGCCTGTCGCCCAACGTGACCTTGCCTATAAATCCGAGGGCGCATTTTATACAGCAAACTGCCCTTCTAATCAAGCTTATACGACGGAAATTTGATCGTCATCGATCGTTCGGTGCGGATTTTACGTGATTTTTAACCAAACCGCCAGTACAAAACTACAACAATCCGCGCTCTGCAAAAGAAATTGGATCGCCGGCGCCCACGACGAAATGATCCAACAACGCTACATCAATTAAAGTCAGGGCTTTTTTAACTCGTTCGGTGACTCGCTGGTCAGCCTGGCTGGGTTCTGCAACGCCCGATGGATGATTATGTGCCAGAATAACCGCCGCCGCATTATACTGCATAACCAGCTTTATTACCTCACGTGGATACACTGGCGCGGCATTAATGGTGCCCTGAAACAGCTCTTCGTAACGTAACAGCCGGTGCTGGCTGTCCAGCAGTAAAATAGCAAAGACTTCGCGGCCCTGATGACGCAACTGTGAGGTTAAATAGTCTTTGACCATGGTAGGTTCGGTAAAGCCGTCTGAACGCTCCAGCTGCCATTTCAGGTAGCGTCGTGACAATTCCAGCACAACCCGCAACTGATTCACACGGGCCGGGCCTATGCCGTTGCAAGCCAATAGCTGCTCAGGAGTGGCTGTTAACAAAGCGCCTACACCGCCGAAGTCACTTAGTAAACGACGCGCAAAACTGACAACGTCCTGCCCGCCACTGCCGCTACCAAGTAAAATAGCTAATAATTCTGCGTCACTCAGGTATTCTGCCCCCTGGGTCTGCAGTTTTTCTCTCGGTCGTTCCGAAACGGGCCATTCCTTGACGCTCATTCTTTTCTCCTTAATTCTTACCTTAATTCTTAAGAGAGAAGTATAACGACCATCTACCCAGTCACGGGGTCTCATGTTATCTTTACACGACTTAACACTAAGGGGTTCGCATGGCACAGCTGCAGAACAAACACATACTTTTAGGTATTACCGGTGGCATTGCCGCCTATAAGGCACCTGACCTGGTGCGCCGTTTGCGTGAGCAGGGCGCAGAAGTTCGTGTGGTGCTGACTGCCGGTGCCAAAGCCTTCGTAACCCCACTTAGCTTACAAGCGGTGTCCGGCTTTACGGTCAGCGACGACCTGCTGGATCCCACAGCAGAAGCCGCTATGGGCCATATTGAACTGGCTCGCTGGGCGGATCTTATTCTTATTGCTCCGGCCACGGCTAACACCATTGCCCGTATTGCTCACGGCTTTGCCGATGACCTGTTGAGTACCCTGGTTTTAGCCAGTAAAGCGCCGCTCGCCATTGCTCCGGCAATGAATCAGCAAATGTGGGCGGCTACTGCGGTGCAGGAAAACATTGAAACGCTACTCAGCCGTGGTGTGCAAATGATAGGCCCGGAAAGTGGCGAACAGGCCTGTGGCGATGTCGGTTACGGCCGCATGAGTGACCCTACAGAGATTGTGCAGGCGTTAATAAAAAAAGCCCCTGAAGCCAAGCAAGACTGGCAGGGTAAAACCTTTGTGATTACCGCAGGCCCGACCCGTGAAGCCATCGACCCAGTGCGCTACATCAGTAATCACAGTTCCGGAAAAATGGGGTATGCCCTGGCTGAAGCTGCTGCACATGCAGGGGCTGAAGTCATTTTAGTATCCGGGCCAACGCAACTGCCCACGCCCGCCGGCGTTCAACGCGTTGACGTAGAAACCACAGAACAAATGCTAAACGCGGTACAGCAGCAACTGCCAAACTGCGATGTGTTTATTGGTTGTGCCGCTGTGTCAGACTATCGGGTTGCTGAGGTTGCCTCGCAGAAAATAAAAAAAGAACAGAACAACCAGCCGCCACAACTAAAGCTGGTGCAAAACCCGGACATTCTGCAGCAGGTCGCCAGCTCTGAAAAACCACCTTTTACCGTTGGGTTTGCGGCCGAAACTGAAAACCTAAAAGCCAACGCGCTGCGCAAGCTGGAGCGAAAGCAGCTACAGATGATTGTCGCTAACGACGTTAGTCAGGTTGGGCTGGGTTTTAACAGCGACAGCAATAACGCCATTATTTTGAGTAAGGACAGTGAGCAGTCACTTCCAACAATGAGCAAGCATGATATGGCTATTGCAATTATCGACGCGATAGCCAAACGTTATTTTAATACCACTGCCAATTAATAAGAAAGTGAGAACTCCATGACGCAAGTCGAAGTAAAAATTTTAGATGACCGCATTGGCCAGTCTATCCCGCTTCCTGAATACGCCACACAGGGCTCTGCCGGAATGGATCTGCGTGCCTGCCTGGACCAGCCATTAACCATTGAGCCAGGACAAACTCAGTTAATAGGCACCGGTATTGCCATGTACATTGGCGACCCGAATTATGCGGCCACTATTTTACCGCGTTCAGGGCTGGGCCATAAGCACGGCCTGGTGCTGGGTAACCTGGTCGGCCTTATCGACTCGGACTACCAGGGCGAGCTTAAAGTGTCCTGCTGGAACCGCAGTAATCAGGCTTACACCTTTGAGCCTGGAGACCGTATTGCGCAGCTAGTCATTTTACCGGTTGTGCAGGCGCAAATGTCGATTGTTGAAGAGTTCCACGAGACGGATCGTGGTGAAGGTGGTTTTGGTCATTCTGGTCGTTCGTAGTTACAGCAACTAATCATTCTGGCCTCTCAAATAAGGAAAGTTACTGTCATGGCAGAACAAAAACGTAACCGTCGTGAAGAAATTTTACAGGCTTTAGCGGCAATGCTGGAAACCAGTCCGGGTCAGCGCATTACTACAGCAAAACTGGCGGCTAATTTAGGCGTTTCAGAGGCGGCTTTATATCGTCACTTTCCGTCGAAAGCGCGGATGTTTGAAGGGCTTATCGAGTTTGTTGAAGACACCCTGCTAACCCGTATTAACATGATTATGGACGAGGAGAAAAACACCCTCTCCCGCTGTCACGCAATATTGCAGCTATTGCTGACGTTTGCCGAGCGCAACCCCGGTATTACCCGTGTTATGACAGGTGATGCATTAATGGGTGAACATGACCGTTTGCGTGGTCGTATGGAAGATTTGTTCAACCGTATAGAGAGTTCAATTAAGCAAATACTGCGCGAGAAAGCGATGCGCGAACAGCAGCGCTTTATTGTGGACGAAGCGGTATTAGCGAACTTATTACTGAGCTATGCCGATGGCAAAATCAGTCAGTTTGTACGGTCTAACTTTAAGCGTTTACCGACCGAGCATTTCTCGGCTCAGTGGCAGGTAATGGAGCAACAGCTAATCAGTGCGTGAATAAAGGCGTAAAACAGATCACTCCGTTTTACGCTCACGGCTTAATAAATCGATAGCGGCCTGTTGCGGTTCTTTGCCTTCGTAAAGGACCGCATATATCTGCTCACAGATGGGCATTTCCACTTCGTTGCGCGCTGCTAAAGCAACCACTTCACGGGTATTACGGTAGCCTTCAACCGACTGCCCGATACTCTTCAGCGCTTCATCAACTCCTTTACCCTGACCTAAAGCCATGCCAAAACGGCGATTACGCGACTGATTGTCGGTACAGGTAAGAATTAAATCGCCCAAACCTGCCATACCAGTAAAGGTTTCGCTTTTTGCGCCTAACTTCAGACCTAACCGGGTAAGTTCAGCCAAACCGCGGGTAATAAGCGCCGTGCGGGCGTTAGCACCAAAGCCAATACCGTCGGCCATACCAGCACCAATAGCTATGACATTTTTAACCACGCCACCTAGCTGCACACCAATAAAGTCGTTATTGGTGTAAACCCGGAAAGAACGGTCACAATGCAGAAGCCCGGAAAGCTCTTCGACAAAGGCCTGATCGGTTGACGACATAGAAATGGCAGTAGGTAAGCCTTTAGCCATTTCAATAGCGAAAGTAGGACCGGATAACACAGCTAGCGGATGCTCGTCGCCCAGAGTTTCTTCTGCGACTTCGTACAAAAGACGCCCACTGTCCGGCTCTAATCCTTTAGTTGCCCAGGCAACGCGGGCATGTTCCGCTAACAAAGGTTTTGCCTGCTTCAGCATAGACGAAAACGAATGACTGGGAACCACAACCACTACGTTTTTCACGTCTTTAAGGGCTTCGCCTAAGTCGGCAGTAACCTTTAATGATTCGGGAAACGGGCACGCCGGCAGGTACTCTTCGTTTTCATGAGCCGTTTGCATAACGGCAACTTTATCGGCATCCCGCCCCCATAAGGTAGTAGGAATACCTTTACGGGCAAAACAAATAGCAAGGGCGGTCCCGTAAGAGCCCGCCCCTAATACTGTCACCTGAGGTGTCTGCATTATTGTATCTGCTTACGCGTCTGCAGTTTGCTGACCCTGAGCCTGTTCAGCTTGCTGCTGCATGTGACGCTGGAAAATCGCATCAAAGTTAACAGGAGCCAGGTTCAACTGTGGGAAAGTCGCACGGTTAACAAGGTTTGAAACGCACTCACGAGCATAAGGGAACAAAATGTTCGGGCAGAAAGAACCCAGCATGTGTGCCAGCTGGCCGTCCTGAACTTCTTCACCAATAGTGAAAATACCCGCCTGATGTACTTCACAAAGGAAAGCAACGTCGTCTTCAACTTTGTTAGTTGCCGTCAGAGTCAGTACCACTTCGTAAACACCGTCTTCAATTTTTTCGTGTTTAACGTTCAGGTCTAATTTAAGGTCAGGCTTCCATTCTTTACGGAAAATAGCCGGAGAGCTTGGAGTTTCAAAAGAGATGTCTTTAGCGTAGATACGCTGAATAGCGAATTGTACTTGCTGCTGTTGGTTTTCAGCTGCTGCGCCGTTTGCTTGCTGTTCTTCAGCCATGATTTTACTTCCTATTCTTTTTTAAGTATTAGACGAATTTTATTATTTTTTCTGCGAAACCGGCAATTTGGCGCTGCGCCATGTGTTCATACCACCTTGCAGCACAGCAACTTGAGTAAAGCCTTCAGCCGTTAGCTGGCTAACTGCCGATTTTGCCGTCATTCCTGTTGCACAGACTATCACAATGGGGGCTTCTTTGAACTTTTCAATAGAGGAAAGTTCTTTTTGTTTAATTTTTTCCATCGGTAATGACACCGATCCGTGAATGTGTCCTTTCTTAAATTCATCCGGACTACGAATATCAACAAAAACGCCATCACCGCGGTTTACCCATACCGTGGCCTCTTGAGGTTCTAAATTTTTTGTCGGTGACATAGCCGATCGAATCGTGGTCACAATCAGTGCGACTAGCAGCACAACCCAGATACCACTCATCATCGGGTTGCTTTTGACAAATTCCATAATTTCTTGCATAAGACCTACCAGTATTCGTCGGTAACAGAAAAGAGTTGCGGGTCAAGAGTATACCTGTACAAATCGCAGTTTCCAGAAAAATCTTGGGTGGATGCGTAAGCTCTGGAAATCGAGTAGAATGTTGGCTAATTTCATCTGTGAAAACACCGAGCAATGAGGCCCATTATGACTCCTACGATAAAACCTTTGGTATTGTTGATTCTGGACGGCTGGGGTTACCGTGAAGATGCACCTGATAATGCGATAGCCAAAGCGAATACTCCGGTTATGGATCGTTTATGGGAAAAATACCCGCATTGTCTGGTCGATGGCTCCGGTGGCGCAGTTGGTTTACCTGACGGCCAAATGGGTAATTCCGAAGTGGGTCACGTTAATTTAGGCGCTGGCCGCATTGTTTATCAGGACTTTACCCGCATTAGCAAAGCCATTTCTGACCGCAGTTTTTTCAGTAACACGATACTTTGCGACGCCCTGAAAAAAGCCAAAGCTGCTAAGGGTGCAGTCCATATTATGGGGTTACTCTCCGCCGGTGGTGTTCACAGCCACGAAGACCACCTGGTCGCAATGATAGAAATGGCGGTTGAGCAAGGCGCAGAAGACGTTTACCTGCATGCTTTCTTAGATGGTCGTGATACACCACCGAAATCGGCACTGCCTTCCATTGAACGTTTTGAAGCCTTATTCGCACGTTTAGGCAAGGGTCGTTTCGCCACCTTAAGTGGCCGCTTCTTCGCCATGGACAGAGACAAGCGCTGGGAGCGCATTGAACAGTCTTACAAAGCGGTTTATCACGGTCTTTCAGGGGTAACATCTGCCAACGCAACAGACGCAGTAGAAAACGCTTACGAGCGCGGCGAAACCGATGAATTTGTCACGCCAGTTATTATTGGGCAACCAGCACCAGTTGCCGACGGTGATTCCGTATTTTTTATGAACTTCCGTGCTGACCGTGCCCGTGAAATGACTCAAGCCTTTGTCGACAAAGACTTCGACGGTTTTGACCGTGGCTCGCGCGCTGACATTAGCGAATTCGTTATGCTGACCCAATATGCCGATACCTTAAAAGCGCCCAGCGCCTTCCCACCCGAGCCTTTGAATAATGTACTGGGTGAATGGCTTGCTAAGCATGATAAAACTCAGCTGCGCATTTCCGAGACAGAAAAATACGCACACGTTACTTTCTTTTTTAGCGGCGGACGCGAGCAGGAATTTGAAGGCGAGAAACGTGTTCTTATTCCTTCACCTAAAGTTAAAACCTACGATTTACAGCCTGAGATGAGTTCAGAACAGCTTACCGACGAATTGGTTGCAGCCATTGAGTCTCAGGCCTTTGATGTTGTGATTTGCAACTACCCGAACGGTGACATGGTTGGACATACTGGTAATTTTGATGCCGCCGTTAAAGCTTGTGAAGCCGTTGATCATAGTGTCGGACGAGTGGTTTCGGCATTAGAAGCTGTTGGTGGTGAATGTCTGATAACGGCAGACCATGGCAACGCAGAGCAAATGAGTGACGCCACTACCGGGCAGGCACATACCGCTCATACGAACGAACTTGTGCCTTTTATTTATGTGGGTCGACCGGCTAAAGCCCGAAATGGACGCCTGTCAGACGTTGCACCAACCATACTGCATTTAATTGGCATGGAGCAGCCGGACGAAATGACCGGTACGTCGCTAATGACGTTAGAACAGGATTAACTTATGCCAATAAGGCTGTTTTGGGCAGTGGCGCTGGGGCTGGTTGTTATCAGCCCCGGTTTAGCGCAGGACTATAGCGAGGATGATAAAGCCTCGACTCAAGCCGAAATTGCAGCGGTTAAAGAGGAACTGGCTAAGCGTTTGCAGGCTATAGAAGAGCGAAGCAGTGCACTAAACTCAACTGAACGACAACTGCGTGATCTGGAAATAAAAACCTCAGAAATAGCCGGCTCTTTGCGCCAGACCGACACTGAACTTCAAGAAATTACTGCAGAAATAGCTGACTCAGAACAACGCCGCGAAGAGCTTAAGCAAAAACAAAAGCAGCAGATGACACAACTGGAAGAT
This sequence comes from Idiomarina sp. 017G, assembly GCF_004362265.1. Lineage (NCBI taxonomy): Bacteria > Pseudomonadati > Pseudomonadota > Gammaproteobacteria > Alteromonadales > Idiomarinaceae > Idiomarina > Idiomarina sp. 017G. The sequence continues at coordinate 81,318 of NZ_SNWT01000007.1, read as the reverse complement.
CAGCTGGTTTCCGCTTATATGAACGGTAAACACGACTTTCTGAAAATGCTGTTAAACCAGCAAGACCCTGGCCAGTTTGAAAGAATGTTGAGCTATTACCAATACATGAATGCCGCCAGAGTTGAAGAGATTGAAGTTATTCGGCGCACTCAGGAAGAAATTGCCACGCTGACAGAACAACTTAAGCAGCAACAAAACCAGTTAGCGAGCTTACAGGCCGAACAACAAGAACAACGCGCGCAACTGGAGCAGCAGCAACACCGGCAGGAAGAGAAGTTAGCAGAGCTGCAACAGCAGCAACGTAAAGACCGGTCCCGGGTGACTCAGCTGGAGCAAAGCCGGGAGCAATTAGAGCAGGTATTAAGTGCCATTGAAACCGCGCTGGCTCAGCAAAAAGACGTTCGTCTGGTTGGCCTGCAGGCAGTCAAGAATCAACTTCGCTGGCCAAGTGACGGAGACGTGAAACGCTTGTTTGGACAACGCCGCGAAGGTCCGCTTGAATGGAAAGGTGTGCTCATTGAAGGACAAAACGGCCAACCGGTTCGCTCTATTGCTAACGGCCGCGTGGTATATGCAGACTGGCTGCGAGGCTTTGGTTTAGTCATCGTTATTGACCACGGTGAGAGTTATATGAGCTTATATGGCCACAACCAGACATTAACAAAAGCGGTTGGTGATAAAGTGCGTAAAGACGAAGAAATTGCACTGATGGGTCAGTCTGGTTCACGTAATAGTGCGGCACTTTACTTTGAAATTCGCCATCAGGGGCGTCCACAAAACCCAAGTAACTGGATACGCTGATGTTGAAGCTTGTACTTTCTTTGGGTTTACTGGTGTGCCTGATGGCGCCAGCTTATGCCTCTAAGATAGCCATTGTTATCGATGATATAGGCAATAATAGAAACGATTTAAAAGCAGCTCTGTTACCCGGCAATATCAGTTTCGCAGTGCTGCCCTATACCCCTTATGCCCGCGCTTTTGCTTTACGTGCCCATCATCAGAAAAAACAAATACTACTGCATATGCCAATGGAAGCCGTTGAAAATAACCGACCGGGTCCCGGCGTGGTTACGGCGGATATGAACAATGCGCAGATCAAACTGCAACTGGTTGATGCCCTGGACTCAATACCTTACGTTACTGGCGTGAATAATCATATGGGAAGCAAATTGACCCAACTACAAATGCCCATGCAAGCGGTGATGGAAACACTGGCGGCGCGCAAACTCTTTTTTATTGATAGCCGGACATCTGAGTTCAGCGTTGCAGAAAAAATGGCGGGAGAATTTGGTGTACGAACATCACATAGGCATGTGTTTCTTGATAACCAAGTTGATGAACCCTATTTACGGCAGCAATTTGAACAACTGCTGAGTATAGCCAAACATCAGGGACAGGCCATAGCTATTGGACATCCTTACCCAGAAACACTTAGCTTTTTGCAAAAGCAACTACCATTATTAAAAGAGCAGGGTATTGAATTGGTATTCGTATCTGAGTTAACCACAGTAGTTAACCGCAATGAGTATCTTCTTCCAGTGACGTCAGCAAAATAAGCGCCTGCTCGCGAGTTTCGCCGCAGACATAGTCATCGGCAGAAAACTCACCACACACTTTCGGCCGTTCTGGCTTCCCAAATAAACGACACAAATTATCGTCATCGAGTTGAACACAGCGCACACCCGCCGATTTGCCGTTAGGCATACCGGGGATGGGAGAACTAATTGAGGGGGCTATGCAGCAAGCGCCGCAACCAATGCGGCACTTCATTTAGCTCATTGCGAGACGAAGTTTCTTCATCGCGTTTTGTTCAAGTTGGCGAACACGCTCTGCCGAGACTTCGTATTTTGCTGCCAGGTCATGCAGCGTCGTTTTGTCTTCCGATAACCAGCGAGACTGGACGATATCCTGACTACGCTCATCTAAGTGACTCATTGCACCCAGCAGTTTCTGCTGTGTATGGCTTTCGTAGTCTTCCGCTTCAATTTCTGCGGCTAAGTCGGAACGCTTGTCCTCCAGATACATCGCCGGAGAATAGGCACAGCCCTCTTTCGAGTCATCGTCGTCTGAACTCAGTTCAAACGCTTGATCGTGGGCGCTCATGCGAGTTTCCATTTCCAGCACTTCTTTAGTACTGACACCCAGCTCGTTAGCTACCGTTTCAACTTCTTTCTGACTAAACCAACCTAAACGCTTTTTCATTTTACGCAGGTTAAAGAACAACTTACGCTGTGCTTTAGTGGTTGCCACTTTAACAACGCGCCAGTTACGCAGCACGTATTCATGAATTTCTGCTTTTATCCAGTGAACAGCAAAAGACACCAGACGCACACCAACTGATGGGTCAAAGCGTTTCACGGCCTTCATTAGGCCAATATTGCCTTCCTGAATTAAATCGGCTTGCGGCAGACCATAACCCGAATAACTACGAGCTACGTGTACCACAAAACGGAGATGCGACATGATGAGTTCTTTCGCTGCATCAAGGTCACTGTTCTCGTATAATCTTGTTGCCAACGCCTTTTCTTTTTCGGCGGTGAGCATAGGAATACGGTTGACTGACTGAATATAGCCGTCGAGTCCTGCCCCTTGGGGAACCGATAATGCCATAGTGTTTAATTCAGTGCTCATTTAACAACCTCTACTTAAAATACCGACTTAATTACTGCTTTTTCAGTCAGCTTTTAAGACCCTTTTTGAGTCTAAAAGTTCCATTATGATCATTGCAGATCAGGTAATTCAGTATAACTAAGCCTATGGCTTTCGCAACCCCATTTTATTCAGGTTCTATGCTTTGTATATGACGTCTTACAGCCAAGTAAGAACCTGCTAAACCTAATCCTACAGCGACCAACCATATAATCAATAGCTCGCCTAACGTCAGACCATTTAATTGGAAAGGCGTCTCGTAAAGTTCAGTTAAATCTACTACGGCACTCTCCACCCACCAGATCAGTAACGCGGTTGCTAACCAGGCAACCAGTCCGCCAATAATTCCGTACCAGACTCCGGTGTATAAAAAAGGACGCTGAATAAACGCGTTAGTCGCGCCGACCAGTTTCATCACCATAATTTCGTCACGCTTGGACAGTATATTTAACCGAATCGTGTTCCCTACAATAAGCACCACCGACAAACACAGCACCACGGCCAGCGCTCCGAGAATATCTTCAATTAAATTGAGAATTCCCTGTAGTCGGTTAAGCCATTCCAGATCCATTTTCGCGTAAGCGACTTCGCGTTGTTTTTCCAGCCGGTTGAGCAATTCCTCGGCCCGCTGGGGCGATCGATGCGACTCAGCCGGAATAACCACCAACACGTCCGGCAGCGGGTTTGATGACAGGTAATCCAGTGTTTCACCAAAGCCCGACTCTTTCTTAAACTCTTCCAACCCCTGCTCTTTTGGAATAAGGCGCACTGACTCAACACCTTCGGAGAGTTCCGTTTGCGTTTTTAATGTATCGACTTCAGATTGCTGCAGATCCTTCCTTAAAAACAAGGTAACTTCAGAGGCTTCCTGCCAATTATCAGCAATACTGGTGGTATTTTTGACTAACACGTAAAGCGACGACGGCAGCGTCAGGCTAAGCCCCAGTACCGCCATGGTCATAAGAGAAGCAAAAGGATTACGCCACAACTCGCCTAAACTCGCAATGGCCTGCTGGGCATGATGCACAGGAACCATAACGAGTCTGCGCCACCAGGGCAATCGGCCGCGATTACTGGCACCTTTTTCAATGCTGCGGTTGCGGAACAATAAACTCATAGTTCACTGTCCTCCAGACCATCGTTAATCATACGTCCGTCTTTTAAAGTTAGCGTGCGGTAGCGTAAGCGTGCAATGAGGCCTAAATCGTGGGTGGCAATGAGGACAGCAACACCGACTTTATTAAATTCTTCAAACAACCGGATAATTTCCATCGACAACTTAGGATCGAGGTTACCGGTGGGCTCATCGGCCAGTAGCAAAGGTGGCTTAGTCACAATAGCGCGGGCAATACCCACTCGTTGCTGCTCACCACCGGATAACATTTTCGGATAGTGTTTTACTTTGTCGGCTATACCCACTTTCTCCAGCGCAGCCATGACACGCTTGCGCGCCTCCTGAACACTGTAGCCTTCGATAATCAGCGGCAACGCAACGTTATCAAATACCGTTTTATCCATGAGCAGGCGGTGATCCTGAAAAATCATGCCAATATCACGACGCACATAAGGCACTTGCGAGGGCTTAATCTTTCGCAAATCGTGCCCGTTAATCAGCACCCGGCCTGCGGTTGGTCTTTCCATTAAACTGATGAGTTTAAGCAAGGTACTTTTACCCGCACCGGAATGGCCCGTTAAAAAGGCCATTTCACCGGGCTCTACGTGGAAGTCGACATGGCTTAGCGCCTGATGGCCTCCACGATAGGTTTTACTGACTTGCTCAAAGCGGATCATGATTAACTCGCTGTTGTCTGTTCTGATTCGTCTACGTTACGGTCAAATAGCGCCGCGATAAAGTCTTTTGCCACAAAAGGCCGTAAATCTTCTAAGCTTTCGCCCACACCAATATAGCGAATCGGAATAGCGAACTGGTCTGCGACCGCGAAAATCACCCCGCCTTTTGCGGTGCCGTCGAGCTTAGTCATCACAATACCCGAAACGCCCACGGCCTCGGTAAAGAGTTTTGCCTGGCTAATAGCATTCTGACCGGTACCAGCGTCAAGCGTCAGCATCACTTCGTGCGGCGCTTCCGAGTCCAGCTTTTTCATTACCCGAACCAGCTTTTTCAGCTCTTCCATTAAGTTGGCTTTATTTTGCAGGCGTCCGGCGGTGTCCGCAATAAGCACATCAACGTCGCGTGCTTTAGCAGCCTGCAGCGCGTCATACAGAACAGAAGCGCTGTCGGCTCCGGTATGCTGAGCAATAACCGGAATGTCGTTACGCTCGCCCCACACCTGAAGCTGTTCTACCGCCGCCGCACGGAAAGTATCACCGGCGGCCAGCATTACCGACTTACCTTCAGCTTTAAATTGCTTAGCCAGCTTACCAATAGTGGTAGTTTTGCCCACACCGTTTACGCCGGTCATTAGAATCACATAAGGCGAGTCAGATTCCGGTATCTCCAGACGCTTATCGACTGGTTTTAAAATCTCGGCTAACTGCTCTTGTAACAGCTCATACAAAGCTTCCGCGTCTTTTAACTGCTTGCGGTCAGCTTGTTTTGTCAGATTATCAATAATTTTGGTGGTGGTCGCGACACCCAAATCTGCCATTAATAGCTGAGTTTCGAGTTCTTCAAACAGGTCGTCATCAATTTTCTTACCACGGAATACGCCAATAAGACCTGAACCGATAGAACCGGAAGTTCTGCGTAAACCTTGGGTCAGACGTGCCCAGAAACCTTTCTTCTCACCCTTCTCTTTTGGTGCGACTTCGGTTGGTTCTGGTTTATGTTCTGGCTTATGTTCAGGTTTAGCTTCGGATTTAGTTTCTGATTCTGGCTCTGGTTCAACTACGGGCTCAGGCTCAGCTTCTGATTCAGGCTCTGGCTGCTCCTGTTCTTCGACTACCGCATCTTCTTTTTTCTCTTCGGCCTCGGGTGCCTTTTCATTACGCTTTTTCTTAAACAGCGAAAACATCGACATATTGGTTTCCTTGGAACTGACACGCAGGAATCGTTAAACTATAGGCTTTAGTTTACCATGCTGTTAACAAACTGACGACGGTCTGAATAAAGGAAGCCACAGAGTGAGACAAAAACGCCAGACAAGCGCCAGCGGCGACTATCGGATTATTGGCGGAAAATGGCGCGGTCGTCGCCTTCCCGTTGCCGACAGCCCGGGTTTACGTCCCACCACGGACCGCGTACGCGAAACTCTGTTTAACTGGCTGCAGTGGGACATTACTGACGCCCGGGTGCTGGACTTATTTGCCGGCAGTGGCAGCTTAGGTTTCGAGGCTGCGTCGCGTGGAGCGGCTCAATTGACCCTGATAGAGGCCGTAAAAACGGTAAGCCAGCAATTACAGAATAATGTCACCTTGTTAAGCAGCGAAAACATTGATGTTATTACTCATAACGCACTCGACTGGCTGCAAACTCAATCCGCTGAAGCCTACGACATTGTTTTTATTGACCCGCCGTTTCGCGAAGGGCTGGCTGATAAAACGTTAAAACTACTGGATGAAAGCAACTGGCTGGCAGCCGACAGTCGAGTGTATTTGGAAACAGAAAAAGAGTGGCCATTGAAATTACCGGCAAACTGGCGTGTGACCAAAGAGAAAACTCACGGACAAGTTTGCTTTCGCTTACTGACGAAGGACATAGCATGAAAGTTATTATTATTGCGGGCAAAGTGGTTTTTGCCGTTATCTGGCTGGGTCTTTTTGCTCTGCTTGCAGGAGCAAACGGCGAGCTCAGCACTCAGTCCATTGGTTTGCTGAGCTTATTATTAGCCATTATGGTTATTACTCACTTGCTGCTGCTTGGTATTTTTGTTGCCACCATGAAAGAGGTCTTTCCCTGGCGCAAAGGCGACAGCTGGCAAATCCTGGCCTTTGGCATTTTCGCCTGGCTGTCTATTCTTCAGCGTCCAAAGCCAGACCAAGGTTCGACACCCCCTCGTCGTTAAGCATCATTTTTAACTGGCTTACCAAAGCTCTGTTTACCGCAGGCTGTTGTTCAAGAAAGTTGATCATAGCCTGCTGAATCGCAACTTCATATTCCATTAATTCATGGTTCTGAACGTGTTCTTTTAACTGCTCGGTACCCACTTCTTCGGCGTCATTTAATTCAATAAATTTCGCCACACTGGCTTGTGATATTTTTGCCACATCCAGAAAGTTAGATCCGTTATCGTCCAGCAGCCCCTGCAACAACGTACTCAACGCCGTGCAGGCATCCATTGCCGGGTAGACACCCAGCATATCGTGCCCGTATTCACTGGGCGTTTGCTCGTCGACTTTTTCCTGCCAGCGGGTAAAGTTAACCTTCGTTTTCTTCGGGTTCGCGACCCAGTCCCAGCAGGCATTTAGCGTGCCGTGCAAAGGTTTACTGTCGCCAAAGCCGGTTAACTGATGGAAGAAGTCGTAATTAGGAACCATGCGTTCGCACAAATATAACGCCATAACAATTTGCTGTTCACGCGGCAGTTCGCGTATGCGCTGAAAGGTATCGAGTTGACTCACGTTCCGGCTCCAGACAGTGTATGCTTATCACTGTGTCGTTTTATTCGTTAAGGGCTCGTATTATGCCGAAGTTATCGCTCCCCTGCCATGCCGATGTCGTACAAGCGCAGCAAAGAATTAATAGCTATACCGTCAAGACCCCTGTGCTGACAAACCCTGCGTTAAATCAGCAATTGGGCTGCGAATTATTTTTCAAATGCGAGAATTTGCAACGTACCGGGGCCTTTAAGTTCCGTGGTGCCACTAACGCGCTACTTAAGCTTAGCCCGGAGCAGCGCCAGCAAGGGGTTATCACCGTGTCTTCCGGCAATCATGGTGCGGCATTAGCCCATGCAGGTAAAGCTTTGGGTGTAAAAGTAAAAGTGGGTGTACCCATTAATGCTCCCGCAATAAAACGGCAAAATATTGAAGCCGGTGGTGCGGAAACTACCGACATAGAACCCGGTATGGCAGCGCGTGAAGCCATTGTGACCAAGTGGCAAAAGGAAGGTAAAAGTCACTTTATACCGCCTTATGATCATGCCGACATTATTGCCGGTCAGGGCACAGCAACACTTGAGTTACTGGAGCAAACTGACGCACTGGATGCGGTAATCACGCCACTGGGTGGTGGTGGCTTGCTTTCAGGTGCCTGTCTTGCCTGCGACGGTACCGAAATACAAGTGTTCGGCGCGGAGCCGGAATTAGCGAATGATGCTTTCTTGTCGTTAAAAGCCGGAGAGCGGCAACCGGCGTTACCCGCGAAAAGCCTGTGCGATGGCTTACTGACTCAAGTTGGTGAATTGCCTTTTGCTATTATTCAGCAACGTATCAGCGATATCTTAGTCTTGAAGGATGAAGACACCCTAAGCGCCATGAAGCTGATTTGGCATCATCTGAAAATTATTGTGGAACCGTCGTCTGCTATCGCTTTAGCTGCGGTTATACAAAATAAGTCGCTATTTGAAGGTAAACGAGTGGGGTTGGTGCTGAGCGGTGGTAATGTTGCAGCGCAGCCGGAAGATATAAAGCTGCGCCAGTAGTCGAGCCTATATCAAAACTTAGGTTGCGAAGATTTGACTGTCGTCGTTGAAGGTTTTGAATTCTAGCGCGTTACCGCAGTAATCGTAGAAGAACATAGTGCCCTGCTCGCCCGGCTTACCTTTGAAGCGAATGTAGGGTTCTATGACAAACTCAATATCCGCAGCTTTCACACGTTCTGCCAACGCTTCCCAGTCGTCACGTAATAAGACAACGCCAAAATGTGGAACAGGAACCGAATGACCATCAACGCCGCTGTGATTTTTTAAACCGGCAACATTGGGCGCTACATGAGTCACAAACTGGTGACCAAAGAAGTTCCAGTCTATCCATTCGTCACTGCTGCGTCCCTGTGACAGCCCAAGCACATCGCCATAAAACGCACGGGCATTATCGAGTGAGCTGACAGGAATGGCTAAATGAAAGGGTCGTACATTAGTTGTGTCTGACATACTGCTAAATTGCCTTGCTCTTTAGCCACTTAATGGCTGAGCTTTGCCGTTATGTTTTGTGGTGTACTGGTTTGCGGCGAACGACGCCACATTCTGACACCAATAGCGAACACAAGAAGCGCCCAGTTTACCGGTGGAATGAAACCGGCGGTTAATACCGCTAACAAATTCCATAGTGGTTTTTTCTGATGCTGGCCCACTAAAGTATAAAACAATAGAGCGGCTACGAGTCCTTGGAGTACCATGAGGCTCAATAGCATAAGTCTTTCCTTTTCGTTATTTAAAAAACGTCTTTGCGTTTCTGTTTTTTGTTCTAAATCAGCTTTTACTCGCAAGTAATTACTGATAGATAAAGACTACTCAATTATGACTAAACTGTAAAACTTTGTATAAGTCTATGAAATTAAAAGTAAAAAACCGACCAAAAGGCCGGTTTTACATATTAAATATTGAATTTTTAATCGTTAATAGCGATTAAAATGCATTAAGCGCGTTGTCTAAGTCGGCTTTAAGATCATCCAGATCTTCAATACCAACAGACACCCGCACGAAGTTATCCAGAATGCCTAACTTCTCACGATTCTCTTTTGGAACCGATGCGTGAGTCATAATAGCCGGGTGCTCAATCAGCGATTCAACGCCGCCCAGGCTTTCCGCCAGAGCAAACACTTCTACCGACTCCAGGAATTTGCGCGCCGCTTCTAAATCACCTTTCAGTAAAATAGAAATCATGCCGCCAAAGCCCTGCATCTGCTTTTTAGCCAACTCGTGCTGAGGATGGCTTTCAAGTCCCGGGTAAATGACTTTTTCCACTTTCGGGTGTTGCTCAAGCCACTTAGCTAATTCCATTGCCGCTTCGTTGTGATGACGCATACGCAATGCCAACGTCTTCACGCCGCGCAGTGCCAGGTATGAGTCAAACGGACCGGCAATAGCACCTGCTGAGTTCTGTAAGAACAGCATACGCTCAACCAGGTCGTCATTGTCGCCCACAACAGCAATACCGCCGACCATATCAGAGTGACCATTGAGGTATTTGGTTGCCGAATGCATAACCATGTCTGCGCCCATCTCCAGCGGACGCTGGTTAAACGGCGTAGCGAAGGTGTTGTCCACCACCACAATAATGTCCGGGTTCTTTTTCTTCGCCAGTTTAACGATGGCTTCAATGTCGACCAGTTTCAGCATCGGGTTGCTTGGCGTCTCGACCCAAATCATGCGGGTGTTGTCCTGAATGCTGGCTTCCACTGCGCTTAAGTCAGCTAAGTCGACATAAGAGAATTTCAGGCCAGCAGAGCGTCCGCGCACTTTATCGAATAAGCGGAAGCTACCGCCGTATAAATCGTCCATAGCAACGATGTGATCGCCGCTGTCCAGCAGTTCAAGAATGGTCGAGGTTGCTGCCATGCCAGACGCAAAAGCCAGCCCTTGCTTGCCACCTTCCAGCGATGCAACCGAACGTTCCCAGGCAAAACGCGTGGGGTTGTGTGAGCGTGAATACTCAAAACCTTTGTGTTGGCCCGGGCTTTCCTGAGCATAGGTAGAGCTGGTAAAAATAGGAGGCATTACCGCACCGGTAACAGGCTCCGGAGACTGCCCGCCGTGAATGGCGCGCGTCGCGAATTTCATCGTTTTTTCATTTGCCATGATTCGGTTCCTTAATTTACAACAAGTATTACAGCAGGTTTTGCTCACGCATCCAGTCGTCGTTGAACAGCTTGGACAAGTAACGGTTACCCGTATCACAAGCTAGCGTCACAACGCGTTTTGGCTCGGTTTGTTGTTGGCAATAACGCAGCGCTGCTGCAATTAAAGTTCCGCTTGATGAACCGACCATAACGCCTTCTTTTTCCAGTACTTTACGCGCGGTTTGCATGCCTTCCTTATCAGAAATGGCAAATGCAGTATTGGCTAATTTAATATCACAAATGGTCGGGATAAAATCTTCACCAATGCCTTCGGCCAACCAGCTACCAGCTTCCACTTCTTCGTTACGGTTAACCAATGGTTCTAAAATAGAGCCTGCCGGATCAGCCAATACTAAGTCGATATCGCTTTTTTGTTCGCGTAAATAACGGCCAACACCGGTTAAGGTTCCGCCAGAGCCAACACCACAAACGAACGCATCCAGTTTACCTTCCATTTGTTCCCAAATTTCCGGACCTGTGGTTTTGTAGTGAGCATCGACGTTTGCCGGATTCTCAAACTGGTTAACATAGTAATAACCGTTCTCTTCCGCCATGCGCGCTGCCATATCCTGATAATACTCAGGGTGGCCTTTTTGTACGTCGGAGCGCGTCTGTACCACTTCGGCACCCATAGCGCGCAGGTTGTTTACTTTCTCCTGGCTCATTTTGTCCGGCATAACAATTTTCAGCGGATAACCTTTGCTCGCCGCCACTAACGCCAGACCCAGCCCGGTATTACCGGCAGTCGCTTCAATAATGGTATCGCCCGGCTTTAATTTGCCTTGCTTTTCAGCCTGTTCAACCATTTCCACCGCAATACGGTCTTTAATTGAGCCGCCCGGGTTCTGCAGCTCGAGTTTTAAATACAGCTCGCACGGGCCGGTGTCCATATTGGTAACGCGCACCATTGGCGTGTTGCCGACCATTTCCATTACATTATTAAAAACTTTCATATTGGCTCGCTTTGTTGTCGAGTGTCTGGTTCAATATTAGGCCATTATCCCTTGACTGAGCTCGCTAAACAACCTTGCGCTTAGAACCGGATGATAGTTGTTATAACTAACCCCAAAATGAGGCTGTTATGCTGGATTTACGCAGTGATACCGTAACCCTTCCCAGCGCTGCAATGCGCACTGCAATCGCCGAGGCTACCGTCGGCGATGATGTCTATGGTGAAGACCCGTCAATTAACGCACTGGAAAAGCGGGTGGCAGAGTTGCTGGGTAAAGAAGATGCTTTGCTGTGCAGCTCGGGTACCCAAAGTAACTTGCTGGGGTTAATGAGCCACTGTCGTAACGGCGAAGAGTACATTGTCGGTCAGGAGTATCACACATACCGCTACGAAGCCGGAGGCGCTGCAGTTTTAGGCAGCATAGTGCCACAGACGGTAGAAGTAGAAGCCGATGGCACCTTGTCGCTTGAAACTATTGAAAAGCGTATAAAACCCAACGACCCGCACTTTCCCATTACCCGCTTGCTGGCCTTTGAAAATACCCACGGCGGGCAGTTAATAGACCAGGCCTATTTTGATAAAGCCCGTATTCTGGCCGATCAAAATGGTTTGTCGATGCATTTAGACGGCGCGCGCTTGCCCAACGCCGTTGTTGCCAGCGGCCGCAGCATGGCGGAACTCGCCGCGCCTTTCGACAGCGTGTCTCTATGTTGTTCAAAAGGTCTTGGTGCGCCTATTGGTTCACTGCTGGCAGGCTCAAAAGAATTAATTGCCCACGCTCGACGTTGGCGCAAAATGGTCGGCGGCGGTATGCGTCAGGCCGGGTTTGTTGCCGTAGCCATTGATTACGCGTTAACGCATCAGTTTGAGCGTATACAGCAGGACCACGACAACGCGAAATGGTTGTTTGAACAACTTTCTGAGTTGCTGGCAGGTACCGAAGCCAAAGTCCGCTATTCCGGTACCAACATGACCTTTGTCGAGCTATCGGACAGTTTACCGGCGGACAGCTTGCGGGAACTGATGACTGAGAATGATATTAAACTGCCCAGCGGCCAAAAGCTGCGGTTGGTATGCCATCTGGATGTCAGCCGTGAACAGCTGGAACGTTTTGTCGAATTGTTCAAACAGTGGCTTAGTAGCCTGACGTTCACGTCAGGTGGGGTGTCAAGCTAACCACCAATGGTAATTCTTACCTCTTGGTATAAACGGGCAAATCGCACCTGACGCAATAGCGTCAGGCTACCCTTCTTCGGCTTCTTTATCTTCTGGGCCCTTGATTTCCATGACCTGAGCTCTTTGCTTCAGAACTTTCTTTTCCGATGCCACAAATCGCTTCAGGAGTTGCCTAATTAGCGGTTGGTATCCCAAGTTATAATGCTCTGCGATGGTCTTCAAATCGTCGATGAGCTCTTCTTCCATACGAATAGATATAGGCCGCAGTCGCACAGACTGATTGATTGCATCTTCAATTGCCTGGTCAAATCCCACACGTTCTACATAAGCTTCTTCTTGACCTAATTCACCACTATCCCATTTTTCATCTTGCTCAACCGCTTCTCTGATATCTTCTTTTTTCATACGACTCTCCAATTCATGCCGGGATATTTTTAGCTTCCATACTTTTCATAGATTTTTTGCTCTAACGAATTAGCTTCATAAGCAGTCTTTATATAGATAACTCCGTTAGAATGAATGAAGCAAACTTTTAGCTTTACCCCGTTATCTGTCTCGGATACAAACCATTGAGTAGGTGGAATGGTGCCATGCTTCTCTCTTTGATCTTTCAAGAAGCCACCTTGTCTATTTGCAAAAGCCTCTCTGATCATGCTTTCTGAGACGTTATGCTTGTTCTTTAGTTTTTCCCTAACTTTATCGCTAATTTCCAGCACAACTCCTCCATTGAATTGTAGCGTAATACATCTGTATATACAAAAGGCTCATAAATAAATTGGGACCGAACCTGATGCGGCAGCATCATAAGCTCTGCACCTGCTCGATAAGCCGATCCAACGCACGATAATTCAATGCCTCTGCCAGATGCTGTTGTTCTATTTTTTTGCTGTCGGCTAAATCGGCAATGGTTCGGGCTAAACGAAGTGTTCGGTGATAGGCCCGATGCGACAATTTCATTTTCTCGGCCGCTTTTGCCAAAAAAGCTTCGCTTTGTTCAGACAAAAAACATATCTGCTTTAACACTTTTGGTTTTAACTCGCTGTTTAAGCAACCTTGTCGCATTAGTTGGCGATGCCGAGCTTTCTCGACTAAGCTTTTTGCTTGTAATGAGGTCATGGGCTGAGTCTTGTGCTTAGTTGCCCCCTTTAAACTCATAGACTCGCTCTCTCGGGGCACCATCACCTGTATATCAATACGATCTAACAGCGGTCCTGAGAGTTTACTTAAGTATTTTAAGATTTGATCCGGGGTAGAACGGCAGTTAGCTAAGGAGCCATCGAATTGACCGCAGGGCGAAGGGTTCAGCGCGCAAACCAGCTGAAAGTTAGCCGGGAATTTGACGTTGTATCCTGCACGACTAATGGTAATTTCACCGCTTCCGAGTGGTTCACGTAAGCAGTCCAATACATGTCGACTGAACTCGGGCATCTCATCTAAAAACAATAACCCGTTGTTTGCTAAGGATATTTCTCCCGGACGAACAGAATTACCCGCTCCACCTCCCACAAGCGCAGCGGCTGTACAGGTATGGTGCGGATTTCGCAGCTCGCGCCGTGTTAACGCCTCCGCATGATGGTAATCAAAAGACACCGACTTCACCGCAGCAATTTCCATGGCTTCCTGCTCGGTCAGTGGAGGTAATATGCCATTAAGCCGTTGCGCAAGCATGGTTTTTCCCGTACCTGGCGGCCCGACGAACAACAAGTGGTGCTTACCGGCCGCCGACAACAACAAAGCTCGTTTTGCCTGCTCCTGCCCAACCACGTCGGCTAAGTCGCCATCATGGTTCGATGATTCCTTTGCCCAATTTATCGGCTTTGATTCCCTCAGTGGCTGGTGATCGTGCAAATGTTCATAAACACTGACCAAATCGGCCGACAACCAGCTCTTTTGTTCACGTACTAACCCGGCTTCCTGCTCGTTAGCAATAGGCACAAACGCCTGCCGCTTTTTATTACGACACGCCAATAAGGCTGGGATTAAACCATTCACAGCCCGCAACTCGCCGGTTAACGCCAGCTCACCATAGAATTCTGCTTGCTCTAAAATACTGTCCGGTATTTGTCCCGAAGCCGCCAATATCCCCACCGCTATGGCCAAATCATAACGCGCCCCGGTTTTGGGGATATCCGCTGGCGCCAAATTCACTGTAATACGCGTGGCTGGCGGGTATTCAAATCCCGCGTTCATCAAGGCGGTTTTGACCCGATCACGAGCCTCCTTAACCGTGGTTGCCGGCATGCCGACCATAGTAAAGCCTGGCATTCCCCTTGCCAGATCCACTTCAACCCGAATTTCCGGCGCATGAATACCTATCAATGCCCGGGTATAAACTCGCGCTAACGCCATCTGTCTCTCCGTGACTAAACAACGGCGTAACTATAAGCCTTGGGGAAATTCCTGTCTGTAAGCTAAACACTTCAAGCAACGACCGATATCATTCCTTCTCTCACTTGCTTTTATACCCACTTCTGTCATCATCTTGCCTTAATTAAGAGTAAACCGAATAACCAAGGGTCACCAAAAGCCATGTTCCACCAACTGAATCAACAGTGTCGAAAAGGTCGGTATATAGCACCATTGCTATTCCTGGTTTTTATGCTGTGTTGGGGACAAAACTTTGGTTGGCTGGAAGGCTGTCCTAAGCATCAGGCTGCACCCGCGGCTGAACAGCTTGTAGGAAGCCATGCGGACCTGGAAGCAAAACACGAAGGCGCCGAAGCCGACTGCGACAAGACAACGCACTTATTGCAACAATTCAAGTCAGACATAACCTACGCGGCACTGTCTTTCTTTGTTCTTCTGACTTTGGCGCTGAAAGCCACTGTGAACAAGCAATTAGCGCCTCCCCTCTTTTTCTTTTCCTGTAAAAGGCGACCCCACGCCGTATTTTGTTGCTTTCTGGAGTAAGGCTTCCAACAGGTTTTTACCTTTGGAATACTAACTTCAGGAGTAATGTATGAATAAAATTTTACCGTTATGGCTCGTATCGCTTATTGCTGCGCTGCTGATTTACAGCGCGCAAAGCCTAGCAGAAACGCCGTCTACCGGTTGGCTGAGTCATGAAGATCATCCACCGGTGTCGGTGAAGCTAGAACTGACCGGCCACTATGAAGCTGAGCGCAACCTACTACCCGCCCTGCTGCATGTTGAGCTGGATGAAGGCTGGAAAACCTACTGGCGTTCACCCGGCGAAGGCGGCATACCGCCAACCTTTGACTGGGCTAAATCAGCCAATATTAACGATATTGAGTGGCACTGGCCGGTGCCCTCGCGCTACAGCATTCAGGGTATTGATACCGTTGGGTATCAGGGATCGTTGACCTTTCCGTTAATGGTACAACTAAGCCCCGATGCCCGGCAGGCAAACATTAGCGGTACACTGACTATGTCGTCCTGTACCACCGTTTGTGTGTTAACGGACTACCCAATTGACTTGCACGTTGATCTGGACACCCTGACCGTCGACAGTGATCGCGCGTTTGCCTTTAATCAGGCCACGGGCAAGGTGCCTCGCGAATACGACAGCAATAACGTGAAGCAGGCTATTTGGTCCGACGCCAACCAGCGCGTTCAATTGACCATAGAGCGTGACAGTGGCTGGCAAAACCCACAGCTGTTTATACACAGCAACGACGAGACTTTGGCCGACGCAGAGTTTTCATCACCAGATATTCAGGTGGAAAGCAATTCGCTCACGGCGAATGTTGACGTTAGTCACTGGCTGGATCTGCCGGACCTAAACGGCGCTGAACTTATAGCGACAGTCAGTGATGAAAAGTTTGCCGCTGAATATAAGATTCAGCTAACCGCAGGCACTATTGCTAATAACGCACCGCCGCTGTGGGCCATTTTACTTATGGCATTAGCTGGTGGGCTTATTTTGAACATTATGCCTTGCGTGTTGCCGGTACTGGGTTTGAAAGTTCAGAGCCTGATGCTGTCAGGAGTACAAGAACCGAAGGTCGTGCGTAAGCAGTTTTTCGCGTCGTCATTAGGTATTATCAGCTCGTTTCTGGTCATTGCCCTGGGGCTTATGGCGCTTCGCTGGTCAGGCGGTTCTGTCGGCTGGGGTATTCAATTTCAGAACCCTTACTTTATTGCCGCACTCGTGGCTATTACCTGGCTGTTCGCACTGAACTTAATGGGCGCCTTTGAGTTTAAATTGCCGTCTTCTTTGAGTACCAGTGCCGCAACCGCCGGCGATGACAGCTACAAAGGGCACTTCCTGCAAGGCATGCTGGCCACCGTTTTGGCAACACCTTGTACAGCGCCTTTTTTAGGCACCGCAGTGGCCTTTGCATTAGCTGCTGAGTCATCGGTTATTCTGCTGATTTTTGCCGCGCTTGGGGTTGGTATGGCGCTACCCTGGTTACTTATAGCCGTGTTCCCGAGAACCGCAAAATTACTGCCCAAACCCGGTCGCTGGATGCAGTGGGTGAAACCCGTTTTCGCCATTATGATGCTGGCAACCACGGTCTGGCTGACAACCTTGCTGAAAAACTTTATCGGCAACGAGTTATTCCTGGCGCTAACCGTCGGTTTATCGGTTCTGACATTGGTGATTATTGGTAAAGTGCATGGCCGTAAGGCGCTGTTTTTATCCATTGGTGGCTTTCTGGTATTAGCTGCCGTTGTCGGTACGACGTTAATTCTTACCGCAGACCGTTGGGTCAACAAACTACCGCAGGACCACCAATGGCAGCCACTAACCCAGCAACGTATTGATGAAGCCGTTGCCAATGGCCAAACCGTGTTTGTGGATGTGACCGCAGACTGGTGTGTGACCTGCCAGGCCAATAAAGTCGGCGTATTACTGCAAGACCCGGTATTTACAGCCTTAGGTAAGGAGCACGTCACCCGCCTGCGCGGCGACTGGACCAAAGCCAACGAGAGCATTACCCAATACTTAAAGGCAAACAATACCTTTGGTGTGCCCTTTAACAAAGTTTACGGACCCGGCGCTCCGGACGGTATAACCCTGCCCGTAGTACTCAGTAAAGATAAAGTTATGGACGCGCTGGAGGATGCTCGTGAGCAATAGCAAAGTGAAGCCGTCATGGGCAAAGCGGCTACGAACCGCAGCGCTTTATATTGTGCTGTTCTCGGTCGTCGCTTTCGTAGTCGATGCCTTTCGTAATAGTGACGTGCCGGAGTCTGTTCCGCCGGAGCTGTCGTCACTAACGGACATAAACGGCGAGCAATATAACTTACGCGAGATGAGTAAGGTCAGCCCGGTTGTGCTGTATTTCTGGGCAACCTGGTGCCCTGTTTGCCCGGCGGTATCGCCTACGGTTGATTACGTTGGCAACCACTACCCGACCATTAGCGTGGCACTGCGCTCTGGCGACAACCACAAGCTGACGCGCTACGCGCAGGCGAAAGGGTATGAGTTCCCTATTGTTAACGACAACCTCAACCGCGTCTCAAATGGCTGGCAGGTATCTGCCACGCCAACCATCATCATTATTGAAAACGGTGACATTGTTTCGGCGACAACCGGAGTCACAACACCTCCCGGTTTGTTTATTCGTCTTTGGTTTCACCAGTTTTTTTGAAGTAACTCATTTTTAAGTAGGAAAGTTGTATGAATTTTATCTATAAAACGTTTTTCGTTGTTGCTTTTATCTTTAGCAGCAACGTATTTTCGCAAGATTTAAACCCACAACAAGAAGAAGATTTAGAGAAAGTAGAACAGCTGTTACGTGAAAATCCGGAGCTTATTCCAAACATTCACCGAGGCTTACAGCGCTTTTTAGAACAGCAAAGTGAGCAGAAAAACGCCTTTGCTAACCATCAGGAATGGCTGTATCAGTCGGCGGCACATCCAATTTTAGGTGACCAAGACGCGCCACATAAAATCATTGTGTTTACCGACTACAACTGTCCGTTTTGCAAGAAGTTAGAGCCTGGCCTTCATAAACTGATTGAGGAATACCCGTCTATTCAGGTTGTGAACATTTTTGTGCCATTGCGCCAACAGCAGGTTGATGGGCTCAAAACCAACTCAGCTCTTTATGGGCTAAACCTTTGGCGCAATGACCCTAAGGCATTCTTTGAAGCTCACAACTTAATGATGAAAAAGTCGGGCATGCACACCGCTGATTCACTGCAAAGTGTTGCGCAAGTCACGAGTACCGAGGCCTTTTTGTCACCGTCCGGCGAGAGCGAGGCGGTTATCCGCAAAAATATGTCGGCGTTTCGCGATTTAGGCTTTCGCGGCACACCGACTATTATCATTGGTCAGCAGGTAATGCCTGGTTACATCCCTTATGACAAGCTGGAAGAAATAGCGACAACACAGTTCAATCTGAATTAATCAGTGTTCATCACCAGCCTGATATGAAGCCTCAAGGATAAAGGGTTAACCATCTGAAGTTAACTCTGCTATAATCCATGCGCATAGTTGATGCGCATGGATTACGAATTTTTAATAACAGGTGATAAAATGGCTGCTTACACAACTGCTTCTCCTGCAAAGAAGCCGACAAATGTCAGTATTAACGCTGAACTTCTGGCAAAAGCAAAATCGCTTGATATCAATTTATCGGCGACACTTGAGTCTGCATTGAAGGAACAAATTCGTTTAAAAGAACAAGCGCATTGGCTGAAGGAAAACTCTGACGCAATGGAAGCGTATAATCAATTTGTAGAGCGCAACGGAACATTCAGCGACAGCGTGCGAAAATTCTAATGAGTCAATTCGCCGTCTACGCCAATAACAATACAGCGACACGCACAACCTACCCCTATCTTATTGATGTGCAGAGTGACCTGCTGTCAGCCTTAGCGACAACCTTAGTGATACCTTTGATACCCGCTCCGCTGGCTGAATCCTTCCAACTCACCAAGCTGAACCCGGATGTTACCGTTGAGGGAAAGACATTCGCATTGATGACACAAGATATGGCCAGTATTTCAAGAACTCAGCTTACTCACGTGGTCGACGACTTATCCCACGACAGAGATAGAATCACCGCAGCTATCGACCTGCTATTTTTTGGAATATAACGATAGTGACAAGTTTCCAGGTTTGACGAATAAATTGAGAGCTATAATTTGATAATACTTCCAAAGCACACTAGCATTTATGCCTGCACTTTTATAAGAGAACCATCATGGGAACAAAAATTCAGTTTCGTATTGATGAACAAACAAAGCGCTTAGCGCCGCAGAAGGCAGTAGAGCGTCGAAAACAGCTATCGCAGGAAAACTGGCTTACAGAACAAGTCAATCAGGCATTCCAGAAATTAGAGTCTGGCCAGTTCGCATTCACTGATAACGAGCAGGCAAAAAGCCGATTGGAGAAATTTAAAGCCCAATTTCGTAGGAGCTAGCCTTAAGGCGTTGCTAAATCAGGCTATAGAGATAATGAAGAAAGTGAACTAGTGGCGATTAAGTTTGCCGCCCCAAACACCTTGAAAACGTTTCAAATATAACCATTACCAGTAGTTTTCAGACGTAACATTACCAGGCTTACGCCGAGTGTTTTTAGCAAGCCCCAATTCAGCTAGCGCGGCGCGTGACTCTTTTATCATGTCGGGGTTACCACAAAGCATCACCTGCGCGCTGGTATTCAGCGGTGTGTCGAGTGCATCACTTAATTGACCAGAGCTGATCAGTTCAGGAATACGTGCAGAGAAAGCACCCGGAATGTTTTCACGAGTAATCACCGGCTGGTAGCCCAGTTGCCCGGGGTATTCTTGTTGCCACTGCTCTATTTGCCCCTGATAAACCAGGTCTTCTGCCACACGAACACCGTGCACCAGATTAATCCGTTTAAATCGTTCCCACGGCTTTTCGGTTCTTAGCATAGAAATGAACGGACCAATGCCGGTTCCGGTAGAAAGCATCCACAAGCTGTCGCCGTCCGGCACTTCGTCCAGCGTGAAAAAACCACCAGCGGGCTGGGTAATATCCACGTTATCGCCGGGCTGCAGCTTGGCTAACTTAGTACTGAGCTCGCCGTCTTCCACTTCGGCTATGACAAAATCCAGTATGGCTTCGCCCGGTGCGCTGGCCAGCGAGTAGGCGCGCAACAGTTGCTCGCCCCCCACATTCAGACCTAGACGGACGAACTGCCCGGCCTTAAAATCAAACGGCTCAGCCACAACTCTTAAACTGAAAACGCCAGAACTCCAACGGTAATTCTCGACAACTTTCCCACTAATCCATTGGATCATACGTCTGACTTAGTCCTTGTTCTGGTTCTTGGTCGCTTCCAGCTCTTTTTCTAACAGTTCAACACGCTCACGTAAGCGCAGTAACATTTGCTGCTGTACGTCCAGCTCTTCGCGGGTGACTAAGTCCAGCTTAGATAGCTGTGACTGCAGGGTTTGTTTAACGCGCTGTTCCATATTGCCGGCCAGTTCTTTGACGCCGGCAGGCATGCTGTCGTTAATTTGGCGAGCAATATTCTCTATTGTTTTGTTGTCCATAAGTCTCTCTTTGTGTAAATCGTTGCTTATGCGTTTAGCTTAGCAGGAGATTCAGGTAAAATCCGAGCTTCTTATCAGCTTTTTCACGAATCAGGAACTCCGCGGCGCCCATGCTGAACGATCGCCAGAACCAGGCTGTACATTACATCCAGGGCCCTTTATTGGTGCTTGCCGGCGCCGGTAGTGGCAAAACCCGGGTAATAACGGAGAAAATTGCGTACCTGATCCGCCAGCAAATTTACACTGCCCGGCAAATTGGTGCAGTAACTTTTACCAATAAAGCCGCCAAAGAAATGAAAGAGCGTATAGCGCAAACTCTGCCGAAAGCGCAGCTGCGCGGTTTAACCGTGTGCACCTTTCATACTCTGGGGCTGAATATTATTCGTCGGGAACTCAGCACCCTGGGGTTTAAGCCCGGCTTTTCATTATTTGACGACCAGGACACCTACGCCCTGCTTAACGCCCTGACTGAAGATGTATTTGAGGGCGACAAAGCGCTGATTCAAGCCTGTCAGCACCAGATAGGCCACTGGAAAAACGCCATGCTGTCGCCGGAGTTGGCTCTACAAAAAGCCGGGAACGATCAGGAAAAGGCCTTTGCTCAGGTTTATCAGCAATACCAGAATAACCTGAGCGCCTGTAATGCCGTGGACTTTGATGACTTGATCCGCCTGCCGACCCAGTTACTGGCAACCAACGAGAACGCCCGCGCACGCTGGCAGAAAAAGTTTCAGTATTTATTGGTGGACGAATATCAGGACACCAACACCAGCCAGTACCAACTGGTCAAGTTACTGGTGGGCGAACGCGCTCGCTTTACCGTGGTGGGCGACGACGATCAGTCCATTTATTCATGGCGTGGTGCGCAGCCTAAAAACCTGGCCTTGTTGAAGCAGGACTTCCCACAGCTGGACGTGGTGAAGCTGGAGCAGAATTACAGGTCGCACGGGCGTATTCTGAAAGCCGCCAATATTCTCATTGAGAACAACCCGCACGTATTTGAGAAAAAGCTGTTCTCAGAAATGCAGTACGGCGAGCCGATAAGCGTTATTTTTGGTCGTAACGAAGAGCATGAAGCAGAGCGTGTGGTTGCCGAAATTGTAAAACAACGGTTCCTTCGCAAAACGCCGTATCACCACTTTGCGATTTTGTACCGGGGTAATCACCAGTCGCGTCTGTTTGAAAAAGCCCTGATGAACAACCGCATTCCGTACAAAATTACCGGTGGTCAGTCGTTCTTTGCCCGCGCGGAAGTCAAAGACATTATGGCGTACCTGCGGCTGCTGGTGAACCCTACCGACGACACCGCTTTTCTGCGCATTATTAATACCCCGCGGCGCGGCATTGGCCCGCAGACCGTTGAGCGTATTGGCCGTTTGTCGCAGGAGTTAGGCTGTAGTTTATTTGAAGCCTGTCAGTCGCCCCATTTAAAAACGCAGCTTAGCACCGGTGTGTTTCAGCATGTGGACGTGTTCCGCAACATGATAGATACCCTGGCCCGCCGAGCCGATCATCAGGAAGACGCCAGTGACGCAGTAAAACAACTGCTAAGCGAAATTGGCTACGAAGACTGGTTGTTTGAGCAAAGCCCCAGCGCGAAAGCCGCCGAAATGCGGATTAAAAACGTGTACGAACTGCACCGCTGGGTATCGGACATGCTAAAAGGCGACGCCGAACATGAACCCATGGAATTGAATCAGGTGGTCAGCCGCTTGTCACTGCGCGATATGATGTCCCGTAACGAAGACGACGAGCAGTTTGAACAGGTGCAGCTAATGACCTTGCACGCTTCTAAAGGTCTGGAGTTTCCACAAGTATTTTTAGTGGGCATGGAAGAGGGTCTATTGCCACACCAAAGCAGTATTGATGAAAATAACATTGAAGAGGAACGCCGTCTGGCTTACGTCGGCATTACCCGCGCCCAGCATAAGTTAGTCTTTACTATGGCTAAGGAGCGCCGCCAGTTTGGAGAAAAAACGGAGCCACAACCCAGCCGCTTTTTGCTGGAGTTACCGCAGGACGATTTAGAATGGGAACATCGCAAGCAAAAATCTGACGAGGAACGTGAAGAGCAACGAAGTCAGGGTCTGGAAATGTTGAAGAACGCTCTGAAAAAGTAGCGCACAACTAAGCTGATACGAAAGAGGTGTCGTCGTCTTTGGCTACAGTGCCTTCATAGTTTTCGTCAATGAAGCTGCCCTGCCCCATCATAACACCTTGCTTTTCCACATCATTTTTTTGCGTTTCAGTTTCCAGTCCATCGGCATAAACAGCAATATCGAGCTCATGACACAAGGTCACAATGTGCTTTAACATGGCCTGCGCCCTGTTATTGCTGCTCAAACGAGCAATATAATGGTGGTCCAGCTTAAGTATGGTAAACGGAAAGTTATACAAGAACTGAAGCGGCCCGGAGCCACTGCCAAAATTGTCTATAACCAGCTTAAAGCCAAATTCGGAAAGCCGTCTTAAACTGGCCAGTACCCGGCGGCCGTCTCTGACCAGGTCGGTTTCATCAAATTCCAGTGCGATGTTCTCTGGTTTAACACCGCTTTCAGTCACAATATTCACCAGCTCATTCAGGTGACTGGTTTTCAATAAATGCCGCACAGATAAATTCAGGTGCAGCATAGTTTCAGCACTGACACTATTTTCAACAAGCCACTGGCTGGCTGCCCGTAAAGCAAAGCGGTCAAGCTTCACAATAAGGCCAGTGCGCTCGGCCAGAGGTAACAACTCTTCACTTTTAAAGCTGTAGCGCGGGTCTTCCCACACCAATTTAGCTTCTACAGCTTTGACCTCGCCTGTTGTTAAATTCACTATTGGCTGAAAACTGACAGCGAAATCTTTCTCAACTTTCGCATGGCGCAGCGCCGTTTCTTTACGAACACTGTCCACTAAGTTTTCATGCATGCTGTCATCAAATAATACGTAGCGCCCGCGCCCCATACCTTTAGCCTGGTACATGGCGGCATCTGCGTCGCGTAACAGCCGTTCAGCCGAATCGGTCTCTTCCAGACACTCGGCAATACCGATACTGGCGCCGGAGTAATGCTCTTGTCCGTTCAGATGGAAAGGTTCACTCATTTGCTGGATCATGCGCTTGGCAACGTCTTTAGCGTCATCAATACTGGTAATGGTATCCAGCAGAATAACGAATTCATCACCGCCTAAACGCGCCACCATGTCGTTGTCACGTACGCAGTCACCAATACGCTTGCTGACTTCCAGCAAGAACTCATCGCCGGCAGAGTGCCCAAGCGTGTCGTTTATATTTTTAAAGCGGTCCAGGTCAACAAATAGCACCGCAAAATGGTGCTCAGGGTGCCGTCGTTTATGTGCCACGGCCTGCTGCAAACGTTCATTGAACAATATGCGGTTAGGTAAGCCGGTCAGGTTATCGTGGTGCGCTGCGTGGAATAAGCTGGATTCGGTTTTTTTCCGTCGTTCTATTTCGGACACCAGCTCTTCGGTACGCTCCGCCACTTTCTTTTCAAGGAACTGGTTTACTCGCTGAATTTCTTCCGCTGAGCGTTTTCTGTCAATGGCCACGGCAACGTGCTGCGAAACAAAGTTCAGTAGTTCTAAATCATCACTATGGTATAAGAAGTCACCGTCGTAGGTCTGGACCGCAATAACCCCAAACACCTGCCCGTTCATCATTAAGGGGCTACCGAGCCATTGCTTAGCCAGCTTCATACCACCATAGCCCAGCTCTATCTCGTTTTTCTTCAGAAGTTTTTGACGTACAGGGGCGTCGATAAAGGCCGGTTCACGCATTTTAATAACGTATTCGGTTAAACCTTTACCGGCTCGTCGGCGTTCGGCTTTAGCGCCTGTTTCATCCACATGGTAGGGAAAATGTATAAACTTTTTATCGTCTGATAAAAGCGCGACAAAGAAGTTGTCGGCATGAATCAATTTACCGATTTGCCTGTGCAACTGCCGATAAAAGGCGTTCATATCGTCAGAGGTATTGGTCAGCTCGGAAATAGCAAAGAGCACCGAGGTTTGCTGCTCAGCCCTTTCACGAATGGTAATCTCGCTCATTAAGCTTTCATTCGCATGGCGTAGTTCAGCTGTCTGGTGCTCTATTTCGCTTTGCATTAAGTCGCGCTGCTTTAAACGCTCGAGCGCATTCACCACGTGTTGCGATACAAAGGTAAGCAAATCTTCATCTGAGGCGTCATAACGAACGTCAGCGCTGTAGCTCTGCACCACCATAACACCTATGGTCACGTCACCACGTTTTAACGGAACACCTAACCAGTCCTGATGTTCTGCCCCTAAGCCTTCTATTTCGGCGTTATCAATTAAGCGTTGGTACACTTCCGGCGGGCAAAGCAAAGACTGGCCTTTTCGCAAAACATAACCCGTTAAGCCTTTCTTCAATTGCTCTATAGGAATGCGTTCAAATAAGGTGTCCTGATCAATTTCATCGACAAAATAAACAAAATCGACCAGCTCTTCCTGAGGTTCGTAAAGGCAAATATAAAAATTACGGGCGTACATCAGCTCGCCGATAATTTCGTGCAGAGACTGATAAAAGTTGTCCATTTCGCGCGCAGAAGCCGCCAGTTCCGATATTCGGAACAGCGCTTTTTGTACGACTTCAGCAGACCGATACTTTTGGGTCAACCCCTTTAGTCGGGCGATGACTTTGTGCAAGCGTTCATTTTCAGTTTTTATATTCTGAAGCTGTTCCTCGCTATGCGTACGGTCTGTCATTCAGGTTCACCCTTAGACACTGACACTCCTTGCCGCGAAATACATTTTGTTAACACTTGTTGCGTTTAGTAACAGTCGTACAGTATAGACCTGTGTCAAAAAATAGAAAAGATCTGGTTAAAAATTAATTAGCGAAGGAAGTTAAGAGAGCGAATTAACGTCGATTGACACAAAAAAGACCACCGGGTGGTGGCCTTTTGTTACTGAAGATGCAAATAAAACTAAATTTCTTCAGTCATGTAATTTATTGCAGCTTGAATTTCTTCTTCTGAGCAGTCGCTACAGGTTCCTTTAGGCGGCATGGCATTAAAACCTTCAACTGCGTGCTTCAATACCGTTTCCATGCCCTGGTCTAAACGTGGTTGCCAGTCGGCAGCGTTGTTTCTTTTTGGAGCTCCCATAACACCACTGGTATGGCAGGCTGTGCAGTACTTATCATAAACTTGCTGGCCTGAACGCGGTCCACTGCTTTCTTCAGCAGCACTGCTTTCACCAGCCACATAATGTTTTCCCAAAGGCTTAATACGCTCTGCAATCGCTTCACGTGACATATCATCCTGCACTGATGCCGCACTAATACTCAGCGCAAACAGCATTGAAATAGTGCCTAAAACGCTCTTAACGAAAAATGAATTCATAGCTTTCACTGGTTTCTCCTACAAATGGCTGGTGTTCTTGCACGCCCAGTTAGTGGATGCGATTATAACCACAAATGTGCAAAGGATAAACACTTGGCTGAAATTGCTCGCAAAATAGCTTTGCTGGATTTGGATGCGTTCTTTGCTTCGGCTGAAGAATTGCGCGATCCAAGCCTGAAAACACGCCCTTTTGCTGTCGGTGGCGGCGGTGAACGAGGGGTCGTTGCAACGGCAAATTATCTGGCCCGTCAGTTTGGCGTTAAAAGCGCGATGCCGGGTAGTCATGCCCGCCGTTTGTGCCCGCAATTAACCTTTATAAGACCTGACGGCAACTACTACCGCGAACTGTCCAATAAGGTTCTGGATATTCTGCATGAACTCACACCCCGCATTGAACCTGCTTCTATTGACGAGTTTTATCTGGACTTAACTCATTTGGAAGGCTTTAAAGGCAGCGCGACTTTGGCCATGGACTTTGTTCGAGAACAAATTAAAACGCTGGGGATAACCGGCTCTGCCGGCATTTCAAACCAGAAAATGGTAGCCAAAATTGCCAGCGAAGAGCGCAAACCCGATGGTCAGTTTGTGGTTCGCCCGGCAGAAGTTCTCGACTACATTGCGGCATTAAACCTCAAGCAAATTCCCGGTGTCGGACCTAAAAGTCAGCAAGTGCTCACTAACTATGGACTCACCACAGGAAAAGACATCCAGAATATCGAACTGCAGCAATTACAGACCATTCTTGGTGATAAAGCCGGGTATGTACTATTTGAGCGCTGCCATGGGCGGGATCGCCGCGAAGTTGTTACAGAGCGCATTCGCAAAAGTGTCGGGGTTGAACAAACCCTGGCAACGGATATGCGACTGGAATCGACAGCTCAGGCTTATGTTCAGGACAATTTATTACCGAAACTGCGTCAACGAATGAAAATTACTCACTGGCGTGAGCAGCCCATTCGTAGCCAGACACTAAAGCTGAAGTTCTCGGACTTCACACAAACAACGGTCTCCCGTAGTGCCCAGTTTATTTCACCCAGCCTGTTTTATCAGTTATTAGATGAAGCCTGGCAGCGTGGAAAAGGGAAAGGGGTAAGGCTGTTGGGGATCAGTGCAACATTGCCTGACCCCAACGAGCAATTACAACTCGAACTCGAGCTGGATTAGTCTTATTTCACTGTAATAGTGATTTTTTCTGATACCACGGCCGGGTTATGCGGTACGTGGTTCTTATCGCCTAAGATAATTTGTAGCGTATGTTCACCCGGCTCTAAAGTCACGGTAGTTTCTGTCTGGCCACCACCGAAATGGGTCACGTCACCGCCCATAGGCTTGTCCATAGCTGGCAGTTCGTCTTTATCGACCAACAAGTGGTGATGTCCGGTATTCTTCACATCGACACCTGCCGGCGCTACGCCCATACCGCTTAAGCCAAACTTGACTTTAAAGGTTTTACCAACCACTTCCCCGTTTTGCGGAGAAATAATATAAGCCTGTGCTTGCTCTGATGCTTCTGTACGTTCTACTGCCTGAGCTGTTGTTGCCAGAACAGGTCCACCAAGTAGTGCTATGGCGCCAATCATCCATGCTTTGTTCATAGGTTTGCTCCAATAGTTGATTTCGATCAATTCAGTTTAAACTGTGTTACCAATTGTTCCAAGCGTTCAAATGCCGTATTCAGCTCACGGCAAGCTCGCTTAGTATTATTTAGATTGTCTACGCTCTGATCGTTCATACTGCTTATATCCATAATGTCACGATCGAGCGTTTGGATCACTGAAGTCTGTTGTTCGGTTGCTGACGCGACTGAATGATTCACGTCGTCGATGGTAACAATAATGGCGTTAATTTCAGACATGTGCTCAGCAGACTCTTCCGCGCTTAACACACAGGCACTGCTTATTTCCTGACTTTCCTGAATAACCTGAACAACACTGCGTGTTCCGGCTCTGACCCGCTCTATCATGGTTTCAATTTCACCCGCCGACGACGAAGTACGCTGAGCCAGGCTGCGCACTTCATCCGCTACGACCGCAAAACCACGACCGGCTTCCCCTGCTCGTGCCGCTTCTATAGCCGCATTTAGAGCCAGCAAGTTGGTTTGCTCAGTTATGCCTTTAATAACTTCAATGATCTTGCCAATGTTCTGGGTGTCTTCATCCAGGGTATGAATTGCCTGGCTGGAGGCATCCATACGTTCCGACAAGTGCTGAATTTGCTGGCGGTTATGTTGCAAAGAGTCTCTCGCTGATGACGCTTTTTCGGTACCTGAACTTGCCTGTTCAGAGGCTTTTGCAGCATTTTCGGCAATTTCATGAGCACTCGCGCCCAGTTCATTCACCGCCGTTGCAACAGAACTGGCTTTTCCGGCCTGTTCGCTGCCAATGTCCATTGAATCGTCACTCGCTTTAACCATGCTGCGAATGTTGCCTTCCACTTGTTGTGCGGCCGCATTCACTTCCAGCAAGGCTTGCTGGATTTTCTCAATAAACTCGTTCATACGGCGTGAAACAAGGCCAAACTCATCGTCCGACTCAACCGGCAGCCGCTGCGTTAAATCGCCCTCGCCGCGGGCCATATCGGTTACGGCCTCATTTAAACGACGCAAAGGTTTCAGTAATAAGCGCAATAACCAGGTTAATGACACCACTACTGCCACAATGCCAATAATCAGGTAAACAATAGCGGTCCAGGCAAAGGAGGAAACGTTGCTGTAGGCCTGTTCGCGGTCAATAACCACTCCCAGATACCATTCAACTCCCTGAATACCTTTTATTTTATGGAATGACACGAGGCGGTCCGCTCCATCAATACGGTATTCGGAAAAATCAGAACTAAAAGCAACTGACTGACCAGCGTAATCGTTCACAGATTTTTCAATCCAGTCTTTGTTGGGGTGTGCCAGAATATTTCGATCACCGCTAACTAAGAAGGCATAACCCAGACCCATAAAATCGATGTCGTTAACAATGTTAGAAATCTCATCCAGCATCATATCGCCACCGGCAACTCCCACCAGCCGGCCATCGCGACGCATGGGTACCACCGCAGTAATGGTCAATTCATTGGTTGTGACATCTATATAAGGCGCGGTATAGGTTGGCTGCCCTTCATCAACCGCCAGCTGGTACCAGGGACGGCTGCGGGCATCGTAATCGTCCGGCAGGTCGATGCTGGGATCATCGAGCAGAAAAGTACCGTCGAGCAAACCGTAATACACATTTTTGAACTTACCGGCGGCTTTGGACTGTTGAACCCGCTCTAAAGCACGGTCTGTGGAATCATCAACACGGTAAGCATCGGCGGTTGCCTGAACAATGCTCATGCGATCATCAAACCACTGCGAAATATTGTTTGATACTGAGTCAGACAAAGCCTGCATTTGATGCTGTAAATTACTGCGGGTTTGATTCGACATCTGCAAAAAGTTGGTCAGCGTGAAGACACCCAGCACAAGCACCAGTATCAACGACGCAACAATAATGACCTTTTGCGTGAACTTTAATTTCTTCAGCATCTTGAGAGTTTCTCTTGTTATTGTTCTTATAGGCTCATTCGTTTGTCAGCAGATTATCCCACTTGAATATCGGTTTCCGGAAAGCGTATATGCCGTTTTCTTGGTGTCGCCAAAAAATAGGCCAACGTTAATGGCCCAACCCGCCCCGCGAACATTAAAAACACCAGAACTAACTGACTTGCCCCGGTCACTTCTGCAGTAATTCCCCGCGATAACCCGACCGTCGCCGAAGCCGACAAAACTTCAAAGGTTATATCTATAAACGGCAGCGGATTCAAAATCATTAGGATAAAGATTCCGAGGAACATCAAAGTAAGGGTAACCAAAGTGACCGCAAGAGCTTTCATAACCAGCTCCTGAGGTACCGTGCGGTTCAACAAAGTGACATACTCTCGACGGCGGAGAAAAGCATAAGTGGCGACCAGTAAGACAATAAAAGTCCCCAGCTTGATGCCTCCGGCCGTACTCATTGAGCCGCCGCCAATTAGCATCAGCAACATAGTATAAACTGCGCTGGCTTCTGTCATTGCCCCGGTATCAACCGTATTAAAACCTGCGGAGCGAGGCGTAGTAGCCTGAAACCAGGCTGCCATCGCCTGGTCACCAAAGCTTAAATTGGCAAAGGTGGCCGGGTTATTCATTTCCAGCAGCCAGATAATAGCAACGGATAAAACATTAATAATTAATGTCGCCCACAAAATAGCGCGGGTATAAACCGAGAACTTATACCAACGGCGCTTTTCGTATATGTTGGTAATAACCGAAAAGCCCAAGCCGCCAATGACAAATAAAATACTGATAATAAGATTAACCGGAATGCTGTCGGCGTAATCCACAATTCCGTTGGGCGACAGCACAAAGCCTGCGCTGTTAAAAGCGGATATGGCGTAAAATATACTTTCAGCAAAGGCATCGACGAAACCTTTTTCCTGCCACCAGGTTATTGTCAGACCAACCACCGCTATAGCCTCAACAATCAGTGCCAACGATACCACCGCTTTTGCCGTACGCCCAATGCTGGCAAGACTGGTTTGCTGCATAGCCTCTTTTGCCAGTACCTGATGCTGAATCCCGACATGGCCGCCTATCGAAATAGCAGCCAATACCGCAAATGTCATGAAGCCTAACCCGCCCGCCTGAATCAACAGAGCCAAAACGCTCATTCCAAACGGTGTATAAGTAGCCCCCGTATCGACAACGACCAGCCCAGTCACGGTAACGGCAGAGGTCGCCGTAAATAAGCTTTCCAGCCAGGTTATTGGTTGCTCAGTTGAGAAGGGTAACTTTAGTAACAAAGTACCTAATAAAATCAGACAGGCAAAGCCACCGGAAAGAATAACCGGAGGGCTGGCTTTAAAAGCTCTACGCCTTTTACGCCCGGGACGACGATACAACCAGGCTATTGAAGGAGCCCACTGTTTCATGAAGGTTCTTTTAGTTTAGGAGCAACAGATTTTAACGCTTTCAAACTGCCGGCCATCACCAAGGTTTCGTTACCCTCAAGCGTCATTGATAAAGAGGGAGTCACAGTCACCTCATCGCGACGCTTTATTAACAATACATGAAAAAACTCACTTTCGTCCGGCATAATGTCTTCGAGAGTTTTTCCTTTTAAATACTCACCAATACTAATTTCCACACAGAACCAGTTATGACCCAACGACATATACTCGTTCACCATAGGATAATTCAGCGACTGCGCTACCCTTATTCCCATTTCTTCTTCCGGGTGAATAATACGCTTTACACCCAGTTTCGATAAAATTTGATGGTGGGATTTAGAGGTCGCTTTGGCCCAAATTTCTTTCACACCAATAGTTTTAAGGTGTAGAACACACAATAAACTGGCTTGCAGATCTTCCCCAATAGCAACCAGAACCACCTCGCAGTTAGTTAAGTCGAGTTCTTCCAATGCTTTTTCATCAGTCACATCGGCAATGGCAGAATGCGTTAACACATCTGCCATTGCTTCAACGGCTTTTTCGTCTGAATCAACGCCTATGACACGATGTCCGAGATCGAGCAGTTCTTTTGAAGTTCGGGCACCAAAACGCCCCAACCCTATGACACCAAATTCTGCCATGTCAGACTCCTATTGTGCTTTTGCCGGTGCCAGGAACAAGGCGTTCATCAGCAAGGTATTTAAGCCGTCCATATAGGCACGGTACGTGGGTTCCTGAGTAAAGCTGATAATCATGCCTTTACCGCTTGGCTGCCACATTAGCAGTGGCTTATAAGGTAATTGCTGAGCTATATCGTCCCATAAAAAGCCACTGGCTAACAGGCTATCCGCGCCAGCAAACCACGCAATGTTGCGACCGTGATCAATATCAATGGGGGTAAATACGTCATTGCCGTTATAAATACTCACAACCTGCGGTTTAACGCCGGCGCTTAACCAGTGTTTTGTATCCACTTTGGCATTTAATAACGCACCGGGCACCCAGTCGGGATCAGCGCCGTGCGGTTTTATTTCCGTTAAGAATTGCTCGCGGCTTTCAATCACTTTACCGTCAACTTTAATTTCTTCGTCAGGCTCAGTAACGCCCTCTTCCGGCACTTTGCGTTCCAGCTGGGTATTAAGCAGACCAGTTTCAACCGCCCAGGCAGAAGCGCTGCCTAAGGTCAGCAACACACCGCCATCCGACACCCACCGTTGAATCTTTTCAACGCTTTTGTCGTTAAATACGCCAGAATAAGCACCTTCCGGTAATATCAGAACATCCAGGCCATCAAGGTCATTTTGCAGTAACTGCATGGTACGAATAGCCGTTACCGGGTACCCCATCTGACGTTCAATCACAAAGCGGGTATGCCCTGCACTGTAAGGGCTAACCGGCTCATCCCAGGCAATAGCAATGTTCGGTGCTTCCAGTTTGCTTACGTTGTGCGAACCAAAATTAGGTCCTTCTGTCATCCAGCTTGTATCAACACCTTCAACGGTTGCGCCTGACGCCTCAGCGAGCTTTTGTAATTTAGTCTGCAAGCCACCGGGGTTGTCAGCTCGGGTTAAAATCAATGAGCCGCTGGGGAATTCACCGGCGCTTTCGTGGGTAAAGGCTAATTCGCTTTGGCGAACCTCCAGACCTTCACGCAACGCAGCAGTTAGGAAACGTCCTGCATTCATGTCACCCCAGCGAACCAAAAAAGCCACTTTGGCGTCCGGGTTAATCACTTTGCCAGGCTCAATGCGCCCCTCTTCTACAAAGGCTGTGGCGACGTCAGGCAAGTCATCACAGGTGTGGCTGTCGACATTGAACATCAACGGCAGTGACCAACCGGTTACGTCGTAAATTTGGTCCGGCAGGTTATTGTTACGGCGCTGCTCCTGCTCTGCCAGGAAGTCATCCGCCATATCCACTTGCTTATCCATTAAGGTGCGTATCATGCGGTGTGCAGGTTGTGCCATATCAATGATATAAGCACCAGCTTCATAATCAGTACCGCACACATCAAACGCCTTTTTCGCCTGCTTCACTTCTGCGCCCTGTTCAACCAGTAAAGAAGCCAGTTTACGTGCGGCGGCCGGGGCGTCCTTAGCGGGCAGAATAATAGAACGGACATCACCGTCTTCGCCCGCTTCAACCGCTGACTTGCGGTATTCCCAGAACTTCTGCAATAAGGCTTCGCGACGCTCAGAAACTGTCTGAATCGTCGAGATAGACGCTATAAAATGCTGCTGAACACCGTCAGCGTAGGTCAGTACGTCACCGTCTGTACGGTCAAACAAATGCCCGCGCGCTGAAGCCATCTCGTAGGTCATTGCAACTGAGCCCTGATACAGCGGCCAACTGGCACCGTAGCCCGGGTAAAACGCATCGAAAATTTCGCGGGTAAAATAATCAAAGCCCTTTTCGTCGAACCACTGGCCGTTATTTTTACCAATCCAGTTCAGCGTTTCGCGTTGTGACTCGGTAATCAGTGGATTATAAGGCCGAGCCTCTGGGGTGAAGTAATAAGTGGAATCGCCACCCATCTCATGCAGATCAACAAACACCAGCGGATAGTATTTTAATAAGGCATCTATTTGCCCGCTAATTTCAGGCTGAGTCAGTGCTATCCAGTCGCGGTTCATATCAAACAGGTAGTGGTTCGTGCGTCCGTTAGGCCAGGGTTCGTTGTGCTCCGCACTGCGGCGATCGCCTGAGTGCTCAAGCCCAACACTCATGTAATAACGATCCACAAAGCGGGCACGCCCGTCCGGGTTTTGCAGTGGGTCAATGAATACCATGGTGTTATCTAACCAGCGTTGGGTCTGCTCACGCTGGTCATGCAGCAAATGATAGGCGGTTACCATAGCGGCTTCCGGTGACGAAATTTCATTGCCGTGAACGCCATAGGACAGCCAGATGCTACCGGGCAATTCGTCAATTAACTGCTCAGCCTTATCGCTGTCGGTTTTGCGCGGGTCGGCTAAGGCCTGCATGCCCTTCATAAAACCGTCAAAGTCAGCCATATTGTCTTCACTGGAAATAACCGCGTAATAAAGCGTACGCCCTTCCCAGCTTTTGCCGTACTCAAGCAATTTTACTTGTTTGGGATAAGCCTGCTGCAATGCTTCAAAATAGCGGCTCATATCCGCCGGGCTGGTAATTTTGGTGCCCATGGGGTAACCCAAAACCTGCTCTACGGTGACTTCTGAATTACTGTAGTTCGCTTCGGGGAGTAACGAACTCTCGCCCGAGAGTTGTTGTGCTTGAGTCGGCATGACTAACCATGAGGCGGCTATCAGCGCCGCAAATTTGAGACTGCGCATCTTCATTCCTGTTGTTTTATGCACTTTTTAACTGTGCTTAGGGTTTCTTTTTATGTCTCTCTAATGTAAAAGCTTGAACAAGGGAAGTGAAGCTCAATTTAGGCACTATGAATAAAAAGACTCAATTAACCACGCTGCTGGCGGCTATAGCCACAACGCTAATTTTGGCAGGATGCCAAATAACACCTGATAACGTAAAACGCGTGGTCAATTCCGGCGTGCTTAGCGGTAACGACCCAACCGCTGTGGTGGAATCTATGGCGCGTGAGCGTTTGCACAGCTATCGCAGCAACCCGCAACAGCTTATTAGCGACATTGAGGATTTACGCGAGGCCTTGCGCGACTTGCGCGCTGTTGCTGAAGCCATTTGGGGTGACGAGGAAAACACAGTTCCCAGTGAGAAAAAGTACGTTAAATACAGCGATAACTTTCATGCCAAAGCCGTTGTCGATTTTGAGCAGGGCCTGCTGACAGTTGCGACATTGCATGACAGCAATGATCCGGCCAAAACCCGGGAACAACTCAAAGCCGCTATTGTGCGTACGTTGTTAACGCCAACCGACCTCACCGCGGTTGATATTTTTACCGATAAAGAGCCTGAGCAAACGGGAAAACCGTTTTTGCGCGGGCAAGTTGTTGACCAGGACAATGTGGTCGTCGAATACGAATGGCGGGCGAATCGCTTTGCCGAGTACTTGGTGAAAAACCAGCTGCGCACCCGGCGCGCTAAAAACAATCAGGTGTATGAGGTTCAAATTGCTTTAGTCGACGAACACCAGGAGTTGCGCAAACACCAGTATGCCGACTACGTTATAGCCGCAGCGCGACGCTATAACCTTGAGCCTGAGCTTATCTATGCCATTATTGAAACCGAAAGCAGCTTTAACCCTTATGCAGTCAGCCACGCTAACGCTTACGGCTTAATGCAGGTAGTGGCGTCAACCGCCGGACGTGATGTGTTTGAGCGTGTTCGTAAAATTCCCGGACAGCCCACGTCTCAACAATTGTTCGATCCGGCTCAGAACATTGATATTGGCAGTGCCTATTTGCACATTTTGAACACCCAGTACCTAAAAGGTGTGCAACATCCGCGCAGTCGCGAATACGCTATTGTGTCAGCATACAATGGTGGCGCCGGTAACGTGCTGAAAACCTTTTCTTCCAACCGCAGCAACGCGGTCCAAATTATAAACCGAAGTCAGCCCGGCATTGTTTACCGGGACCTAACGTCTAAGCATCCGTTGTCGGAGAGCCGCCGATATTTAGAAAAGGTGATGTACTTTAAGCAGGGTTACTGACACGAACCACAACAAAAGTCTTTACCGTGCTCAGGTGCCGATGCTTTCTTTTCAACAAAAAGCAGGTTGTTTTCCAGGTGAATATGCTCATGCAAGTCATCCTGCAGCTCTTTTAAGCCTTTATAAAGCGCTGTCCAGGTACCACAGGCGCCTTCCGGTAGCGTTAAGTTATTGGTCAGTTCGTCAATTCTATTAAGTTCACCTTCATGCTGAACGTGTTCGCTTTCCATTACTGAAATTGGCCCGCCGGGATAAACACCACGTGACAGCAAAGGAAAAAGAATTTGTTCTTCTTTTGTCATGTGGCTTTCCAGCTCCTGCATCAGGTTATCCAGGTGTTCAGTCAGACCAACCGGGGCTTCGGGGTGATCACCATGAACGGCTTCAACGCGCATGGCCAATTGCTTTAACTCAGGAAGCTGTTCGCGATGGCGCTGATGAAAACGCAGATAAATATGCTCTATCAAATGCTTGGGTGAAGCGTCCTGCCATTGTTGCTCGGCAGTCTGTAAACGGTCATCGAAAGTACTCATGGGTCACTCCTGTTTGCTAAATAAAGTTTCTTACTCCGGTCAGGATTGCAACAAACAGGCCAGCTCCTACCCCGTTAGGATTATTGACTCTCCGGGGTGCCACGGTACTATCAACCCAACCAATAAGGGTATTTTTAACCTGGGCAGTCAATTTAACCATGTTGCAAGAAAGTCTATTAGCAGACCTGCTTACCGAGCAGCCTGCAGCGGTTCGTTTACAAAATTTGGTCAACACCTTACGCAGTCACTTCAACTGTGGCGCAGTGGTTTTATTAAAGCTGGATAATGAAGTGCTGCAACCAGTTGCTATTCAGGGACTGGTACGCGAAGCGCTGGGTCGTCGGTTTGTTGTAGCACAGCACCCCCGGTTAGCGGCATTGCTGGCATCTCGTAACCCCGTACGTTTTGAGCACGATTCGTCATTACCAGACCCCTACGACGGACTGCTCGCTGAGCAGCCAGGTAATGCGCTGCCCGTTCACGACTGCATGGGTATTAGTTTGTACCTGGAGAATAAGTGTTGGGGTGTACTGACCTTAGACGCACTGCAACCCGGTACATTTACCGACAACTCAATGATTGAACTGCAAAAGTTTAGCTTGTTCGTTGAGACCGCCGTTCGCATTGGCCAGCTGGAGCAAAACGTCAGGGCTCTGCGACAAGGCCAGCAGCGCACCATGCCAAAATCCGGAACCACAGAAAGAAACGAGTCGGAAATTATCGGGCACAGCAAAGCTATTGAAAGTGTGCTGAAAGAACTACGAGTGGTTGCCAGTGCCGATTTGCCCGTACTGCTACTGGGCGAGACTGGTGTCGGTAAAGAGCTGTTTGCCCGTGAACTGCACATACTCTCACAGCGCAGCGACAAACCCCTTATTTATGTAAATTGCGCGGCTCTACCCGAATCACTTGCAGAAAGCGAGCTTTTTGGTCATGTAAAAGGGGCGTTTTCCGGCGCAACCAGCGACCGTTCAGGACGCTTTGAAGTCGCTCACGGCGGTACGCTGTTTCTGGATGAAGTTGGCGAGCTGCCCTTATCCATACAGGCCAAGTTACTGCGAGTACTGCAAAATGGTGAAATTCAGCGTTTAGGCTCTGACAAATACCGCAAAGTAGATGTTCGCCTTATTGCCGCCACCAACCGCAACCTACGCCAGCAAGTCAGTAATGAAACATTCCGTGCTGATTTATACCACCGCCTTTCGGTTTATCCTTTGCCAATTCCGCCATTACGCGAGCGCGGTGACGATGTGTCTATTCTGGCCGGGCATTTTCTCGAGCTAAACCGGGCTCGTCTGGGGTTGCGGGCTTTACGCTTATCGCCGGAGGCTGAGCTTGCTATACAACAGTACCAGTGGCCGGGTAATGTGCGTGAACTGGAACATGTTATCAGCCGGGCCGCTATTAAGCTGCTTAGCCACGGTGTGGAAAAAACCGATATTGCCACCATTGAACCCGACATGCTGGATCTGGATGTGCAACTGCCTTTGTCAGCCACCACCGACTCTGGAAAAAATTCTGCTGGAACCAGCTTACCTCAGGCTAACGTGTCGATGAAAGAAGCGGTAAATTATACTCAGCGTAAGATGATAGAAGCGGCTTTAGGCCGCCATAACAACAGTTGGAGTCAGGCCGCTAAAGACCTGCAGCTGGATGCCAGTAACCTGCACAAAATGGCCAGTCGATTAGGAATGAAGTCGTGACGCGGGAGCTGTTAATTCGATTATTGTGGCGCGCTCTGGCGCTATTTTTTGTATTACTTGGACTTATCGGCATTGCCCTGCCGGTAATGCCCACAGTACCTTTTCTCATTGCGGCATTGTGGGCTGCTAGTAAAGGCTGGCCCCGGCTTGAAACCTGGTTGCTTAACCACCCCAAATACGGCCCGGACATACGAGCCTGGCGCGAGCACCGAGTGGTTAAACGCCGCTCTAAAATCATAGCCTTAGTTATGATGGCAACCGGGTACCTGGTGCTATGGTTATTTGTTCCGCAAGTTCCGGTGTGGCTAAAAGCAATTGTCGGTGTTGTGCTGGTTGTGGTCGGGTGCTGGCTGGCTGCGCGCCCCGACCACTCTCCGGAAGAAACTTAACCCGGGTTACCGTCGGCGCGGGGTGTTGTCAGCACCTTAAAATAAACCACCACATAAATACCATAAGCCAGAGTCCAGGCTATAGCACTGAACATTAACCACTGGCTGGCTAAATCAGGAGCCAGCCACATTAAGAAGACCCGGGTTAAAGCGGCTATTAACACCAGTAAAAATGCACCGGTCATTATCAGTTTTGGTTGCAACGGACGCCCACTATGACCCAACGAAACGCGCGCTATCATGCTGAGGATCATATTTCCCATAGCTCCTGCGGTTAAGGAGTGCAGCGGCAGACTCTGCGTCAGGTCGAAACCCGCATAACGCAATGCAAATAACGCCAGACCAATGGGGATAAACCAATAAGCTAAATGCAGTGACCAAAGCAGCGGTACTCTCCAGGTTATCCAGATTTTCCAGCGCGCAACTCTTATCCCGGTTGCCACCGCTGAAACACCAAATAGAACGACCATTATCTGGTTAGGTAACAGCGTGTGCAGATTCAGAAAGTGCACAGCGAAGATAAGCCACAAGCTGCCTAAAGCTATGCGATCAAGCCAGACTATTGGCGTTACTTTAGGTGTTTGAGTCCCGTTGGCAGTAAACATTGGCAGCACTCGTCCGCCAATAATGGCCATTAACAAGGTCACCAGAAATACTGCGTTGTAAGCGCCAAGCACCTGAATATGATAGTGACCAAAGTGTAAGCCGTAATGCATAAGCAA
Source organism: Idiomarina sp. 017G (assembly GCF_004362265.1). Taxonomy (NCBI): domain Bacteria; kingdom Pseudomonadati; phylum Pseudomonadota; class Gammaproteobacteria; order Alteromonadales; family Idiomarinaceae; genus Idiomarina; species Idiomarina sp. 017G. The sequence goes on along the minus strand of NZ_SNWT01000007.1, from coordinate 42,141 downwards.
GTTGCATACCGTCAGCAACAGCAAAATGGGCACAAAGAATAAATTCCGGGTCTGATTTACTTTTAACACCATACGCCCGAACAGCAACGCGGCGACAGGTAACAGACTGACATCCACGCCTGCAACCAACCACCACGGCAGTTCACCGCCCAACAGCAACATTAACCTGGCGGCTGCCCATAAAACGGTCAGACTAAGCAGAGTCTTGCCATGTGGTGCTCTAAGTCCGGTCCAGTTCTGCACCGCAGTTAATAAAAACCCCAGGACTATGGCAATAACGAAGCCAAATATCATTTCATGGCTGTGCCAGAACATAATGTTGCCGTATACAGGCAAACTGAGCTTTCCGCTAAGTGCTACCCCCCACAGCAGCATCGCTATGGCGCTAAACCCTGCCCCCAAAAGGAACAGAGGCCGAAACGCCTGCCGCAGAATAGGAGTTAACTGCTCTTCTTTTTGTCTGTCTGTGATTTGCATCACTGTCACCGCTTATTAATAAAAGATACATTTTTAATATACCTTTTATTTTGACGAAGATCGACGCTCTACCACTAAAAGTCAGTTAATACCTATTTAGAGATTCTAGCCTGTCGCTAGCCCCGCCAGTTGCAACCAATAGCCATTGTTCTCTTTGCTCGTCAGGGTCACGGGGTGTTCCCCATTGATATTACTGCGGAAGCGTTGTAGCCAGTCGAAAGTCCCCTCGGGTTGCGGACTAATACGCACAATATCGACCAGGCCATTCATACCCGGCAGCTGGTTTATCAGGTTATAACGTGTACCCGATTGCGTCTGAATACCATTAAGCACAAACACCTGCTGACCTTCCTGACTTTTCACTTCCCGGCCTTCCGGGTACTTTATGCAACATAGCTCGCACTGATCTTTCGGGCGGTTCTCCGAGCGGGCAGTAAAGCAGCGACCAGACCAGGCCAAGGGTATATGACCAAAGGAAAAAACTTCCACGTCAAAGCAGTCCCTCACGGTGTCGATAAGGTTGTGCTGTAACACGTCCTGCAGCCAGTCGCGGGAAAGTTCAAATGGAACCACCCAACGTGTCATACCCATATCAATTAAACGGCGCAGACTCTGGTGATTATAAATATTAATGGCCGGCCCTGCGGTAAAGTTCAACCCCTGCTCCTGCAGCACCCCAATAGCACTGACATCATTGGCTTCAACATCAAACTCGCCATTATCGCAATATTTACCCAGCTCCCGGAGCTCCGCAGGAGCTTCCAACAAGGTCATTGTCGACAGCGTTACTTTTTTCCCGGCTTCTCTTAGCATATGCGCTATCGCCAGATAGTCATCCAGCTTTAACTCACGACGCTTACTGCAGACGGTTTCACCAAGATACACGTGTTCAACATCCGACTCGGCAGCTTGCTGATAAAAATCAAAAACCTGTTGTTTCGGCCAAAAATACAGAATAGGTCCTAGAGAAAACTTCATATTGGTTACTTCCATTTCCGGTGGTACGCGCCCAGCGTCGTTTGACTGCCTTCAGAAAGTGAGGCCAGAACCGAATTCCAGTTATCTTCCACTTCAAAGGCGTCCGGGTCGGTCATAACGGCATCGATAGCCTGACGCCAGACTCTGGTAATTTGCGACACATAAGCCGGGCTGCGCTGCCGCCCTTCAATTTTTAACGAGGCAATGCCTTCTTTATACAGTTGCGGCAACAAACTTAAGGTATTCAGGCTGGTCGGTTCTTCCAGTACGTTGTAAGTTTCGTCGTCAACCGAAAAACGCCCTTTGCATAGAGTGGGATAACCCGCTTTTTCGTTTTCATCAAAACGGTCGATAAGCACGCCGTTAAGCCGTGACTCCAGTTTATTGTCCTGTTCGTCCCACTCCACAAAAGCCGCAGGTGAGCAGGCTCCAGCGGTATTAGGAGACTCGCCGGTTAAATAAGAGCTAAGATAACAACGCCCCTCCGCCATAATGCAGAGGCTACCGAAAGCAAAGACTTCCAGCTCGACGTCAGTTGTGCGCGCCAGGGCTCTGACTTGCTGCATAGACAACACACGCGGCAAGACCACCCGCGACACGCCAAACTGCTGATAAAAGCGGATGGCTCCGGCGTTGGTTGCAGATGCCTGCACCGACAAGTGCCTTTCAACTTTGGGGTACCTTTCAGCCGCGTAAGCCAAAACCGCGAGGTCTGCAATAATCAGTACATCAGCACTGGCCAGAACAGCATCATCAACTGCCCGACGCCATTTCTCCCAACTGTTGGCATGCGCAAAGGTATTAATGGCAACGTGCAGTTTACGACCATGCTTGTGCACATAGTCCGCTGCTTCTGCTAGCTTCATCTGATTTAAATTCAGACCAGCGAAATGACGTGCATTGGTTTCATCCTTTAACCCCACATAGACCGCATCGGCACCATTTTCTATAGCCGCTTTTAATGCAGGGATACTTCCGGCCGGACAAAGCAGTTCCATTTAAAACCTCTATTTAATATTTTGTAGCACCCTAATTGTTAATTCATTATAGTGCTCACAACTTTTATTTTGTTGTTGTAAACGGAGCAAAATATGAATACCACCAACTGGGTATCTTCTATACCTAATATAATTCGACCAATAAACAAATTAATTCCATCGAAATTTATTAACTTCGGGTCTGAAAAGTTATTAAATATTTTATTTAAGGAAGAAATCTCATCAGGGGAGCTTAATTTTATTTCTGGAAACATAATAGAGATAAAGGTTAAAGACATTGATTTATCTCTATTTTTGACGTTAAAAGGAAACCAACTAAAATCCCTCAAGAGCCCATTTGAACCCGACGTACAGCTCTCAGCAGACGGTGACGCACTGCTTTTACTGATTTACGGAAAGGTTGACCCCGACACTTTATTCTTTAATCGGAAACTAATGGTAAAAGGCAATACCGAATTAGGGTTACATTTAAAAAACTTCTTAGACACCATTGAGGTAAATCAAAAGCTACCAAGGACCTTATATTTAATAGGAGACCGGTTTAGTGATTTTATTTATAAAGAAAAAGGTGAAACAATACAGACAAGTTAATTAAATAGTTTTTGACTGGGGTCAAGAGGTGGTTATGAGTACAGTTACCTGGGATAAAGAGTTAATAGAAAAATACAACATTAATGGACCTCGTTATACGTCTTATCCCACAGCGTTAATGCTTTCCGAACAATTTTCAGAAAGCCGCATAGAAACCGCGCTGAAAAATGCAAATGACGGACTGTGTCTGTATTTGCACTTACCTTTCTGCCACAAGCTTTGTTATTACTGTGGTTGCAATAAAGTAATTACCCGCCACCAGAATAAAGCAGATAGGTATCTGGATTACCTCGCCCGCGAAATGGCGATGTACCAGCCTATGGTAAAGGACAAGAAGATCCGTCAGATTCATTTAGGCGGTGGCACCCCAACCTTTTTGACTGAGCAGCAACTGACCCGCCTAATGGAACTGGTTCATCAGCATTTTACCTTCGCGGACAACCCTGAAGTCAGCATAGAGATTGACCCACGCAGCTGCAGCGACGAAAAACTTCGCCATTTACGCGATTTAGGTTTTAACCGTGTCAGCTACGGGGTGCAGGACTTCGACAAGAAAGTTCAAATTGCGATCAATCGCGTGCAGGATATTGAGCTTATTGCGCATCAGCTAAAGCTCAGTAAAGAGCTAGGCTTTGAGTCAATTAACTTAGACCTTATTTACGGCCTGCCTTACCAGCGCCCGGAAACCTTTAAGAAGTCTATTGAGCAAGTCATTGAAATGGACCCTGACCGCATCTCGGTATTTAGCTATGCGCATTTACCTCAACGTTTTGCCGGGCAGAAGAAAATACCGGAAGAATCCATTCCGCAGCCATCGGTTAAGCTGAGTCTGCTGGAACAAGCCATTACTCAGCTTAACGACGCCGGTTATCAATTTATCGGCATGGACCATTTTGCAAAAAAAGACGATGGCCTTGCCATAGCTCAGCGCGAAGGACGTTTGCAGCGTAACTTCCAGGGCTACACCACCGACGGTCAGGACGCACTGCTGGGCTTAGGTGTATCATCCATTAGCCAGGTAAACGGTGTGCTGTGGCAACACGAAAAAGAGCTTCCTGCCTACTACAAAATGATAGATAACGAACAAAAGCCCATAATAAAAAGCATGGCGTTAAACGACGAAGATAAGCTGCGTGCCGCATTAATTTCTCAGGTTATTTGCCACTTTGAACTCGATATAGAAGCCTTTAAAGCACAATGGGATCTCGACGATTTTTGGGCTCATTTCGCCGAAGCCATACCACTACTAAAACCATTCATTGAAGACGGTCTAGTCGACGTCTCCGACAAAAAGCTCCGGGTCACCGACTTAGGTCGCCTCTGGGTTCGCAGCATCTGCGCCTGTTTCGACGAATACCTGGACCACGGCCAAAACCGCTACTCCAAAGTCGTTTAGCGGCTGGGGCGGTAACCCGGCCTCGGTTACGCTTGGAGAGCTGGTAAGAAAGACGCCGTAAACCCATCCCTGGGGGCTTGGGTGGCGCCATCCTTGGCGCCACACACTTTCTTACCAGCTATCCGGCGCGTGCCGCGACCGGGTTACCTCTATCAACGCCTTTCCCAGCCCGCCTTATCAGATTAATTAGGAGGTTGTATGAAAGATTGCCGCCGAGAGAGGCTTATCTATAAAGTTAAGCTGACAGGGAGGCAATTTGAACCAAACTACTCAAGCCCATTTGGCGGGCTTGAGTATCAGAAGTGATCTTATAATGTAGTAGTACTTTTAACTTTTTCTGCAGGGACAGTTTTTAAGTGTGCTAGCAAATCATCGATTTCCTCAGTGGAAAACCCTAACTTTACTGACATACCCAAACGATCATCCTGAGTTGGCAGTAAATTAAATTCATTTACTCCCATTAACCGTTCGAATAATACAAATTGTTTGTCGTTCGTTAAGTCAATCACCTCAACGGTTGTTCCTGTATTAATCACCCCTATTGGACCTTGAGCCGTACTTAGCCAGTCTATTGACCAAAAATAATGCTGTGTGTTCTTCGTTCCGAGCTTCGTATAAAGGGACTCATATTTAACCATTCCACTGCATTTATTCACATAGTCATTTTGGCGTCTGCAGTTGTACATGTGCTGCTCGTTTTTGCCTTCACGACTCACGTTCAACACTGTTGATTTGCCTGTTTCAAGATCAAAAAACAAATAGTCATCGTCTTCTGTCAGACCGAATGCGCCGGTTATTTCGCTGAAATCAAAAAGACCACCTTCATTGTCGGCTTCTTTTAGCTTCTCCAACAAAATAATATTAGTGGAACCGATATCTCCGCGTTGCATTGCAGCAGCAACATACCCCTTAGGGAGTCCGATAGGTCTAGCTTTGTCAGTAATAGGTACTTCAATAAGACCATTACTTCGCGGCATTATGAAACCGGTCGACGTCGGGATAACACGTTCTCCAGTAATAGTTTCCCCGGTCACTGTTTTCATCACCATGCGATCGCCACTTTTAGTAATTTTCGCAAACGTCAGTGGATCTTCATTTGACCCCACCCGCATAGTTTTTGCGACATACTCTTCATTACCTACTTCAATAATATATGAGAATTTACCCGATTCATTATCGAAACCAGCAAGTACCAGAGTACCTTCCATATCTAGGTATGATTGGCCATCGATAAACAGCTCCTTATTTTCGATGCTGAAGTTAGCTGATTTACCATTAGAAATAAGTTTTTCGTAGTTCTCGTTTAACTCGGAAGGACTAATAGTTTCTAACGTTACTGTTGGTTCAGCTTGCTTTGCCTGCTGCCGGTTTTTAACACCCGCAATACGCTGAATAAAAGCATTCCTTGCTTTCATAACCGCTGCACGCTGCTCAGCAGTTGGTTCATACTTTGGAGTCGTAGATTTAGGGGTATTTAAACAGCCACTAAGAACGGCAGGAATTAAAAGGGGAAAGAGATACTTCGATACGTTCACTATTACACTCTCAACATCATTGAAACAAAAAAGCTGAATCATACACATACCGCGTTTTATTTCAATATGGTTTAATGGCACTAAAGTTGAGTCTAGGAAACTTTTAAAACAATAATAAAATGGCTAGGAGAGCTAAAATGAAAAAGCTTTTGGCGATGCTTGTACTCAGCGGTACCTTTCTAACAGGCTGCATCAACACCGTTGAACGTCCACCTCAATTACGCGTAACCAATGATGTTTACAAGTGGAATTATGATCGGAGCACAGCACTAAATATAATAGAAGGAGTTGTAGATGATCATAAAATGTATGATACCGAGCGTCCTAAAGGTAAAAGCTTTTCCCAAACCGCGGCTGGTCAAAACCTAAACGATGCACTTGGCCTTATGGTGTTTGGCATGCCAGGTCTATTTCTTAATGATAATAGCAGCCAATGGATTCGCCCCAGATATATTTGGCTAGAGGAAAAAACAACCCAGTTACCGCCCAAAACATATGACAACGTTATTAAGCTGTTTATCGATAAGTTAGATATATCATTAAGTCACGTTGATGGACTTAATATAAAATCATACACGATCAGTAACGTATACTATGACCACACCGACGCTACCTTGATATCCTTCGAAGGTGAGGTCTGCGAAAAATCGGGACGGGCTTTTGATTTATCAAAGGTGCCAAAAGAACGCACAAAAAAATTATGGATTGGTCCAAAGGCACAAAGCGGTTTAGCTTGCTCCGTATCTACTCACATCGGCAAGCTAAATATTATCAGAAAAGACGGTAAGGAATATTGGGCATATAATGTTCATCTAAACTTTGGTAATAAGCCAATTAGACATGCCCTTTTTGACAGTGCCCGTTACTTTGATGGCTATGCTGCGTTCCCGGCTGAGTTCACGGTATTAGATAATGGCGAGCCTAGCTTCCCAGTTATCTTTGAGGGTGAAAAAATCCATTACTTTATTACACCCGAGTTACCTTAAAAAACACCAATGTGAAAGGTAAATAAACTGTCACAGCAGGGAAAAAACGTCAGGACGTCGAGTGGTTGAGGTTCCCGGCTCAGAGAGTGTGTGGCGCCAAGGATGGCGCCACCCAAGCCCCCAGGGATGGGTTTACGGCGTCTCTCTGAGCGCAACAGTCCTTTCCCGAGAGAGCCTTTCCCCTTCCCCGCTAGCTGAGGAAGGTGGCTTGGTTTAGCCATAGGTGTAGCAGGATGCTGGCTGCGTAGCCTATGGCTATTACCGGTGTCCATTTCAGGTGCGACATAAAGGTGTAGTAACCTCTGGCTTGTCCCATTAAGGCGACGCCTGATGCGGAACCGATAGAGAGCAGGCTGCCGCCGGTACAACAGGCCAGGGTTATTAGCAGCCAGTGTCCGGTGGACATTTCAGGGTCCATGGACAGTACTGCGAACATCACAGGGATGTTATCCACAAGAGCGGAGACCACGCCTAGAATACTGTTTGCTATGGTTGGGTCTAAACCACCGTAAAGAGACTCGGACAGTAAACCTAAATAACCCATAAAGCCTAAACCGCCAACGCACAGCACAATGCCGTAGAAAAACAGCAAGGTGTCCCATTCGGCACGGGAAACCCGGCTGAATACGTCGAATGGCACGACACCACCAAGTTGTTGCAGGCGTTTTTGGTCGCCTTCGCGTTCTGCCATTGCTCGCTTGCGCGCCAGCGATCCCGGCAGGGTCATACGCAGGAAGTAACCGAAGAACTGTAAGTAGCCCAGCCCCATCATCATGCCGAGCACCGGCGGTAAATGCAGCCAAATGTGGCATGCAACGGCGGTTGCGACTGTTAACAAGAATAAGAACGTAATGCGCAGGGCTCCGCGCTTAAGCTCGACTTCGGTATGCAATGTTGTCGGACTTTTGTTCTCAATAAAGAAGCTCATGATAACTGCGGGTATTAAGTAGTTCACTAACGCGGGTACAAACAGCTGTAAGAACTCGGTAAATTCTACCTTGCCGGACTGCCACACCATAAGCGTGGTTATGTCCCCAAACGGGCTGAAGGCACCGGCGGCATTAACCGCTATAACAATACTGGAACAGCAAAGCGCGACGAACTTTTTATTGCCCTCGGCAACTTTCATGACCACAGCCGACATTAACAAAGCGGTAGTCAGGTTGTCCGCAATAGGCGAAATGAAAAACGCTAAAAAGCCGGTTATCCAGAAGAGCTTTCTATAGGTAAAGCCCTTTTTCATCAACCAGGCGCTGAGCGCATCGAACAAACGCCGCTCTTCCAGAGCATTAATGTAGGTCATTGCCACCAGCAAAAACAACATCAGCTCTGCGAATTTTAATAAGTTTTCCCGGAACGCCTCTTCCGCCAGAACGGCATTGTCGCCACTATAAACAAACCCTATGAGGATCCAGATAACCCCTGCCGCAACCAGCACAGGCTTGGATTTTCTCATGTGCAGTTTCTCTTCACCCATCACCAAAATATACGCAAGAATAAAAATGACGATGGCAGCGTAACCAACGGTCGATGAGGTGAGATCGATACGGTCAGCAGATGGTTCTGCAGCCAGCACTGATACCGAAAACAGCAGCGAAATGACGGTAAACAGTAGTTTTTTCATAGCGTTTTTTCAGTGCAGTTCAGAACCAAAATATAAACTGCACCAACTCTCCTTGTTGGTTGGTGGTTAAGAATGAAAGTGTTTGATTATTCCGGCAGGAATTTTCGCGCGGAGATTACCACAAAACTCGAATTCTGAGAGCTACAGAAAGAGGGAAAACTCATCCCTCTCTGTAATCATTTTGTGCCAGTTTAGCTTGCTCGGCGCAATACCCTATTCGATTGTGCCGCACCCACAGCTAGCTCGGCTGGCTGCTTGCGGTGATAATGACGCAAATGGTGCTCTTTTCGACGGCCTGCACTAAAAGCAGACACGCGTTTCAAGTAGCCAATAACCCGGGTGCCGTAGTCGATGTCCTCAGAGCCACAGCTGGAACATTCACCTAAGGTGCGTTTATCAATCTGCTCGCAGGCATTGCAGATAGTAATTTTGACGTTAATGCAGAAATAGTTACAGCCGGTTCTTGCCGCAATATTCAGTAACGACAAATACCCTGAGCTATTGAGCTTTTCATCCAGGTTTAAGTGCAGAGCCGAACCTCCGTCCAGGTATTCAATCAATTCTTTTCCGTGAAGAACCAGTTTATCCAGCGCATTGGCCTCTTCGTCTTCTACCGCATAAAAATAAGAGTTGTAGCAGTCACGGGTCACTTTATAGCCGTCAGCTCTGTCCCACTTAGCGTTTTTCACACCCAGGTTTTCTGCTGGCACAAACTCAGTGTTGAACATATAACCGTATTCTTTTTTCGCCGCTTTATTGGCGTCGTAAATCACTTTTAAATGGCTTTGTACAAAGTCTTTATAAGCCTGGTTGTTACCTGCAATGATTCCCTGCGATTCCGCCGCTTCAACCATGCCGTTAATGCCTATAGTCAGGAATTGCTTGTCCAGGGTAATAAAGCCCGCGTCGTACACGGTTAATAAGCCCGCTTCCTTGTATTCTTCCATCAGCTTTCGGTAAGCCACCTGATATTTGTGAATTTTGCTGACTTCTTCCTCTAAATCCCTGGCATCCTGCACCAAACGGTTCATGTTCATGGTAATGACATTAATAGAGCCTGTCGCGACACCACCGGCACCCAAAGTGTAGGAGAACGTATTGTCGCTAATTTCACTACGTAGCCGGCAACAGGACGCTAACGAGTCGGCATTGTCGGACAAGTAGACAAAGAAGGAATTACCGCTTGCCATTTCCCCGGCAATTTTTTCGGCAAACAGCTGATCTTTGCATTGTCCCTCGTCGGTTAACATGGCCACCGTCACCACCGGGAAGGTCAAAATCGTCTTTTCCCTTTCCTTATTAAACCAGTCCAGGAAGAAGTCCTGTAGCGCGCTCACCGAGCTCCACTCTGGTTTGCTAAAATCCGCAGGGAAAACAAACTCACCAAACATGCTGTCAAAGTAATGCTGATCGTAAATTGAGATGTTCCAGAACACACTCTGGTAGCCGCGTGCCGCCGCAGGCTGATTCAGCGCATACACCACGTGCTGCAGATGGTTTTCAATTTGGTGACGATGGGTATTTAAGTAGTCGTCGCCGTAGTCTTTGCGGGCAAAGTAATCAAAGTAAGTTAAGAACTCGACCGTGGCAACGGCTCCGGCAAACTGCGAGCTCACCGCAAAAACAAAGTTAACAAAGGTGCCGCAAAACGATTCCAGGTGCTTGGGTGCCTGAGATTCACCGCCCAGCTTGGTTAAGCCATCACGTAAGAACGGGTACATAGTGACCGAAACACAGTAAGGTTTAAGGCTGGTTTCGTCATGCACGTAAATTTCATGGTCTTCAATTTGACGAACGTATTCTTTTGCCAGCTCGTTACCAAAAAGCTCACTGATTTTATTGCTGACTTGCTTACGGTTAACCTGCACAAAAAAGTCTTTCATTAACTCGGCTTCAAGCGTTGCTATATTCTTTTGTGTGACATTGGCGTTGGCATCCATTTTCGAGCCATCGGCCGCGTTTTGAGCATGCAGATACTCGTGAATGAAATCGACTTTGCCAGTGACTTGTTCCTCGTTTAAGCGCAACATAATTATTCTCCTGTTTGAAACTTGCAGTTCAATAACTGCCGGGTCCGTAAATCATAAAAGCGTTGGTTGGTGGTTGGGCTTTCCAGCCCGCCCCGGGCAGCAATCCACGGCCCGGTTTTTAAGTAAGTCAGTTGTTCGCGAAGGGATATAGAGACGCTTTCATAGCCTGTATACAGGCAGGTCTCCAGCCCTTCGTTTCGTACTTGCTTTAATAGTTTCAGTAGTGCTGTGGGCTGCCATTCACCGCCCAGAAATAAAACACAGGTTATTAACCCACGGTATTTTTGCAGCTGCTGTGCCAGATGTTCCTGCGTTAAAGGCGACCCGCTTCCCACCGGCCAGCTATCCACACTGTGGCAGCCTTTACAGCCAACCGGACAGCCGGTAATGGTGTAGGCTAAGGCAACTTCTCCCGGCACTTCTTGCCAGACAACTTGCTCCGCAATGTAATGTAGGCTTGTAGGGGAAACCGGCATAAAACACCATATATTGTTATTAATTTAAAAATAATCACTAGATATTGTGCTTCAGCATAGTTAAGTCTGTTTCGGGCGCATTGATCCCGCTCAAGATTTAAGCGAGAAGAAAGAAATGACAGGAGCCTTAAAGAGATACCCATTAAAGGGTAGAAATAACCTTTCGGGTATTTTTAACCATAAAAGTAAAAACAACCTAATAAACTTAAGTCATAAATACCCTTTTAAAATTAAATTCCTTATTTATCAATAAATTAAAATATGGCCTCAATATTGCAATTAGATGAATGCATAGCGAATTAATAAAAATTCTCTGCTCATAAATCTATGGAGTAACAATATGAAGCTGTTCAGCATCAAGGAGGTCAATTATGGCCGGTTATCGTAAGCTTTGGTGGACGTTAATTGCGGTTCTCGCAATTACCTTTGGACTTTTAGGGTATTTTGGAACGGAAGTTTACCGGGAAGCTCCGCCTATTCCGGATAAGTTCATGAGTACCAATGGCAAAGTCATTGCAACCGAAGAGTCTGTTTTAGACGGGCAAACCGCCTGGCAGTCTGTTGGTGGCATGCAACTGGGTTCAATTTGGGGGCACGGTGCTTATCAGGCGCCCGACTGGACAGCTGACTGGCTACACCGCGAACTTCTGGCCTGGCTGGACATTCGCGCCAACGAAGTCTTTGGTAAACCCTACGAACAGCTAGCGGGCTCGCAGCAAAACCAACTAGAGTACGAGCTAAAAGAAGAGTATCGGACCAATACTTACGACAAAGCTTCAGATACCGTTATTCTAAGCGAACGACGCATTCAGGCCATTGAGCAAACCGGCGAGTATTACTCAAAACTGTTTAGCGATGATCCGGAGCTACGCCCTACCCGCGTTAACTACGCCATGAAAGAAAATACGCTTCCTTCAGAAGCTCGTCGTGCGGTAATGAACGACTTTTTCTTCTGGACAGCATGGGCCGCGTCGACAGAACGTTTTGACTCAGATATTACTTATACCAACAACTGGCCACATGAAACCTTGATAGATAACGTGCCTAGCGCGGAAAATATTATCTGGTCAATTGTCAGTGTTATTCTCTTAATTGCCGGTGTTGGCTTCTTAATCTGGGCATGGGCGTTTTTACGTCAACACGACGAAGAAGACCCTGTTGCTCCAGAGCATGACCCCATAGCCAAAATTAAGCTCACGCCGTCACAAAAAGCCTTAGGTAAATACCTGTTTATTGTGGTTGCGTTGTTCTCGCTACAAGTTTTACTGGGTGGCTTAACCGCACACTACACAGTCGAAGGACAGGAATTCTACGGCATTAATATTTCAGAGTGGTTCCCCTACTCACTAACCCGTACCTGGCACATTCAGGCCGCTATGTTCTGGATTGCCACCGGGTTCCTGGCTGCTGGTTTATTCCTTGCCCCAATTATTAATGGCGGTAAAGATCCTAAGTATCAGAAACTGGGTGTCGATATCCTGTTCTGGGCACTGGTGTTAGTTGTTGCTGGTACCTTTATCGGTAACTGGTTAGCCATTGCGCAAATTATGCCGGAGCACCTTAACTTCTGGTTAGGTCACCAGGGCTACGAATACGTCGACTTAGGTCGCCTATGGCAAATTGGTAAGTTCCTCGGTATCGTTTTCTGGCTGGTACTGATGATGCGTTGTGTTGTCGGTGCATTTAAAGTCAAAGGCGATAAGAACTTACTGGCATTATTTACCGCTTCAGTTGTTGCCATTGGCCTATTCTATGGCGCTGGCTTCTTCTACGGCGAACGTACTCACATTTCTATCATGGAATATTGGCGCTGGTGGATTGTTCACCTGTGGGTAGAAGGTTTCTTCGAAGTGTTCGCAACGGCGTCACTGGCCTTCATTTTCCACAGCATGGGCTTAGTTTCCCGCCGCATGGCAACCGTGGCTGCGTTAGCATCTGCGTCACTGTTCATGCTGGGTGGTGTGCCAGGTACTTTCCACCACTTGTACTTTGCCGGCACAACCACGCCAGTTATGGCCGTGGGCGCTACTTTCTCAGCGTTAGAAGTGGTACCGCTTATCGTACTGGGCTACGAAGCCTGGGAAAACTACAGCCTGCAAAAACGCGCAACCTGGATGCAACGCATTAAGTGGCCATTACTATGCTTCGTTGCAGTTGCCTTCTGGAACATGCTTGGCGCAGGTGTACTCGGCTTTATGATCAACCCACCTATTTCGCTGTACTATGTGCAAGGCTTGAACACTACGCCAACTCACGCACACGCAGCTTTGTTTGGTGTGTACGGTTTCCTGGCGCTTGGTTTCGTGCTGTTGATTCTGCGCTACATTCGTCCGAACCTGCAATTCGACGAAAAACTGATGAAAATGGCGTTCTGGACCATGAACATTGGCTTAGCACTAATGCTCTTCACCAGCTTATTGCCTGTCGGCTTCATTCAGTTTTACGCCGCTGCCAGCGAAGGCTTGTGGTATGCGCGCAGTGAAGCCTTTATGCAGCAACCTCTATTACAGAACCTACGCTGGTTCCGTACCCTTGGCGACATGGTCTTCATCGTGGGTGCGTTAGGTATTAGCTGGCAAGTTGTAAAAGGCTTAAAGCATAAGTCTGATTAACCCTTAATAAACCAGGCTTCTGCAATCGTTGCAGAAGCCTGGCTTTCTTTTGTGAGGCGTTTACTGGAGGACGTATGAGCCGCAAACCCGATACCAAAACCGCAATGTATCAATTACTCAATGTCATTCGTAAGCACATCCCTTTTGGCTTAAAAGAAGCGGATATGTGCCAGGGTATTTGTCGTGGCTGCTCTAAAAAAATGATGGAAATGCTGGATGCTGAAGTCAGCCAATGGCAGGCCGACCTGGACAACGAACTGGCAGAACCAACCTTAGCGGACTTAGTTTTTATGGAGAAGTTAGCGCGCCGAACCGAGAAAGTTCTTCACCGCAATAAACTGATGAATTAATCCGCACTTGTTTGTTCCCCTCTTTCGAAATGCTATATCATGTACCGGAACTTTCACTCAGGACGTCGCCCGGAATGATACGCAACGCTTCTATAATTAATGTCTTCAGAGTATCGCTTGCGCTTATCGTAATTGTTGCCAGCGCCTCTTCTCTCTCTGCATTCTGGCTTTTGGAAAAATCAGAGCAGGACGCGGAGTTGATTAACGTTGCGGGCTCACACCGAATGAAAGCCTATAAGTTTGCGCTGCAGCTATCTAGCGGCAAGAAAGTTCAGGCCAGCGAAACGGCGCAGGAAATAGATACACTCTGGGAACAACCTCTACTTCATCGTCACTTCGTAAAAGCTGGCGGTAGCATTCAACAGCTGGCCAAAGACGCCAGAACCGAATGGCAGCGGGTACACTCAGAAATAGCAGAGCAGGATTTTGCTCGCTTTTCCCAGCAACAAAGTAACGCCATAGACAACTATGTGAATCAGCTCGACACTCTGGTTGGCCAGCTGCAAGAGCATTCAGAAAGACGAATGGAGACGGTTCGTAGCTCGCTGGCTTTAGCCTCATTTTTTATCGTTGCCATATTTTTCTTTTTACTTACCGTGCTAAAACGAAAAATCAACCAACCGCTTCGACACCTGCTGGCGGTTTCCAAACGTTTGGGTCAGGGCGACTTTACCGCTAAGTCAAAAATCGATAACGAAGATGAAATAGGCCAGCTCTCCCGCACAATGAACAAGATGTCGGAAACCGTCAGCTACTTTTACGGTGGTCTTGAACGCCGGGTAGAGCAGCAAACTCAGGAACTGTCGCGCAAAAACAAGGTGTTGTCCTTTCTGTACGATACCGCCCGCTCCATTATCGTGCACAGTTATGACTACAATAATTACCAGCAAGTTATTGAAAAGCTCTACGAAATTGGTGAAGTAAATGACATTGAGTTATGCCTGCTAACGGAAGAAGGCAACCGCCCGTTTTTGCAACTGCAACCGCGTCCCAGTTCACACGAACCCTGTGAGGCCGGTGACTGCGCAACCTGCCTTAAAGCTGGCCCTGGTGCTTCAGTAATAGAAGACAAGCTGGTTTATCGCTTTGTGCTAAAACGGGAAGATCAAAACTACGGTGTATTAATTGTTCGCTGCGAACAGGGACAGCCTCTGGCTACCTGGCAACAGCAATTGATGAGCTCTACAGCTGACCAGCTGGCCTTATCGCAAAGCCTGAAATCTGAGGAAGAGCAAGTGCGCCGGCTGGCACTAATGCACGAGCGTACCGTTATAGCCCGCGAGCTGCACGACTCACTGGCACAGGCTTTGTCCTACTTAAAAATTCAGGTTACGCGGCTACACAAAGGCATTGAAAAGAACGATCGCGCCACGATAGATGATGTCAGTAGCGAACTGAGAGAAGGCCTAAACTCAGCCTACCGACAGTTGCGGGAGTTGCTAACGACCTTCCGCTTAAAAGTGGATGGTTCAGGCCTTTACAGCGCATTGCAGACGACGGTTAAACAGTTAACCGAACAAAGTAATATGGTTGTCCATCTGGATTACCGTCTTAACAACATTCCGCTGGTACCTCATGAAGAAATCCATTTACTGCAAATTATTCGTGAAGCCAGTCAGAATGCGGTCAACCATAGTCAGGGGAGCGAAGTACACATTAGCCTATCGCAGCCCAGTGGACAGGACGTGGAACTTAAAATTACTGACGATGGCATCGGTTTACCTGAGAATGCGGAGAAGGTTAATCATTACGGGTTAGCCATTATGCAGGAACGCAGTCGTAATCTTGGTGGTGAAATAAAAATCTCAAGACTGGAAAGCGGCGGCACGGAAGTTTGCTTCACCTTTACACCGGACTATTTGCTGCAATAGTGAAAGACACCGTCCACACTCTTAAGGGTTATAGAACTGGCCGCGTCGGCGCAAATAGACAAAACCGTTTAACAAGAGCCCGATAACATAGAAAACAATGAAGTCGATATAAACGGTGTCCATGTTTTGCGACTGCAAAGCCCAGGCAAAGCGCAAGGGCAAATAAACCGCACCCAGCATAGCGATAGTGCCCGCCCAAATTAACACTCTGTGAGTATAAGTTCTGGGAAAGACTTTGGTCATACTGACAACGACTGAACCGTTCCCCAAGGCGCTGGTAAAAATCAGTCCCAGCATGCTGATGAAGAAAGGCTCAAAGTAGAGTTCAGTGGCACCATGTTGAGCAAAATACATGTAGCGGCCAGCCAAAGCCCCGAATATCATCATCAACAACAGACTCACTTGCGTTATCAGAGCGCCACCAAAAATAGTCGCCAGCCAACGTCCGAAAGGCCTGGCTAACAGAGCAATAAAAGGCCCCATCCAAACCAGAATTAAGGTGCTGTAACCAAACACAAATTCCAGCATCAGTGGCAATGCCATAGTAAAGCCAATAAAGCTACCAAACGTCATGTTGTACAGAATACTGCAATACCAAACGTGCCCATTGTGAGCCAGCAGCTTTCTTAAAGTGACTTTGGGTAATGACTGTTTGTGGTTTGACAATAAAGCAGCCGCGGCGCTCAAAATGGCTGTCAGGCCAAAAAGAATCGCCCAGACAAAACTGAAATTGTTTAGCAAAATAGTCTGGCCAGCCTCGATGCGAGCGAAAAAATGACCACTGCTGCGCTCGAGTATGAGAGCGGAATCTACCGCAGCTAACTGCCAGGTAGCCAGCAGAGGCACAACCAGCTGAGCTAAAAACAGAGAGAATATCATCATGCCGATAACCAGGCTCATGGACAACGGCAAGGGGATCATGACCTTTGACTGGCGGGTTAAGTCGAATGCAGGCGCAAACATCATGCAGCCCATGCCTGACCCCGCAGCTAAAGCAACCAATATAGGATAGCTCAGCTGCACAGCTGAAAATTGCACAAAACTGATAATACTCATTAGCAGCATAAGCGTGGCAATAACTGTAGGCATCCATCGTCCGAGGATATTGACTAGCAAAGTTCCTAACAACTTGGACACAGCACCGCTTGCCCCAGCAATAGCGACTAATGACAGCAACTGAACCGGGCTTAAGTTAAGGTTTGATTTTGCCAGTAATACAACGATAACGCTCCAGCTTGCCCAAAATGTGACACCAAGCAATAACACACTCAGCGTTAACCCACGGGAAAGCGCGCGAGAACCGAGGTAATCACGAACATCGCTCATTGTATTCGCTTGCGAAACTTTACCCATAACATTGCAATTCGTTGTCATATTCACAGAGTAAGGACTTTGCAACTATGAGGGTTTGGATACAACTCACATCAAGAGTTAGTTTTAGGTTTATTATGGAGTAAGCAGCTACCTCTTTTGGAGTAGAATTTTATTCAGAAGTGTAAGTAATGCTTGTCTGCGGTGAATTTGTGCACAAGCTATGTCAAACTAACCAGGTTAAATTTATAAGGGAGAACACTATGACAACCGAAGCGGCCAGCATTATGCTCGTGGATGATCATCCACTACTGCGCAAAGGATTAAAGCAGTTGATTGCGATGGAAGATGACATGACCGTTGTCGCAGAGGCCAGTAATGGCCCGGACGCCTTGCTGCTAGCAGTAGAGCACGACCCTGACTTAATCGTTCTGGATTTGAACATGCAGGGTATGGATGGCATAGAAACTCTGAAGAGACTCCGCGACTCAGGAGTCACCTCGCGGATCATCATGTTAACAGTGAGTGATGCTGATGATGATGTGGTTGCGGCAATTACCAATGGTGCTGACGGTTACCTGCTAAAAGACATGGAACCCGAACTGCTGTTGGAACAGATTCATCGCGCTGTTACCGGCAAAATGGTTTTAAGCGAAGCCATTACCGAAATACTGGCGACCGCACTGCGCCAACCAACGCAGTCAACCACTTCTCAATTGAGTAACTTAACCAATCGCGAGCACGAGATTTTAAGCTTAATTGCCAAAGGCATGAGTAATAAGGTCATTGCCCGCGAACTGGATATTTCAGATGGCACAGTTAAAGTACACGTAAAGCACCTATTGAAGAAACTGGGGCTACGCTCCCGGGTTGAGGCCGCCGTATGGATGGTCAACCTACAGGGTAATAAAGCGCCTCAATAAGGACCGATAATAATCGCCCGTAATCGCGAGGGTAATCTGCCAACACCTACCCTCGCTACCTCTCCTTGATTTGCGTCAAGCTGCCAATTCCCTGATTCTGCTATTCTTCACCGTTAATTTGGTGATACAGGTGTTTTATGTCAGCCGCAGATTTCCGTCCTGAGTTACTTTGTCCTGCCGGTAGCCCTGAAGCTATGCGTATGGCTTTTGCTTACGGTGCAGATGCCGTTTATGCTGGCGAACCTCGCTATAGCCTGCGGGTACGCAATAACAGCTTTACCCTGGAAAACTTGGGCGAATGCATTAACGAAGCTCATCAGCAGGGAAAGCGTTTTTATGTTGTGGTAAATATTGCGCCGCACAACGCCAAGCTGGCCCGTTTTGTTGAACACATTTGCACCATTGTCGACATGAAGCCCGATGCCTTAATTGTGTCTGACCCCGGCGTGGTTATGTTGCTGCAACAGTACTTTCCCGACCAACCTCTGCACTTATCGGTCCAGGCCAACACGGTCAACTGGGCTGCACTTCAGTTCTGGCAACAACAAGGCATTGAGCGAGTTATTTTGTCGCGCGAACTGGGACTCAAAGAAATTGCTGAAATGCGCAAGCAAGTTCCTGATATGGAAGTTGAAGTATTTGTACACGGCGCACTCTGCATGGCCTACTCCGGGCGCTGCCTGCTATCTGGTTATATGAACAAGCGCGACCCAAACCAAGGCGCCTGCACCAATGCCTGTCGCTGGGGGTATGAGGTGCATGAAGCAAAGGAAAACGCTGTGGGTCAATATGAACCGGTACTGCTTGGTGACCCGAAGCGTCCACAGGATTTAATGTTGCTGGATGAGGACATACACGGCTCCTACATCATGAACTCGAAGGATTTACGCGCGGTTGAATATGTAAAGGACTTAGTTGAGATGGGTGTGCATTCTTTAAAAATTGAAGGCCGCACTAAGTCAGACTATTACATTGCCAGAACAGCTCAGGTTTATCGGCGCGCAATTGACGACGCCGTGGCCGGTAAGCCTTTTAATAACGAGCTGCTTAGCGAACTGGAAAGTATGGCAAACCGTAGGTTTACCGCAGGTTTCTTACAACGCCATACGCCACAAGACTTGCAGAATTATGAACGCTCGCACAGCGAAGGCGAGCATATTCTGGTCGGGCAACTGGCAGCAGCAACCGCCGACAAAACCTTATATGAGGTTGAGGTGAAAAATGGCTTTTCTATTGGTGATGAACTGCTGCTGATGACACCCAAAGGTAATTATCCGTTTCAATTGGCACGCATGGAGTCGCTTAAAGACGAGGCCATGATCCGCGCGCCCGGTTCCGGTTATCAAGTGAAACTGCAGACACCGGTTAGCATCGAGAAGAACGATATTCCCTTTTGTTTTCTGATAAAAGAAGCAACCGTGAGGAAAGTAGCATGATTGTCATTAACGATGGCTGTATTAACTGCGATGTTTGCGAACCCGAATGCCCAACCGAAGCGATTTCAATGGGCGACAGCATTTACGAGATAAATCAGGATAAGTGCGTAGAGTGTGAAGGCTATTACGATACACCGAACTGCTACGCGGTATGTCCGGTAGAGGCTGTCGATATTCTACAAGATAAGGGGTAACTCTCATCTCTCTTTAGAGGTAGATAAATTTGCTGGAGGGTTTTGTATAGTGAACCAGATCAATAATTCAGCAGATGAGATGACTATGCGTACCCCAATTCAATGTAGCCAATGCAGCATGCAATCAATTTGCGTTCCCGCCGGTTTAGTGCCAACCGATGTCGAAATTCTTGATAAATGCAGCCGCGAACCGCACCTTTTTAACAAGCGTAATGTTGTTTTTAGTGAAGGGCAAAAACTCAATTCAGT
Source organism: Idiomarina sp. 017G (assembly GCF_004362265.1). Lineage (NCBI taxonomy): Bacteria > Pseudomonadati > Pseudomonadota > Gammaproteobacteria > Alteromonadales > Idiomarinaceae > Idiomarina > Idiomarina sp. 017G. Next base: position 22,104 of record NZ_SNWT01000007.1, on the reverse strand, counting down.
TTTCGCAATAAAAAGCGGCTCGGTGAAGTGCTACACCATTGACAGCAATGGTAAGCAGCAAATTACCAGCTTTCATATGGTTGGCGACATTGTCGGTCTTGAGAGCTTAGCCAGCGGTTCAGCAGCTACATATTGTGAGACCATGGAAACCTCTATGCTGTGTGAAATTAGACTGAGCAAATTATTTGCGCAGGAACTTCCTAAAGTTGAAAGTAACCTTCTGCAGCTTATGAGTCGACGCTTAGCAAATTGCAGCAAACATTACTTAAACGTTGTTAATACCAGTGCTGAACAGAAAGTTGTGGCCTTTTTACTTTCAATAAGCACGCACATGCATCAACATGGATTGTCCCGCAGTGAGTACCGATTGCCAATGACACGCACGGATATTGCTAATTATCTGGGCCTGGCTGTTGAAACTGTCAGCCGTATTTTCACTGCCCTGAAAGAACAGCAGCTGATTAACACCGAGCAATCCATTCTCACTATTAATGACTTTACGGCTCTGGAAAGCCGAGTCGCTTAGTACTTTTTTCAGGAGGTTACATGTCATCCGCTGGTTTCAATTGGTCCGATCCGCTCAACTGGCAAAATGCTTTGTCAGATGAAGAAAAAATGATTCAGGAAAGCGCTCATCAGTACGCTCAGGAAAAGTTGATGCCTCGCGTACTGGAGGCCAACCGCAACGAGAACTTTGATCGCCAGATTATGAACGAACTGGGTGAGATGGGGCTACTCGGCGCGACCTTACCGGAAGAATATGGCGGCAGCGGTGTGAACCATGTTAGCTATGGCCTTATTGCGCGAGAAATTGAACGTGTCGACAGCGGCTACCGCAGTGCTATGAGTGTGCAATCCTCTTTGGTTATGCATCCTATTTACACCTTTGGTACCGAGGCTCAGCGCAAGAAATACTTACCTAAATTAGCCAGCGGTGAATGGGTTGGGTGTTTCGGCTTAACAGAACCCGATTCCGGCTCTGACCCCGCCAGTATGCGCACCACCGCCAAGCGCACGGACAACGGTTATGTGTTGTCTGGCTCTAAAATGTGGATAACCAACTCGCCTATCGCCGATGTGTTTGTCGTCTGGGCAAAACTCGACGGCGAGATTCGCGGTTTTGTACTGGAAAAAGGCATGAAAGGCCTGAGCGCCCCCAAAATCGACGGTAAGTTCTCGCTACGTGCGTCTATTACCGGCGAAATTGTTATGGATGGCGTTGAGGTGTCTGAAGACCACATTTTTCCGGAAGTTAAAGGCTTAAAAGGCCCGTTTAGTTGCCTGAATAAAGCTCGCTACGGCATTGCCTGGGGCTCGCTCGGCGCAGCAGAGTTCTGCTGGCACGCAGCACGACAATATACGTTAGAACGCAGTCAATTTGGTCGCCCGCTGGCAGCAAACCAGTTAATACAGAAAAAACTGGCGGACATGCAGACCGAAATTAGCCTGGGATTATTAGGCTGCCTGCAAGCTGGGCGCGAGCTGGATAAGGGTACACTCAACCCAATAGCCATCTCATTAATTAAGCGCAATAGCTGTGGCAAAGCACTGGATATTGCCCGCCAGGCGCGCGATATGCACGGCGGTAACGGCATTGCCGATGAGTATCACGTTATTCGCCATGTGATGAATTTAGAAGCGGTTAATACCTACGAAGGTACACACGATATTCACGCGTTAATTCTGGGTCGTTCACAGACCGACATTCCTGCGTTTTAGTAGCGAGGCTTACCATGCGTTGCGATATTGAGGGCTGGCAACAGGACTTTATTGAGCGACTGGCGCGGGCAGACTTGCCTGCGCCGCAATCGCGGCACTCAAATTTAAACGACTCAGATCTATTCGCACTTTTTCACAGCCAGGTTCTGAGCCGCTTCATTGATATCGAATCGCGTCGCCTGCAACGCCAGGGCAAAAGCTTTTATACCATTGGTAGCGCAGGACACGAAGGTAACGCCGCAATTGCAGCGGCTTTACGGGTAACCGATCCGGCTTTTCTGCACTATCGCAGCGGCGCATTCTTTCTACAGCGTGCCAAGCAGTTAGAAGGCTCGCACTCGTTATATGACCTCATGCTGTCGTTTTGCGCCTCCAGTGAAGATCCTATTTCAGGCGGTCGCCACAAGGTTTTAGGCAGCCGGGCACTCAATATACCGCCACAAACTTCAACCATTGCTTCGCACTTGCCCAAAGCCATGGGTACCGCCTACGCCATTGGACTCAGTAAACGCTTAAAGCAAGCTGGCCAGTGGCCGGATGATGCCATTGTGCTTTGTAACTTTGGCGACGCCTCAGCAAACCACTCCACCGCCGTAGGGACTCTAAATGCCACCGGCTGGAGCGCTTATCAGGGCATGCCGATGCCTATTCTCTATGTGTGTGAAGACAACGGCATTGGTATTTCTACCTCGAATCCCAGAGGATGGACTGCCCAGCAGCTACAAAACTACCCAGCAATACGCTACTACTATGCAGACGGCGCTAATGTCAGTGAAACTTACGCAGTAGCCCGTCAGGCAGCTGAGTATATCAGGCGTACGCGAAAGCCCGCTATTTTACATTTGAAGACTCAGCGCTTCTTTGGTCATGCCGGTGCCGATGCAGAAGTTGCCTATCGCAGCAATGAATCGATAGAACAAAGTTTTGAAACTGACGTGCTTTTGCAAAGTGCAGCGCAAGTTATTGAGCGAGAACTTTGTACCGGCATTCAACTCTCGGAAAAAGCACAATGCTGGTTACAGCGCATTCGTCGGGTGGGCACTGAGGCCTCTGCCCGACCCAGGCTCGAATGCGCAGAGTCAGTCATGGCTTCCATTGTGCCAAAAACTCTGGCCGACGATACTCAGCCGCTAACCAGCACCCAGCAACAGGCGGTATTTGCGTTTGATAAGCGCAACTTTAAGAAGCCTCAACCCTTAGGCAAAATGATTAACTGGGCATTGCACGAAATATTGGCGCGATACCAGAACACCGTGGTATTTGGTGAAGATGTTGGCAAAAAAGGTGGGGTATACCACGTGACTCACCACTTGTTCGATCACTTTGGCGCAAATCGTGTGGTGAATACCTTACTGGACGAGCAAAGCATTCTTGGCTTAGCCATGGGCATGGCGCAGCAAGGCTTTCTGCCCATACCAGAAATACAGTTCCTGGCTTATGTACATAATGCCGAAGACCAAATTCGGGGCGAAGCCGCAACTCTGCCCTTTTTCTCTAATGGTCAGTACCACAACGGTATGGTCATTCGTATTGCCGGTCTGGCCTACCAGAAAGGCTTTGGCGGACATTTTCACAATGACAATTCCTTCGCCGTATTTCGTGATATTCCGGGCGTTATTGTGATGTGCCCGTCGAATGGGCAGGACGCCGTGCTCATGATGAGACAAGCGGTTCAGCTGGCCCACTGCCAAAAACGCTTAGTGATTTTTCTGGAGCCTATTGCGCTTTATATGACCCGCGACTTGCTCGCAGAGGGCGATAAAGGCTGGCTGCATGAGTTTCCGTCAGCTACCGCGCCACTACCGGCTCTCGGCGAACCTTCCAGTTATGGTGAAGGCAATGAGGTGGTTATCATCACCTATGGCAACGGTTATTACTTAAGTCGGCAGGCGTGCAGCGAACTCGCGCTTGAAAAGCGAATCCGCATTCTTGATTTGCGCTATTTAGTCCCACTGGATATTGAGAAAATTGTGGCGGCCGTTGGCTCTGCGAAACACATTCTGGTTGTCGACGAATGCCGTAACCGCGGTTCGTTAAGTGAAGAGCTGGTAACCGCTCTATACGAACACCGAGGCGACTGGCAGCGTGTTGACCGCATTACCGCCAAAGACAGTTTTATTCCTCTGGGCTCTGCCGCTTATAAAGTTCTGCCTGGAAAAGAAGACATTATCCACTATTTACAGGAGCATTTAGGCCAATGAAACAAACTGCCGTTATCGTCTGCCCCGGTCGTGGTGGTTACAACAAACCTGAATTAGGCTCTATTACTGAACGCCATTTGCCAAAGCAAAGCGATCTCATTAACCAGTTAGACAAAGTCCGCGAAAACGAAGGTTTTATTAGCGTTTCGGAACTCGACCAGAAAAGTAAGTTCGATCACCGTTTGCATTTAAAGCCGGAGAACTCTGCAGCCTTAATTTTTGCTGCCGGTTACGCCGACTTTAAAGCCGTTGACACCGAGCAGTATGACATAGTGGCAGTGACCGGAAACTCTATGGGCTGGTATACCGCTCTGGCCTGTGCCGGTGTGTGGCAGCCGGAAAACGCAATGTCTATTGTCACCGACATGGCAAAGCGAACTGCCACAGCCGAAGGTGCGCAGCTTATTTACCCAATTATGAACGAGCAGTGGCAACCGGACAAAGCTCGTGAAAAGGCCGTCAGTCAACTGGTAGAACAACACGCCGGAGAGCTGTTTTTATCCATTCGTTACGGCGGCTATGTTCTGCTGGCGGGTACACAGAATGCCATTGGCGCTGCCAGCAAAACGCTGGAACCGGTTGATAATCGCTTCCCGATGATTTTGCCCGGTCATGCGGCCTTTCATTCGCCGTTAATGAAAGAGGCGTCAGAGCAGGCTCTTTCCGTATGGGACAGCGACCATTTCAGGCAACCCGAACTGCCACTCATAGACGGCCGTGGTGTTATTTGGGAGCCGCCCGGCTGCCATTTGGATGCCCTGCAACGCTATACTTTTGGGCACCAGGTGACCGAGTATTACGACTACACCAAAGCCATTACAGTTGCCTTAAGAGAGTTCGCACCGGATAAATTATTACTGCTGGGGCCTGGCAACAGCCTGGGTGGCGCCACTGGACAGAGCCTGGTGGCAGCCAACTGGCGAAACCTTTCCAGTAAAGATGACTTTACCCAGCGACAAGAAAGTGAAGAAGCCCCGGTTATTAGCCTGGGGCTATAAATTCCCTAGTGAATACCTTTGCTGTTGAGATGTCCTTTATAAGCCATATCGCTTTTCATAATGTGGTTCATGAGCCAGGCTTTTACGAACTCCAATAGCTCATCAATCACGTCTTCGTGGCTATCAACCCGGTGTTTGAAGCGCATCACATCCTGCACTAAGTCGCGGTGCTTAAGCTTGTGGTTTTCTAAGTCAGGATAGCCGTTACGCTCCATTAGCAACTCTTCGTAGTTAAAGTGCGTAGCCGTGTAGTTAATTAACGAGTCCACCAGACGCTGTAACGCATGCTGATCACCATCGCGAAGCTTCAGGCGATACAGCTCATTAGCAATGTAAATTAGGCGCTGGTGCTGACGGTTAATTTCTTCAATGCCCACATCCAGCTTCGGCGACCATTCAATGAGTACGTCTTGTTCTGAAAGACGTCGCTCTATCACGTCTTTTTCAATGTAATAGCGGTCGCCGAGAGACTTAATTTCGCCGCCTAAAGTCGTTAATTGAGCTGAGCTTTCTAACGCTTCTTGCGAGCGTTCATCAACAATTCGTGCACTTTCAGAAAGTGAATTAATGTTTTCCTGAATATTTATGGTTACCGCAGACTGCTCTTCCGTTGTGGAGGCTATCTGAATATTCAGGTCGTTAATGACACCAACATTTTCGACAATGTCAGATAATGAACTTGCAGCCCGGTTCGCTTGTTCAACATTCTCGCCCGCCAGGGTTTTATTGCGCTCCATGGTTTGCACTGCATTGTTTGTGTTGGTCTCCAGCCGACCAATGACACTTTGTATTTCGCCAGTGGAAGCCTGTACCCGTTGTGCTAACTGTCTGACTTCATCAGCTACAACCGCAAAGCCCCGACCGGACTCACCGGCTCTGGCGGCTTCAATAGCAGCATTCAGCGCCAGCAAATTAGTCTGGTCGGCAATGTCATTAATGGTCAGTAATATTTTCGAGATAGACTGGCTATCTTCAGATAATGTTTTTATAACACGCTGAGATTCGGACACTTCTTGCTCAAGTCTCTGAATGGCAGTCACCATGGTATGAACAACCTGCTGCCCATTTTTGGCGGATATCAAGGTGTTATCAGCTTCTGTTGCGGCTTTCTGAGTTGACTCTGACACTTCACTTATCGCCGAGGTCATTTGCTCGACTGCCGCAGCTGCGCTTTGCATTTGCGAAGCCTGAGCTCTTGCCCGTTCGGCCAGCTCTTTAATTGCCTGATAATTACCGTTACCCAGCCTGTCCATACCGTCGCTCGACTTACGTATAGCATCCACTGAGTAACTGGTCTCAATAGCGACCGAGTTCAGGTAATGAGTTATTTTCGACAGCTCATCATGCCCCTCTGTCGAGCTCAAACTATTTAAGTCGCCATTTGCCAGCTGTTTGGCCATTTTAATATTGGCAGACACCGCCCGGTAAATTCCTAAATATAAGCTGGTAAATAACAGTAACTGCAATAACAACACACCGACAATCAAAGCCGCGTTGGTCCATATCACCGTATCTAATTTTGTCAGGCGCTGTTCAAGTCTCGAGTGATAAGCCGGAATAACGCTGTCGTAAAAAGCAAATAACGCCCCTGTCGCGGCAGTTCCTTCACGGAAGAAGTCACTGGCCGACATATTGCGTTCCATTAGTTTGCTAGAAGCAGTTTCGCTAAATAATCTTAACTGCTGTTCGGCTGCCTTAGCCTGCATCAACAAGCCCTGGTCGTTAACTTCTTCGGATAAACTCTCGACAACGTCCACAAAGTCGGAAACCTGGTTTTCCAGCACGTAGCTTAAAATGGTGACATCCTGCTGTAATTCGGGGCTTTCCTTTCCGCTTAACCATTGAGCTCCTAATCCCCTTAAGCGACCTCCCTGCTCAACTAACTGCGGCAGCTCTTCAACCGAAAGACGTGCTAAGAACAGGCTTGGTAAATCATTTTCCAGCAGTTGTTGGGAGTTTTTGCCAAGCAGCTTTAACGCACTTTGGACCTTTTCCAAAAGCTCAGTATGCTGATGAAAAGTGTCCGTTGAACCGCTTAAGCCCTGCCATTTACGGCGCAACTCCAGCAATAATGATTCTGGCAGCAAGTGACTTTGGCCGAATTTACTTTGGAGCTCATCCAGAGCACTAAAATGGTGGTTAATGGCTTGTACTGAACGATTTATCTCACTGGAAAACTCACGTTTTTGAGCTTCACTCCCAGTCATTCCCCGGTGCATGGCGATATGCTCTAAAAGCCCTCTTAATTCTGGCCAGTATTGAGCGGCTTCATGCTTTTGTTCAACCTGATGACTTTTTTCCAGTGAGTCATTAACCATCAACGAACTCAGTACAATAACCGGAATAAAGAGTAAAAAACCAATCAAGCTAAATTTTCGTCTAAAACTCAGTAAATTAAATAACTTTTGGACAGGGCGAGTTAACCAATCGAGCCACTTCATAACCACTCCACTACAGACAGAATCTACAACCACAAACGGTTTATTCTGCTCATTCATCGGCATTAGTCACACATAATACAGGGTTGTTGGTTGCCAAGTGGCTTTTGCTTGATCGTGATCAATAAACCAGTAAACTTTCTAATGTCATCTCGGTCATTTCAGTAAAAGCGGTCTGTCTTTCATTAGCCGACAAGCCATTGCCCGTTCTTATTTCATCAGAAACCGTCATAACGGCCAAAGCCTGTTTCTTATGAATAGCCGCTACCGCATAAAGAGCCGCTGCCTCCATATCTAGCGCCAGAACATTCATGGCTTCCAGCCGCGACTCCAGCTTTTTGTCCGGATGGTAGAAACTGTCAGTAGAAAATACATTGCCAACAGCTACACGCTGGTTCTTCTTCTGACAATAACCGACGAACTCACTTAACAATTTGTAATCTGCAATTGCTGCAAAGTCATAACCGCCAAACAGCTTTTGGTTCATTGAAGAGTCAGTACAGGCTCCCTGGGCAACGACCAGATCACGCAAATTAAGGTTTGCTGATACGGCACCGCAAGTGCCTACCCGCACTAAGCGCTCAACACCGAAATACTGAAACAGTTCCTGTGCATACAGCGCGCAGGACGGCATCCCCATCCCGGATCCCATCACCGACACGGGTGTACCGCGAAATTGCCCGGTAAATGCCAGCATATTTCGGGTATCACTTATGAGTTCTGCACTGTCCAGATGTGTTTCAGCAATATGTCTTGCCCTTAACGGGTCACCAGGAAACAAGCAAAGTTCAGCAAAATCACCGGCTTTTGCCGAAATGTGTGGTGTGGTCATAGAAGTCGCCTTGTTATTTTTTCATCAAGATAGATGACAACTCAGAAATAATCGACTATATTTCGAATTATTCTAAATTAGATTATCAAGAAATAATATGATCGATGTTATTATGAAATTAGCAACAGGCTATCGCAGAAGCGTCTTTTGGACGTTGACGCTGATCACTATTGCTGCCGCTGCGTTCATCCCGTCTATTACCATTGATACCGATCCGGAGAACATGCTGCCGGACAATAACCCGCAGCGAGTTTTCCATAATGAGGTAAAAGAAACCTTCGCTATGCACGACATGATTGTTGTTGGCGTAGTGAATAAGAACACCGTCTACAACCAAAAGACTTTAACCGACCTGCATACCATGTCGAATTACGCGGAGTCACTGGACGGAGTTATCAGTGACGACCTGATGTCACTGGCGAATGTCGATAATATTACTCAGGAAGAGCCCGGCACCATTCGTTTTGAATGGATGATGAAACAACCGCCAGAAAGTAACGCGGAAGCGCAATACATCCAGAAACAAGTAAAAGACCTGCCATTGCTTTATAACACCATTGTGTCCGGCGACGACAAGTCTGCCGCTATTTATGTACCCATTGAGAGCAAAGACCAGAGCTATGCTCTGGCGGAGCAACTGCGTGAAAAAATTACCACTTTGGAAACCAGTGATGACTGGCACATTACCGGTTTACCCGTTGCTGAAGACCAGTTTGGCTATGAAATGTTTGTACAAATGGGCATTTCAGCGCCGCTAGCAGCAGCGGTAATTTTCGCTCTGCTTTGGTTTTTCTTCCGCAATGTGCGTTTCATAAGTGCAGCAATGATAGTCGCCATGTCGACAGTGCTTATTACCATGGGAACACTCATTGCTCTGGGGTTTACCGTACACATTATGTCGTCGATGATCGCTATTTTCCTGATGCCTATTGCGGTAGTCGACTCAGTGCACATTATGTCCGAGTTTTCGGACCGATACCGTGAAAAAGGTAATGCAAAAGACACCATAAAAGACGTGCTGAGGCACCTGTTTACACCCATGCTATTTACCTCAATAACCTCGTCTATTGGCTTTTACTCGCTGATGCTAACGCCAATTCCACCGGTGCAGGTGTTCGGCGCTTTCGTTGGCTCCGGAATTCTTTTGGCCTTCTTAATTACGGTGCTTTTCGTGCCTGCCTATATTTGCGCACTGAAACCATCAACGCTGGAAAGCTTTACTCAAGTGACTCATGACGAGCATAAACAAGGTTGGCTGCAAAAAATGGGGGCTACCGCGGCTAGCCACGCCAAATTGTGGATAGCCTTTTTCCTGGCCGTTCTGGCTTTTGCCTGGTTCGGTATTCAGCAAATAAACATTAACGACAACCCGGTGCGTTGGTTTAAACCTGACCACGAGGTTCGTATTGCTGACGAAGTATTAAACGACCACTTTGCCGGGACGTACAACGCGTATGTAGTATTTGAAAATACCTTAGATACGACCGAAAAGGCTCGCTCAGCGGTTCGTGACGCCCTGAATAACGACGCGCTGTCTGAAGAATCCCGCGATGCTATAAGCGCTCTGCTTGAGCAAGAACAAGTGAACTTTAACCAGTGGATTATCGCTATTGATGATCTGCTCTTCAGCGTTGGTTCCGACCAATTAGAGCCGTTAGAGCGCTTAATGACAGAGCTCGAACAGCTGAATAGCGCCAGCAAAGCATTCCAAAGCCCGGAATTACTAGCTTACATAAGCGAGATGCAAGCGTACTTGCAAACGACAGGCTTGGTGGGCAAATCCAACAGCCTGTCCGACGTGGTCAAGACGGTTAACCGTGAATTACGCTCGGGCGAAGAAAAAGACTACGAATTGCCGGACAATGCCAACGGCGTTGCGCAAACCCTGTTGCAGTATCAGTCATCGCACCGTCCGCAGGACCTCTGGCACTTTGTTACGCCGGACTACAAACGCAGTTTAATGTGGTTGCAGTTAACCAGCGGTGACAACCAACACGTAACCCAGGTCGTCAAAGCTGTTGATAGCTATATTCAGGATAATCCTCTGCCTGCAAACACTGAAATGGACTGGGCCGGCAAAGCTTACCTGAACGTCGTGTGGCAGGAAGCCATGGTCGAAGGCATGCTCGACAGCTTAATCAGTGCTTTTGTGGTGGTGTTTATTATGATGGTGCTGCTGTTCCGCTCAGTGGTCTTCGGTGTACTGGCCATGTTACCGCTGAGTCTGACCATTGCCTTTATTTACGGACTTATCGGCTGGGTCGGTAAAGACTACGACATGCCCATTGCCGTGCTGTCATCGCTGACGCTTGGGCTGTCGGTGGACTTTGCTATTCACTTCATTGAACGCACCCGCGCTACATTCAAGCAAGCCGGTAACTGGAAAGACACTCTGGTAGTTATGTTTGATGAGCCCGCGCGGGCCATTTCCCGCAATGCCATTGTCATTGCCATTGGCTTTACGCCACTGCTGTTCGCACCGTTAGTGCCCTACATTACCGTAGGCGTATTCTTAGCCAGCATTATGGCCATATCCGCCATAGTGACGCTTATTATGCTCCCGGCGGTAATGACCGTATTTAGCCGCCTTATATTCCGTGGAGATCAATCATGAAACACCTATTTTTAACCGCTTTATCCGCCGCCGTTTTATTCGTTAGCGGCCAGGCTATTAGTGCCGAAAAAAGCGCGCGTGAAATTGTCGAGCAAGCCGAGTTAAACGCCTATTACTCTGGTGATGACGGCCGCAGCGCAGCGCGAATGATCATCACTGATAATCAGGGCCGCCAACAAATGCGCCAATTCACCATTTTGCGCAAAGACCAGCAGGACGGCGGCGTACAAGAAATGATGATATTTTTCTCACGCCCTGCCGATGTGCGTGACACGGTGTTCCGTGTGGTCAAACAGGTCAACGACGACGATGACCGCTGGTTGTATTTGCCTGATCTCGATTTAGTGAAACGCATATCTGCCGGCGATAAGCGCACCTCTTTTGTGGGTTCGCACTTTTTCTATGAAGACGTTTCCGGTCGCGATACCGCTTTAGACAGCTATGAAGTTCTGTCGGAGGACGATGCAAAGTACGTGCTAAAAGGCACACCTAAAGACTCTGACAAGGTTGAGTTTAGCTACTACGAAGTGGTCATTGATAAAGAGCACATGCTGCCAGTAGAAAGCACCTTCTATAACGACAGCGGCGAAGCTTATCGCAAAATGGAAGTACTAGAAATTGAAACGGTTCAAGGCTACCCAACTGTGACTCATTCACGAATATCGGATCTTGAAAATGGCGGTAAAACCGACATGCAATTCCGCTTTATGCAATACGACATTGGCTTACCGGACAGTATTTTCAGTGAGCGCAGCTTACGTAACCCTCCGGCAGAATGGTTACAACTGAGAGACTAATTATGCCATACCGGAAAATTTTAGCGTTTACTGTTCTTTTCACTTTGGCTCAGGCCGCATCGGCACAGGACTCCTGGGGGGATGACGAATGGGAAAGTGACTGGGGAACGGAACAAGACCAGGGTATTGATGTCTATGGTTATGTTGAGGCGGCAATAGGCGGACGATTTGAATCCTCCCCCTATCACAAGCGTCTGTCTATTGCTGAGCCTCGACTACAGTTGGGTTTTGACGAACGCTGGCAAGATATTGCCTGGACAGCAAAAGCCGACGGCTGGTACGACGGCTTTGATGAAACCTGGCACGGTCAAATTCGCGAACTTAATGCTCAGTTTACGGTTTTCGATAACACCGATATAAAAGTTGGCCGTCAGGTACTCACCTGGGGCACCGGCGACTACTTATTCCTTAACGATCTGTTCCCTAAAGACTGGCAGTCCTTCTTTGTCGGACGTGACCAGGAATACTTGAAGGCGCCATCTGACGCACTGCGTATCACCAGCTACTTCGACTGGTTCAATGTCGACTTTGTCTGGTCTCCTGAGTTTGACCACGACAATTACATTCGCGGTGAACGCATTTCTTATTTTAATCCGCTAACCCAGCAGCTGACAGGCGACGATCCGTCCATTCAGTTTGTTGAGCCCACGCGCGATGAGTACGCTTTGCGCTTGTTCCGTAATCACGAAGGTGTGGAATACGCCGTCTATGGTTACGACGGCTTTACCAAAAGTCCGGAGGCAGTGACTGACAACTTCCAACCCACCTTCGGCCGCTTAACTGTGGTTGGCGCCTCCGTTCGAATGCCCCTAGGACCCGGATTAATGAATACCGAAGTCGCCAATTACAACCGTCATGATGCAGAAGATCATTGGCGCGCACTGGTTGGTTACGAGCAAGAATTATGGACGCGCTTTACCGGCGGCTTTCAGGCTTACCTGGAGAAAGGCAACGCACAAACGCGCACCGTATTCACCACTCGCTTAACCTGGCGAGACGAGCGTGATGACCTGAGTCTGTCGTTGTTTGCTTTTGTATCACCGAATCAAAGCGACGGCTATTTACGGCCTACATTCGACTACCGTATTGACGATAACTGGTCGTTCAGCGGTGGTTTCAACCTATTTTTCCGCGAACGCCCAGACACCTTTTTTGGCCAGTTCACTGAAAACAACAACGCGTATCTGCGTATGCGGTATGCATTTTAATAAAAAAACTGAAGGAGTTTTACGATGAGTGTCGAAAGAGCTATAACCGCATTTGCCGGCTTTATGGTATTGTTATCGGTAGCTTTGACTTACTGGGTTCACCCTAACTGGGTATGGCTAACCGTATTTATTGGCGCGAACTTATTTCAACAATCTTTCACGGGTTTTTGTCCTGCAGGCATTTTTATGAGAAAAGTCTTAGGATTAAAAACAGAGCGTGAGTTAGAAAAATCAGGAAAATAACGACACCATGAGTGCAACTGAATCACAAGAGATGCATCAGGAAGAGGCGCAGAATGCAGCAAGCTTTCTGCGCTCTTTAGGTAACCCCCACCGTTTACAAATTTTATGCCGACTGGCTTTAGGTGAACAAAGTGTGGGTCAGCTTCATCAGTTTTTTGACTTAAGCCCGTCAGCTTTTTCACAACATCTTGCGGTATTGCGTCAGCAGCAATTGGTCAGCATTCGTAAAGAGTCGCAAACCGTGTACTACTCCATAAAAGACCCGGATACCGAAGCTTTTATGACGTTATTGAAAGATAAATTCTGCCCTTCGCTTTAAGTGGTACTACTAAAGGGATGCTACCTTTTGTCGCATCCTAACCACCTAAAAAATAGAGAATAATAGCGACATTACCTTATTAAAGGACAATGTCGTATGAAAGCTATTTATCCTCTGGCAACTTGCTTACTCTTGCCAATTGTCAGTTACGCTAACGAAACCACCGATATTCAGGAAAGAATTGTCATTATTGGCGAATCGATGCAGTCGCCCAGTGAATGGGTGGTCGATTCGAAACAACCCAGACAACCGCTGCCTGCTCACGATGCTGGTGATTTTTTAAAAAGCCTTGCTGGATTTAGTGCAACCCGCAAAGGTGGAGCCTCTGCTGACCCTTTATTCCGCGGCATGGGAGCAGGCAGACTGACCATAGTTAATGACGGGCAAATGCTGCAGGGTGGGTGTAGCAGCCGCATGGATCCGCCAACGGCGTACATAACCCCACAAAGTTATGACAGCGTGACGATTGTTAAGGGCCCACAAACCGTATTGTTCGCCGGTTCAGCGGCATCTATTCATTTTGAGCGCGAAGCAACATTCTTTGAAGTACCCGAGTTTACCGGTTACTTAAATGCCACCACAGCGCAGTACGGCCGCCTGAATACCACCGCTGATTTAACCTGGGGAGCGCAACCAGGCTATGTACGCGTGAACGCATCTGCCGCAACCGCCGATGACTACGAAGATGGCTCGGGTAATAGCATTAACAGCCAGTATGAACGCTGGAGTGGCGATATTGACCTTGCCTGGACACCCTCACGGCAGCATCGTCTGATGCTCAAGCTTGGCGTCAGCGATGGCGAGGCAGCCTACGCCGATCGCAGTATGGATGGGGTGCTCTTTGACCGTGAAAGCGTCGCACTGAATTACCAATGGCAACCTGAGAACCGTTCGCTCGAAGAACTTTCTGTTAATACCTATTTCAATACCATTGACCACGTTATGGACAACTATTCTTTGCGCGAGTTTACCCCGTCGATGATGATGCCCAACCCAACCGCCAGTAACCCGGATAGATATTCCCGTGGTTTTAAAATTGCCTCCGAATGGCAGTTACCCCCTTCCGGGCAACTCAAAACTGGACTTGAACATAATGAGTCGGCTCACCGTAACCGTTCCAGCAAAGATCAGTTTAACCAACCATTTGAAAGCCTTAACCGAGTTGATGACGCTTTTATTGAGCAAGATGGCATTTATGCAGAATACCGCCACTCTATAGATCAAGAATGGCAGTTAGTCAGCGGTTATCGGCTTGATCACTGGAAAATGACAGACAAGCGCACCACCATTACGCCAATGTCAGCTCCGGCTCAATCCAACCCCACGGCGAATGAAACACGCAGTGAGAACCTTCATAGCGGGTTTCTTCGTATAGAAAAACAGCTTAAAAATGGTTATTGGTATGCGGGTTGGGGTCAGGCGGAGCGGTTCCCGGACTACTGGGAGGCCATTGGTAACAGCCGCCAGTCACCAACGTCAGAATCGGCTTTTTACACCGACGCAGAGACCAACCAACAATGGGATATTGGTCTCGATATAAACACCGATAAATGGCGACTGGACGCGTCCATTTTCTACAGTCGGGTCGATGACTTTATTCTTTTGCAAAAAGGCATGATGATGCAGCCGGATACCGTCCGTAATATTAATGCCCGAACCTGGGGCGGGGAAACAACCTTAAGTTACCAACTGACCCAAGCCTGGTCGGTGTCATCAGCACTGGCCATAACCCGCGGAAGTAATAAAACCGATGATAACTATCTGCCGCAGCAACCTGCTGATGAACTGCGTATTGCCACTGATTACCGCCACAACGCACTGACTTACTCTTTGCTCTGGCGCCTGGTGGATAAACAAGAGCGCACAGCAGTGAATCAGGGCAATGTCATTGGCTATGATATCGGTAATAGCCCGGGTTATGGTGTTTTATCGGCAAATATCGACTGGAAAATTGATCCAAAGTGGCAGCTAAGTTTAGGAGTCGATAATATACTGGATAAAACCTATGCAGAGCACTTGAGTCGCTCCGCCGCCAGCATTTCAGGATACCAGCAAATTGACAAAGTTAATGAGCCGGGTCGTACTGTCTGGCTGCAGACCAACTACCACTTTTAAGCCCGATGCTGACATTACTGACCTATAAATTTATTACTCATAGAGCCTGGCCATTGTGCTTAGCCTTATGTCTGGACATAGTACTGGGCAACCTCTGGGTTGCCTTTAATGGTGGTATCAGTAATCCGTTCACTTCGTTATTACTGATATTTATCGTCATCGCGTTTTTATTGTTACCACCAACTTTTGCTTTGATTGTGGTGTTGATAAGCATTCTGGGGCAAGTTGCCCAAATAGGATTGCCTTCACTTTTGCCCGGGCAGCAAAGTCACACCGCCCATGCCTTAAGCGACGAGATGCTGAAACACGCCATGGGTATGGTCAGCGGCTTTGTGATTGCAGCGGCTATTATTGCTTTATCAATGTACTACCTAAAGCGGCAATGGTTTCAGTCAGAAAAAGCATTACAGAATGCACGTGAGCGCCAGCTGCGCGACGAACAGCTTTTGACCATAGGTGCAGCCGCAGCTCAGTTAACTCATGACGTTGCTACTCCTGTGCAGTCGTTACGGTTACTCAA
The DNA here is from genome assembly GCF_004362265.1 of Idiomarina sp. 017G. Lineage (NCBI taxonomy): Bacteria > Pseudomonadati > Pseudomonadota > Gammaproteobacteria > Alteromonadales > Idiomarinaceae > Idiomarina > Idiomarina sp. 017G. The sequence continues at coordinate 6,100 of NZ_SNWT01000007.1, read as the reverse complement.
CGAAGAACTTCAGGAATGCGATATTGAGCTGTCACTAAAACAAGAGTTTAGTGAGCACCTGGGCAAAGTTGAAGCAAGCCTTGAACAATGGCGGGACGCAGCTGAGGACGTGCGCACCAGGCGCCAGCACAACTACACTGTCGGGGAAATTATTACTCAGTTACGCCAGCTTCTGCGAATTGCCCGACCCGATGCTCAGGTCAACTGGCAATGTCCCGAGCGCTTGAAAGACGCCATTATTAGCGCCGACCGCACTCTATTTCCGGCTATCGCCAACCTGGTCATTAATGCTATTAGCGCTGGCGAGCGTAGTCATCAGTTGACCGTGTCCGTGCAACTCAACCTGACGTTCGTTGACGCGAATCCTCGGCTCACCATCCACATTCTCGATAATGGTGATGGGTTAAGCCAGTCGCAACAACGAAAAATAGGCAAATCAATGACCTTAAGTGAAAATGGTATGGGTATTGGCGCGGTTATCAGCCACGCCACACTTGAACGGCTTGGTGGTCAGGTCAGCTGGAAATCCACTCCCGAGGGCACGCTCACGTTGGTTCTTTTACCGGTAACAGCCTATGAATAAATTCCGGCTGCTTATTATTGATGACGATGAGGGTTTCTGCGGCATTTTGCAGAGGCGTCTCGAACATCATGGTGTTTTGGTGCAAATGGCACACTCGGGTGATCAGGCACTAGCGCTAGAAGGTCATTTTGACGGTATTCTGCTGGATATGATGCTGGGCGACGACAATGGATTGGCACTTATTCAACCACTCAAAGAACGCTACTCTCCCTGTCACTTAGTGGTACTAACCGGCTACGCGAGTATTGCAACAACCGTAGAGGCGATGAAGCGCGGCGCAACGGACTACCTAACGAAACCCGTGGGTACCAGTGAATTACTACGTCGCTTTACTAATGAGAAACTGGAGTTAGAAGACGCTTCGATAAACCGTTTAACGCCAACTCAAATTGAGTGGGAGCATATTCAAAGAGTGCTTACCGATAATCAGGGGAATGTTTCTAAGACAGCACGAGAACTGGGAATGCATCGGCGTACGTTACAGCGCAAATTGTCGAAACGCTCGCCACATTAAAAATGCGCCGCCCGGGGGCGAGCGGCGCAAAGGCTTTAGAAGTTATAGCGAACACCGGCCATAGCAACGTAAGGGTCGATATCAACATCAACACTTTCAATGGTATTACCGTTCACACGAACATCACCCGTAGTATCGATATCCATGCGGCTAACCATGAAATGAAGACCCCAGTTTTCACTCAGATCGACATTTACACCCGCTTGCAGAGCATAGCCCCAGCTGTTTTTCAGGGCTAAAGAGACATCGTCATTATCAGTAACAACACCTAGGTCGCCTAACGTTGAGCGCAACTGTGGGTCGACTTGCTCATCAAAGAAAGCTGTGTAGTTAACACCAATACCGACGAAAGGTTTAAACATTTCACTGTCGATATCGAAATGATATTGCGCCAGCAAGGTTGGTGGCAAGTGCTTGGTTTTACCTATTTTCAGCCCCGCCAGCGAGCCTGTTGCGGTAATATCATGGCTGAACGGTGTTGCTGCAACCAGTTCAAGCGTCCAGTTTTCAGTTAACTTATAATCAAAAGTTAAACCTAACTGAGTATTCGTGTTTACACCAGCGCCAGTACTGTTCTCTGGTAAACCAGCTACTGACTCAACAACGTTCAAGTGACTACTGCTGTCATCAGGCATGACAGAGATGGCACCAACGTTGATAGAAAAATCATTTGCTAATGCAGAAGTGCTTAGCAAGCCTAACAATACACCGCACGATAATGCTTTAAGCTTCATGGGGAACTCCTTGTTAATGAAGACCCCTGAAGTTTATAAGGTTTACTGAATAACCGAGTTGATCTGCATCAACCTAGTGTTCGGCATTATGGTAAATGTTTTGAACGTCATCCAGGTCATTCAGCATATCCATCAAACGTTCAAACATTGGTAAATCATCTTCAGCTATACTGGTCGTTACTTGAGGTAAAAACTGAATTTCGTCGGCTTCAAAATCAATATCAGGAAACGCATGAGTTAAGGCCTGACGGGCTGCCGCGTACTCGGTATTTGGCGCAAATACGGTAACCAGACCATCTTCGAATTCGACGTCGGTAACATCAACATCAGCTTCCATCATGGCTTCCAGCACTTCGTCTTCATTGTCGTGCTTGAAGGCAAAAATCGCACAGTGATCAAATGAATGCGCAACACTGCCCTGAGCGCCAATTTTTGATTTACTTTTGGTAAAGCAGTTACGGACATCGCCGAAGGTGCGGTTCGGGTTATCGGTTAAGCATTCTACAATAACCATACAGTTGCTGGGGCCATAGCCTTCGTAACGCGCCGGAGAAAAATCCTCTCCTGCTCCGCCCTGCGCTTTGTCTATCGCTTTTTCGATAACGTGAGCAGGAACCTGATCTTTTTTCGCCCGATCTATTAGGCCTCGGAGCGCGAGATTGCCATCAGGATCTCCACCACCTTGCTTGGCGCAAACGTAAATTTCACGACCATAACGACTATAGACTTTGCTCTTTGCATTCGCCGTTTTAGCAATTGAATCTTTTCGGTTTTGATAGGCGCGACCCATTCTGAATTTCTCACTGGTTAATTAAAGACCCAAAGATTTTACACAGGCAGCTGTTACGGGTCGAGTACTAGCAGAAATAAGTGCCAGCTTAATTGCAGATTATTGATATAGCCAAGCTGTCTACCATAGAAGATTTTGATTCTTCAGTTAGTACTGCATGGCAACGTAAACTCAGCGGCAGAAACAAACTGTTGAGTCAATTATGCAAAGCCCGATACCTGTATTATCCATGCGAAAACTTTATCTCAGTGCCTCTGACCGCCAGCAATTCATTGCTGACCTTGGCAGAGCGGCGCGTGATGTTGGCTTCTTCTACCTGGAAGACCACGGTATTTCACTGGCAGAACAGGTGAAGGTACTGGACACCGCTAAAACCTTTTTTGCACTCAGTGATGCAGAAAAGAAACAGGTTCAAATGATTCATTCACCGCATTTTCGTGGCTATTCAGCAAACTATTCGGAGTTAACGGCAGGTCGGCCGGACCGTCGTGAGCAATTTGATATCATGGACGAACTGCCTGCTCAGGCTGCGTCCGCTATAGACCATGAATGGCAAAAACTCATAGGACCGAACCAGTGGCCACGACAATTGCCTGCCATGAAAACACAATTGTTGTCCTGGCAGGACAAGCTAACCGAAGTGTCTCTGCAGCTATTAGAGGCGTTATGCGAAAGTCTGGAGCAACCGGCTGACGCATTGTCTGAAACCATCAGCAACGGTCCTTATCGCCATACTAAGCTTATTAAATACCCCGGCAGCCCAGAAGCCTCTGGTCAGGGTGTTGGTGCACATAAGGACCCGGGCTACCTCACCTTAGTTCTGCAGGACGAAAACAGCGGGCTGGAAGTGGAATACGAGCAACAATGGTACAAAGTGGCTCCGCGTCCCGGTGCCTTTGTGGTGAACATTGGCGAATTACTGGAGCTGGCTTCTAATGGTTATTTAAAAGCGACGAACCATCGTGTTACCAGCCCTAAAGCGGGGGTTACCCGTTATTCATCGGCATTTTTCATGGCTGCTCAGCTTAATGCTTCGGTTCCTGTGTTAAAACTCCCTTCTCATTTAGCAAAACACGCTAAGGGGCCAACCAGCGATCCGGGCAACCCTTTGCTGCATAACGTTGGCGAAAACGTGATGAAAGGCAGAAAGCGCTCCCACCCGGACGTATCAGCGCGTTTTTACGCGCCAGAAGAAAAATGCAGCTCCTGTTAATTAATTTTTACTATAAAAATATAACAAAACGATATAAGTAAAGTTGTGTAAATCACTCGTCATTTTTAAAAATGACGTCAACTTGCGTGAGCGCTGACTTTCAAGACGTTAACATGGGGTAACAACCCCTCAAATATTATAGCATTAATTATATTTCCACACTCTTGGCAAGGTTTACTTCTCGAGCATTCTCTACAGAATCTACTTATGTAACATAACGTTACGTATCTAGTGATGCTGTTTATCACTAATTTTAAATTCACAGAAAAACAACAAAGAGAATCTTATGATGACAAAAAATAAACAGCATAAGACGTTAATTGCTATCGCACTGTCAGGCTTGTTAGCTGGCACCAGCGTAGCAGCTGAAACCTTATCGCAGAACGGATCTGATAACGGCAACAATGGCGCAAAGCCATCACTGAAAGAGCGGTCAAATGGACCAGCAACCAGCTTTATCGTAAAGCTCAAGGATGGCTCTCAAGTTGTGCAACAAATGCAACAACAGTCGTCAGAACACCCTTCATCAAATGCTGCGGCTGTCGCCCAACAGATGCGTGGTTTTACATCGGTGCTTTCTAAGCGCACCGGCAAAAGTGTCGCCTTTGAGCGTTCAATGGCTCTGCAACAACATTTCGTAGTAAAAGCACAAGGCCGACTGAGCCCCGAAGAAACGAAAGAATACCTTCAGTCACTTAAAGCAGATAGCGACGTTGAATTCGTAGAGGAAAATAAAATCCTCCGTCACTTTGCCACACCAAACGACCCTAACTATGACGACCAGTGGCATTATTATGAAAGCGTTGGTGGACTGAATGTCCCAACAGCGTGGGACTCAGTCGACGGCAGCGGCGTCGTTGTAGCCGTACTCGATACCGGTTATCGCCCACACTCTGATCTGGCCGGTAATATTTTACCCGGTTATGACATGATTTCAGATAGCTTTATCGCTAATGACGGCGACGGCCGTGACAGCGACGCACAAGATCCGGGCGACTGGGTCAGTGCCGGAGCATGTGGTAATGGCTACCCGGCTCAGGATCAAGACTCGAGCTGGCATGGCACTCACGTTGCCGGAACCATTGCCGCTGAAACAAATAATTCCAGCGGTGTTGCTGGCGTTGCTTATGGCGCCCAAATTGTACCCGTGCGTGTTCTGGGTCGCTGCGGCGGAACCACAGCCGATATTGCGGACGGTATTGTTTGGGCATCAGGAGGTTCAGTTCCGGGAACAAGCCCTAACGCTAACCCGGCCGATGTCTTAAACATGAGCCTGGGTGGCAGCGGTACTTGCTCGACTGCAACACAGAACGCGATCAACACCGCTCGCAATAATGGAGCGACAGTAGTCGTGGCTTCCGGTAACAGCAACGACAATTCAACCAACTACAACCCGGGCAACTGTAACGGTGTTGTTAACGTAGCCTCTACTGATCGTAACGGTGATCGTGCTTACTACTCAAACTACGGTTCGAATGTCGATGTTGCGGCACCAGGTGGTGCAATGCAAAGCGCTAACGACCCTAATGGTGTGCTATCTACTTACAACACAGGCACTTCAACACCAGGCTCTGATAGCTACGGCTACAGCCAGGGTACGTCAATGGCAGCACCTCACGTAGCAGGCGCGGCCGCTTTAATTAAAGCAGCTGATCCTGCAGCAACACCAGATGACATTGAACAGATTCTGCGTAACTCAGCCCGCTCTTTCCCGGGTAGTTGCAACGGTTGTGGTACTGGTATCGTCGATGCCGCGGCTGCCGTAACACTGGCTTCCGGTGGCGGAAACGGCGGTGACAACGGCGGCGACGACGGCTCATCTGGCGGCGGTGGCACTGTCGATGACTTATCAGCGTCCACTAATGAGTGGAACCGCTTCTATCTGGACGTTCCGGCTGGCATGTCTACATTGACAGTAACCATCACTGGTGGCAGCGGCGATGCGGATCTATACCTGCGTCAGGGCAGCCAGCCGACTCAGTCAAACTGGGACTGCCGTCCTTATAATGCAGGAAACGAAGAAGTCTGCACTATCGACAACCCTCAGGAAGGTCGCTGGCACATTGGTGTCTTTGCCTACAGCGCATACTCAGGCGTCGATCTTGAAGCGCGCTATGAACCTTAATTAACCGCCAGGTATAATTGAGCATAGAAAAGGGCACCGACTGGTGTAATGCTTGTCAGTTAAGCTAACTGGCTGTCGGTTTAGAAGGCGGTCGCATCGGATAACGTTGCGGCCGCCTTTTTATTGAACGAGGGTAATATC
>NZ_SNWT01000006.1:0-163498 GCF_004362265.1 Idiomarina sp. 017G | reverse complement strand
AAAAATCCGTAGTTAGAAAACCTAACTACGGATTTTGAAGTCTCTGCCGGATCGGTCAACCGATCGCTAAAATTTTTCTTAACTGATCGGCATTAGGCCATTCGCCCGGTTTTTAACTGTTTGCTGTAACGCGCCGGAACATCGGCAAAGAACCACAGTTGATTATCCTGCGTCAGCGTCAGCAACTTAAGCCCCGGAGACACGTACATGCCTTCCTGAATATCCAGGCTGGTAATATAGCCGGACTCCGGTGCGTAATAGTCCACCACATATTCGGTTTTTCCACCTTGCTCCAGCCCTTTTATCTGCGCTTCGCTCATACCGAGCAAACGCAGACGCTGCTGGCCGCGGCGTTTAAAACTTTGCTGACTGTTACCGTTACGGATATCTGAGAGTGAATCAAGTAACTGCAGGTAGTCGTCCTGAGCCACAACTAATTCTGGTGCATACAGGCTGTAGAGTTTGTCACCCTTCTCTACCCACTGTCCTTCAACGTCAGCATGTAATTCTTCTACCCAGCCTTCGGCGCGGCTGTGGATATGCCGCTGAGCGGACTCCTGCCAGCGTACCTGAGCCTGCGCCATAAGCTGCGGTTGCAGGTCTTTTCGAACCGCTTTTGCGGTGGTTACCCGAATAGCCTGCTGACTGGACTCCGGCACGGTGAAGCTTTTTTCTTCTTCATGCTCAGAAGGGTCCTGTTTAGGCTCTTTCTCGACTAAATCCATCCCACAAATTGGGCAGGTTCCCGGCTCGTCACGAACGACCTGACTGTGCATTGGGCACACGTATTCGGTGCTCTGCTCGAACGGGTTTTGATCTTCTGAATGATTGTGATTCTGTTCCTGAGCCAAAGTTAAAAATGGGATCAGGACAAATATAGCTATCCAATAACGCATGGTATTTCCTCGAAAACAACGGTTTAAGACGTAAAAACTGAGCTTAAACTGCGTTTTTCGGTGGACGTATCAGCGTTTCAGTAATAACCGGAAGATTTGAGTAAAGAGGGTCGGCAGCGTGCGTGGATGCTGCTGGCGAAAGTTGTTTGAATGGATTTATCAGCGCCAGTTGACCGGCACAATGTTGTTCGCACTGCTGGCAAAATGAGCTTTCGCTATCGCAGTTCGACTGTTCCATCGACATGTCGGACTCATCACAACAGTCATGCTGTGACATATCCTGAGATGACGAAGTACTAACGGCGTCTGACATAGGCATAGCATGTACTGCTGGTGAGGAGAAACTCCCCACCAGCAATGCTGTAACTAATATCCAGATGACCGTTAGTGTTTTCATAGTCCGCTATATTACCAGATAGTAACGCGGTTTTCAGCAGGAACGAACAGCTCGTCGCCTTCTTTAACATCAAAGGCTTCGTAAAACGCCGGAACGTTCACAACGGTGCCGTTCACACGGTACACGGCTGGTGAATGCGGGTCACTCATAACCTGCTCACGAATAGCATCTTCGCGATACTTGCCGCGCCATACCTGAGCCCAGCCAATAAATACACGCTGTTCGCCAGTAAAGCCATCGAGAACTGGCGCTTCTTCGCCGTCTAATGACATTTTGTACGCTTCGTACGCTATAGTCAGGCCGGCTAAATCGCCAATGTTTTCGCCCAGAGTCAGGTCGCCGTTAACGTTAAGGCCTTCGATAGGTTCATACTCGCTGTACTGTGCAGACAATTGCTGAGTCCGTTCCTCGAACGCCTTTTTATCAGCATCAGTCCACCAGCTTTGCAGGTTACCGTCGCCATCGTATTTAGCACCCTGGTCGTCAAAACCGTGTCCCATCTCGTGACCGATTACCGCACCGATACCACCGTAATTCACCGCCATTTCGGCGTCCATATCAAAGAATGGAGGCTGAAGAATGCCGGCCGGGAAAACGATTTCGTTACGTACAGGGCTGTAGTAAGCGTTGACTGTTTGCGGAGTCATGCCCCAATCTTCTTCATCAACAGGACCGCCAATTTTGGCAATTTCTTCCTGATAATTGAACTCAGCGTAAGCTTTGTAGTTAGCAACTAAGTCAGTTGACGAAATTTCCAGTTCGCTGTAGTCACGCCATTTGCTTGGATAACCTACTTTAGGGTCAAATTTCTTCAGTTTTTCCAAAGCTTTTTCTTTGGTTTCGTCCGTCATCCACTCCAGGTTACGAATAGACTGACCATAAGCGTCACGGAGGTTTTCAATCAAACCTTCCATTTTTTCTTTCGCTTCTGGCGGGAAGTACTCTTTAACGTAAACCTGACCCAGCACTTCACCTAATACGCCATTGGTTGCGTCTACTGCGCGTTTCCAGCGAGGCTCCTGCTCTGGTGTACCACGCAAGGTTTTTCCATAAAATTCAAAACGACGCTTGCTGATGTCTTCGCTTAGCGCAGAAGCGTACTCGTTCACCAGACGGAAACTTAAATAGTCTTTCCAGGCCTGTAAATCAACGTCGTTAAATAATTCACCAAACTCTTCAAAATAAGATGGCTGACGAATTACCATTTCTTCAACGTCAGATAAGTCGGACGTATCAATGAAACGTTTAAAATCAAAACCTGCCAACATGTCAGAAACTTCATCGGCTGACTTTTTATTGTAGGTTTTATCAGCATCACGGCTTTCTACTCGGCTCCACTGAATATCAGCCAGCTGAGTCTCTAATTTCAGAATACGCTCGGCAGCATCATCAGCATTTTCAACGCCGACCATTGCCAGAATGTCTTCGGCATATTCAAGGTAAGCGTCACGAAACTCTTCAAACTTTTCATCGTCTTTCAGGTAATAATCGCGATCTGGCAGACCAAGGCCTGACTGTGAAACATACATCGCGTTAATTTGTGGGTCTTTTGCATCCGGGTAAACATAAAAGCCAAATGGAATTGAAACGCCACCACGGAACATGCGTGCCATATGTTCAGCAACTGAGTCATGATCTTGCAGTGCCTGAATAGCGTCTAAGTCGCTTGCAATTGGCTTTGCGCCCAGCTCGTTTAGCGTTTCAACATCCATATAAGCGTTGAAGAAGTCGCCAATTTTACGCTCGTTCGTGCCTGGTTCAGGGTTAGATGAGGCTGCTGATTCGATGATATCGCGTAAACGCTTCTGGTTCTGCTCGCGTAAATCGAAAAAAGAGCCTACCGATGAACGGTCAGAAGGAATTTCGGTTTTATCAATCCAAGTGCCGTTTACATAACGGAATAGGTCATTCTGCGGTTTAACGCTGTGATCAAAGTTCTCAAGTACAACGCCCGAGCTCAGTTCTTGTTTTGTTTCTTCGGCCTGCTGGGTTTGTTGTTTTGATTCTTCCTGCTGTGGAGAACAGGCGCCCAGAGTTAAAGCCATAGATACGCCAAGCGCTACAGCGGTTAATTTTTTCATCGGTTATTACCCTTTCTTTTGTGTTCGTTATTTTAACCCCACTAAACTAGCGCATTGTTAAATTCAGCGCAAAAAAAACGGCTGCATTCGCGATGAATGCAGCCGTTTTACCGATGATTTATCGTAACAAAATGTTACTTCTTCTTTTTCGCCTTAGGATTCGGCATATCGGTAATAGCACCTTCCTGAATTTCAGCAGCTAAACCAACTGATTCATGTAAGGTTGGGTGTGCATGAACAGTCAGAGCGATATCTTCTGCATCACAGCCCATCTCAATTGCCAGGCAAACTTCGCCCAACAATTCACCAGCGTTAGTGCCACACATAGAACCACCAATAATACGGTTGTTCTTATCAAAGATAAGCTTGGTCATGCCTTGCTGTGCGTTTGAAGCGATAGCGCGGCCTGAAGCAGACCAGGGGAAAGTCACTGCATCATATTCGATGCCTTGCTCTTTCGCTTCTTTCTCTGTAACACCTGCCCAAGCAACTTCCGGGTTGGTGTACATGATAGAAGGAATGACTTTAGGTTCGAAGAAGTGTTTCTTACCGGATATCACTTCTGCCGCTACGTGCGACTCATGTACCGCTTTGTGCGCCAACATGGGTTGGCCAACAACATCGCCAATGGCAAAGATATGGTCAACATTGGTGCGCATTTGGCTATCAACTTTGATAAAGCCACGGTCGTCGACATTAACGCCAGCTTTGTCTGCGTCAATTTTATTACCGTTTGGTGCGCGGCCTACAGCAACCAGTACAGCGTCGTACTTGACTGGATCTTTTGGCGCTTTATCACCTTCAAAGGTCACATACACACCGTCTTTTTTCGCTTCAACATTGGTCGCTTTGGTATTGAGCATAATATTCTCAAAACGGCCTTTGATTTGCTTGTTGAAGTTCTTGATGATGTCGGCATCCGCTGGCGGTACCAGTTGGTCCGTCATTTCAACCACATCAACCTTAGAACCCAGTGATGCGTAAACCTGCCCCATTTCCAGAGCGATGATACCACCGCCTAACAACAACATTTTCTTAGGAATTTCTTTCAGTTCCAGCGCGTCGGTGGAATCCCATACGCGGTCGTCGTCATGTGGAATGAACGGCAATTTAATGGCTTGAGAGCCCGCAGCAATAATCGCGTTATCGAATTTAACTTCGGTTTCGCCGTCGTCGCCTTCAACTTTAATGGTGTTGCTGCCGGTAAATTTGCCGTAACCGTTAACAACTTTTACCTTACGCATTTTTGACATCTGACCAAGACCGCCGGTTAACTGGCCAACCACTTTTTCTTTGTGTTTGCGCAGCTTATCCAGGTCGATTTTCGGTTCGCCAAACTCAATACCTTCTTCTGCCAGGTGCTGAGCTTCTTCAATGTGCTTGGTCATGTGCAGCAATGCTTTTGACGGGATACAGCCAACGTTCAGGCAAACACCGCCTAAGGTGCTGTAACGCTCAATCAAAACAACATCCAGACCCAAGTCAGCTGCACGGAAAGCTGCTGAATATCCGCCCGGGCCCGAACCTAACACCACTACCTGTGTTGTAATTTTGTCGCTCATGTTAACCCCTTTTTTGTCACAGCCAGTTGAGCCACCGGCTGCGCTCAGTCAACGCTAAATGTGGCGCTATTGTAGCGCGAATTTTTTCGTATTTCCTACCCCAATTGGTGCTTAAAGCACCAATTTGCGGATATCTCCCAGTACACCACTTAAATAGGCGGTGAAACGCGCGGCCTCAGCACCATCAATAACACGGTGATCGTATGACAACGATAATGGCAGAGTCAGACGTGGTTCAAACTCTTTGCCGTTCCATTTCGGTTTCATCTCGTTACGAGAGACCCCGAGAATGGCCACGTCAGGAGCATTCACGATAGGCGTAAAGGCTGTACCACCAATACCGCCCAGGCTGGAAATTGAGAAACACCCACCTTGCATATCGGTTGCTTTCAACTTACCGTCACGCGCCTTCGAACTAATTTCCACCAGTTCTTCCGAAAGCTCGTAAATGCCTTTTTTGTCGACATCACGAATAACCGGAACCACCAGACCATTTGGCGTATCAACCGCAACGCCAATGTTCACGTACTTCTTCATGTACAGTGATTCACCAGACTCTGATAAGGACGAATTAAAGGTCGGGAACTCACGCAGGCCTTTGGCACACGCTTTCAAAATAAACACTAACGGCGTTATCTTGAAGCCCAGATCTTTCTTCTTAGCCACTTCGTTTTCTGACTTACGGAAGTTTTCCAGCTCAGTAATATCGGCCTCATCGAACTGTGTTACGTGAGGGATAGTCACCCAGTTACGGTGCAGGTTAGGTCCAGATTTACGCTGAATGCGCGACAACTGAACTTCTTCCACTTCACCGAACTTGCTGAAATCAACCTTAGGCGGGTCAATAACCTGCAATCCACCGCCGCCCTGGCCTGTTGCACCTGCCACGGCTTTTGGACGGGACAGTTCGTATTTAACAAACTCCTGCACGTCTTCTTTCAGTATACGGTCTTTAGGGCCCGAGCCTTTCACTTGCGATAAGTCGACACCGAATTCACGTGCCACACGACGTACCGCAGGTGACGCATGCAGAATGCCTTCTTTACGATCGCTACGTTGGCTTGGATGATCAGGAACCGGCGGCTGGCGTTCGCTACTTGGCTTAACGCTACTACCACTGTCTTTTTCTTGCTTCTGGTCTTTATCTTCGGACTTCTCGCCAGAGTCTTTATTAGATTCTGACTTCTCTTCTTTCGCTGAGTCTTTCTCTTCAGCTTCAGAGTCATCAGCGCCGCCGGAAACTTTCAGCTTGGCAATAACTGAGCCCTGCGACACCTTGTCGCCGACCTTCACCAGCATTTCTTCAATTTCGCCATCTTCAGGGCAAGGCACATCCATAGTCGCCTTGTCCGTTTCCAGGGTAATTAAACCATCTTCGGCAGAAACAGAGTCACCTTTAGACACCAGGATTTCAATGATTTCAACATCTTCTTCGTCACCAATATCCGGTACTTCTACGTCGATAACTTTACTGCCGCCACCGGAAGATTTCTTCTCAGGTTCAGAGTCTTCGTCTTTCTCTTCTTCCTGTTTATCTTCCGATTCCTCAGCTTTGTCTTTGGTTTCTTCCTCGTCCGCTTTGTCATCGGTTTTGTCTTCAGCTTCTTCTTCGCTGTCAGACTCATCCGATTCGTCGGCTCCTCCGGAAGCTTCGATCATAGCCAGCACATCGCCTTCACTAATGGTGTCACCAACTTTTACTTTCAGCTCGGTAATTTTACCGCCTGAAGACGCCGGAATATCCATGGAAGCTTTGTCGCTTTCGACAGTAACGATACCGTCTTCCTGCTCAACGGTATCGCCTTCACTGACCAAAATTTCAATGACTTCTACTTCTTCGCCGCCCACGTCGGGGACTTTGAGTTCGATTTGATCGGCCATCTCAGTACCTCCTTATGCTAAACGCGGGTTCAGCTTGTCAGTGTCGATATCGTAGTCTTTGATAGCTTTAGCTACCACTTTCTTATCGATATCACCTTGGTCTGCCAGCTCTTTCAGTGCTGCAACCACAATATAGTGCGGGTTCACTTCAAAGTGCTTACGCAAGTTAGCGCGGCTGTCTGAGCGTCCAAAGCCGTCGGTACCTAATACGCGGTAAGAGGTTGGTACCCAGGCGCGAACCTGATCAGCGTACAGCTTGATATAGTCAGTTGCCGCTACTGCCGGTCCTTTCGCCTTTTTCATCACTTGCGTAATGTAGGCTTCTTTTTCTTTCTTCTCAGGGTTCAGCATATTCCAACGGTCAGTATCCAGACCATCGCGCGCCAGCTCATTGAATGAAGTTACGCTGTAAACCGTTGAGTTCACGTCGTACTCTTCAGACAAGATTGTCGCTGCTTCACGCACTTGCTGCAAAATAGTACCACTGCCTAACAACTGAACATCGCCTTTAGCTTTGTTCTTGGCCTTCACTTTATCCAGTTCGTAAATACCTTTGATGATGCCTTCTTCGACACCTTCCGGCATTTCTGGTTGATGGTAGTTTTCGTTCATTACGGTTAGGTAATAGAAAACATTTTCCTGATCGCCAAACATGCGCTTCAGACCATCGTGCACGATAACTGCAATTTCATAACCGTAAGTCGGGTCATAGCTAATGCAGTTTGGCACCGTGCCAAAGTGAACCATGCTGTGTCCGTCCTGGTGCTGCAGACCTTCACCGTTAAGCGTTGTGCGACCGGCAGTACCACCGACCAGGAAGCCACGGGTCTGGCTGTCGCCAGCCGCCCAGACTAAGTCACCGACACGCTGGAAGCCGAACATAGAGTAATAAATGTAGAACGGAATCATCGGCTCGTTGTTTAACGAGTAACTGGTACCCGCGGCAACCCAGGATGCCATAGCACCCAGCTCGTTGATGCCTTCCTGAATCACCTGGCCTTTCTTATCTTCACGATAATAAGCCACCTGGTCTTTATCCTGCGGCGTGTATTTCTGGCCATGGTGCGAGTAAATACCTACCTGACGGAACAAGCCTTCCATACCAAAGGTACGAGCTTCATCCGGAATAATTGGCACAATACGTTTACCAATTTTCTTGTCTTTCAACAGCGCGGTCAGCACGCGAACAAAGGCCATGGTTGAGGAAATTTCACGATCCCCTGAACCTTTCAGTACCGCATCAAAAGCTTTCAATGCAGGCAATTCCAGCTCTACATCGCTTTCCGGACGACGTACCGGCATATAGCCACCGAGCTTCTCGCGACGCTCGTTCAGGTACTTCATTTCATCGCTGTCGTCTTCAAACTTGTAGTAAGGCAGGTCTTCCAACTCTTTGTCTTCAAACGGAATATTGAAACGGTCGCGCATGTGCTTAACCGCGTCTAAGTCCATTTTCTTAACCTGGTGAGCAATGTTTTTGCCTTCGCCCGCGGCGCCCATGCCGTAACCTTTCACGGTTTTCGCTAAAATAACCTGTGGACGACCTTTGGTGTTCACCGCTTTATGGTAAGCCGAGTACACTTTTACCGGATCGTGACCACCACGGTTTAAGCGCCAGATGTCTTCGTCAGACAAGTTGGCGACCATTTCTTCGGTTTCAGGGTACTTACCAAAAAAGTTTTCACGGGTGAACTTGCCACCTTTGGCTTTAAAGTTCTGGTAATCACCGTCAACGGTTTCTTCCATTAACTGCTGCAATTTACCTTCGGTGTCGCGGTACAACAGCGGATCCCAGTAGCGCCCCCAGATAACTTTAATCACTTCCCAGCCGGCGCCATGGAAGTTACCCTCCAGTTCCTGAATGATTTTACCGTTACCACGTACCGGCCCGTCTAAGCGCTGCAGGTTACAGTTAATAACGAAAGTCAGATTGTCCAGCTCCTCGCGAGCAGCCAGACCAATAGCACCTAAGCTTTCTGGCTCATCGGTTTCACCGTCACCTAAGAAGCAGTAAACACGTTGTTTTGAACAGTCTTTAATGCCACGGTCAGTCAGGTACTTAAGGAAGCGGGCTAAATAGATAGCCTGAATTGGGCCTAAGCCCATAGAGACCGTCGGGAACTGCCAAAAGTCCGGCATTAAGTTCGGGTGCGGATAAGAAGGTAAGCCTTTACCGTCGACTTCCTGACGAAAGTTATTCAATTGCTCTTCGGTCAAACGTCCTTCAATGAAGGCCCGGCCGTAGATACCAGGTGACACATGCCCCTGGATAAACAGGAAGTCACCACCATCGTCTTCATTTGGCGCACGGAAGAAATGGTTAAAGCCAACATCGTATAACATCGCCGAAGAAGCAAAACTGGCAAGGTGGCCACCTAACTCTTCGCCTTTTTGCGATGCACGCAACACCATCATGGCGGCATTCCAGCGAATGGCTGAACGAATGCGCGATTCCAGCGTCTGGTTACCCGGCATAGTGGGTTCCTGACTGGCAGGAATGGTATTCAGATATGCCGTGGTTGGCTTATAGGGTAAATAAGCGCCATTGCGACGAGCTTTGTCGACCAGTTGCTCTAACAGATAGTGCGCTCTTTCCGGGCCTTCAGCCTCAAGCACCCCCTCAAGAGCGTCTAACCACTCTTGAGTTTCCTGCTGGTCGACATCTTTGTTTAATTCTTCACTCATAGCTATTCCTTACCTTTTTATCAATTCAGGAACGTCGTAGCGAACGTTGAATGCGTGACTGTTCTTTGCCTAAGTTTAACAATGTCTGTTCAATATAGGCTAAATGTTGATGACACGCATCCCGCGCTTGCTCCGGTTTACCGGCAACAATGGCACTAACCAGCTGCTGACGGTGTTGATTCAGTTTTCCCAGCAAGTCGTCACGACCCGCCAGTATTTCCAGGTTCTGCCTAATATTTTCGGCCAGTAATTCCTGCATGCCGTGAATGACATGCAACAAAATAACGTTGTGCGAGGCCTCTGCAATACGGTGATAGAATTCCACTATTGCATTGACCTGATCATCGATGCTGTTAGCCCGGCTATTCTCTAAGTCTTTTATACTCTCAGAAATCCGATCCAGATCGGCCTCGGTGCCTCGTAATGCTGCATAAAAGGACGAGATGCCTTCCAGTGCATGACGGAACTCTAACAAATCAAATTGTGACTCTGGATGTTTGGCCAGTAATTCAAATAAAGGTTCGGTCAGTTGCTCATTCATGCTGTTAATAACATAAGTGCCACCGCCCTGCCGACGCTCTAAGACACCTTTTGCTTCCAGTTTTTGAATAGCCTCACGCAACGACGGGCGCGACACATTGAACTGCTGAGCCAACTGTCGTTCTGACGGAAGCTTTTGCCCGGCACCAAGCCGTCCGTCCACGATCATCTGCTCAAGATGAGCGACGATAGTGTCAGATAGCTTCGTTTGTTTTATGGGTAAATCCGGCATAACGGTAAATTGGTCAGACCAAATGATGCGGTTATTCTAAATCATTTACCCGCTGAACCCAAATTTTTCTCAGCTGGTACAACCTCTAACTAACCCAACCGGTCAGAGTCAAGGCGGCAATAACACAAACCCAGAAAATCTGCTGACGACGCATTAAGCGCAACTGACAAGCAATATGCTCGGTTCTGTCGTCGGGGTGCTGAGGGCTGTCTTCTGCTTTGCTGGCGACATTAAAAAACAGTTTATCCGGTTCGGCCTGCGGGTTCAGACTGTGCTTGACCCAAACGGGAAACGCCCGCGAAAAATGCCCCACAATTAATAAGCCAAACCCGGCTAAGCGAGCCGGAACCCAGTCTGCAAACCACATAAATTGCTGCCAGGGTTTAGTCGACGGCGGTTCGCTTAATTGTTTTTCCGCGTAACGCAGACTGGCGTATACCAGAGCGCCGAAACTGCCAAACAGCACAAAATAGAACATTACCGCGATATATTGCCGATAATTGATCCAGATTAACGAGTCACTGA
This sequence comes from Idiomarina sp. 017G, assembly GCF_004362265.1. NCBI lineage: Bacteria > Pseudomonadati > Pseudomonadota > Gammaproteobacteria > Alteromonadales > Idiomarinaceae > Idiomarina > Idiomarina sp. 017G. Next base: position 152,699 of record NZ_SNWT01000006.1, on the reverse strand, counting down.
ACTGCTTTGGCTGATGATGTCCGGCAAATTCAGTTAATACTAATTGATGTTTATTAGCCTGTTGTTCGTCACCACGGTTTGCGGCTTTTAGATAAGCCTTATAACTTTTGCGGGCGGGCTCGCAATTGATCGCCAGCAGTAAAGACAAAATACTGACAATAAAGGTCACCATCAGGTTGTCCAACAACACCACTAGAAAACCGACAGCCAAAGCAGGAACCAGCAGCCGAACCAGTTGCAGTGGTTCACTTTCCCACTTTTCGTTTGTAACCCGTGCCGCACTCCAGTGTTGCCAGCGTTCCAGAAAAAACGACCAGTGCAAAAAGGCCGGGCTGTGATACAAACGCTCAACGCTTAATGCAATCAGCAACGCAATGAGGACCATTCATGACTCCTTATAAGGCATTTAAATAGGTTTGCCAGTCAAATTCACTGCCCGGGTCCGTTTTACGACCCGGGGCGATATCCTGATGGCCGACAATACGTCGACGGTTTAACTTGGGATATGTGCTGATTAACGCCTTAGTGACTGCAATTAATTGTTCGTATTGTTGTTGAGTATAGGCACTGTGGTCGGTTCCTTCGAGCTCAATGCCTATACTGAAATCGTTACATCGTCTGCGCCCGCAGTAACGGGACATACCCGCGTGCCAGGCTCGTTTATCAAAAGGCACGTATTGCTCCAGCGTACCGTCCCGGCGGATCACACAATGGGCCGACACCCTCAGCCCTTTCAGAATAGCAAAGTCCGGATGTGCACCGGGTTCCAGTTCGCCCAGAAACAACTGACGGATATAAGGTGTACCATATTGTCCCTCCGGCAGGCTAATACAATGAATGACCAGCAGACTGACTTCAGCGGTCTGTGGGCGCTCATCGTAATGCGGGGACGGATGCTGCACCGCAGTCGTTATTTTATGATTTTTTATCGGGTCGCTTTTCACAGGCTCAACAAAACGGTAAAGTTTGCCCCCTAGTATCCGTATTGTCTGTTAAAAGGTAAAGCCATCTATGAGTCAGCCCGAGCTGCAACTTGCTATTCAGGACGGTGTGCGCGCCGCACTAAAGGAAGATTTATCCGGCGAAGACGCCAGTTATGATATTACTGCGCAACTGATTCCGGAACAAAGCCAGTCCCGCGCCAGCATTATTACCCGCGAAGACGCTGTCATTTGTGGTTGTGCCTGGGTTGATCAGGTGTTTCGCCAAATGGGAAATCACGTGGAAATTGAATGGCTGGTAAAAGACGGCGATAACGTGAAAGCCAATACGGAGCTCTGCCGTTTAAAAGGCCCCAGCCGCATTTTGCTAACCGGTGAACGCACGGCGCTGAACTTTTTACAAACCTTATCAGCGACTGCGACCACCACTTATCACTACAGCAAATTGCTCGACGGTTATAAAACGCAACTACTGGATACCCGAAAAACTCTGCCTGGCATGCGTTTAGCGCAGAAATACGCGGTGCGTTGCGGCGGCGGTGTGAATCACCGCATTGGTTTATTTGATGCCTACCTGATTAAAGAAAATCACATTTTTGCCTGTGGGGGCATTGCTCAGGCTGTAACTGCGGCCAAACGCCTGAATCCGGGTAAAACGGTGGAAGTTGAAGTCGAGAATTTGGATGAATTCGGACAGGCTCTGAAGGCCGAAGCCGACGTGATTATGCTGGATAACTTCAGTATTGAAGACATTAAGCAGGCCGTACAGCAAAACCATGACAATGCCGGGCACAGCGCGCAACTAGAAGTTTCGGGTAATATTACCGATGAGCGTTTGCCGGAACTGGCTGCCACCGGGGTTGATTTTATCTCCTCCGGCGCTTTGACAAAGAACGTCCAGGCAATTGATTTATCAATGAGAATTTCAGAAGATAGCTAGAAAATGGCGGTGGATAGCCAATAACTTACAGGAAAATAGAATTTACTAATTCGCCCGGGTGAACCACAGTTCTGCTGTTCTTAAACAGGGAGCTGAATTATGCAGGAAGCACATTTTCACCGTTTACCCGTTCTTCGTTTATCCGTTTTTCGTTTTCCAGGTAAGGGTTTTAGTCTTATCGAAATGATGGTCGTGGTGGCCATCATTGCCATCCTCTCGGCTATTGCCGTTCCGTCGTACACCTATTACACCCAGCAGGCCAAAGTCAGTAAAGCTTTAGCCCATGCCCAGCCGTTACAGTTGGGTATCGCTTTATGCTGGCAAATTGAAGGGCAGTTAAACCAGTGCAATCAGGCCGGAAATAAAGGCATCCCCGGCTTACCGTCGCCTCTACCCGATGAACTCAGCGACCTCAGTCTGACCGAATCCGCTGCCGTGCGCCTAACTCTCAACTCGGTGAGTATTAATAATCAGCCACTGCAGATTGAACTGACACCCAACGCCGAGAATACGCATTTAGACTGGAACATTGCCTGTTCCGATTACAGCGAAATGCGCTCAGTGGTGCAAAACTGTAAACAACAGGTAACCTACTAATGGTTAGGTTCGCCTGTTGTTCACTCACCCACCTGCCCGGGCAGACGAGTTCTTCTGAGAATGAGCACGACCCTTTTCTACAACAACATGGTTTGCTGCTTTTTGCTCAGGGGAAAACATGGCTCATGTTAGTACAAAAACCCGGGTTTGCCCCGGTCGACGAGGTATTACTGAGCTTTTACAGCGATAAAAAAGTATTGCTGATTCGTGGCAAAGGCAGGCTACCCGGTATTCAACTGCCAAAAGATTCAGCTATCGAGTACGTTAACCAGCTACTGCTCTATTGCTCTGAGAAAGGATTATCTGACCTGCATCTGCAACCTCTGCACCAAGGTGTTGTTGTCAGAGGCAGGGAAGCCGGCCAGCTGCGCCGTTTAGATTTTATAGCGCGAGAATTTGCTCAACAGGTTTATTCGCGTATTAAAGTACAGGCCAACCTTGATTTAACTGAGCAACGCCAACCGCAGGACGGCCGCTTGTCCGTGCAATCTGGTGATAACACGCAACTGGAATTCAGATTAAACTGCTGTCCGGTTATCGGTGGAGAAAAGTTGGTGCTGCGATGTTTACAGCCAACTCACAACATTACCCCCTTACAGCAAACCGGCCTGCTGGAACAACAGTACGCTTGGTTTGCCCGCTGTTTAAGTCAGACGCAGGGGTTAATTCTGGTGACCGGCCCTACCGGTAGCGGCAAAACTTCAACTTTGTACAGTGCAATGAACCAGTTGGATACTGAGCGCAGCAATGTCTGCAGTGTCGAAGACCCGGTTGAGGTTCCGCTGCCGGGTTGCAGTCAGGTGATGGTGAATACACGCCAGAGACTGACCTTCGCATCGATTCTACGCGCCCTCCTCCGACAAGACCCCGATGTTATCCTTATTGGCGAAATCCGCGATGCAGAGACAGCCAAAATTGCCGTGCAGGCAGCGCAAACGGGTCATTTAGTTTTGAGTTCACTGCATACCAACAACTGCCTGGATACGTTAAAGCGTTTGCATTCCTTGGGTGTTAACCCGCTGGATATTCGCAGCTCATTAAAGCTTATTGTCAGCCAACGTTTACTGCCAGTAGCCGAGCGCCACAACCAAACGGAGAAAAACCGCCAGGCGGTGTTTGAGGTTGTGCCCTGGTTGGATGACTCTGAAGAGCTAGTTCAGAAACTAATCAGCTCGCGAGCCTCCATTAAAGATTTGCGCCACTATCTGGGCCATTTGAAGCTTCCGGATTTTTCGCAGGCGCTACAGCATTATATCGATAGCGGTTTGATTAGCAGTGCAGAGAAGGAGCGTTTCAGTTATGCAGACTCTTAATCACTGCTGGCAGTGGCAGACAGGCAATTCATCCGGGCTGGTTCATGCAGACTCACTGTTGCAGGCGAAACAGCTGTTATCGCAACATCATATCCGTTGTACAAAAATGAAACGCTTATCGAAGCGTCAGAGAAAACTTATTAGGCCTAAATTATCGCTCTGGTACATTCTGTTGCAACAAACCGCCAGTTTACTGGAGAGTGGCCTGCCGCTTTCAGAAGCTCTGCGGCACAGTATTTGTGAAACTAAGTCCAGAAGCCTGCGCTGGTTAATTGAAGATTGTATTCGCAGCATTGAGCATGGCTTCTCTTTCAGTCGAGCACTGACTTATTATGAACACTGGTTACCCAAAGCTGACATAAATGCCATAGCCTGGGCGGAACAAAACGGACAGCTTGCGGATGCGTTACAGCAGTTACAAGAACTGGAAAAACGCCAGCATCAACTGAAAAAGCAATTAACCAAAGCGCTGCGTTACCCCGTCATTGTATTACTCGTGGCAGCTGGTGTTTGCTTCATGATGATGGGCTGGGTTTTGCCTGCCTTTGCTCAGCTTTTTGGCGAAGGCGAACTACCCTGGCTCACTGCCGTTTTACTGAATTCATCAGCTTTTTTGAAAGAGCAGGCATTTGTCATTTTCAGTGCGATATTAGCTGCGGCAGTTACTCTTTTGACCGTTAAAAACAAAGCTCCGCTGTTCTCCCAACGCACACTTGCTCAATTACCCGTTATTGGTCAATTGCTACAGGATATTAAGCTGCAGCAGCTGTTTCACCGGTTGGCAGTAGCTCTGCGTGCCGGTATTGAAACCCGGCAAGCTATTCTCAGCACCGAATCGTCCCTGAACTGGTTGCCCCATAAAGCAGCCTTGCGTCAAATTCATCAGCAACTAGAGTCCGGTAACGGTTGGGTAGACAGTTTCCGTTCCAGTGCGCTGAATGAGCCCCGCACTCTCAGTTTTCTTAAAGTTGGCGAGCAAAATGGTAAAATCGATAATGCCTTCGCCGCACTTGCCGATTTCAAGCAACAACGTTTTGAGGAAAATTGTGAGCGCCTGACTGCACTGGCAGAGCCCTTGCTGATGGTCGTTTTAGGCGGCATTATAGGCACTCTTTTGGTCGCTATGTATTTACCGCTGTTTTCTATGGGGCAGCAGTTTCAATAACTAAGGAATAGAAGTATGGAATACTTGCTTGCTGCCGGATCAATACCGACATTGATGGTCGCGCTGGTGCTGGGAGCTGTTATTGGGAGCTTCCTGAATGTAGTGATCACCCGGCTACCAATACAGCTGGAACGCCAATGGCAGCGCGAATGTGCCGAAATGAACGGAACGCCGGTAACCAAACAGGACCGCTTTTCCATCGCGTTTCCGGGTTCCCATTGCCCTGAATGCAAGGCCTCTATTGCCTGGTACGATAATATTCCGCTGTTGAGTTATCTGGTTTTGCGCGCACGCTGCCGCCATTGTCAAACTCGCATTCCGGTTACCTACTGGCTGGTTGAAATTATCAGTTGCCTGGCGTTTGGCATAATAGGCTGGTATTTCGGCTTCACTCTGCCAGCGCTGGTATATGCTACGGTCTTTTCGTTATTAATTTGCCTGTTCGTCATTGACTGGCGTCATCAGTTACTGCCCGATCAGCTCACTTACCCTTTACTCTGGGTGGCTTTGCTCTGGTCTATCTCTGACTTAAGTGACATGACTCCAACCTCCGCAATTATTGGTGCCGCAGCGGGTTATCTTAGCCTTTGGAGCGTGTTCTGGGCCTATAAGCTTATCACCGGCAAAGAAGGTATGGGCTATGGTGACTTTAAACTGCTGGCAGCTATCACCGCTTTTACCGGCGCGACTCTGTTGCCGGTCACAATTCTTGCCAGCTCGGTTTGCGGAGCCGTAATAGGCCTGATTATGTTACGCCGGCAAAGCCGCTCTCAACCCATACCTTTTGGGCCTTTTCTAATCGGCGGAGGCCTGCTGAGTTATTTCTATGGTATGGAGCTGTTGTTCAGCTACTGGCATTGGTTAGGGGGAACTTGAGTATGACCTATGTAGTTGGTGTAACCGGTGGTATCGGTAGCGGAAAGTCGGCAGCCACAGCTGAGTTTGAAAAATTGGGCATAACCGTGATCGATGCCGATATTGTGTCCCGTCAGGTGGTAATGCCGGGCACCCCCTGCCTGCGAGCAATTGCAGAACATTTCGGTCGAGATCTGCTAACCGACAAAGGCGAGCTTGATCGCAAAGCGCTACGCCAAAAAGTATTCTCTGACCCTGCAGAAAAAGACTGGTTGAACAGCTTGTTGCACCCAGCCATACGTGAGGAAATTCTGACTCAACTGGTACAGGCCAGCTCACCCTATGTAATTTTATCAGCGCCGCTGTTACTGGAAAATAATTTAGATAAGTACTGCCAGCGGGTATTAGTCGTGGATGTTCCGGAAGAATTGCAACTGCAAAGAACCATTCAGCGCGACGAGAGTCCAAAAGAAGAAGTTGAGGCAATAATGAAAGCTCAGCTGAGTCGTGAGACACGACTTCGCAAAGCGGATGATATTCTGAATAACGAGGGCAGTATCGACCAATTACGTCGGCAAGTTAACCAACTGCATCAGCGCTATCTTGCGGCAACCGTTGCACAGGAAGAGTAATCCGCTATCATAGCAACAGAGTTCAACAATCGGCAATCGCATGACATCTACTGATAACGACAACATTCTCTATGAATATCCGCTTCAGGAGCGTATGCGAACTTATTTGCGTTTAGAACATGGCTTCGAACAGTTAAAAGCCAGCCGAGTCTGTTTTGATGAACAGGCTGAACCCTTTTTTAACGCCCTGTTTGCTGTCACCGAACTACTTGAGCGCTGTGACATCCGTACCGAACTGACGAAAGACTTAGAGCTCGACAAACAGCGTTTACAAAAATGGGAAGAGCACCCCGATGTTGACCGCGATGCATTGCGAAGAACCATTAATGAAATTGAGCATTGCATCAACACGCTTCAGGATATTCCAAAGTACTTGCGCCAACTCAAAGACGATGCACTGCTAACGAGTATACGCCAGCGATTCAGCCAGCCGGGCATGAGCGGCTTATTTGAATTACCTCAGCTACATTTATGGTTAAGTCAGTCTGCTGAAGAAAAGCGGCAACAATGTGAAAGCTGGAGTCAGACACTGGCTTTTGTTGAACTGGCTATTACCTTAAAACTGACATTATTACGCGAGCAATCCGTTTTTGCGCCAATACAATTGCAAAATGGTTTCCTGCAGGAAAGTTCAGAGCAACTGCTTGCCATGCTGCGAATTAAGGTCCCCCGCTCTGCCAAGATTTATCCGGTCATCAGTGGGCATCGGCAGCGATTTACGGTACGATTCATGCCTTTACCCGGGGAGAGCAAAGAAACATCCCTGCACGATATTGAATTTGAACTAGCAAGGTGTAGTCCATGAGTATTAGTGTTAACTGCCCAACCTGCCAGACTAAGGTAGAGTGGTCAGAAAAATCCCCTGCCAGACCTTTTTGCAGTGAGCGATGCAAGCTGATTGATTTAGGTGAATGGGCAAACGAGGAAAAAAGCATCCCGGGCGAGCCAGTTGTCATAGCTAACGACGACTATAACAACGAAGAATCAGATTATTAGTTCAGGTAGTAGCCATTAGAGTACGAGTTGCTGTACTAATAAGCGTTCAATGACTGCATAATGCATTCGACAATGGGTTGATTAGCTTCCGGAAACTGGAATGCATCCAGCTGGTTTTTATCAACCCAACACCAGTCCTGACCTTCTAACTGACGCGCTTCACCGCTGTATGAAAGCACCCACCAGACATCGAGTAAAACTCGCTTATCTTTGTACTGATGCTCTATGACGGTTAATGGAGCCATGTCGGTCACATCAATACCGCACTCTTCTTTTAGTTCGCGCTGCAATGCTTGTTGAACATTCTCGCCAGCTTCGACTTTACCGCCGGGGAATTCCCACTTACCACCCTGATGTTGTTCAGGATGACGTTGAGCGATAAAAATTTCGCCCTGTTCATTTTCAATCACGCCTACTGCCACATGGACAGCAGGCGATTTTTGGGTCTCCATAAAAACCTATAGTTTACCGTGACAATGTTTATATTTTTTGCCTGACCCACAAGGGCATGGCTCGTTACGCCCCACTTTTGCGCCTTTACGAACCGGTTGTCCCTGAGCATTGTCAGTGTTTTTCTGAGGCTCTTCAGCTGCCGGGCCACTTTGCTCATGGCGGAACTCACGTGGCGCGCTATCGGCTGCTTTACGTTGTTCATCTACTGCGTCCACATCTTCCTGAGCTCGTACTTTCACCTTGCTCAGAATAGTCACAACGTCGAGTTTCAGGGCTTCCAGCATCTCGGTAAAGAGTTCAAAAGCCTCTTTTTTGTATTCTTGTTTCGGGTTTTTCTGAGCATAACCACGCAGGTGAATACCCTGACGCAGATGATCCATTGCTGCTAAGTGTTCTTTCCAGTGCTGGTCAAGGCTTTGCAACATGATGGATTTTTCGAAGCGGCGCAGCACTTCAGGCCCCACCATCTCTTCTTTTTCCTGGTAAGCTTTAACCAGCTCTTCCAGTACCCGCTCCCGCAACACTTCCTCATGGAAATGCTCTTCTTCGTCCAGCCATTGCTGTAGTGGCAGCTCGATGTGGAAGTCACCACGCAGACGCTCTTCCAAACCTTTTAAGTCCCAGAGCTCAGCCAGAGACTGAGGCGGAACGTACTCGCTGATCACTGAATTGATCACGTCGTCACGTATCGCAACGATGGTTTCAGAGATATCACCTTCGTCCAGCAATTCATTACGCTGGTCATAGACAACACTACGCTGATCGTTGGCTACATCGTCATACTCAAGCAATTGTTTACGGACATCAAAGTTACGTCCTTCCACCTTACGTTGCGCATTTTCAATAGCTCGCGTTACCCAAGGGTGTTCAATGGCTTCGCCTTCTTTCATACCCAGACGTTTCATCATGGTTCCAATGCGATCCGAAGCGAAAATCCGCATAAGTGGATCTTCCAGCGACAAATAGAAACGCGATGAACCCGGGTCACCCTGACGACCAGCACGACCGCGTAACTGGTTATCGATACGACGCGACTCATGGCGCTCAGTACCAATAATGTGCAAACCGCCAGCTTCAATTACGGCATCATGCAGTTTCTGCCAGTCTTGCTTTATTTTCTCGATTTTATCGTTAGATGGTTCTTCCAGCTTTTCAACTTCAGCCATCCAGCTTCCGCCCAGAACGATATCGGTACCACGTCCGGCCATGTTGGTCGCAATGGTCACCGTTCCCGGACGGCCTGCCTGAGCAATAATGTCGGCTTCGTGTTCGTGGAATTTAGCGTTCAGTACCGCATGAGGAATTTTCTTTTTCTTCAGCAACTGTGACAAAAGCTCAGAGTTTTCAATAGAAACCGTACCCACCAGCACCGGGCGCTTCTGCTTACGACACTCTTCAATGTCTTCGGCTATAGCTTCGTATTTTTCCAGTGTGGTCAGATAAATAAGATCGGCTCTGTCATCACGAACCATTGGTTTGTTGGTTGGCAGTACAATGGTCTCCAGACCATAAATAGACTGGAACTCGAAGGCTTCAGTATCGGCTGTACCGGTCATACCGGCTAGCTTGTTGTATAGACGGAAATAATTCTGGAAGGTAATAGATGCCAATGTCTGGTTTTCGTTCTGAATTGGCACGCCTTCTTTGGCTTCTACTGCCTGATGCAGACCTTCAGACCAACGGCGACCTTCCATTGTACGTCCTGTATGTTCATCGACAATGACAACCTTGTCGTCTTTGATGATGTAATCCACATCTTTTTGAAATAGATGATGAGCGCGTAAAGCAGCATTGATATGGTGCAGTAAACTGATATTAGCGGCTGAGTATAGCGAATCATCAGCGTCCAGCATGCCTTTCTCTTTCAGCAGCTCTTCAATGTGTTCCTGACCGTGTTCGGTAAGATGCAGCTGCTTGGCTTTTTCATCAATGGTAAAGTCGCCGTCGCCTTGTTCTTCTTCAGTGTCTTCTTTTTCCTGACGAACCAAGTGTGGAACCAGCTCATTCATTTTGCGGTACATTTCTGAACTGTCTTCAGCCGGACCGGAAATAATCAGCGGCGTACGGGCTTCATCAATCAGAATTGAGTCGACTTCATCGACCAAAGCGTAGTTTAATTCGCGCTGAACCCTGTCCTGTGGCGCAAAGGCCATATTGTCGCGCAGGTAATCAAAACCAAACTCGTTATTGGTACCGTAAGTAATGTCGGCCTGATAAGCCGCTTTCTTGTCTTCAGGCGCCATGCCCGGAATGTTGAACGCTACGGTCAACCCAAGGAAGTCAAATAATGGTTGGTTGAATTCAGCATCACGCTTGGCCAGGTAATCGTTCACCGTAATAATGTGAACGCCTTTACCCGGTAACGCATTAAGGTAAGCCGGTAAGGTCGCTGTCAGCGTTTTACCTTCACCCGTTTTCATTTCTGCTATGCGGTTATCGTTCAGTACCATACCGCCAATAAGCTGTACATCGAAGTGACGCATCCCGAAAACACGTCTGCTGGCTTCACGAACGGTAGCAAAGGCTTCGGGTAAAATTTTCTCTATGCGCTCACCATCGTTCAGACGCTTGCGAAATTCAGCGGTTTTCTCTTTTAGCTCGGCATCACTTAACGCTTCAAACTCGGGTTCCAGCAAATTAATTCGCTCAACGTCTTTCTTCATAGTTTTGAGAATGCGATCGTTGCGACTACCAAATACTTTTCGAAACAGACTGCCTAGCATGAGATTGATTTATCCTGTGTTACTTTCCTGAACAACAAAAGCGGTACCTAAAGTACCGCCTACGTTCTAAATAATTTACCGAGTTATTTTGGGTCAGCTTTACGATACACAAACTGATTAGGGTCAATTTGACGGCCGTTACGCAACACTTCGTAATGAACGTGTGGGCCGGTCGAACGACCACTGCTACCCATTTCAGCGATTTGTTGACCACGGGTGACAACATCCCCTACAGACACCGATAGCTTATCATTGTGTCCGTAGCGTGTTTTTAAACCACCGCCATGGTCAATTTCGACCAATGCGCCATAACCGTATCTGTCGCCAGCCCAGGTAACGACACCTGCGCCGGTCGCAATAATTTTGACCTCTTCATTATAACTAGCAAAATCTAAGCCCTTATGCATAGCGGGTGTGCCATTAAAAGGGTCTTTACGGACACCGTATTGCGACGACAGCCAGCCATCTGAGATGGGACGACCCGCAATATAAGCGTCATTAGTAAGTTGGTGATTCATCATCACAGATTCAAGTAGCGATAGCTGTTTTTGTTTGTCAGAGATCTGCGACAGCATACCTTCAATTTCAGTAATGACGTCCGTGCCAGAGCTATGCGGGAGCTCAGCAACTTCTACCTCGGGGCCACCAATAGGCAGCTCCTGATTAAAGTTGAACTCGCCGTTATCGAGATTAGCTACCCCGGCTAAACGCTCACCTAACGCGTCCAGACGACGCATTTGAGCTCTTAATTCACCCAGATACACCGTCATAGCACCCAGACGTTTCTGAGTGTCTTCTTTTAATTCTTTTAGCGCTTCTTCCTGCAATACGAGCTTTTTCTGCTCTTCGCTAATTTTAGTCTGCGCCAGTTTAGGATCAATGCCCTGGTACTGCCATGGTTGCCAGCTGGCAAGGCCGATGAAGGCTGCAATGCCAACAAAAGAAAAAAACCGACGTCGACTTAAACGAATACGAAAACGTACTTTGGAGCCTCGATAAAAGACTGATAAACTCATCCGAACTCTCTTATTATTTGCCTACTACGCAATTATGTCACGACACCCGAAAACACCATCAGAATGGCTTCGCTCCGGTCAAAAAACTTTGTCGTCAACATTACGACACTATGCACAGTTTGCCGCCCAACTTTCGCATTGGCAACAATTGTTTCAACAATGCGTAGATAAAAACACCTATCAACACTGCCAACTGCTGAATATCCGCGATGGCCAAATGATCATTCAGGTAGATAACGGTAGCTGGGCAACCAGGCTAAAACTTCAGCAAGCGGCCATTATAACGTATTTTCGTCACAATGCGACGATCCCGGTACACAGCCTCTCAATTAAGGTGTCCCCGTCAATGAATAATTTTCAGAAGAGCATGAAAGATCAGCAGGATTCAAGTAGCGCAGAGCGTCTACTGACAATGGCTGAGGGTTGTGATGAACCGTTAAAGTCGGAGTTAAAAGCGTTGGCGGCAAAGTTTACCGCCAACGATAAAGATTAAGCTGTTGTCGTTGCGGGTGACCAGAAAGCAATAGGCGCAGTGGCCTGCTCTTCGTCAAAGGTCACAAACTCCCACGCTGACTGCTGCGCTAATAGTGCCTGTAATAACTGATTATTCAGCGCATGCCCTGATTTGTAGGCACGTAGATGACCCAAAATACTGTGGCCACCCATATACAAATCACCAATAGCATCCAACATTTTGTGTTTTACGAATTCATCGTCGTAACGCAAGCCGTCACTGTTCAGAATGCGGAATTCGTCCAGCACAACAGCGTTATCAAAACTGCCGCCTAATGCCAGATTGTTTTCCCGTAAATACTCAATGTCTTTCATAAAGCCAAAAGTACGGGCGCGGCTAATTTCTTTGATAAAAGAATTCGCGCTGAAATCCATACTAACGGTCTGGCCTGTATCTGCGATAGCCGGGTGTTCAAAGTCGATAGCAAAGTCGATACGGAAACCATCGTGGGGTAGCAGTTCCGCCCACTTATCACCGTCTTCGACACGTACCGGCTGTTTGATCCGGATGAACTTCTTCGCTGCTGACTGCTCTTCAATACCCGCGCTTTGTAGCAGGTAAACAAACGGGTGCGAGCTGCCGTCCATAATTGGAATTTCATGCGAATCGACTTCGATAATCGCATTATCAATACCAACGCCGGCCAGCGCAGCGAGCAAATGCTCGACGGTAGAAACGCGAACGTTTTCCTCATTGATAAGACAGGTACACAGCTGCGTATCACGCACCCAGTCGGCCCGTGCTGGAATATCCACCACAGGGTCAAGGTCCACACGACGGAATATCAACCCCGTATTGGCCGGCGCAGGGCGTAAAGTAAGGTTTACTTTATTGCCTTTATGCAGTCCAACACCGGTGGTTGATATTGCTTGCTGTAATGTACGTTGCTTAATCATGGTACTTGTTCACCTACCCTTTTATTCGGTTCGCCATGGCTGAAGCCAAAGCGGCCGCATATTATACGACATTTGTCATGGTCCGATCAAATTTTACGCATACTTATCAAGCGTTACGCTAATTTAGTCGACCTGTTTTCGCAAAAAAGCCGGAATATCCAGGTAATCGAGTTCTTTATCCTGTTTAGCTTTGGCAGCGGGTTGACGTTTTGGTTCCGCTTTCGTTTCTGGCTGCAACTCTTCCTGCTCCTCGTAACGAGGGGCTGCTGCACCGCGGTCAATATCACTACTGCGGTATGCTTGCTGAGGCTCCCGCTTAGGTGCTGCCTGGCTGGTCTTATTCACCAAAGAGATATCGGGTTTGCGCTCCGCGCCAATACCAGTCGCCACCACTGTCACGCGCAGCTCGTCAGACATTTCCGTATCGATAACGGTACCCACAATCACGGTTGCGTTATCTGAAGCAAAGGCTTTAACCGTATTACCGACGGTGTCGAGCTCTTCAATGCTCATGTCCATGCCGGCTGTGACGTTAATCAGCACACCACGAGCTCCGGACAAGTCGATATCTTCCAGTAACGGGCTGTTAATGGCCATTTCCGCAGCTTCCTGCGCACGGTCTTCACCGCTGGCAACACCAGTTCCCATCATGGCGGTACCCATTTCTTTCATAACCGCACGAACGTCAGCAAAGTCGACGTTGATAAGACCCGGACGAGTAATCAGCTCAGCAATACCCTGAACCGCACCCAACAATACGTTGTTTGCAGCACTAAAGGCATCCAGTAAACTGGTTCCACGACCCATCACCTTCAGCAACTTCTCGTTTGGAATGGTAATTAACGAGTCGACACTTTGTGCCAGTGCGTTGATACCTTCATCGGCTACGGCCATGCGCTTTTTCCCTTCAAACGGGAATGGCTTAGTCACAACAGCAACTGTCAGAATACCCAGTTCTTTGGCAACCTCAGCAACCACAGGTGCTGCACCGGTTCCGGTACCGCCGCCCATGCCGGCTGCAATAAAGACCATGTCGGCACCTTCTAAGTGGACGCGGATGTTCTCACGGTCCTCTTCTGCCGACTGGCGGCCTACTTCCGGGTTGGCTCCAGCACCAAGACCTTTAGTAATGTCCTGACCTAATTGAATGGTGACATCCGCCGTATGATTGCGCAGAGCCTGCGCATCGGTATTAGCGGCAATAAACTGCACACCTTCAATTGATTCTTTCACCATGTGCTGGACAGCGTTTCCGCCACCACCACCGACGCCAATCACCTTAATGACGGCTTCGCTTTCGTAATTGTCCATCAGTTCGAACATAATAATTCTCCCTACCTGCTTTTAACGTGCTACCCCAAGTTAAAACTCACCTTTGAACCAACTCTGCACTTTTTGCCAGAGTCCGATCACGTCAGTTTTAGAGCTTTCTTTTTGTGACACAGCGGCATCTTCCTGCCCATACCGTAACAGTCCCACCGCTGTGGCATAAACCGGATCTTCGACGTAATCCCGCAGGCCTTTCAAGCCCAGAGGAACGCCGACACGAACCGGCATTTGAAAAATTTCTTCGGCAAAATCCACGCAGCCTTCCATCTTAGCGCTGCCGCCGGTTATCACGACACCCGCTGCAATTTGCTCATCTAAACCACTTTGCTGAATTTCATCCCTGACCAATTCAAATAATTCCTGATAACGCGGCTCTACCACTTCGGACAACGTATGACGTGACATGACCCGCGATGGACGACCACCCACCGAAGGCACTTCAATAGTGTCTTCCATGCTGACCATCTGTCGCAACGCACAGGCATGCTTCGTCTTAATTTCCTCTGCATGGTTAGTCGGCGTGCGAAATATCTTGGCAATGTCGCTCGTAACCTGATTACCCGCTGCCGGAATCACCGCCGTATGGCGCAATACCCCGCCCGCGTAAATGCAAATATCAATGGTGCCGCCGCCTAAGTCGACCAGGGCCACACCCAAATCTTTTTCGTCGTCAGTCAGCACCGAGATGCTCGATGCCAACGCTGAAAATATCAGCTTGTCGACTGACAGGCCGCAGCGCTCTACAGCCTTTATAATGTTCTTCGCCATATCGTTGGCACAGGTAATAATGTGCACTTTCGACTCCATACGGACACCGGACATGCCTATTGGGCTGCGGATACTTTCCTGTGAGTCAATGACGTACTCCTGCGGCAAGACGTGTAAAATACGACGTTCCTTTGCAATAGGCACTGACTGCGCGGCGTGAATCACGCTGTCGACATCATCCTGAGTCACTTCAGCTTCGTTAATCGGTACCATGCCACTTTCGTTCTGACAGGAAATATGACGTCCGGAAATGTTCAAATACACCGATGCCACGCGGCAGTCAGCCATAAGCTCAGCCTCATCAACAGCGCGCTGAACCGACTGCACGACCAGATTAAGGTCATTCACGCCGCCTTTATCCATTCCACGCGACGTAGCCGTGCCAACGCCAACAACACTGATCTCATTATCAGGCAATAACTCACCTATAAGCGCTGTGACTTTGCTGGTGCCTATATCCAGACCTACAACCATATTGTGTTCGGATGTTTTCGACATAACCGTCTAACTCTCACTTTTTGCTTCACGCCAGGCCACTGCAGCCCCGGTGTCATATCGTAAATCCACAGTATCGATTTCGTTGTTTTTACTTTTTTCGTGCTCAACGATGCTGGGAAACACATCGATAAACCGCTTAATTCTCTCTAATGTGGCTTCCCGCCCTAACTTAATTTCAATTCCCTGTGCCAGAAACACGCTAACAGCAAAGCGTTCGGTTAATCTCAGCGCTCTTATCTGAAAGCCATTCACCTCCAGCATTTGCTGTACCCGGTTAAACTCCTTCCAGGTCTCTTTCACCGCATTCTCCGGGCCGAACAACTGTGGCAAATTACTGTCAGCTTTCGTTATATCAGCCCGGAAAACTTCCTGGTGCTGATTGATGAGCCGATCACCGTTCCACATAGCGACAGGTTTGTGCTCTGTCACATAAACCGATAACTTATCTGGCCAAACCTTGCGAATAGAGACCTTTTGCACCCACGGCAACTGCTCTACCCGACGCCTTAAATCATCCACATCGGCCGTAAAAAAGCTTCCTAACGGCTCTGCTGTCAATGCCTGTCTAACCTCTTCGCTAGCGGTATACTGCAACTCGCCCTGAACACTTAGTTCAGCCAGCGGTACTTGCTGTTCGTCTGTCAGCACTTCGTTTAACTGATAGATACCAACCAGTGCCCCCGCAATTGTCAGACATAACACCACTACACCTGACCAAAAATTGACTGAGCGCAGGCGCTGTTCAGCAGCCATCGTTAGCGCTCCAGCGTTTGCGCTAAAATGCGCTCCACTAAGTCATTAAACTGTAAACCAGCAACTTTTGCTGCCATAGGTACCAAGCTTTTTTCTGTCATTCCCGGTACCGTATTGGCCTCTAACAAAAACCATTCACCTGCGTTATTACACATCACATCGATGCGTCCCCAGCCACTACCTCCTATGGCCACGAAAGCGCGTTCAGCCAGGGTTCGCAAACTTGCTTCGTCATCTTCACTTAGCCCTGCAGGACAATGGTACTGGGTATCATTTGCCTGATACTTGGCTTCAAAATCGTAAAACTCATGTGGCGTTTGCAGTCGAATAACCGGTAATGCCTTACCTTCCAGTATGCCAATGGTATATTCCGCACCTTCAACCCACTGTTCGACCAAAAGGTCGTCGTCAAACTCAGCCGCATGCTGCAAGGCTAAAGCCAGGCTTCGCCCGTTATCGGCAATGCTCATACCTATAGAGGAGCCTTCACGTGCTGGTTTTACAATTACCCGACCACCGAGCTCCTGCAACATAGCTTCCACGTTCACTTGCTCTATTTCAGCTTGCGTTACCACCCGCCAATTGGCGGTTGGCAGACCCACTGAATGCCAAATTTGTTTACAACGCACTTTATCCATACCCAGCGCACAGCCCAGAACATCACTGCCGGTGTATGGCATTTCCAGTATTTGCAATGCCCCCTGCATGCTGCCATCTTCACCGCCGCGGCCATGCAAAGCGATAAATACGCGATCAAACTTTTGCTCCACAAGCTCCTGCAAGCTATGCGCCGCCGGGTCAAATGCGTGTGCATCGATGCCTTTCGCAACCAGGCCTTTTAATACCGCCATTCCGGATTTCAGCGAAACATCGCGCTCAGCCGACGTACCGCCCAGCATGACGGCCACTTTACCAAAGGCATTAGCTTTCATGACTCAACACCTCAGTTGCAATTCGCTTGGCCAATGCGCCGATATTTCCAGCGCCCTGCGTTAACAGCAAATCTCCCGGAGCAAGCACCGATTCAAGAACTTCCGGCATATCATCCACGGTTGCCACATAAACCGGGTCTATCTGCCCGCGCTGACGAATGGAACGACATAATGAGCGACTATCGGCACCGCTTACCGGCGTTTCCCCGGCACTGTAAACTTCCAACATCAGTAATACGTCAACCTGCGACAGCACGTTAACGAAGTCTTCATACAAATCTCGTGTGCGTGAGTAACGGTGCGGTTGAAATGCCATTACCAAACGACGCTCCGGCCAGCCTTCCCGCGCGGCCTGAATCGTGGCCGCAACTTCTGAAGGATGGTGACCATAATCATCAACCAGCATCACTTCACCCGGCTCTTTATTCGAGTCTTTATCTGAGATGGCAAAGTTACCGTAATGCTGAAAACGACGGCCGATACCTTCAAATTTGTTCAGTGCTGACTTAATGGCTTCGTCGTTAATTCCTTCATCTGTTGCTACAGCTACTGCGGCCAGTGCATTCAACACATTGTGCTTACCCGGCAGATTAAGACACACGTCAAGTGGTTTCAGCCCTTTGCGTAAAATAGTAAAGCAGCTCTCACTGGCGGTTTGTTTATAATCTATTGCTCGTACATCAGCGGCTTCGCTAAAGCCGTAGGTCATGGTCTGACGGCCGAGTCGTGGTATTAAATCAGATACGACAGGGTCATCGACACACATAACAGCTAAACCGTAAAACGGCAGGTTATGCAAAAATTCAACATAGGTGTCCAGCAGCTTATTGAAATCACCTTCGTAGGTGTCCATATGGTCTGCTTCGATGTTCGTCACTATCGCAACCATCGGTTGTAAATGCAGAAACGACGCATCGCTTTCATCTGCTTCGGCAATGAGATACTTACTGTTACCTAAACGAGCATTCGAACCAGCACTATTGAGCAAACCACCAATAACAAAAGTTGGGTCACGACCGGCTTCGGCAAAAATACTCGCAACCAATGACGTGGTCGTTGTTTTTCCGTGTGTACCGGCTACCGCAATACCATGGCGAAAACGCATAAGCTCGGCCAGCATTTCTGCACGACGTACTACCGGCACCCGCAGCTGGTGAGCAGCTACCAGCTCAGCGTTATCCGCTTTTATTGCACTGGATACCACAACCACACTGGCGCCTTCGATATTGTTGGCCATATGTCCGAGAACCACAGTGGCTCCGAGACAGCGCAACCGTTCGGTATTGGCGTTTTCGGCAATATCCGAACCCGAAATCTGATAGCCCTGATTTAACAGAACTTCTGCAATACCGGCCATACCCGCACCGCCGATACCAACGAAATGGATTCGCTGTACCCGGCGCATTTCCGGGACGTTCACAATAGTAAATGGCTGTGCGTTGGTTGCGGTCATGCTAGTCATCGCTCTGTCTATATTCCATACATTCATTCACCAGTCGTTGCGTTGCCTCTGGCATCGCACACTGGCGAGCGAAACGCGCCATTGTCCACAGTTGTTGTCTGTCATGCAATAAACGTTTTAACTGTTGTTTCAATGCGCCTTCCACTACTTCAGTTTGCGGCAATAAAACTGCCGCACCACGGCTTTCTAAAACTTTCGCATTGGCGCTTTGGTGGTCATCCACAGCATGTGGCAATGGCACCAGAATGGACGCTACGCCCATTACCGCCAACTCAGATATGGTTAATGCGCCAGCGCGACAAATAACCAAATCAGCATTTTTAAAAGCGTCGCCCATATCTTCAATAAATTCGGTGACTTTCAGCGTTTTAAGCACTGATGCACCTAAGTAAGCCTTTTCAGTTGTTGCCTCACGCTCAGCACCACACTGGTGCAGGACATTAAGTTCAACACCTTCTAATGCTTTGACGGCTTCCGGCACGGCTTCGTTCAATACCTGCGCACCTAAACTTCCGCCAACCACCAATATATTCAAGGCTCCGTCTGTATTTGATTTTTCTGTCTGTTCAGCCGCTTGTGCCAATAACCCCTTGCGCAGA
Source organism: Idiomarina sp. 017G (assembly GCF_004362265.1). Classification (NCBI taxonomy): domain Bacteria; kingdom Pseudomonadati; phylum Pseudomonadota; class Gammaproteobacteria; order Alteromonadales; family Idiomarinaceae; genus Idiomarina; species Idiomarina sp. 017G. The sequence continues at coordinate 133,317 of NZ_SNWT01000006.1, read as the reverse complement.
GGGTTACCAACAACCGGATACTGCTGCCATTGCGGGAGGGCAACCGGTAGCCCCAACATAACTTTGTTTGCTCTGGGGGCTAACAACCGGGTAGTCATGCCCGGTATGGCATTTTGTTCGTGCACCACTAAGGGGATGCCCAGCAGTTTCGCAGCTAACCCCATTGGCGCGCAGACATAGCCGCCAAAGGTTGCCACTACCTGTGGCTGTAGTGTTTTCAGCAAGCGTCGACATTGCAGCACGGCTTTCGCCAAAGTGAATGGCATGAACAGCTTTCTTTTCAGCCCATGACCGCGAACTCCAGTCATGCTAATGCTGTGTAAAGGGAAGTTAGCTGCCGGAATCACCCGACTTTCTAAACGACCTTCCTGCGTACCCAGCCAGTCAACTTGCCAGCCGTTGTCGCGCATTTGTTCTGCTACGGCTAAGGCCGGAAAAATATGACCACCGGTGCCGGCTGCTGCTATCAAAACTTTGTTCATTCGGCACCTCCGCGCGGTGCCACTTTGCGACCCAGCATCCGACGTTCATGGTCTATGCGTAACAACAGCCCAACGGCCAGAGCCGATATGATCAGGCTGTTACCACCGTAGCTCACCAAAGGCAGTGTCAGTCCCTTAGTTGGTAATGCACCGGACGCAACACCGATATTCACAAAGGCCTGGATACTAAACCAAATACCGATACCATAAGCCAGATAACCGCCGTAACGTTGCTCCTGCATTAAGCAGCGACGGCCAATAATTAAAGCTCGCCATACCAACATTAATACGGTTGCAATAACCGCCAGCACGCCAAGAAAACCTAGTTCCTCGGCAACAACAGCCATAATAAAGTCAGTATGTGCTTCGGGTAGGTATTGTAATTTTTGAATGCTATTACCCAAACCGGCGCCGCTAAAGTGGCCTTGCCCAAAGGCAATAAGCGACTGCATTAACTGATATCCGGCACCGAATGGGTCCTTCTCCGGTTCCAGGAAGGTGAGCAGACGCTGCATCCGGTAAGGCTCAACGATGATCAGTAAAATTAATGCCAGTACGCAGGTAATGAACACAGCAAAAAACTGCCACAATCTAGCGCCAGCTAAAAACAGCATGGCGACGGTTGTTGCCGACAAGACAACCACGGTTCCGAAATCCGGCTGCATTAATAAAAGCACTGCAGCAATAAACAACAGCGCCAGAGGTTTTATAAAGCCTTTAGTCGCTTCTCTGACTTCGTCTTCCCTGCGGGACAAATAACTGGCCATATAAATACAGAAGAAAAGTTTAGCGACCTCTGCCGCCTGAAAAGTAATTGGCCCGACTTTTATCCAGCGTTGTGCACCGTTAACTTCATATCCCACAACTAAAACCATTAACAGCATAATCAAGCCGAGCAACAACAACTTACCGCTCTGTTGATTCCAGCTATTCGCCGGTACCCGTAAAGTCGCCAGCATAACGGCTAAACTAATCAGAATATAAATGCCGTGACGAATGGCAAAATGGAACGGATTCCCCGTTAACCGGTCTGCCGTAGGTAAAGACGCAGACGTGACCATAACAAAGCCAAAAGCCAGCAACGCCATTGCCAGGGTAAACAGCATACGGTCGTACAGTGGCTGACTGGCTTTTGGTTGAAACCAGTTAATCAGCTTTTGCCAACGACTACCGACATCGGAAGCCGGTATCTCAAGATTTAACTGTTCTTCACGCACTGTTGACATAAAGCGCCTCCACTGCATGACGGAAACTGTCGCCCCGATGCTCGAAGTTCTGAAACTGATCGAAGCTCGCACACGCAGGCGATAACAGCACCATGTCGCCGGTTTGCACTAAAGATGCCGCTAGCTCCACGGCCTGCTGTAAACTTTTTACCTGCCGTGAACCGTTAAACAACTGACCAATGCGGGGACCATCTTCACCTATGGTTAAGAGAATATCGACCCGCTCCAGGGTCGACTGCAGCTCACGGAAGTCTGCTCCTTTGCCGACCCCACCCGCTATTAGCAGTAAACGCCCGTTTATCATTGGTCTCAGCCCCTCAACCGCGGCAGCAGTAGCACCGATATTTGTGGCTTTTGAATCGTTAACCCAGAGCACGCCCTCATTGTCACTGACTAATTCACAGCGGTGCGGCAGACCTTTAAACTCTTTTACCGCACGAACCGCAGCTTCAATATCAATATCTATTGCCTGACACAAAGCCAGAGCTGCCTGCACATTCACCAGGTTATGAATGCCCTGGAGTTGCAATTGATCTGCCCGCAGTACAACACTGCCATCGAAAGTCACGGCAACCGGCCCACTGACACGGTCGATATTTCCAGACAGCAAACCAAAGTGTTTGGGATGCGAGTCATTACCGAAGGTCATTAATTTTCCCGTAACCGGGTGTGGCCAGGTATCCTGCTGCTGACGGTTCAGTATCCAGGTTTTTGCATGAGTGAAAATGCGTTGCTTAGCTTTTACATATTCATCCAGAGTGCAGTAACGATCCATATGATCGGCACTAATATTCATAAGTGCCGCCGCTTTAAGTTTCAAGCTGGAAACTGATTCCAACTGAAAACTGGAAAGCTCCAGTATTACAGCATCGGGGTGCTGCTCCTGCAGCAGCAAGTCGAGTACTGGTACGCCTATATTGCCGGCTGCAGCCACATTTTTGCCGCATTGCTTAGCAACAAACTCGACCATGCGAGTTACTGTGGATTTTCCATTAGAGCCAGTTACCGCTACTATCGGCAATTTTGATTCTTGCGCAAACAGCTCAACATCACCAACAATCGGAATATCTGCATCACGCGCCAAAACGATTGGGTCTTCACGTAAATCGATACCCGGACTGGCAATAATTAAGTCGGCCGCCAGCGTGTCTTCTAATTCCCAATGCCGGTTAAGCAGTTCAGCATCTCCCAGTATTTGTTTTGCTTCTTCCAGGCCAGGAGGGTTTTCACGCGAATCAAAAACCTGAATTTTGATCTCGGCAAGCTTCTGATCCTGCTGCCGTTTATGTTGTAAATAGCGCAGCACAGACACCCCGGTCTTTCCAAGACCAAGGACAACAATGTGTTTTGTATTCTGCCAGGCTATTTTAGTCATTATTTTTTAACGCAACTTCAAGGTTGCGAGTCCTATCAGCACAAAAATGAGTGACAATATCCAGAAACGCACGATTACCCGCGGTTCTGGCCATCCTTTTAATTCGTAATGGTGATGAATTGGAGCCATTCGAAAAACTCGTTTGCCTCTCAATTTGTAGGAACCCACCTGCAGCATCACCGATAAGGTTTCCATAACAAACACACCACCCATAATGAACAGCACCAGCTCCTGCCGAACCAATATCGCGATAATGCCAAGTGCAGCACCTAAGGCCAGAGAACCCACGTCGCCCATAAATACAAGCGCAGGATAAGTATTGAACCAGAGAAATCCGAGACCCGCTCCAACAATAGCGGTGCACACGACCAACAATTCAGCGGTCAGTGGCAAATAAGGAATTTGCAGATATTCAGCAAAGTTCACATTGCCGGACACGTAGGCGAAAATACCCAGTGCAGCAGCCACCATAATGGTTGGCATAATGGCCAGACCGTCCAGGCCGTCAGTTAAATTGACGGCATTACTGGTGCCGACAATGACAAAATAGGCCATGAGCATATAAAGCATACCCAACTGCGGCATAACGTCTTTAAAGAATGGAACAAGAAGAGCAGTTTCAGCGCTCTGAGTACTGCTCCAGTAAAGGTAAACGGCAGCCACACTGGCAATAACCGACTGCCAGAAATACTTCCACTTAGCAATTAACCCTTTCGGGTCTTTGCGTACAACTTTGCGATAATCATCGACAAAGCCAACAATACCAAAGCCGGTAATAACCATTAGAACAACCCAGACATAACGGTTATCTAAGTCAGCCCAGAGTAGTGAGGAACCCAGAACGGCTGCCAGTATCAATACGCCACCCATAGTCGGCGTACCACTTTTTACTAAATGACTTTCCGGGCCGTCGTCCCGTACCGTTTGCCCTATTTGCAAACGCTGCAAACGACGAATTAATGTTGGTCCTAACCACAGCGACAAAACCAGTGCGGTCAAAACACTGAGTATTGCCCGCAAGGTTAAGTAGGAAAACACGTTAAACGCGCTTTCAAACTGGGTTAGGTACTCCGCCAACCAAACTAACATGCGTGCTTATCCTCTACGCTGTCACTGACCGCGACAGCCTGCTGTATTGCTGCAACAACGCGCTCCATATGTGCGGAGCGTGAGCCTTTAACCAGCACTGTGACAGGTTGCTTGCCTGTCTGTTCTGTAAGTCTTTGTAAAACAGATTCAACCAGCGACTGTAAGCTACCGAAGTGCTTGCCTCCGTGGCCGTTAAAGACCTCGCTGGCACTTTGACTCAGTACGCCCAGGCTGTATAAGTTATCAATGCCGGTGCCTATAGCATGCTCACCAATCTCCTCGTGATAAGCGCGCGCATCGGCACCTAACTCACCCATATCGCCCAATACAAAAATGCGATACCCCTGATAACTTCCTAGCAAGTCCAGGGCAGCTTTAGTTGAGGCAACGCTGGCGTTGTAGGTGTCATCAATAATACGTAAGTGATCACTCACTTTTATCATTGTTAAACGCCCCTGAGCCGGCTCAACCCTTTGCAGCCCAGTAACAATGTCATCCAGAGATATACCCAGCTCACTTACCGCAGCGGCGGCTGAAAGCGCATTAAGCACGTTGTGACGACCGCTTAACTTCAGTTCAATACACTTCGTTTCACCGCCCAAATGCAGAGTAAACGCAGGGTGTCCTTCACTGTTCAATACCACGTCACTTGCATAAACATCGGCGTTGTCGGTTAAACCAAAGCTCTTCCACTTCATGTCAGCACAGGCGCGTTCCCAGCAAGGATAAAACTCTGAATCGCGAGGGGTAATGGCCGTTCCCTGGCTACTCACTCCACGGAAAATTTCAGTTTTAGCACGGGCAACCCCATGCAAGCTTCCGAAACCTTCGACATGTGCCGCACTCACGTTATTCAATATCGCAACATCGGGCCTGGTTAAATCGGTGGTGTAAGCAATTTCGCCCGGATGATTCGCACCCAGCTCTACTACCGCGTATTTATGCTTTTCCTCTAACCTTAATAAGGTCAGCGGAACACCTATATCGTTATTAAAGTTACCCTGCGTGGCCAATACCGGATGTTGAATCGATAAAATGGCCGCCAGCATTTCCTTCACTGTGGTCTTACCGTTACTGCCGGTAACTGCTACCGTTTTCGGTGCAACCTTCGCTTTAACTGCCGCTCCTAAACGACCCAGCGCATGGCGACTATTCTCAACAATAATTTGACGGCACTCGCTGTCTTGCTGTTTTTCGCAGATAACTGCAGTAGCGCCTTTAGCCAACGCCTGCTCGACAAAGTCGTGAGCATCAAAGTTTCTGCCTTTCAGGGCAATAAAGAGTGCGTCTTTTAAATCTGTCCTGGTGTCCGTCGACACCTTGTCAATTGTACAATCAGAGCCAATCAGGCGGCCTTCCACCTGCTCCGCAATCCATTTCAGTGATACTGAGATCATGCGCAGTCTCCTTGCAGCCATTCGCTGACTACCGCTCGTTCGTTATAGTCAATGCGTTGAGTACCAATAACCTGATAGTCTTCGTGCCCTTTACCGGCTAGTAATACAACGTCATCTTTTCCGGCTTCCTGCATTGCGCGTATAACCGCCTCGCGGCGACCCGGCCAAACCTTAACCTGAATTTTATCCGCAATACCGGTCAGAATATCTTCAATAATTTGTTCCGCGGGTTCTGTCCGCGGGTTGTCATCGGTAACCACAACAACGTCTGCGTAATCTGCCGCTACTTTACCCATTTGCGGGCGCTTGCCACGGTCACGGTCACCGCCGCAACCAAATACACACCATAAACGCCCTTTGCAATGCAGACGCAGCGCACTCAGTACCTGATGCAAAGCGTCCGGTGTATGCGCGTAGTCAACCACCACCAGCGGCGACTGATTATTATGGAAGGCTTCCATCCGCCCGGGAACGGGCTGCAAACTGCCGCAGGCTCTACCGATATCCGCCAGAGGCTTATTCAGTTTCAGCAACACAGCAACCGCGCAGAGTAAGTTGTAAACGTTGAAGCGCCCCAGTAATGGCGTTTCAACGACACAGGATTCCCCCTGCCAGTTTAAGCTGAACACCGAGCCCTGCTCATGAAACTGAACGCCAGTTGCCTGCAGGCAGGGTTCGTTGGGGCTGGCATTAAGACTTACCCATAAATCGGCTAAATCATCGTGCTGCCACTGGCTTAACGTATCGTCGTCGGCGTTAACCACTCGATTTTGCACACCAAAGTCGGCAAATAAACGTTGTTTTGCGGCGACATAGTTTTCCATGGTGCCGTGGTAGTCGAGATGATCCCGGCTGATATTGGTAATGACTGCGCCGACAAAGTGCAGAGCTTCAACACGACGCTGTATCAGCGCGTGTGACGACACCTCCATAGCAACCAATTCTGCACCTTCAGCTAATAGCGTGGCCAGACGTTGCTGGACGGTTACGGCATCTGGTGTGGTATGACGCTCCGGTAACAAACGGCCAATAAGGCCGCTGCCGGTTGTACCAATAACTGCCGCTTCCATACCCAGAGCTTTTGCCAGCTGCGCCATAATGTGAGTAACCGATGTTTTACCATTGGTTCCGGTCACACCAACCAGCTGCATTTTTTCTGATGGATGTCCGAAAAAGTTGCCAGCAATACGAGACAGGTGCTCACGAACGCCACTAAAACCGATAACGACCACGCCCCGGCGCTGTTCAACAGCCATTCCCGGAGCTTCAGCAATAATTGCTGCGGCACCGGCATCAATAGCCGCATCAATATAAGCGCGGCCATCGGTTTCATAGCCCGGAATAGCGACAAAAACATCGCCATTGGCTACTTGCCGACTATCGAGCTTTATACCGCTAACGATAACATCCGGAATGGAGAACGATGCTGGCAGCATTGTCAGCAACTCGGTAAGTTTCATCATTTATCACCCCCAAAGCCCGCAGCGTGCACCTGAGTGTCATCTACGTTGTCTGGCGGTATATTCAGTAAGCGCATGGTTTGCGATACAATTTTTGAAAACACTGGAGCTGCGGCCGTGCCGCCATAATAGTCGTCGGTACCCGGTTCGTTTATGGTTACAACCACAACCACTTTCGGATCGCTAACCGGAGCTATTCCGGCAAAGAGTGCTACGTATTCGTCACCGTAGCCGCCTGTTGCTTTGGTTTTTCGGGTTGTCCCCGTTTTACCTGCAATACGGTAGCCAGGAACCTGCGCCGCTTTAGCGGTACCATCACGCACCACCGTTTCCATCATATGCATAACCGCCCGGGTATTGTCCGGATTAAACACTTGCTCTGCCGGTAACGGTGATTCCTGTCGGAAAATAGTCAGCGGCCGTTTTTTCCCACCATTAGCGATAATGCTGTAAGCATTAGCCAGTTGCAGCGTTGTTGCCGACAAACCATAGCCATAAGCAAGAGTTGCTGTTTCAAAATCTGACCAGCGTCTTCTGTCACCCAGTATGCCAATGCTCTCACCTAACAAGGCAATACCCGTGTCGTTTCCAAAGCCAGCGTCGGCATAGGTTTGCAATAAAGGGTCAATGCCTAAATCCAGTGCGATTTTTGTGACGCCCACGTTCGAAGAATGTTCCAGCACCTCAGCCAGTGACAGTTCGCCATAGTTCCGAGGGTCACTCACCCGGCGTCCACCAATTCTGAGCCAGCCCGGACTGGTATCAATGGTATCGCCGGCTTTATGCCGTCCGTTCTCAAGCGCACTCAGAACGACCAGCGGCTTCATTGTAGAGCCAGGTTCATAGCTGTCGGTTACCGCCCGGTTACGCATGCGGAAAGACTGTAGCTCGGAACGGTTGTTAGGGTTGAAAGACGGGCTATTGACCATAGCCAGCACTTCACCGGTTTCGACATTCAGCACTACCGCCGAACCCGAAGTTGCCTGATTGTAGCGCACGGCTTTTTTCAATTCGGTGTAAGCAGTTGCCTGAACACGTTGGTCGATACTCAGTGTCAGCTGTTTTGGTTGTTGTGCATCTGTCTGGCTAATTTCTTCAACAACCCGTCCTTCTGCGTCCTTGCGATAAACTCGTTTACCCGGCGTACCGGTTAAATGCTCGTCGTACAGAAGCTCCAGGCCTTCCTGCCCAGCGCCGTCAATGTCGGTTAAACCGATTAAGTGAGAACTGATCTCACCGGTAGGATAATAACGGCGTGACTCTGTTTTTAAATACACACCGGGAATTTTCAACTGCTTCACATAATCCGCTTCTGATGGCGTCACTTTGCGTTGCAGATAAACGAAACGTTTTGACGGGTCGTCCACTTTACTGACCAGCTCGTTACGGTTCATGCGAAAAGTTTCAGCCAGGGCCTGCCAGCGACGTTCGTCAGCTAAAGCCTCGCGCTCGGCGATACGTTTGGGATCGGCCCATACGGTTTCTACCGGGACGCTAACCGCAAGTTCTCTTCCGTTACGATCAACAATAGTGCCTCGCTGAACCGCGACGCTGGATGCCCTTAAACTGCGCATATCGCCTTGCAGCGAAAAAGCATCGGGACTTATGACCTGGATATAGGCTGCGCGTGCAATTAACACAGAAAACACACCGAACAGTAAGAATACTGCGGTGTAAAAGCGCCAACGAGTACCGACTGGCTCTGTGCGTTTATTGCGACGATTCACTGCCATGAAACCAACACCTCCTGCTCTGGCTCAACGTCCCGCATGCCAAGTTGTTCCTGCGCAATACGTTCAACCCGGCTGTGTTCAGTCAGGGCGTTTTGCTCAACCACAAGGTGCCGCCACTCCCGATCCAGAGTGTCCCGGTGCGACAATAAATCATCACGTTCGCCAGTTAACTGCCGATTCAAATGAGCGGTATAGACAATACTTAGCGCATTACCGATAACCACCACACTGAGAAGCAAAATCCATTTGTGCTGCAATAAATCCTGTAGCAACATTTTCATTAGACTGGGATAACGCTGCTTAGTCATTGCGAACCCTCCTTGCTATGCGCAGCACAGAGCTGCGTGAACGAGGATTGAGCTGCACTTCAGCTTTACCCGGCTTAATAGCTTTGCCGACTTTCTCCAGCGCTTTATCTTTATTGCGCTCAGCTTCAGTTACCGGCAAGCCAGGAGGTAACTGCTTTCCTTCGCTGTGCTTACGAATAAAGCGCTTTACTAAACGATCTTCCAGACTATGGAAACTAATAACCACCAGTCGCCCATCTTCTTTCAGACCAGACAGCGAAGCGTCCAGCGCCTGTTCAATTTGTTCCAGTTCGCGGTTAATGTGAATGCGGATGGCCTGAAAGGTTCGTGTTGCCGGGTGTTTATGCTTTTCTTTTACCGGACTCACGCGGGCAATCATTTCAGCCAGTTCTTTAGTGCGGGTAAACGGCTTTTTCTCGCGATCCATAACAATGGCACTGGCGATACGGCGGGCAAAACGCTCTTCTCCGTATTCTCTCAGAACCCAGCTAATATCGTCCTTTTCTGCGCGATTAAGCCACTCGGCGGCGGTTTCTCCACTGGTGGTGTTCATCCGCATATCCAAAGGACCGTCCCGCATAAAGCTAAAGCCACGCTCAGCGTCATCTAATTGTGGGGAAGATACGCCAAGGTCAAATAGAATTCCGGTCACTTGCTGGTTCAACTGCAAGTCATCAAGTACCTGTTGCAGGTTTGAGAAAGGGGTGTGGATAATTTGAAAACGGGGGTCATCAGCAAATGCTGCAGCCGCAGCAATAGCCTCAGGATCCTGATCCAGGGCAATAACGCGGGCGTCGTCACCTAACTGGTTGAGCAGAGCACGCGTGTGTCCGCCGCGACCAAATGTGGCGTCGATGTATGTGCCTTGCGGATCAGTCGCTAATGCTTCTATCGACTCTTCCAGTAGCACCGAAACGTGTTGCGGTGACGTTGTAATCATTATAATGAAAAGTCTTCTAGTCGTTCGTTAAGAGTAAAGTCACCTTCGCGTTCAACATCCATGTCCTGCGCCACTTGTTCGTGCCAGGCGTCTTCATTCCAAACTTCAAATTTATTCAGCTGCCCGACAAGCATCAGTTTTTTCTCTAAACCGGCGTGTTGTCTCAACGGAGCTGACAGGAGCAAACGACCATTTTTATCCATTTCACAGTCGTCGGCGTGGCCTAAAAGAAGTCGCTGTAAGCGACGTTCTGCAGGGTTCATACTGGATAATCGAGTAAGCTTTTGTTCGATGATTTGCCACTCGGGAAGCGGGTACAGCAACAGGCACGGTTGCTTAATATCAATCGTGCAGACCATTTTGCCTTCACAGTCTAATGACAACGCATGACGGTATTTAGCCGGTATGGCTAACCGTCCTTTGCTATCCAGACTTAATGTTGTTGCACCTCGGAACATGATCCCACCTGATCATTGCGATCCACTATTATCCACAAATCCCCACAATGTTACAGTCTAGGTGTCTCTCTTTCCCACTGTCAAGAAAAAACCTCTCTATTTGTCAGGCCTTGACGGTAAATTTACATTAAGCGGTTGATGCAACGCGTAAAATTATTTTTCCGTTAGAGCTCGTATAATTTTTGTGCGATACTCATTTCAGTTTTGGTGAGCAACGGTAATTAATGAAACGCTACTTATTCGTTATTTTTGTCAGCTTCTGCATCTTGGTAACGGGCGTTATCTGGTTTGCTGAGAATCAGCACTCGCAGGTAGTAGAGTCACGCAAACGAGTAGCTACTGAGCGCTTAGGTAAGCTCCGCGCCGCGCTGGAAGGCCAAATCAATTCCTCGTTAGTCACGGCTCGTGCGCTACAGGCCGAAATTAAGCTCTCACCCGACATTTCTCCTGAGCGTTACCGGCAGCTAATGCAGGAGCTTATTGATGGCGATGTTCCGGTACGTCACGTAGCGTTAGCACCTAATTTGATAATTGAGTTTGTATACCCGTTGGCTCCTAATAAAGCCGCACTGGGTTTTGATTACCGCACCTCACCGGCGCAGTTCGAAAGCGTTCAGGAAGCCATTCAGAAAAAGCAAATTGTTATCGATGGCCCGGTCAACTTAATACAAGGAGGCTGGGCGTTAATTGCCAGAGCTCCGGTTTTTATCAATGACAATAAGCTGTGGGGCATGATTGCCGTGGTCATTGATATAGGAGACTTAATTGCCAGCAGCGGCCTGGACTCCGTCGACGACTACCTTTTCGCGTTAAAGAAAGAAAACGGCAATGGCGACCACCTGTTTGACTTCGGCGATGCGTCGCTCTGGCAGCAAGATTACGTCGCCATTGAAGTGGCGGTTTCAACCGGCAAGTGGATACTGGCTCTGGCTCCAAAAAATGCAGTTTGGGCCCATCGCGGCAGCATTTATTGGATCATTATTGTGGCCGGACTGCTGTTGTCCTTTTTAATGACCGCCTTTATGTACAATTTGGTGACGGCGCAAAGCCGACTGCGCTCGGCGCTTGTTACTATTGACCACCAGGCGCATTTTGATTCGATTACTGATTTACCGAATCGTCGGGCTTTTGTCGACTACCTTGATCAACTTACCCAGAAAGGCAGGGAACAACACTTTGCCATTCTATTCATCGACCTTGACCACTTTAAAGAAGTTAACGATAACCTTGGTCACGATGCTGGCGACGAACTGTTAGTTTCAGTTTCTGACCGTTTACGAAACCAACTAAGGGGTTCCGACTTCATTGCCCGTATTGGTGGTGATGAATTTGTTGTCGTTATTAACCGTTTTACGTCGCATCAAATCATTAATGACCTTGCCAGCCAAATTAACCGACAGTTAAGTGAACCTTTCAACTTACGCCAGAACCAAATTCAAACCACCTGCAGCATAGGTATTGCGCTTTACCCTGACGACGGCATCAAAGCCTCTGAACTATTAAAAAATGCCGATCTTGCCATGTACGCAGCAAAAACGGCTGGGCGACGCACTCATTACTTTTTTAACGACGAATTAAGAGAGCAAACTGAACGCCAAAACGCCATTCATAAACGTATGCGTGAAGGCCTTAAGCGGCATGAGTTTTCTTTGGTTTATCAACCCATCATCGACTTCAGCACCGGTAAAATCAGTAAATGCGAAGCGCTCTTGCGCTGGCAGGATGAAGACGGAAACATGATTTCGCCGGCTGAATTCATTCCGGTTGCTGAACGTACCGGGCTTATTCATGAACTAGGGCAGTTTGTTCTGGAGCAAGCTTGCGTTGACTGGGCTGTCGTACACAAGTCTGGTTACCCCATTGAGGTCTCAATTAATCGCTCCGAACGTGAACTTAATGATATGGAGTCGGCCAAACGATGGCTGTCCTGCATCAGTCAGCATGGAATACCTAATACCAGCATAACCTTTGAAATTACCGAGTCACTGTTAATGAGCAATAAACAGCGGCAATTACAAATTTTACATTATTTGCGGTCTCAGGGAGTGCAGTTAGCAATCGACGATTTCGGTACCGGCTATTCCAGTATTAATTACCTGCAACGGTATCCTGTCGATTATATAAAAATAGATCGTAGTTTTTTAAGTCAGGCACCTCAAAATAAGGTGCAGGTAGCACTGCTGGATGCGTTGTTACAGGTAGCCAGAGCTTTGGATATTAACGTTATTGCCGAGGGCGTTGAAACCCGGCAACAGTGGGAATTACTGCAGCGACAGAGATGCGATTTTGCACAGGGCTATTTTATTAGTGAGCCATTGCCGCTTAATGAATTATTGAAGTTTCTAAAAGACTGGCAGTTTTAAAACCCTAAAAAGGTGGAGAGCCGGCCGATAAGCCGGGTTCTGTCGTGGACAATCATTCATCTAGTGATCAGGTTGCCCTGACCCTCAAGCAGTCTACCCGGGTTCAACGCGGGCCGCGCCAAAGAACCCCTATTTGACCTTGCTCCGGGTGGAGTTTACCGTGCCACAAACTGTTACCAGTTGCGCGGTGCGCTCTTACCGCACCCTTTCACCCTTACCTGTGCTGCAAGCAGCCATCGGCGGTTTACTCTCTGCTGCACTAGTCGTCGGCTTACACCGCCCAGGCGTTACCTGGCACCCTGCCCTATGGAGCCCGGACTTTCCTCCCCCTGTAAACAGGCGGCGATTGTCTGGCCAGCTCTCCGCGGGGGATTCTACGCTGCAGCAGGCATTAACTCAATCTTTGTTTCACTCATTATTTTTATTCTCAAGCGCCCACTGGTAGAGTTCATTTTTCCGTTCATCGTGAATTTTTGCGGTCATAGCTGCCGCCTTTTTTAACGGCAACTCTTCTAGTAGCAGCAGTAACGTGCGCTTAGCCGCTTCTCCCGGACCGTCACGAACATCCGTTTCCGTCTGTGCAGGTGCTATTAGCAAAACCATTTCACCGCGCTGTTGGTTTGTATCGTCGGTTAAAGCCTGCAACAATTCAGCCGCAGTGCCATTTAAGTATGTCTCAAACTGCTTAGTCAACTCGCGCGCAAGCACTATCTGCCGGCCACTGCCTAAAACCACGTTCATATCAGTCAGCGTATGTAAAATTCGGTGAGGGCTTTCATACACAACAACAGTCCGGGTTTCGGTCTTCAGAGCCTCCAGCTTTGCACGACGTTGCTGGGGCTTTGATGGCAAAAAGCCTTCAAAAGCAAACCGGTCTGTTGGTAACCCGGCTGCAGACAGAGCAACCGTAACAGCGCAGGCACCGGGTAACGCAATAACCTTCAGCCCGCGTTCCCTGCAACGATGCACCAAAACATAACCAGGATCATTGATGAGTGGCGTACCTGCATCACTGACTAACGCCAGCGACTCACCTTGCAGCAAACGCTCGATAACCGCGTCCACACGCTGTGTCTCATTATGTTCGTGCAGGGCGAATACGTCATTCTGTATGCCATAATGCTGCATGAGTTTGCGCGTGTGTCTTGTATCTTCCGCAGCAATGGCTGCAACTTCCGCCAATGTCTTAACTGCTCTTTCCGTTATATCGCCTAAATTGCCGATAGGTGTCGGTACAATATAAAGAATGCCCTGCTCTGCCATAATCAGTCTCTGTTTGTTTCCAACGTCAATGCCGTTTATAGTATCACCGAACAGGCACCAAAGCGGAACCTTACAGTGTTTAGAACTCATTCATTTGTACTTTTAGCTCTAATGGCATTACTGGTATTAACCCAGTGTACCTCGGCCCCTGACCGTTCGACGAAGGACCCGGCAGAGGCTGTCGATGTCGCTGATCAGGAATTAAGCTTAACAGAAGAAAAGTCAGCCGGGGACTGGTTACAGGAGGCCGACGCAACAGCAAATGAAGTTGAGCAACACTCTGCTTTAATAAGAGCCGCTAATGCTTTTCAAAATGAGCAACAATGGCAACAGGCGGCCGCTATTCTTTCGCAATTAGCTCCGAAAAAAGTTACTCATCATAGTCAGAAATATTACCGCCTGGCAAAAGCCCGCTGGGCCGCAGAGCAGAAAGTCTGGGCAAAGGTAATAGAAGAGCTTGAAGATGTTGCCACTCAGTTTAATCAACGAGAGTTTCGTGTTCTGAGTTTGCAGTTGCTTTCACAGGCCGCTTATCAGCAACAAGACTACTGGCAGTCGCTGGTCTGGCAAGTTGATGCCCAGCGCTTTGCAGAACAGCGGAATACCGATACAGTCTGGTCCATTGCGCGCCGGATTAAACAGTCAGAGCTTCCGCAGCAGCGGCCTAACGACCTAGCCCTGGCGGGTTGGTGGCGATTGGTCGATTATCATCATCAGGCAATGACTCACCCTGATAGTCTGACATCATACTTAAGTCAGTGGCAACAAAGCTTCCCAAACCACGACGCTGCTACTCTGGTCGACATCTGGCTCGAGCCGCCGTTAAAGCCGTCAGAAAGTGAACTGGAAGCCGAGCAGGCGCCCCCAGAACCTACCCTCGCGGTGTTATTACCATTATCCGGCCGCTACAAGCAACAAGGCCAGGCTGTGCGTGACGGTGTTATCGCCCGCACCGGCGAAATGAAAAACCTAAGAGTTGTCTTTATAGACAGCGAAGCGAGCGACATTGAGTCTCAGCAAAAACAAATATCGGAACTGAGCCCCGTAGGAATTATTGGCCCACTATTAAAAGACAAGGTAGCCGCGTGGTCAGCACAACCTATTACGGGTATTCCTCAGGTTTATCTTAATCAGATTGACGATGAAGCAGCACAAAACTCATTAACCAATGTCTTTTTCGCACTAAGCCCTGAGAGCGAAGCTCAGCAAGCCGCGCAGAAAATTAACCAGCAATTTCCCAGTTCAAAAAGTGCACTGGTCATTACTGCAGATGGCTCCAGCGGCCGCAGAATGGTTGATGCCTTCACCTCCAGTTGGGAAAATGAGCAGGCTGAACAGCCCACTATCTCCTATTTTTCTGAACGCGAAGATATGAAGACTACGGTCGAGCGTTCGCTGGGGTTAACTGACAGTCAGCAGCGTATTCGCGCAGTTAAAATTGCCGCAGGGAAAATTATTGTTGATGAGCAGGAACGCAGCCGAAGAGACATTAGTGCGATTTACCTGCCGGGCAATCTACAACAGACGCGTCTGTTAAAACCCTTTATTGATGTCAGCGTTTCGCCATTTGCAGAACCTATTCCTGTTTATGCCAGCTCGGCTACCCATGAACTCAGAAATCGTTTAGGTGATTCAGATCTTAATGGCATTATTTTTTCAGACGTTCCCTGGTTAATAGAGAGCTCAGGTAAAAACATACTTTTAAGTCAATGGCTTGAGTTGCGAAATGGGTGGGGTCTGTCGCTAGCGCGCTTAACCGCCATGGGATACGACAGCGTATCCTTGATTCAACGACTTGAAATGATGAATCGCATGCCTGGATTGGTCTGGTCGGGTTTAAGTGGTGAACTGCACATTGATAACTCAGTTGTTCAACGGAAGCTTATTTGGGCTACCTTTAGTAAAGGAGAAATCACCTTAGCTAAGGAAGCAGACAATGCAGGAAGTCGTTACCGGTAAGCGCGCTGAATTACTCTCAGCCGAGTTTCTGAAGAAAAACAACCTTACAATTATTTGCAAAAATTACCGTATTGACGGTGGTGAAGTTGATATCATAGCCCGAGACGGTCATTACTGGGTGTTTTGCGAGGTGAAATTCCGGGACGATGAGAGTTTTGCGGCTGTTATTGAACAGATTCAGCCGCAGCAATGTCGCCGAATCCGGTACACCGCTCGCCACTATTTACTCAGTAATAATATCGATGAACATACTGCAGCTATACGTTTCGACGTAATTGCAATAGTAGGTCAGCCAACAAAAATTGAATGGTTTAAGGACGCATTCTGACTATGAATGACGAATTGATTAAGGCGCTTTTTACAGAAAGCATACAGACACAAATTTCAGCGGTGGAAAGCCTGACCGACGAGATGGCCACAACGGTGGAACTGTTAGTGGCTAATTTGTTGAATGGTCAGCGTGTCTTTTGCTGCGGCGACCGCACGACAGGAATCGTTGCTCAGCACTTTGCAAACCTCATGACCGAAGGCATGAAATTAGAGCGTCCTCCCTTTCCAGTACTAGCATTGGCCCTTGGCAAGCAAAAACAGCTTGCGGCACTGGGTCAAGCCGGTGATATTCTACTGGTCATAGCAGACAACCAAGAGAATGAAGAGTTAGCATCGGTTATGGAAACAGCTATTAGCCGCGATATGCTTATTATTGCTTTAACCGGCGAGGGCAACGATTCTGTTTCCGGTTTACTAGGTGCTAACGATATCGAATTAAGGGCACCCAGTTTAAATCCGGCTCGTATACTAGAAACTCAGCTGTTTATTGTCCACGGCTTGTGTGAACAAATTGAAAACACGATCTTTCCGCAGGAGCACTGAAGCGTATGACTTTATCTAGAACCTTTTTACCCGTCATTTTTATCAGTTTATTAAGTTTACAGGGCTGCGCCGCAGTTGCTGTCGGAGCAGCCGCAGTAGGAATATCTTCAGCTACTGATCCGCGGACAATTGGAACACAAGTGGATGATCAGACTATCGAATTGAAAGCTAACGCTAAACTGGGAAATGATGAACAACTTGAAGATGCCCGCGTGGTCGCTATCAGTTACGATACTAATGTTCTTTTGGTTGGCCAGGTTCCAAGCGAAGCTCTGAAAAGAAGAGCTGAAGAGACCATCAAAGACACTAACGGTATTAATAAAATTTTCAATCAACTGCGTATTGGCTCTAAAGCATCGGCAGCCGTGCGCGCCGGAGATAGCTGGATAACCAGCAAAATTAAGCTCAAGTTTGCTAATAATAAATCTATAGATGCAACTAATATCAAAGTAGTGACAGAGAACGCTGAGGTATTTTTACTAGGCCATGTAAGCCAGATTGAAGCAGATACCGCAGTAGAGGTTGCCAGAAACGTAGATGGCGTAGAGCGGGTAATTAAAGCACTAACTATTAAGCGTTAGTGCTTTGTATTGTTACTTAACTACTTTTAGGTTGGGCTTTTTCTTTGCTGATTTTTGCTCAGCATCGTCACTACCCTTATCTTCTTCATCAAGCTCAGGCATTTTGTCCAGTTCGGGCTCCGCCTCAAACATTGCTCCGGCACCGTTCTCACGGGCATAAATTGCTAAAGCCGCCGTCATGGGCACAATCACCTGCATTGGCTGTCCACCAAAGCGCGCGTTAAAGCGAACTTCATGGTCAGCCAGTTGCAGCCCCTGAACCGCTGTTGGCGAAATGTTTAGTACAATTTGTCCTTCACTAACAAAGTTCTGGGGCACAACGGTTCCCACAATAGTCGCATCAACCACCAAGTGTGGAGTCAGGTCGTTATCAACTATCCACTCGTACAATGCACGCAGCAGATAAGGTCTTTTCGGCGTCATAGTAAAACTCCTCGACGTCGATGAAATTAATTACGCGCCAGTTCTTTCTCTTCTTCTGTTAAAGAATCCTGGAACGTTTTGCGTTCAAACAGGCGTACCATATATTGCTTTATTTCTTTTGCGCCCTGACCTTCTAAATCGATACCGTAAGCTGGCAAACGCCAAAGCAGAGGAGCCAAATAACAATCAACCAGACTAAATTCTTCGCTCATAAAATACGGTGTATCGGCAAAAATAGGAGCCAGGGAAAGAATACCTTCTTTCAGTTCCTGCCTTGCCTGAGCATCGTTCTTTTGGATCTTTTCAGCCAGGCTATACCAGTCGCGCTCAATTCGGTACATCATTAAACGACTGGTACCACGGGCAACCGGGTAAACAGGCATTAAAGGAGGATGCGGGAAACGCTCGTCCAAGTATTCCATAATGATTTGAGCGTTATAAAGCACAAGCTCACGGTCAACCAGAGTGGGTTTAGCCTCTGGGTACGGATTAAGCTGTAACAAATCCTCCGGCGTACTTTCGTCGGTCACATAGGTAATTTCGACCCCAACACCTTTCTCAGCTAACACCAGACGTACCTGATGACTCTTTAAGTCATCCTTTCCTGAATATAACGTCATTACTGAGCGTTTATTTGCTGCAACAGCCATTCCTTTCTCCAGATAATATCAACGGCAAAAGGGTGGCAAGCCACCCTTTCTTAAGCCGTTGTCTAACAGACTGATAAGCCCCGATTATTTCAGGTCTTTCCAAAACTCTTTTTTCAGTAACCATGCCAAAATGGTGAATACCAGCAGGAAACCAAAAACAAACCAACCAATGCGACGTTGTTCTAATAACATAGGTTCTCCGGTATAAACCAGAAAAGCGGTTAAATCCAACATGGCTTGATCATATTCACTTTCAGATAAGCGCCCGCCGCCATCGGTTTCAATACCGACGTACACGTCTTCCATTTCACCGTCTATTAGGCGTTCTTCATAAGTCTTCTCCGGAAGCCCTTGAAGTTCTTGCAATACATGGGGCATTCCGACATTTGGGAACACCGCATTATTGACGCCGAAAGGACGGCTGTCATCTTTATAGAATGAACGTAAATAAGTATAAATCCAGTCGGCTCCGCGTACACGGGCTACGTTCGTTAGATCGGGTACCGCGGTACCAAACCAGTTCGCTGCTGATTCAGGATTCATATTATTGGTAATTCTGTCACCGGCTTTGTCGCCGGTAAACTGCAAGTTCTTTTCGCCTAACTCTTGCGGAATACCAAGATCCTCAAAAGTACGGTTATAACGATGGTACTGCAGTTGGTGGCAACCCAGACAGTAGTTCATGTATAACTGCGCGCCGCGCTGCAGTGAGGCTTTATCGTGTAAGTCGACTTCGGCCTTGTCCAAGGGAACTTCAGGGCCCGCCGCAAATACAAGCGACGGAACCAAAGTTATAAGAGCGATTAACAATTTTTTCATTTCGACGTCACCCTTTCTGGTACCGGTTTAGTCTTCTCGCGCTTACTGTAGAACCAAAGCAGCCCGAAGAATGCAAAGTACAGGAACGTAAATATCTGTGCGAATATTGTTGCAACAGGAGTTGCCGGTTGCGTTCCCAGATAACCCAGCACAACGAAACTGATGGCAAATACGCCGAGGTTTAGCTTATGCAACAGGCTACGATAGCGAATAGAACGTACTCGCCCACGGTCTAGCCAAGGCAACAGGGCCAGGAAGACAATAGCAGCGAACATCAAAATAACACCAAACAGCTTGTCAGGCACCGCACGTAAAATTGCATAGAACGGCGTGAAATACCATACAGGAGCAATGTGTTCCGGTGTTTTCAAGGGGTTCGCCGGCTCAAAGTTAGGCGGCTCAAGGAAAAAGCCTCCCATTTCCGGGTTGAAGAAAATAACGTAACAGAACAAGAACAAGAACACGCCGAACCCGAACAAATCCTTAATAATGTAGTAAGGGAAAAACGGAATAGAATCGACAATGTCTTTCTTGTTAGTAAAGCGCTCGTGGAACTTAAACTTCGGCTTTTCTTCGTCTGGCACAGAGCCTTTCGGCTTCTTAGTATCGATACCGTCAGGGTTGTTCGAACCAACCTCATGCAGAGCGACAATGTGCAGGAACACCAAAATAACCAGTACTAGCGGCAAAGCAATAACGTGCAATGCGAAGAAGCGGTTTAGCGTCGCTCCGGAAATAACGTAATCACCACGTATCCATAAGGTTAAATCATCACCAATAACCGGTATGGCACCGAATAGTGAAATAATAACCTGTGCGCCCCAGTAAGACATTTGTCCCCAAGGCAGTAAATAGCCCATAAAGGCTTCGGCCATCAGTACCAGGAAGATGAACATACCAAACAGCCAAATAAGCTCACGAGGCTTCTGGTAAGAACCGTACATCATACCGCGGAACATATGCAGATAAACGACAACGAAGAACGCAGAGGCACCGGTGGAGTGCATATAACGCAACAACCAGCCGTATTCGACATCACGCATGATGTATTCAACCGAGGCAAAGGCACCGTCGGCGCTTGGCACATAGTTCATGGTTAACCAGACACCAGTCAGTATTTGGTTAATTAATACGATGGTTGCCAAAAAGCCAAAAACATACCACATGTTAAAGTTTTTTGGAGCTGGATACTGCGCCAGGTGGATGTTCCAGGTTTTGGTCATGGGGATGCGGGCATCCATCCACTCTACAAATCGCTTAAACATTATGCTTGCCCCTTATCTTCACCCACCAAAATGGTGTTATCGTCGATAAAATAATGTGGCGGCACGACCAGGTTCAGTGGTGCAGGAACACCTTGGAATACGCGCCCTGCGACATCAAATTTAGAACCGTGGCATGGGCAGAAAAAGCCAGACTCAACGCCCTCAACGTGCTCCCCCATTCCGCTCGCAAGATAAGATGGAGAGCAACCAAGGTGGGTACAAATACCAACCGCAACGAAGAATTCTTCTTTAATTGAGCGATATTGATTTGCCGCATAAGGTGGCTGCTGCGGCTCTTGAGAATTCGGATCGCGAAGCCTACCTTCTATTTCACCCAACTCTTCAAGCATGTCCGGTGTACGGCGAACCACCCACACAGGCTTGCCACGCCATTTAACACGGACTAGCTGGCCAGGCTCAGCTTTGCGTATATTTACTTCTACGGGCGCTCCCGCGTTTTTTGCTTTCGCACTTGGGTTCCACGATGCTATGAAAGGAACGGCTACTGCTACCGCTCCTGCACCACCTACCACTGAGGTTGCGACAGTCAAAAAACGACGGCGGCCTTTATCTACAGGCGCATTGCTCATCCATCTATTCTCCAGTTTTGGACGCTCCACGATGCGTTGTCGCGAAGTCGGGAATTAGCTGCTGCTTTGTCCGCTGATGCGGATTACAGAAAATGCTTTGAGATGATAATGAAAAGACACACTTTTTACAAGCTTAATAGCCGCCCTTATTGGTCTATTTCCATTTATTTTTGACATAAAAAAACCCAGCCGAAGCTGGGTTTTGCCACAAAAAACAAAGACGAATTAACGCTTTGAGAACTGTGGACGTTTACGTGCTTTATGCAAGCCGATTTTCTTACGTTCAACTTGACGAGCGTCACGGGTAACGTAACCTTCTTTACGTAATGGACCACGTAAAGCTTCGTCGTATTGCATTAATGCACGAGTAATACCGTGACGAATTGCACCCGCCTGACCGGTAGTACCACCACCACTTACAGTGATGTACATGTCAAACTTTTCAGTCATTTCAACTAATTCTAATGGTTGACGAACAACCATTTGAGCCGTTTCACGACCGAAGTATTCGTTCAGTTCACGGTTGTTAATTTTGATGTTGCCGCTACCAGGACGCAAAAATACGCGAGCCGTGGAGTTTTTGCGACGACCAGTACCGTAGTATTGATTATCTGCCATAGTGTTCTTGCTCCGTATTATATATCCAGTTGTTTAGGTTGTTGAGCAATATGGTTATGCTCAGTACCTGCGTACACTTTCAGTTTACGGAACATGGCACGACCCAATGGACCACGGGGTAACATACCTTTCACCGCTTTCTGAATGACCATCTCTGGTTTCTTAGCAATCAGTTTTTCAAAACTGATTGATTTGATACCACCCGGAAATCCAGTGTGCGAGTAGTACATCTTGCCCTGAGCTTTATTACCGGTAACAGTAATTTTCTCAGCGTTAATGACGACGATATAGTCGCCGGTATCAACGTGAGGAGTGTACTCAGGCTTATGCTTGCCGCGTAAACGACGAGCGATTTCAGTAGCTAAACGACCTAAAGTTTTGCCTTCAGCGTCTACTACGTACCAGTCGCGTTTTACCGTTTCTGGCTTGGCTACAAATGTTTTCATTGTATAAAACCTACATTTTAAAAGTTCACGGACAGTAATTCCGGGCTTCCCCGCGAATCACAACAATAAAAAAATGATAGAAATCATTTAGTTATCTGCTGCGACCGCTGCATTACGTTATGTAACACAACGGACTGTAACGTGGGCTGCGCGGATTATAGGAAAAATGCGGTTAAAGATCACGCATTTTCTGAAATTTATGCTTTATGAGCCATTGCCAGATATTCCTGACTTTGCATTTCCTGCAGTCGGCTGACACAACGGCGAAACTCGAAAGTTAACTGGCCTTCCGTATAGAGAGCTTCAATACTCACATCTGCTGACAAAATCAGTTTCACCCGACGCTCATAAAATTCATCAACTAACGCTATAAAGCGGCGAGCCGTATCATCTTTCCCAGCGCCCATTTGCTCAACATTACTAATCAATACCGCATGGTAAAGTCTGGCTATTTCCATGTAGTCATTTTGGCTACGGGCTGTCTTGCAAATAGAGGTAAAATCAAAAAATACCACATCGTCACACTCTGCCCGAACGTCAATATCCCGCCCTTCAATTTCAATACAGTCTGATTCGTACCGCTCTTTACATTCAGGCGCTAGCTCTTTGAAGTATTTCCATAAATTCTTATCGGCTTTTTCATCCAGTGGCGAATGAAAAATTTCCGCCCGGGTAAGCGTTCGAAGACGATAATCAATGCCGCTATCCACATTAACCACTTCGCAGTGCTGATTGATGAGTTTAATAGCAGGAATGAAACGTGCGCGTTGCAGTCCGTTTTTATAGAGTTCGTCAGGAACGATGTTTGAAGTCGCTACCAGCACCACCCCTTTCTCAAATAAGTACTCAAACAGCCTACCCAGTAACATGGCATCGGTAATATCCTGCACAAAAAACTCGTCAAAGCAGACAATTCGTGCTTCGGCGGCAATGTTATCAGCTACAATGCGTAACGGATCGCTCTGCTTATCCAGTTGTTTAAGTTCATTATGAACCCGGTGCATGAATCGGTGAAAGTGGATTCGCCATTTACGCTCAATTGGCAGACTTTCAAAGAAGGTATCAACCAGATAGGTTTTCCCACGGCCGACACCACCCCAAAAGTAGATGCCCTGAGGCTGACCCGGCTCTTTGTTAAACCACTTTTGCCAGCCTGGCAGAGTCTGATATTGATGCCACTCAATAAGCTCATCATGCAGTCTTTGCAAATGTTTAACAGCGTTTAGCTGCGCAGCATCTTTCGAGAAATCATTGTGTTCTATATCATACTGATAACGTTCTAGTGGAGACATTTGCTGTTTGGACACTACCACTTCACCTCAGTTGGGATTATCCTATAAGTTAATATGTTACCATGAAGGTGAAGCGCAGCAATCATTCGCCGCTGCGACAGCTTGTTCAGGAGTTAATTATGAGTTGGATTATTGGGGTTCTGTTGGTCGTTGCTGGTGCTATCATTGGCTTTTTTGCGGCTCGTTACAGCCAGTCGAAAGGCCAGTCAGGCGATCTCGAAGAGCAAGTACAGCAAAGTCAGCAGCGTTTAACCGACTACCAAAGAGAAGTTGCCGAACACTTCGCCACCGCAAACGCTATGGTCGAACAACTGGCAGATACCCAGCAACGTTTACAAAGCTACTTAAACCAAAGTGCTGAGCTGCTTGAGAAAAGCGATGTACAAAGTGACCTGCCTTTTTTCGCAGAAGACACAATTAAGCAACTGCGAGTGGCCAATTCAT
The DNA here is from genome assembly GCF_004362265.1 of Idiomarina sp. 017G. Lineage (NCBI taxonomy): Bacteria > Pseudomonadati > Pseudomonadota > Gammaproteobacteria > Alteromonadales > Idiomarinaceae > Idiomarina > Idiomarina sp. 017G. The sequence continues at coordinate 109,263 of NZ_SNWT01000006.1, read as the reverse complement.
TAAATAAAGATCACCGTTCAGGCCGTGACAGCTATAGCGCCAACGATATTCCCCGCGATTACACAGAGGGCTCCAGCGGGCTCTTTTCAAGTAGTTACGAGCAAGATCAAGAAAAAGAGTCCTCAAAAACATCTTGAAACATTTTTAGAGTGAACTCATATAGCTGACAAGCGGTCTTAACTGGCGACCGTTTGTTAGTGCTTTATTAAGGAGTCACTCGAATCATGAAAAGAGTCTTAGCATTATTCAGTTTAATCTGTGTTGTTAGCTTCACCTCTATACCTTCTGCCCATGCTGGCATTCCTTTTTTTGGCAATGACGACGAACAGCCGACCTTAGCGCCGATGCTTGAGGAGGTAACACCCGCCGTCGTCAATATCTCAGTAAAAGGTAAGCGAGAAGTACGACAACGCCTGCCGGAAGCGCTTCGTTTCTTTTTTGGCCCGGATTCGCCACGTGAACAAGTCCGTGAGCGCCCGTTTAGAGGCTTAGGTTCCGGCGTGATTATTGATGCTGAAAAAGGCTATGTAGTAACCAATAACCATGTTGTAGACGACGCTACAGAAATTCTCGTCACCCTAAAAAATGGCCGTGAGTTTGATGCTAAAGTTATAGGCACTGATGAACGCAGCGACGTGGCTTTGCTAAAAATAGAGAACGGCGAAAACCTCACCGCCATAGAGCTTGGCAAGTCATCCGAGCTGCGAGTCGGTGATTTCGTGGTCGCTATTGGTAACCCTTTCGGGCTTGGCCAGACAGTAACCTCCGGTATCGTTAGCGCTCTAGGTCGAGCAGGTCTTGGCATTGAGGAACTGGAAAACTTCATCCAGACCGATGCCGCTATTAACAGCGGTAATTCGGGCGGTGCTCTGGTCACTTTAGACGGCAAACTCATTGGAATTAACACCGCGATACTAGGCCCTAACGGTGGCAATATCGGTATCGGTTTCGCTATTCCATCGGACATGATGAATAACTTAGTACAACAATTGATTGAATTTGGCGAAGTTCGCCGCGGTGTACTGGGAGTCCGGGGTAACGATTTAACTCACGACGTTGCTCAGGCATTGAATATTCCGGTCAACCGGGGGGCTTTTGTTTCACAGGTCGTACCGGGTAGTTCAGCAGATGAAGCTGGTATTGAATCGGGCGATGTCATTATCTCAGTCGATGGGCAGACAATCCGCTCATTTTCGGAGCTTGGTGCAATGGTCGGCTCTATAGGCTCAGGGAACTCATTAAAGCTTGGGGTGATTCGCGACGGTGAAGAGCAATCGATTAACGTCACCCTTGGTGCACAGGACATGTCTGTTACAGCTGAGTCAATTCACCCGGCTTTACAGGGCGCTACTCTTGCTGCAACGGATGGAAATGGAATTGAAGTAGAAGAGCTTGAAGAACGTTCTCCTGCTGCGCGAATTGGCCTAGAGGAAGGCGATATTATTCAGGGCGTTAACAGAAAGGCAGTGAGCTCAATATCGGAGTTGCGGGCAGCAATTGAAGATAAGAGCGGTGTTATAGCCCTTAATATAAAACGAGGCGACAGTTCACTCTTTATTGTGTTGCGTAACGCAAACTGACATTGTGACAGGCAGGTGGTATCAGTGCTATGCTGATACCACCTGATTTAACCGGAAGCTGGTATGCAACAACTTTCTTCAACTTTACGATTTTTACTTCAGTCAGTTGGCTTAGGCCTAGTTGTTGCGGCTATTGTTATTATCGCTAAACCTTTCTGGGCACAGTCCGAATCATTAAGACAAAACGGCAACGAAATTACCTCCTTTAATCAGGCCGTCCGAAAAGCCGCCCCCGCCGTTGTGAATATTTATAGTATGGGGGAAATTCAGGGGTCTTATTATCAACCTCAATCATCACGTGTCTGGCGTTTAGGTTCAGGCGTTATTATGGACTCTCAGGGATATATTCTGACCGCCCATCACGTTGTCGATAATGTTGATAAAATTGAAGTCGCGCTGCAGGACGGCAGACGCTATGCCGCTCAGTTAATTGGTAGTGACCGTTATACCGATTTAGCTGTGCTGAAAATTGATGCAGAGAACCTACCGGTAATTCCTGTACAGTCAACACGCCGCGTACGGGTTGGTGACATTGTCCTCGCCATAGGTAATCCATACAATATTGGCCAGACAATTACGCAAGGTATTGTCAGTGCCAGCGGCGGTCGGGTTGGTGTCAGCAATTCCTATTCCGATTTGATTCAAATGGACGCAGTGATCAACCAGGGTGCCTCAGGCGGAGCTTTGGTTAATACCGCCGGAGAACTTATCGGCATCAATAACGCCCGCTATAATTCGGCTTTTGGAGATGGCGGCGAAGGCATTTATTTTGCCGTACCCTATGAAAATGCACGCAAAGTAATGAAAACCCTTATTCAGGAAGGGAAAGTGGTACGCGGATACATTGGTATTAGCGTTAATCCAAACTTTAGTGAAGAACAATCATTGTCAGGCATATTAATAACCGGAGTTGAACGGGATAGTCCGGCAGCAAAAGCAGGATTACAACCGAACGATTTTCTGGTGGCTATTGGTGGTGACCCTGTTCGCTCTGCGCCGGAAGGGCTTGACCGGGTTGCAGGTAGTGAGCCCGGCACTAAATTAGAAGTGGAATTTTATCGTAATGAAAAACGAATGACGACCACCGTAACAGTGGCCGAATTACCCAGATAACGGCTGCTAAGCCGTTACTCGTTCAATATCAGCACCTAAGCCCTGAAGTTTTTTCTCAATCCCTTCATAGCCCCGGTCAATATGATAGATGCGCTCGACAACAGTTTCTCCGGTCGCAACCAGACCCGCTATAACAAGAGAGGCTGAAGCTCGTAAGTCGGTACACATAACCTCTGCGCCGGTCAGTTCATCAACTCCGTGACATAGTGCAGTATTGCCTTCCGACTCGACATTTGCGCCCATGCGTCGTAACTCAGGAATGTGCATAAAGCGGTTTTCAAATATCGTTTCACGAATACCGGCGGTACCTTCTGCAATGGCATTTAGCGCACAAAATTGAGCCTGCATATCGGTTGGAAAAGCCGGATGAGGAGCCGTAATAATATTGACTGCTTTAGGCCGGCCATGGCTCTGTATCGCTATCCAGTTATCACCTTTATCAATTGTCGCGCCAGCTTCTTCCAGCTTTTTCAACACCGCATCAAGGCTTGCCGGGTCAGTTTTTTCGCAACGCACCGAACCTCCAGTTGCCAAAGCTGCGACTAAAAACGTCCCCGTTTCGATACGGTCGGGCATGACACTATATTCACCACCATGCAGCTTATTAACACCTGTAATATGAATGGTGTCGCTGCCTGCGTCGCGGACATTCGCGCCCAGGCTGTTAAGAAAGTTTGCTAAATCAATGACTTCGGGTTCGCGAGCGGCATTTTCTATGACCGTTTCACCCTCAGCCAGTACCGCTGCCATCATTAAGTTTTCAGTGCCGGTCACGCTGACCGTGTCGAGCAAAATCTCTGCGCCCTGCAGACGCCCCTCTACTGACGCTTTAATGTAACCATTTTCAACGTCAATATGCGCGCCCATTTTACGCAGGCCTTCAATATGAAGGTTTACCGGCCGTGCGCCTATAGCGCAACCACCCGGCAGAGACACTTCCGCTTTACCGGTTTTAGCTAATAACGGGCCTAAAACCAAAATAGAAGCACGCATAGTTTTAACCAGATCATAAGGCGCTTTGAAGTGATTAAGCGTGGTCGGGTCAATGCAAACGCTATTATTATTCAGGTTGCTATGACTAATGCCCAGGCAATCGAGTAACTCCAGAGTTGTGTCGACATCGTGAAGGTCGGGAACATTAGACAGGGTTATTTTTTCAGACGGCAACAGCGAAGCCATTAAAATAGGCAGCGCGGCATTTTTTGCCCCTGAAATAGTGACCGAACCTGACAAAGGTTGGCCTCCACGTATTTTAAATTTATCCATCAACTAACCAACAACCTTATGGCATCATTAATTTTTTATCACGCGCCCAGTCTTCCGGCGTGTAAGCTTTTATCGATACGGCATGGATTGAACCGTCGGCAATCAACGGGTTTAGAGGACCATACACGGCTTGCTGACGCTTTACCCGACTCATATCTTTAAAGTCTTCGCTGACAGCAATAATTTCTACATTCGCGCCTTCAGCTTTAACCAGAAGCTCTTCCAGAGAAAGCGCATCGTTCAGCAAAGTTTTCAGTTCTTCAGTATTCATTGTTATCTGCCGTTGGCTTAAAAGTTAATAAGACCGCCTAGCTTAACGAAAGCAGCGACTCAACGCCACTAACGCGGGCAATTTGTTTCAGCTGTTCAGATGCTCCGATACAGGTTAACGGACCTTTCCCATCGCCAACCAATTTCAATATTTCAAGCAAAAAAGCCACCCCGGCAGTATCGATAACCTCTACATCGGTTAAATCAACCCGGGTTTCGCTTCCCACCGACCAGCTTTTGCGCTGTGACCACAGTTTAGCAACACTGTGACGAGTCAATGAACCGCTAAAAACCAGTGTCTTATCATCGCTAACCTTCACCGATGCTAACATTAGAGTCCCTCTGCCGGGCTTTCTACTTCGTCATCTGCCTTAATCGGCTCGGAAGCTTTCTTTTCAATCAGCTCGATTGTTTTATCAATGCCATTAGCCCGGATAACCGAAGAAATTTCACTTTGCTTACTGTTCAGCAGGCTAACGCCTTCAACAACTAAATCGTAAGCCTTCCAAATTTCTTCATCAGAATCGTAACGGATACGGAAATCCAGGCGAATTTCAGGACGCCCTTCTTCTTTTATTCGCGCCTTCACGACGGCCGAACGTGCATCATCAGAAATTTCCTGACTAGGTTCAAAAGTGACCTTATGCTTGTCCTCGTCATACTGAGTAAAAGCACGGGCATACGTCGCCACTAAGTAATCGTAGAAAGCCTGGTAAAAACGTTCACGCTGTTCTTTTGTCGTGTCGCGCAAGTAACGGCCTAATACTTTCTTCGACGCATACATATTGTCAACATAAGGCATCATCTCATCTTCAACGACTTCCTTTAGATAATTAGGATCTGCGTCAATTTTGTTTCTGTCCGATGCAATGCGATCAAAGGTTTTTTCAGCAACTGCTTTCAATAACTCTTGCGGATCATCGTTACGAATTAAATCGGCTGACGCGGATGCAACCAATACTAAGGTCGCCGCAACTGCCATTATCCATTGTTTTACTGCCATGGTGCTCTCCTTACCACTTAATCATTGCCCTGACTGAACAGGAATTGGCCTATCAGGTTCTCTAAAACCAATGCTGATTTAGTATCAGTAATGGTATCGCCGTCTTCTAACGTACCTACGCTGTCATCGATAAAGCCGGGTTCAAGCCCAAGATATTGCTCACCCAACAGGCCCGAAGTCAGCACCGATAATGTGCTGGTCTCAGAAAACTTGTCGTAATCTTTGCTAATACTCATTGCCACCCGTGGCTCATAGTAGTCGCCCGACAATGAAATATCGGTAACACGACCTACAACGACGCCACCGACTTTCACCGGCGAGCGGACTTTCAGACTACCAACATTATCGAACTTAGCGTACAGGGTGTAGCTATCTCCCGATGTTATCATAGTGCCGCTGGCTGCCCTTAATGCGATAAAGAACAAAGCCAAAATACCGACGACAACAAAAACGCCTACCCATAACTGTGTTTTTCTTGATTCCATGGTTATCCACCAAACATGATAGCTGTAAGAATAAAATCGAGTCCTAGAATTGCCAACGACGCAGTCACAACTGTTGACGTTGTCGCAGCACTGATTCCCGCAGAGGTTGGAACCGAACGATAACCTTTATACAAAGCTATCCAGGTAACAACAAAGGCAAATACAATAGACTTAATAATGCCGTTCAGAAGATCATCCTGCCAATCGACTGCCGATTGCATGACTGACCAAAAAGCCCCTTCATCAACACCCAGCCAGCCCGAGCCAACCAGGTAACCGCCGTAAATTCCAACGGCTGAGAACATTAATGCCAGCAGCGGCATACTAACCACACCAGCCCAGAACCTGGGAGCAATCACACGGCGTAAAGGATCAACCGCCATCATCTCCAGACTGGAGAGTTGCTCGGTGGCTTTCATAAGACCGATTTCAGCAGTTAATGCAGAACCGGCTCGCCCCGCAAATAACAGACCGGTAACGACAGGCCCCAACTCACGTAATAACGACAGCGCAACCATAGGTCCCAGACTTTGCTCAGCACCATAGTCAACTAAAATAGTGTAGCCCTGTAAGCCAAGCACCATACCAATGAATAAGCCACTGACGATAACGATGAGCATCGACAATACGCCCACTACGTACATTTGCTTGATAAAGAGCGGCCATGACTTAGCGGGTTGCGGCTTACCGATAATAGCTCCCATCAGCATAGCTAAGGCGTATCCGATACCCGCCAGGCTATCCAGCACTCGGCGACCGACAGACTGTATAAACTGGATCATCCTTCGCCCCTTAATAAGTCCGTTGTAAAATCGTCATCTGAGTAGTGAAATGCTACCGGACCATCTGGCGCACCATTCAAAAACTGTTGAATAATTGCGGTATCGTTATTGCGGAGTTCATCCGGGGTGCCCTGACCAACAACTTTTTTGTCGGCGATGACATATGCATAATCCGCAATCGATAACACTTCTTTTACGTCGTGCGATACAACAATAGAGGTCAAACCTAGTGACTCATTCAAAGATTTAATAAGCTTTACAATGACCGCCATAGAAATAGGATCCTGACCCGCAAACGGCTCATCGTATAAAATCAATTCAGGATCCAGAGCTATAGCCCTTGCCAGAGCAGCTCTACGAGCCATGCCACCCGACAGTTCTGACGGCATAAGGTGACGCGCACCACGCAGACCCACGGCCTCAAGCTTCATTAAAACCACGCTGCGAATAATTTCTTCGGGTAAATCGGTATGCTCGCGCAGTGGAAAGGCGACGTTCTCGTATACCGACATGTCGGTGAACAACGCACCACTTTGAAACAGCATGCTCATGCGCTTGCGTAATTGATACAAAGCGTCGCGTTTTAACTGAGGGACTTCCTCTCCGGCTACTTTGATACTGCCGCTGTCAGGCTTAAGCTGTCCACCGATAAGGCGCAACAGCGTCGTTTTACCAATGCCACTAGGCCCCATGACAGCAACCATTTTGCCTTTCGGAACATCTAACGACAGGCCGTCATAGACCCGATGGCTTCCATGCGCAAAAGTCAGATCTTTAAGTTCTACCAAGTTTGTCACGACAGTTTCCTGTTACGAGTTTATCAGCCTTTATTTTAACGACTGTCGGTATAGTCTGATACCGAAAAAGTGTTGCAAATTTTATCAGCGAATTGATTCTATTTCTGTCAATTCATCGACAAGCTTCAGTAAATATTGTGCAAAATCTTCACGTTCATGCACGCAGGCGTCACACAAGTTGAGTTGCTCAAACAAGCGAGCACCATGAACCGCGTAAAACAGAGTTTTCCCAACTTTGCTTCCGGCAATACGTTCCAACCGCTGTAAAGTCAGTGCTATATGTTCTTTTAAAGGGCCTAACAACTCCGGGTTAGTCGCAGAGGCAGCCAGCATTCCACTGCCTAGCCGAGAACATTCAGCGTCCGTATCAAGCGCTGCTAGTAAAATACTTTTTAATTCGCCTTTTGGGTCATCGGCAAACTGGTGATGATATTGCTCACGAAGTTTTTCATAACGTTCGACACGGCGTTTTAACATAGCCTGCAGCAAACAATCTTTGTTCTTGAAATGATAAAGCAAACCACCTTTGCTGATGCCCGTTGTCTGGCTCAAGGCGTCAAATGTAAGGTGCCCTGCACCCTCGGCAGCGACCAATTGATCTGCGGCATCCAGAATGACGTCTCTGTTGCTGGGTCGCCCTGCGCCTTTTTTCTCTACCATGGTGTATTCACTTTACCTACACTTACTTTATCAACCGTCTGGTTGGTATAGTAATTATTTTTGTAATAAAATACAAGATTTACCTGTGTACGGTAGGCAGAGTTGTACCGAATGACGTATTATACAGGGCAAAAGTACAACGCCAGAGGCATGACCATGAAACAAGTCACCCAGAACTTTCGGCTACTGGGCGAACAAGTACTGGATATCGAAAAGAAGGCGATTGAAGGCCTGTATCAATATTTGGATGATAATTTCGATGCCGCCTGCCAAACTCTGTTTAATTGCAAAGGCCGCGTTATTGTCACCGGCATGGGTAAATCCGGTCATATTGGCGGGAAAATAGCTGCCACACTTGCCTCAACCGGCACACCAGCGTTTTTTGTACATCCGGGCGAAGCCAGCCACGGAGATTTAGGCATGGTTGCGGCTCAGGATGTGGTCATTGCGATATCTAACAGTGGCGAAACGGCCGAAGTGCTGAATATTATTCCGGTCATTAAACGTCTGGGCGTGCCCTTAATTTCGATGACTGGCAAACCAGGCTCCACTCTTGCCCGACTGGCTGATACTCATGTTTGTATCGCAGTTGAACAAGAGGCCTGTCCGCTCGGGTTAGCCCCCACGGCTTCTACAACAGCAACTCTTGTCATGGGCGATGCGATGGCGGTTGCCCTGCTCAATGCCCGCGGCTTCACCGCCGACGACTTTGCACTATCACACCCCGGCGGTTCGCTGGGTAAACGCCTGCTATTACGGTTACATGATGTGATGCACACTGGCGAGCGTGTCCCGGTTATTCCAGCTGACGCTATTATTAGTGATGCGTTACTGGAAATGTCGCGTAAAGGCTTGGGTATGACCGCGATAGTTGATGAAAACCAACGTCTCGCCGGCATTTTTACAGACGGTGACTTACGTCGCATTCTGGATAACCGAATCGATGTCCATAAAACTCCGATAGCTGAAGTTATGACCCGCTCCTGTATTACTGCGAACGAGGACATGCTGGCCGCTGAGGCATTAAAACTCATGCAGGACCGAAAAATAAATGGGCTGATAATTACCAACGACGATGGACAGCCTTGTGGCGCAATGAACATGCATGACTTACTGCAGGCGGGAGTGCTTTGATGGAATGTATTAATACCTGGTACGGCGACATTGAAAAAAGCCTGTTTAAACGTTTTTCCGAAATAAAGCTACTGGTTCTGGATGTCGACGGGGTGTTTTCCGACGGTCGCATATACTTAGGCAATGATGGTGAGGAACTGAAAGCGTTTCACACCCGGGATGGCTTTGGCATGAAAGCACTGAAAAAATCAGGTGTTGAAACGGCAGTCATTACCGGACGAACGTCACGCATTGTTGAACACCGTATGGAACATTTAGATGTCGGCTTTATTTATCAGGGACAGAACGATAAAACAGCCGCTTTCGATGAGCTACTAACAAAGTTAGGCCTTAGCGCGGAGCAAGTTGCTTATGTTGGAGACGACACCCCCGATTTAGCTTTAATTAAAGCGGCGGGTCTGGGGATTGCAGTCCAGGACGCTCACGCATCGGTACAACAACAGGCCGATTATATTTCACGCTGCCATGGTGGACATGGTGCCGTGCGCGAAGTCTGTGATTTAATCATGCTCAGTCAAGGGCAACTGCACCTGGCTACAGGAGCCAGTGTGTGAGCCGACGCGTTACTGTCATTCTAATTTTATTATTCGGTGCCGGGCTATTGCTTGTCTGGCGCCCTTTTAGTGATGATGCTGATGGTAACAACGCGGCGACAACACGCACTATGCAGCCCGATTTTACCGCTTTTGGGCTGGAGACGCGTATTTTCGAAAGTGACGGTTTACTGGCTCACAAGATAAAATCTGAGAAAATGTCTCACTATAACCAAATTGGTCTGACCGAACTTAAGCGTCCGGTTTACACGGTCTTTTCTGAACAAGGCGAAGAGCTTTGGGAAGTCAGTGCCGCGCAAGGCACTTTCTACGACGATCAAACCCTGATTTTAGAGCATGATGTTGAAATACTTGCTTTAGAGCCGGATACTCACATCGAGCAAGTGTTAACCGAGTACCTGATTGTTGATTTAAAAAATGAGTCAATGAGCACAGAACATCCTGTAAGCATTCACGGACCACGACTATTAATTCGGGGTAACGGTATGACTGCGGATCTGAAAGCTGAACGAATGGAGCTAAAAAGACATGTTAAAACGATTTTCCAGCCTGCTGAGTAAACTGATCCTGGTTGCCTTAATACCCTCAGCGGTTATGGCTCAGGGCAAGTCTGACTTTAGTAAACCCATGGAAGTTGAGTCGAGTAAGGAAGAGCTTGATATTAAAAATAACCGCCTGGTTTTAACGGACAACGTTATTATTCGTCAGGGCACCTTATTAATCCGCGCCGATCGACTAGAAGCATCCGCCAGCGAAAGCGCCGAGCAAGCAGATATTTTTATTGCAGAAGGCACTCCTGCTACTTACAGCCAGACGCTGGACGACGGCAATGAAATTAACGCTGAAGCAAAAAAAATCACCTATTTTCAGTCGGAACAGCGACTGGAGCTTAGTGGCGACGCTCGCATCTCTCAAGGTAGCAGTAGCTCAAGCGGCAGTTTGATTACTTATGATTTGAATAAACAAACGGTAACGGCAAGCAGTTCAGGTGAAGAAGACAGCCGTGTTATCACTATTTTTACACCTAAACCAAAAACCGATACCGACGAAAAAAATAACGAGAACCCTTAATATGGCAACTTTACGAGTCAAACATTTAGCCAAAAGCTACAAAAGCCGACAAGTCGTTAAAGACGTTAGCTTGGAAGTAAGTCAGGGGCAGGTTATTGGTTTACTGGGCCCCAACGGTGCAGGTAAAACCACAACCTTCTATATGATAGTCGGTTTGGTTAATAGCGATAAAGGTCAAATTCTGCTGGATGACAATGACCTTACCTTACTGCCAATGCATGAACGGGCACGCCGGGGTATTGGGTATTTGCCACAAGAGGCGTCCATTTTTCGCAAATTGACCGTGCGCGATAATCTGATGGCTATTCTGGAAACTCGTAAAGAACTGTCAACCAACGAGCGTGAAGAACAGCTTGATGCTTTGCTCGAAGAGTTTCATATAGGCCACATAGCAAACAGTCAGGGCATGAGTCTGTCCGGCGGTGAACGTCGTCGGGTTGAAATTGCCCGAGCCTTAGCCGCAGAACCTACGTTTATTTTGCTGGACGAGCCTTTTGCCGGAGTTGACCCTATTTCGGTTATTGATATTAAAAAGATTGTTGAACATTTAAAGCAACGTGGTATTGGTGTACTTATTACTGATCACAACGTTCGCGAGACATTGTCTGTTTGTGAACACGCTTATATTGTCAGTCATGGTGAGCTTATTGCCAGTGGGGATGCAGAAAGTATATTATCGAATCAACAGGTTAGAGACGTTTACCTCGGTGAGCAGTTCACCCTATAACGTGATACCGGGACAGTCATTATGAAGCAAAGTCTGCAGCTAAAAATTGGTCAGCACCTGACCATGACGCCACAACTCCAACAGGCTATCCGCCTGCTGCAGCTTTCCTCGCTCGATCTTCAGTCAGAAATTCAGGATGCATTAGACAGCAACCCGCTGCTGGAGGTTGAAGGTGAAACGAGTAACGACGCGGACCAACCCGAAACTCGCAATATTGAAGAAAGAGACGACAGCCAACGGGAAACATCCGACGTTATAAAAACCCAGGAAATGCCTGACGAACTGCCGGTCGACAGCAGTTGGGACGACACCTACTCCAGTCATACCCCGGCCAACGGTGCAGCCTCTTCAGGTAAATCCTTTGACGGCGATTTTGAAGTCTATCAAGGCTCTACCAGCGAGTCTTTGCAGGATCACCTGCTTTGGCAAATGCAACTTTCTCATTTTTCGGAAGAAGACACCGCCATAGCTGAAGCCATTATTGAAGCCATAGACGACAATGGCTATCTAATGGTTGATGTTAATGAAATTATCGAAGCTGTGCGCCTACCCGAAGTTGAGGCAGAAGAAGTCTGCATGGTGCTTAAGCGTATTCAGCATTTCGACCCAATAGGTGTCGGCGCACGCAGCGTCAGTGAATGCCTTGCCATTCAATTACGTCAACTAAGCGACGACACTGAATACAAGCAGGTTGCTCTATGCTTAGTGACTGAACATATGGACTTACTTGGCAGTCGCGATTTTCGCACCATTCAGCGTAAACTGAAGCTATCGGAAGACGATTTACGTCAGACTATGCGATTAATTCAACAGTTGCACCCGCACCCGGGGGAGCAAGTTGCGCAGCAACCCGTTGAATATGTTATTCCCGATGTGGCCGTTACTAAAAAAAATGGTCGTTGGATGGTCGAATTAAACCCGGATAGCGTACCTAAACTAAAAGTGAACGAAGAATACGCGGCCTTGAGTAAAGCAACAAAGTCAGTAGCCGACAGCCAGTACATAAAAAACCATACGCAAGAAGCGCGCTGGTTCATAAAAAGCCTGGAGAGCAGAAACGATACGCTGCTGAAAGTGGCCAATTGCATAGTACAACGCCAACAGGGCTTTTTTGAGCATGGTGAAGAAGCTATGAAGCCAATGGTTCTGAACGATGTTGCAGAAGCCGTGGATATGCATGAAAGTACGATTTCACGCGTAACGACACAAAAATACTTACACTGCCCAAGTGGCGTATTTGAGTTGAAATATTTTTTCTCAAGTCATGTCAGTACAGAGGGCGGTGGCGAGTGTTCAAGCACGGCAATACGTGCTTTAATTAAGAAGATGGTCGCTGCTGAAAATCGCAGTAAACCGTTAAGTGACAGTAAGATTGCTGAACTGATAGCCGAACAAGGTATCCAAGTAGCAAGAAGGACAATTGCGAAGTATCGGGAATCGTTAAACATTCCATCATCGAGCCAACGCAAAAGTCTTTTGTAACTTTGTTAACTGCAGAAGGAAGACGTTATGCAAATTAATTTGACCGGTCATCACATCGATATTACCGAAGCTCTGCGTGACTACGTGGACACAAAATTTGCCAAGCTGGAAAGACATTTTGACCATATAACTAATGTTCACGTCATCCTAAATGTTGAAAAAACGATTCAAAAAGCGGAAGCTACGCTGCACGTGAATGGCGGTGAGCTTTTCGCCGACGCAAAACACGAAGATATGTACGCGGCCATCGACGGTTTAATTAATAAACTGGACCGTCAGGTGATTAAACACAAAGAGAAAATGAAACAACATTAATCCATGCAACTGAGTGAATTGTTAAGCCCCGACTGCACCAAGTGTGCAGTCGAGGGCGCAAGTAAAAAGCGACTACTTGAAACCATTAGTCAAATCGTAGCCCCTAAGCTGTCTGGCATTACCCGTCATGACATTTTTGAGAGCCTGTTAAACCGTGAGCGTTTAGGCAGTACGGGAATTGGCTTAGGTATCGCAATTCCTCATGGCCGCTTACCTAATGCGAATCATCCGGTAGCGGTATTACTGACCTTAGACGAACCTATCGAATTCGATTCTATTGACAACCAGCCTGTCGATATTATCTTCGCGCTTCTGGTGCCGGAGTCAGAGCACGAGAACCATCTACAAACATTGGCCACAGTGGCCAGAAGAATGAACGACAAAGACTGTACTCGCGCACTGCGCCACGCAGATTCTGATAAAGCGTTATATCAATTATTTGTGGGCGAAGGTGAGCAGTCGCCATGCAACTGATCATTGTTAGTGGTCGCTCCGGCTCAGGTAAGACAATTGCTCTGCGCGTACTGGAGGACTTAGGCTTTTATTGCGTTGATAATTTACCCATAAGCCTGCTACCAACTCTGGTGCATGCAGTCATAGAGCAGTATCAAAAAATAGCCATTAGCATTGATGTTCGCAACTTACCGGAGCACTCCGAAGAGCTACTGGACTCTCTGAGCTTTTTGCCAAAAGGCGTTGAACCGGAAATTCTGTTTATTGACTCTGACGACAACACCTTACTAAAGCGTTTTGGCGAGACTCGTCGCCTGCATCCGTTATCGCAAAAAGAACTGCCTCTGCTAGAAGCGCTTCAGGCCGAACATAAAATGCTTGAACCCATTATGGAACGCGCAACCTGGCGCCTGGACAGCAGTGATTTATCGCTGCACCAATTAAGCGAACAGGTCACTGAGCGGGTGCTGGGACGAGCGGATAAAAAGCTGATTATTGTGTTTCAGTCTTTTGGCTTTAAATATGGTTTACCCAAAGACGCTGACTTTGTCTTTGATGCGCGCATTTTACCTAATCCGCACTGGCAACCCGAGCTTAAGCTGCTTACCGGTCTGGATACCGACGTGCAGATTTTCTTTCGTCAGGAACCTTTGGTGACTAAATTTATTTATCAGCTAGAAAACTTTCTTGATACCTGGTTGCCACACTTCCAGCGCAGCAATCGAAGCTACCTGACCATAGCTACCGGTTGTACCGGTGGTCAGCACCGCTCGGTTTATATTTCTCAGCAGTTAGCCGAGCGTTTTGAACAGAAAGCTGTAAAAGTTCAGGTAAGACACCGGGAACTGAAAACCCATGGATAAAGTTTGCAGAAAGCTAATTATTCGCAATAAACTAGGCTTGCACGCACGTGCGGCAACAAAGTTAGCGCAATTAACGCAGGAATTTGAGTCAGACATTACTGTCACTCAGGGTGAGCAATGCGTTAACGCTGCCAGCGTTATGTGCCTGATGCTACTGGCCAGTCAACAGGGAAAAACTGTTGAAGTCTGTGCCGAAGGAAAAGACGCACAAGCAGCACTGGATGCCGTTAGTGCTTTGTTTGAAGATCGCTTCGAGGAAGACGAGTAAGCATGATTGCAGAGCTTTCCGACAAAGAATATGCCATGCAGCGCATTCAGGAGGTTAACTCCGCGCTATCCGATGGCATGTTCGTTGCTGCACGCCGTATGCTGCATAATATGCCGGCATGCGACGTGGCGTTGCTGTTGGAATCCTCACCCCCCAAAAGCCGTTCCATTGTTTGGAAACTGGTTGACGTAGATGAACACGGCGAGATTCTTGAAGAACTGAACGAAGAGGTTCAGAAAGACATTATTCGTCAAATGGCGCCGGAGAATCTTGCGGCGGCCACCGAAGGCATGGACACCGATGACCTTGCCTACGTTTTGCGGGGCTTACCTGAGCCAGTCTATCAGCAAGTTCTGAAGTCCATGGACGAAAGCGACCGGGAACGTGCGGAAACCGCGCTCTCATATGCCGAAGACAGCGCCGGTGGTATCATGAACACCGATACCATCACCTTGCGCTCGGACGTCACTATTGATGTTGTGTTGCGTTATTTACGCCTTAAAGGTGAGCTGCCCGAAGCCACCGATAAACTCTACGTCGTGGATCGCCATGAAAAACTCATTGGCGAAATTACTTTAACCCAGTTGTTAACTATTGATCCCAGCCGTCGCATTGACGAAATTATGTCGGCCGACATTACCACCATCCCCGTGACTATGGATGAAACGGAAGTCGCAAAACTGTTCGAGCGTCATGACTGGGTATCTGCGCCGGTCGTCGACAATGAGCAGCAGCTGGTAGGTCGTATTACCATCGATGACGTGGTCGATATTATCCGCGAAGAAGCCCAACACTCCATGTTGAGTATGGCGGGTCTGGAAGATGACGAAGATACCTTCGCTCCGGTATTAAAAAGTACCCGCCGCCGTACCGTATGGTTGGCGGTAAACCTGGTTACTGCCTTACTGGCCGCCATGGTCAGCTCATTATTTGAAGACATACTGGCACAAATGGCTGTACTGGCTATTTTAAACACCATTGTACCCAGTATGGGCGGCATAGCCGGTAGCCAGACATTAACTCTGGTCATACGAGGTATGGCTCTGGGACACATAGGCACCAGTAACTCCCGATGGCTTATCGGTAAAGAGCTGGCTATTGGTTTCTTAAACGGCATTATCTGGTCGGTACTGATTGCGGCAGTCGTCGCACTGTGGAAGCAAGACTGGCTGGTTGGCGGTATTATTGCCTTTGCCATGATGATGAACCTAGTCGCAGCCGCTTTAGCCGGTGCGACCATTCCGCTGGTTCTTAAGCGCTTTAATATTGACCCCGCGCTGGCTGGCGGGGTCATTCTGACGACTGTCACTGACGTGGTCGGTATCTTTGCCTTCCTTGGCTCAGCAACCTTGTTACTGTCTTAGAGACCTGGCTTTTTAATTGCCGGCAATACTCATTTGCTCTAATAACACTGAGCCGGTATGCAGCGCATGGCGTTCGTCGGTGTCATTCCCTATGGCAACAATGTTCGCCAGCATGTCTTTTAAGTTACCGGCAATGGTCACTTCTTCTACCGGATACTGAATTTCACCGTTCTCAACCCAGAAGCCGGCAGCGCCACGTGAGTAATCACCGTTGACCATATTTACGCCCTGCCCCATCAATTCGGTTACCAGCAAGCCCGTACCCATTTTTTTGCATAACTGCGCTAACGAGTTGTCCTGCTGTGTCACTCGCCAGTTGTGGATACCACCTGCGTGACCCGTAGGCTGCATATCCAGTTTGCGTGCAGCATAGCTGGTTAACAGATAGGTTTGCAGCACCCCGTCGGTAATAATTTCCCTATCCTTTGTCGCCAAACCTTCTGCATCGAACGGCGAGCTCGCCAGGCCACCGATAATATGTGGTTTTTCCTGAATGCTCAGCCATTCTGGCAGCACCGGCTTGCCTAAATGGTCGAGCAGAAAACTGGATTTGCGGTACAAATTGCCACCGCTTATAGCACTGACCATATGACCAAACAAACTCCCTGCCACATCAGCCCGGAAAATAACCGGTACTTTAGCTGTTGGTACTTTGCGTGCACCCAAGCGCGACAAGGTTTCTGCGGCGGCCTCTTCGGCAACACTCTCGGCAGATTTTAATTCGTGCATTTTGCGGGCAACAGAATAACTCATGTCGCGCTGCATTTTGTCGCCCTCTTTGGCTATCAGAACGCAACTAAGGTTATGTCGCGACTGTAAGTAACCGCCAATAAAACCGTGACTATTCCCATAAACACGAAAACCCGTGTGGCTGCCGTAATGCGCGCCGTCTGAGTTAACAATGCGCTCATCCAGGTTCAGGGCGTGTTTCTCACAAGCCAGTGCCTGCTTTATGGCATACTCTGCGCTCTGGTCACCGGGATGACACAAGTCTAAATCCGGTACATCGGTCGCCATTAATTCGGCCGGAGCCAAACCATTGTATGGATCCGGAGAGGTAAAACGGGCAATATCACAAGCCTTGTCGACGGCAGCGCTAATGGCCTGTTCCGACAGGTCTGTAGTCGATGCCGAACCTTTCTGGTTGCCTCTATACACGCTAATGCCCAGCGCCCCATCCTGATTAAACTCGACGGTTTCGACTTCGCCCAGGCGGGTCCCGACCGAAATACCGGCGCTGTGACTGATTGAGCATTCAGCAGAACTGACGCCTTTTGCTTCAGCCAGTCGCAGTGCTTCTTTAACAGCACTTTCTACCTGCTTCATTTGAACCTGTAAGTCACTCAGTTGTACTATCAAAAAACTCTCCTCACTGCTAAACTGACGGCTTTGTAGCGCTAATGAATCGAACTTATGCCGAAACGCCCAGCCGAAAATCCTGAACAATCTGACGACTTCGTCAGCAAGTCCCAAAAAAAACGCGAAATGGCTGAACGCCAGGAGCTAGGGACTCAACTTGTCAATTTAACTGACAGCCAGTTAGCAAAAATGCCACTGGATGATGAGCTGCGCGATGCCGTTTTACTTGCCCGTAAAATTCGTAACAAGCACGAAGGCTACCGACGCCAGCTTCAATTTATTGGCAAGCTCATGCGCTTACGTGATATCGCGCCTATTGAGCAAGCCTTAAATAACTTAAAAAATGCGCATCAGCAGCAAACATCCATTTTTCACGAGATTGAAACAACTCGCGATAAACTGCTGCATGAAGGCGACGATGCTCTACAAGAATTCATTGAAGAGCACCCTCATGCTGACCGCCAAAAATTGCGTCAGCTTATTCGTCTTGCCGAAAAACAGCGGGCTGAACAAAAACCGCCTGTCGCTGCCCGTCAGCTGTTTGTTTATTTACGTGAACTGCTCGGTTAATACCGGGCAACTCACTTATTCGGTACCGCCAACCGTCATTGAATCCAGTTTCAGCGTCGGTTGCCCAACACCTACGGGTAGACTCTGCCCGTCTTTGCCGCAAACACCAACACCTTCGTCCAGCGACAGGTCGTTACCCACCATAGACACCTGAGCCATAGCTTCTGGTCCGTTACCAATAAGTGTTGCACCCTTTATCGGTGTGGTAATTTTACCGTCTTCAATTAAATAAGCTTCAGATGCTGAGAACACAAACTGTCCGGAAGTAATATCGACCTGACCACCGGCAAATTGCGGTGCGTAAATACCCTTTTTCACGCTGCCAATGATGTCTTCCGGACTACTTTCTCCGGCGAGCATATACGTATTGGTCATTCGCGGCATAGGTAAGTGAGCGAAACTTTCACGGCGACCGTTTCCGGTGGTTGCCTGACCCATTAGACGCGCATTCATTTTGTCCTGCATGTAACCACGCAATACGCCATTTTCTATCAATACGTTATAGCCACTGGGTGTGCCTTCGTCATCAATACTCATTGAGCCACGGCGATCATTCAGAGTTCCGTCATCGACGATAGTACAAAGCGGTGAAGCCACCTGTTGGCCAATTTTGCCGGAATAGGCAGACGAGCCTTTACGGTTAAAGTCGCCCTCCAGCCCATGTCCAACCGCCTCATGCAGCAGCACGCCCGGCCAACCAGAGCCCAGTACCACAGGCATATTGCCTGCAGGTGCAGGTTTCGCTTCTAAGTTCACGAGTCCTTGACGTACGGCTTCTTCCGCAAAACGCTGCCAGCGGGCATTGCCGGACGCTTCATCAAGGAAAAACTCGTATCCTACACGCGCTCCACCACCGGCACTGCCGCGCTCGCGGCGACCGTTTTGCTCGGTAATAACAGAACAGTTCAGACGAATTAGAGGTCGCTTATCAGTAGCCAACGTGCCGTCTGTCGCAGCAACTAAAACTTCGTCGTAACTGCCGCTCAAACTAACCACCACCTGGCTTACACGTGAGTCCTGTGCCCGCGCGTGCGCATCAACTTTTTTCAGCAATTCAATTTTTTCGTCTTCAGACAAAGTATCCAGCGGATTCAGCGCTTCATAGCGCGACTTAGCCTGCACCGACTTCAGGGCTTCAACCTTTTTGCTTTGCCCCTGACGCGCTATGCCGCGGGCCGCTTCGCTAGTGCGCTGTAACGCTTTTAATGTAATCTCATCGGCATAAGCAAAGCCAGTTTTCTCGCCCTGTACAGCGCGCACACCCATACCCGTTTCAATATGAAACGCGCCGTCTTTAATAATGCCATCTTCCAGCACCCACGACTCGTTGACACTGTGTTGTAAATAGATATCGGCAAAGTCAATATCACCGCTGTATAGCGTGGATAAGGCCTTGCTTATGTCGTCTTGTGACAATTCGTAGTCAGTTAGTGTCATGTCTTTTGTACAACCTCAAATTGATTTTGTTGCGCCACCGGCATTTGTTTTCGTATGGATTCAATATCCGCTACGTCAACGCTGACAGAAACAACACCTTCATCCAGTTCCTGTTCTGCCAGTATTTCACCCCAGGGGCTGACAATAATTGAATGGCCAAACGTTTCACGACCATTTGCGTGCTCCCCCACCTGACCCGGTGCCACGATAAAAACCTGTTGCTCAATGGCGCGGGCGCGAACCAACGCATGCCAGTGAGCTTTTCCGGTAACCTGAGTAAATGCAGAGGGTAAAACAATGATTTGGGAGCCAGCCTGACGCAATGCTCTGAATAACTCTGGAAAGCGCAGATCATAACATACTGCCATGCCAACCACACCAAAGTCCGTTTCTGTGGTTACCACATTACTGCCCGGCTGAGTCCACTTTGACTCGCGGTATTCCTTAGTATTATCAGCCACATCAACATCAAACAAATGAATTTTGTCGTAGCGATTGAGAATAGCGCCATCGGGGCCAAAAAGAATAGATGCCGCGGAGAATCGCTCACCGGCATCTACCGGCAGTGTACCGCCGACCAGATAAACCTCGTGCTTTTTCGCTAAGGCAGCCAGCTGTTTCTGCACCTCACCATCCTTGTAAGGTTCAGCCATCGCTAACTGCGCACGGTCACCGGCACCGAAGCAACTAAAGGCTTCAGGCAGCACCACCAGTTGCGGACGTGCGGCAGGAAGTTGTTCCAGCAGTTTAGCAACAATGGCTAAATTATCTTGCGGATCCGGGCGACTGCTCATTTGCAGCGCCGTCAGTTGCACTTGTGTCATCGTCTGCCTCTGAATCGGTTGAGTTCTCTTCCAATTCTGGCAAATCAACCGGGCGGCTGTCACGTTCTATTTCTTCAACCACCGGTTCATCAATAGTACCGGTGACCTGATAACGCAGACGCGAAATCACTTTCGCATCGTGCAGTACTTTGTCGATGAACAACGCAGCCAGGCCGCTGGGCGGGTTTACCATCCAGGCAAGAATAATCGGTAGGCTGGAAGTGACCTTCGGCGCATAGGTCAGGTTATAATTTAGCTCACCAGTTTTCATATTGGTCCAGCCACGAATATCCATATCTCCTGCGGATCCCAGTAATCTTGCATCTTCGGTGGTCGCAACACCGTTTTCGATCTGAACACTGCCAGTTAGGTCAGTAAAAAACATTCCCTGCGAAAAAATATCACGAAAATCTAAAGTCAGCTTTCGGAGAATACTGTCCAGGCTCAATAACGAAAAAATACGCGCGCCGCCGTCACTCACTTCGGCCAGATAGCCTTTTTCTAAATCCCAGACCACTTCCCCGCTCAGCGAACTCCAGTCTGGTTGATACAAGTGGTCACGCCAGTTTAAGTTAAAGTCAATAACGGCAGCACTGTCTCTTACTGCCGTTTCCAGACCATAGTCACGTAATAAATCACCAAGGTCTCCAGCCTCCAAACGTCCCGAAAGCGCACTTAAAGCCTGCTCGTCTGTGTAGCGCCAATAACCTGTTACAGCCAACTCATCACTACCCTTTTTAAGAGCCATTTTTTCTATACTGAAGCCGTCTTCAAGCGGAGCAAGTACTAACTCAACTTCGCCTAACTCATGCTCGTCAATACGACAACTGCGACAGAAAAAGTTAAGTGCGGGTACTTTCTCGAGCCAATTCCAGTCTGTCTTCTCGGTGGCTTCCGGAAGCTCAACATTGCTGCTTAACGCCAAATAATCCGCTCTTACGGTTATCCCTTGCTGTACAAAGCTTTCCGGAATGGTCGCGCTTAGCACCGCATTCTTAGCATCCACCCGGGCCTGCCAGACTGAGTTTTCTGGCCACACCTGGATATCCGCCTGAGCAAATTTCTGCTGTCCCCACTGTAACTGAGGCGTCTCAATACGAATGGAATCGGGCAACCACCCTTCCCCACTACCACTTTCAGTATCAACGTTTGAATCCCCGGCCAACGCATAAAGTACTGAGTACCACCGTCCGATATCTGCATGCGGAAGCTGTGCGTTTATCGCAAAGCCGTTAACCAGTTCATTCGCAGAGTTCACTTCACCAATATCCAGTCTGGCCATTTGCCAGCCTCCACTGCCCGGCTGCCAGCGACTATCCCAGTTAAGGCGCTGGTCAATACTTGCTCGTAAACGCAGTTCTTCTCCAGTCCCATTGAGCTGAACCGACAGTTGCCAGTTATCTCCAAAATCTTTTTGCAACGGCGCTGGAAGCGATGTCTCAAGACCGGTCAAATCAAACTGAGACTCCAACGCAACGCCGACATCGTCTGCGTTAAAAGTTAACTGGAGATTAGCTTCACCATTTACCGCTCCGTAGAAAAACGGTTTCCACTGTGGATAAGGCAATTGCTTAAATAAGGGTTCGCTTTGCCAGTCCAGAGTTGTATTCACATTCAGTAAGTAATCCGCCCCGTTTAGCTCTCCCGATACTTTCGTTGGTATAGGCATACCGTACCAGTTAAGGCGCAACCCTTCGGTACTAACCTTGCTGTTGTCGATCTTCAGAATACCTTCAGAAACCGTAAAATCTTGTTGTATGGCGTCAATATTAAAAGACAACCCGGCCAACGGAGCATCAACAGCGACATCGACATCTCGCGAGCTATTTAAGGGGATATCCAACTGAAAAGAACCAGAAACCTCTCCGCTCGGGTCAATTTGAATGAGCGTTTCGGTTACGCTGTCCAGCGGCGACTGCTCAAAAACAGGTAACAACGATTCACCCTTTCCACTAACACTAGCCTGAACCTGCAGGCCCTGCGAAGCATCTGCTAAGTCCTTAATTTGCGCGTCAACCCGGGTTACCTGCACATCTTCTATATGCCCTGCATCGGTCGACATGAACAAGCTTCTGTTATAAAAGTCGAGCTTTACCGGAGCATCGGCTAGCGGAAGCCAGTCTGGCTGAAACCGGTAGGTTAAATCATCGAACTCCACCCGCGCATTGAAGACACCTTGATTGGTCGCCGCCGGAAACTGAGTGACAGGGCCTCGCCAAAGTAATTCCATGCCACGAGCCCGACCGGATACTAAGGCTGCGGAAAGATAGTCTTTGACTCCCTGACCCATAATTGATGGCAGCAACTTGCGGGCCGTGTCGACAGAAAAGCCCTGTGCGGTAGAAAGCAATAAGTCAATTTGTGGTGTTGTTTCACTGTCGCCGGACAAACCGCCACTGCCGGTAAGCTGAAAGTCGTCTCGCCGAAGTTGGAGCTGCTCTAAATTTACCCGCCAGTTATCAGCTTGTAACAACCAGGAGCCGGACAAATTAAAAGTATCAATATCCCACGCTTGCTTACCGGAAAGACTGTTTCCCGTAAGGCTAACGTTGTCACCTTCTACTTGCCACAAACCGTGATTCGACAAGCTGCTTATACTGACATCAAGGCCATTAAAACCAGGCCAGCGCTCATTTCCGTCGGCCGACAGGTTGTGGCTTTTTACAGACCATTGCTGGCCGGAGACAGGATGCAGGCGATAGCGCACACTGGCCTTACCCTTTAACCCCAGGCTCATGACCGATTCCGCTGATATATTAAAAGGCAGCAGAGGTAGTAACCCGGTAACCTCATCAATTGCGATATTATCTACACTGATATCGTGGATCTCATCCAGTTGCTGCCAGGCTATACGCGGTAATTCAAGATGACCTACCGAGGTATTTACTGTCATTGGCATACTGTTGAGTAGCCAGCCATTTTCTTCCGGCCGCAGCACAATTTCTCCCTCGGGTAACTGCAACCAGTTAAGTTCTTCGGAATTATTGTCTAACCAGGTAATACGGTTGTCTCTTAACTTAACTAATCCTTCAAATAATTGACCATTACGAACATCGAGCCAACCGGTAAAGTTTACGTTTGAAGCTTGTACGTCAATGTCGCCCAGTTGCTCTTCAAGCCAGGGACTGATATCAACGTTCTGTGAATTAACATAGAACTGACCATTAAACTCCGACCAGCGATCACCGCGCAAATCAATAATGAAATCCAGGCTATTAGTCGCAAAGTCTTCCATCCGGAATTGGCCAATCCCCTGGTGCTTTTTGCCTTCATTGGTCCAGGACAGTCGGTCAATATCAATTTCTCGCGTTACGCCCCGCAAGTTTGTCAGTAGCAACTCACCATTATTCAGTGAAAACTTCTCTAATTGCTGCAGGAATAAGCGGTTAACGTAGTCTAAATCTAATTTCTCAGCTTCGTTAGCTGCCGAGAATTTGCGTATATCTACCGCTATGCGGGCGTCATTAAGAATAAACTGCTGCGCAATGAGCTGTTGATCCAGTAAAGTTTTCCAGAAATCGAGTACCACATGAACCTTACCAACACGAACTTGCACAGGCGACTGCTCGCGTTCCAGCAAAACTAAATTATCCAGCACAATGGAAGGGCCTTCCCGGGTCCAGGCCATAGATAAGTCACTAATGCTCACGGGTTGCTGGAAACGGGCTTCCAGTTGCTCTTCAAGGGGTTCGGTCAAATCGGGCAGGTATGGCAGGCTGTAACGCAATAAACTCAGGCCGACAGCAACCAGCACCAGCACAATAGCCAGCGTTAGCCAGAGTTTGTTCAAAATCCACGACAGTGTCCGCATGCGCCTTACATCATTACTACGTCGAATTGTTCCTGATTATACAGAGGTTCGGTTTGTATTTTTATTTGACGCGAAACAAACAGCTCAAGTTCAGCCAGCGCATGAGATTCTTCGTTAAGTAAGGCTTCACTTACCTGTGCAGAGGCATAAACAACGAACTTATCGGCTTCATAAGCTTTATGAACCCGGACAATTTCACGCATAATTTCATAACAGACGGTTTCAACCGTCTTCATGCTGCCGCGCCCCAGACAAACCGGACACTCCGAGCACAAAACGTGCTCCAGGCTTTCTCTGGTGCGTTTCCGGGTCATTTCCACTAACCCAAGCGAGGTAAAACCATTAATGGTTGTTTTTGCACGATCTTTGCCTAACGCCTGTTCAAGGCTGTGCAATACCCGTCGCTTATGCTCCTCGTCCTGCATATCGATAAAATCAATAATGATAATGCCGCCAAGGTTCCGTAGCCGCAATTGACGAGCTATCGACTGCGTGGCTTCGATATTGGTATTAAATATGGTTTCTTCCAAATTACGGTGACCAACAAACGCACCTGTATTGATATCGACCGTGGTCATTGCTTCAGTCTGATCAATGATCAGAGAGCCCCCCGATTTCAAATCAACCCGACGATCGAGCGCTCGCTGCATTTCATTTTCGACGTCAAATAAGTCGAAAATAGGCCGGTCACCGGTGTAATACTCAAGTACTTTCGTTAGTTCGGGAATAAAATCCTGAGTAAACACTTTGAGCGTATCGAAGGTGACTTTGGAGTCGACCCGAATGCGCTCTATTTCTTCGCCGACAAAGTCACGCAATACACGACAGGAAAGATTCAGATCTTCGTACAGCATGCCCACTTTGCGTTGAGACTTTTTCCGCGCCTTTATTTTCTCCCACAACCGGAACAGAAAGTCAGCATCGCCCCGCAGCGACTGATCTGAGGCACCTTCTGCCGCTGTACGAACAATGAATTTTCCGTCGCTTTTACTGACCTCTTCTGCCAACTGCCGCAAACGTTCCCGCTCCTCGCCTTCTTCAATGCGCTGAGAGACGCCTACATGGTCACTCTTAGGCATAAAGACCAGGTACCGTGACGGTAGGGTGATGTCGGTGGTTAAACGCGCTCCTTTGGTTCCCAAAGGGTCTTTAACCACCTGCACCATAATATGTTGCCCCTGATGCACTAGTTCAGTGATGCTTTGTTGCGGCTTTTCGTCAGGTCGGGGTAAATCATCACCATCCACCTGAACGACAATGTCCGAGGCATGTAAAAAGGCCGCTTTGTCGAGGCCAATATCAATAAACGCCGCCTGCATTCCCGGCAACACCCGTGATACCTTCCCCATGTAGATGTTACCAACTAAGCCACGCTTTGCCTGACGTTCAATATGGACTTCCTGTAGGATGCCATTTTCAACAAGCACTACACGAGTCTCTGTGGGGGTCACATTCATTAGGACTTCAACGCTCATCGACTTCACCTGTCATTTCAAACATCCGCAATAACTGTTCAGTTTCATATAAAGGTAAGCCAACAACAGCAAAGTAGCTACCTTCAATACGTTTTACAAATTTTCCGCCATAGCCCTGAATACCATAGCCAGCCGCTTTATCATGAGGTTCACCGGTTTCCCAGTAGGCATCTATTTCTTCCTGGCTCAGCGCAGCGAACTCCACCTGAGTTGTAACTAGCGCTGTTTCGCTGGCAACCACGCTGTGACCATTCCAGCGACAAACACTCACTGATGTCAGAACTTGATGTGTCTGACCAGAAAGTTGTTTCATCATTTGACTGAAATGTTCATAACTCTCTGGTTTTTCCATCACCTGCCCCTGAAAGCTTATCAGGGTATCAGAGCCTATCACCAGACAGGGAGTTTGCTGTCGTTGTGCCACAGCCTGAGCTTTTTCTTCAGCCAGACGGACCACATAATCAACGGCATTCTCACTAGCCCCTCTTAGCTCCTCAATTTCGGGAACTTCACAATCGAAGGGCCGGTGCAATAGTGTCAGCAACTCTCGCCGACGGGGAGAAGAAGAAGCTAGCAGCAGGCGCATTAAACCACTCCGAATTGACGACGAACTTTTCGCAGTAAGGGAAACACCCACAACCAGAAAACAGCGGAGGTGAGCACTGGCCAGAAGTAAGAGAAAGTAAACTCAGCGTCGTGTAGAAAAACATTGGCTTCAAACACAACAAAGCGCTTAATAAAAATCAGCACGGCAATAACCAGTGCTTGCTGTATTAGCGCAAAATTGCGAATGCGCTGAAAATGACGTGCCGCAAAATAAGTGACAACGACCATACCTAAAGCATGAACACCGACAATAGAACCCAGCAATATATCGCTCAGCACGCCGAGCACCAAAGCGGTTCCCATATTTACCCGGTGCGGCAAGGCTATTATCCAGTACAGCATAACCAAAGTTGGCCAGTCAGGCCGAAAGGTATCGAACGCGGCAGGCATTGGCATAACCATAAGAGTCAGCGCAATGATGTAGGTGATCAACAACGTAATGAAGCCGGGTTTTATCACGATCATTCCTCGTCCTCATCAAAAATAGGTTGCTGCTCGCCGTCGCTTGGCCACAACAATAGAACATTACGAACGCGGTCAAGCGCACTGACGGGATCCGCTATCACTTTAGCAAAAGGGAGAGATTCATCTCTGACAATCTGTCGAATTGTTGCCACCGGATACCCCTCAGGAAATATGCCCCCTAACCCCGAAGACATTAGGAGATCCCCTTCTTTTAGCTCAGTACTGTGAGGAATAAACATCAACTCCAGCCGTCCGATATCGCCGGTTCCCTGCGCCAGTACACGAATATCATTGCGCTCTGAACGCAAAGATATCGCATGACTCTGGTCTGAGAGTAGCAATACACGAGCGGTATTACCGCCTACATCCTGCACTTGTCCAATAATGCCATTGCTGTCTAGTACGGGCTGGCCTTCATACACTCCGCTCAGCGTGCCTTTATTAATAACCAGTTGCTGTGAAAACGGCTCTGAGGCAACGGCGATGACCTCGGCAACCATACGCCGGACTGAGTCGCGGGCGTCTGAACCAAGAAGTTCCCGTAGCCGTTTATTCTCATTCTGAAGAAAGCGAAGTTGCTGTTGCTCACCCTGTAATTCAAGAATAGCCCGCTTTAGCCGCCTATTTTCATCGCTTAACTGCGACGTGGTTTTTAATGATTCGGAGACACCATCCAGCAGTTGTTCCGGCAAAATAGCCAAATACTGAACCGGAGCCACCAGGGAATTCAGAAATAACCGAACCGGCTTCATGGCCTGAAGACGGTGGTCAATAAAGATCAGCAGAAACGAACAGGCTAGTGCGAGCACTAGCCTGGAGAGTAAGGATGGACCGCGGGCAAACAGCGCCTTCATGAATTACTCATAACTGAATAAATCACCACCATGCATATCAATCATTTCCAGAGCTTTACCGCCGCCTCGTGCAACACAAGTTAACGGATCATCAGCAATAATAACCGGAATACCGGTTTCTTCCAGGAGCAAACGATCGATGTCTTTCAGTAACGCACCACCACCAGTTAATACCATACCGCGCTCGGAGATGTCTGATGCGAGCTCAGGTGGAGACTGCTCAAGCGCAACCATAACGGCACTGACAATACCCATTAAAGGTTCCTGCAAAGCTTCCAGAATTTCATTACTGTTAAGAGTAAATGAACGCGGAACACCTTCAGCAAGATTACGGCCACGAACTTCAATTTCTTTCAGTTCTTCGCCGGGGAATGCAGAACCAATTTCGTGCTTAATACGTTCAGCAGTTGCATCACCAATAAGTGCACCGAAGTTACGGCGAACATAGTTAATAATGGCTTCGTCAAATTTATCACCACCAATACGAACCGATGATGAATAAACCACACCGTTTAATGAAATAATGGCGACTTCGGTTGTACCACCACCAATATCGACCACCATAGAGCCTGTAGCTTCAGACACAGGTAAACCTGAACCGATAGCAGCAGCCATTGGCTCATCAATTAAATAAACCTCACGAGCGCCAGCGCCCAATGCAGACTCACGAATAGCACGACGCTCTACCTGGGTTGAACCGCATGGAACACAAACCAAAACACGAGGGCTAGGACGAAAATAATGGCTGTCGTGCACTTGTTTGATGAAAAACTGGAGCATTTTTTCGCACACATAGAAGTCTGCGATAACACCGTCTTTCATAGGTCGAATGGCACGAATGTTTCCTGGTGTACGACCCAGCATTTGTTTTGCTGCTGCACCAACGGCGGCGATAGATTTTGGCCCGCCTGAGCGTTCCTGACGAATGGCAACAACAGACGGCTCGTTCAGAACGATACCCTCATCTTTGACGTAGATAAGCGTATTCGCTGTTCCCAGGTCAATAGAAAGGTCGTTTGAAAAAAGGCCGCGAATTTTTTTAAACATGAAGCGGTATATCCCTACTTATAAGCTAACAGAGTGACAGCAAAGAGCGCAGTAAGTACTTACTGAGCTCTTACAACACGGAATCCAATGTAGTTGGAGTTAAAATCTGACGGAAGTTCCATTTTTGTCGAAACTCTTGCCAAACTTGGTGTAAAGTTCCAGGCTCCGCCTTTAACTACAACACCCTCATCGGTTTCAGCCCACTCCCAG
This sequence comes from Idiomarina sp. 017G, assembly GCF_004362265.1. NCBI lineage: Bacteria > Pseudomonadati > Pseudomonadota > Gammaproteobacteria > Alteromonadales > Idiomarinaceae > Idiomarina > Idiomarina sp. 017G. The sequence continues at coordinate 80,418 of NZ_SNWT01000006.1, read as the reverse complement.
ACGTTACCGACAGTATCGTATAATCCCCAAGGGTTACGATGAAAGCTAGCTACCGGAGCTGGACGTGTATTTGACCAATCTGTTCCACAGTTACGGCAGTTTGCTTTGCCATAACCAACATCATTTCCCCACCAGAAATCGGTTTCCGACCCGGCGCGTGCAGCGTATTCCCATTCCGCTTCAGTGGGAATGCTGTATTTAAAACCACTTTTTTGAGTTAACCATTCAGCATAAGCCTGTGCGTCGTTATAACTGACGCAAACCACCGGAGAGCTTTCAGACTGTTTGAATCCAGGATTTTTCCAGCTCAGCTTTTCATTAAACTGAGGGCGACCATTACTTAGGCTTGCGCAAGTACCGTTTTTTTCAGCCTCGGTGACATAAGCGGTATCTTCTACAAAGTTGCCAAACTGCTCAACCGTAATTTCAGTATCAGAAATACCCAATGCGGTTGGAATTTCACGCGTCTCTGCCGGACGTTCGTTTGGTAAACCATTGCCGACCAGGTCACCCATTTTAAATTTACCCGCAGGAACGACAACCAATTCAGGACCACGAACATCGCGATACAGAATATCCTGAATTTTTTCGCCGCGAGTAAAAGAGTAATCCGACTTCTCTAATTCAGCCCGAATAGCGGTAGCGTCTTTTAGTAAGATTTTCTCCGCATAGGCAGAGTAACCATACTTAAGAATTTCAATCTGATGTTCACCACCCGGGAGCATAACCTCCAGCGGGGTAGAACCATAGCTAACACCATCGATAACAACTTCATCGTCATACACGTTAGAGCGTATGGTTAACGGGTGCATGACGGAGCTATCAACCGTTTCCTCATCACCCGCTTGCAGCTCCCCCGGCCGTTGCTCCGACGCACAATAGCGCATGTCAACGTTCAATAACGTACAAGCCTGGCTTTGAGGTAACTGTCCACGCAGTTCAACCGCCAATTTAACCCCATAGTTACCCGCGCCACTAAAACCGTTACTAATTGTTTTAGAGCCCAGAATTTGTACATTCGGGCTGGCTTTTTCAATGTTTTCACGAGCGAGTGAAGCCTCACTTAAACCATCCAAAATGGTATTAAGGTACTGCTTAGACGCTTTTTGTTTAGCCATGAGTTTGCCGCGATTTTCACACTGTCCCAGTGTTTCCTGGCGGTCACAGCTAATTGACTGACTCACTTCGAGTTCGCCAGTACGATTAAATTCATTTTCTAAGCGATCGACACGAGCTAAATTACGTTGCTCTTTTAGCGTCTCAATTTCATTAATCAGGCTGTGTTTGCTCACACGCGCTTCTTCTACTTCGCGCGCTTTCTCATTAACCAGGCTCACTTGCTGCTTAATGTCTGCTTTATTCTGTTGGTGAGCCATAACGGCTTGCTTGTACGCTTCTTGAGCGCCAGCAATATCAATCGTTGGGTCTTCCACCAAACGTTGGTAGCGGTCATTCATTTCCGCCAATGCTGATTCGCGTTTCGTTTCCAGTTCGCTGTTGCGCTCACGCAAGTTTTGTAGCTTTTCCCGCAGGTCCCGCTCTTCTTGCTGAAGCGTGTTTACGGTGCCAGAAAAGTTTTCAAAATCGCTCTCTAGAGTCGAAATTTGGTTAGCAATTTCTTCGACAGTCATCTCCTGCTGAGCAAGAGCCGTCGAGGCGAATGTCAATGTAGAGGCCATTACCAGGGCCAGTCGAGCCAATCGCATCATGTTTCCATTCCAAGCTTGAAAAAATAACAAAGCGGCGTAAAAGCCAAAGCTGTAGTCGCACTATCGTTATTGTAATAATTATGAACGTTCGTCAACGTCCGCATTTTTCGTTTAAACTCTGCTTTATGCTATTTGCTTGTTAACAAAAGAGCAAGAGGCATTGTCATCGAATTGTCGATTAATCGTTATAATTCGTTCTACCAACCCACTTCCTGCCAGTAAATTTGACGATCGCTCCCCCGGTAAATGCCGAATGTGCCTTCGGCTGTGGGGTTGTCTTGGTATTTATTCTCATCATTTTTATCGTTATCCCACTCGTACTGTAAATAAGGAGGGACGACGAGTTCGAAAGTAAAGCTTCCGGTTGAATCAGAATCCTTTAGCGACTCCGGCGCTAACCAAGCGAACTGCTCAGTTATAATTGTACTCGAATCTAGCAGCTCCCCTTTAACTAAAGTTGTCCCTGCACCTGATTCAAGCTGTGGAGTAACATCAAGATCATCATTTTCAATATCGTCATTAAAATCATCGCCTGTAAACACCGTGCAACTATCATCTGTGTTGATTACAAATTTACTACCATTCCAATATTCAGCCTTACCTTCTATCGCTAGTGGGTCGACAGAAGCACCAAAAATATTATTAAGTACGAAGCGACCCCAAATCAATTTGGCGTTTCCATAATCATAATAAGGCCTCGGTGCGCCACTGCTCAAGTCGGAATCGGCCAATATTGATAGATAACGGCCATTTTCGCCGTCATTAATTTGTATTCCCAAATGATAATCTTTATAAGGCCCCTCCTCTGACAAACAGGACGCCTCATCTTGAGGGCACGTTTTGCGCTCATATCGTACAAAGGGTTCAGATGATTCAAACGAGCCTACACCGTCATTCCAAACTAAGCTTGTAGAATCTTTTGTGTCCTCTGGATCTCTCATTTTTAATTGACTGTTATCGGGCGTTGGAGCATCACCCGCAGAATCTTGGTTGAATGCATAAAATTCCAGCGCAAAATCATCTTGTACATAAGGTAAGGAGCTATCGTAATGTTTTGTCACTTCGCCCATTGCATTAACTGCTTCAAAGCGAGTAATAGTTTTTAATTTCTGCGCCTGATCTATGTAGAAAAAGTTATTCGTTCCTTCGTCGCACCTATTAGTGAAGCCGGTGGAACTGATCTTGAATCGGTCAGGAATGTACCGGCCTGGAGAAAAAGAATTAACAACAGGCTCTGGAGCATGCACGCCGGATAAATAGTCGCTATCGCCGTCGCCGCTAGTAATTTCTGCTTTTAAAATCGGTATTCCAACCTCTTTGTAAGTAACATTATAATCACGCTCAGCAGATGGTGGCACTCCAGGCTCCGAAGAATCAAAAACAATTAGCTCTCCAGCTTCTTCATCTACTAGACCTATGGTTGCATTCGGGGCTAATCTCAGGCTTTCAGGGTCTTGTTCTTTTCCAAAGTTAGGTGTTATTGAACCATACGCATTTAAGGGAGTTAATGTCACCGATATTGGGGTTCCTGCTCTTGCTATAATTTCACTGTCTGAAAAACTTTCCTGTACATTGGAATACTGAACACCAATTTGAGGCTGCCAGACAAAAGATTCAGATACTCCCGTCAGCTCTTTACCATTTGGTAAAGTAGCCTTAGCTTCTAACTGCACTTCTCCTACGTCACCGTATTCAACCTTTATTATTTTTTCCTGACTATTACTGAAACTGGTCGCTAACGGCGCAAAGTCTGGGTTTACCGGAACATCGACATTACCCAGGTCTGTCGCTAAGTTCATAACCGCCTGAGGATACTCCGTTGTATCACTACAAGAATTTGGGTTCAGACAGCGTCGACTGATCTGAACTTGTGAAAGATCAGACGTCGCTGACTGACAGGCTAATGTATTCGGATTAAGCTCTACGACTTGCAAATAAAGGTCATTATACGGAACACCTGCGGTTTGCTTAGGTATATTTCTGTTACTCCATTCCGGACCATCTGTAAAAATAAAGCCCGTATCATTAAATTGAATGGAGCAGGCAGCTTCTGTACCGTTAATAAAACACTGTGGTGGATTAATCGCGGCCGGGGTTGAGCTGCTTATCGATACTGGATATGGATCGTTACCGGCCTGATACTTTTGTAGCCTAGTAGAACCCTCTCCGGTAAAGGTTAAAGGGTTGCTGCTCCAACTGTTGGCGGCAGGGGTAAGTGATAAGCCAACTGAGGTAGTATCACTAAACAAGGAATTACAACTCACATCAGCGCATGCTTTTACTGTGATCTCTGCTCCAGTGCAGGTTAAAGCCTGCTTATTAAACTCAAGTCTGTAGTGATCAACACTCTCTTCGACCGTACACTGCTCCCTCTGGTCCTCCAGATCCCGTATTTGAGAGTCTGTCAGCGCCTTGTCAAAAATAGAGAGTTCGTCTAAAAAGCCGTTAAAATAACGCCCACCTAGAAACTGATCCGCACCTAGCTGGAGATTTTTCTGGTTTGTCATTAATGTGCCGCTATACGTCGCAGTTCCAGCAACGTCACCGCCAATGAACATGGTTTGCTGACCATTTCTGTAACGGATAGCTACATAACTCCACTTATTTAAGGGAACAGTCTGAGTACTATTAAATTGATGTATAGTACCGTTTGAATCGACCCACCACCAATTAATAGTCCCGTCTGACCTTAAATGAAACTCATAGTTGTCATCTTTTGACAAAATACTCATCAAGTCATTGTTTGGGTACGAAGAAGGTTTAACCCAGAGGCCGATCGTAAACTCATTAGAGAAATCCAGTTTAGTGTTATCAGCCACTTCAATGTAACTTTGCTGACTATTTTCGAAGAAACCGTATCCGCAAGTCCCCATATTGGCGCTGTTCGTGGTTAATGCAGAACCTGAATCTGCACTAAACCAAGTCGCATTTCTATAAGCTCTGCCATTTAAATCATTACCTGAAGCATCAATGACTTCGCCGGAAGTTCCATCCCAGGGGCCATTATTCATCCGCCATTTTAAGATAGGAGCCTCTGGCTGAGCAGGCTCGGCAGAACAAAACTGGCCCCCTTCAATTGGCGTGGAGGGAGGTACATAAGTCACTTCCGGGCCCCTTCCTGAACCTCCGAGATTAATAGTTCCCCCACCAACACTCAAGCCCCCCGTAACTTCTGTCACACGCCAAGGGAAAAAGCTAGGTTCGAAATAAAGGTTACCGGCAACGTAAATATAGCCATTAATTTCTACATCCTGCTCTAACGTAAGATCTCCCGTTACAATGAGAATGAACTCATCAGCACTGCCACCGGAATTAATCCTACGACCATCTTGTATGGTCAAGTCACCATCAATATAAACGCGTGAAGTTTGTCCATTAGTGTTGTAATTAAACCCCACATCATCAAAATTACCAGTACGTAAGTAATCATCCGGCTGCAACTGCGCGGGAAGCTGCGTATTGTAGGAGCGATCAGGTAAATCAAAAGGTTTGGAAACGTTATTAGGCACTTCAAAAGCAACAGGCCAGACATCTTCACAAAGTGGCCGTTGATCATTGCAAGGTCGCGTAATGCTTTTTAATGTTGTCACGTCACTTTGGGTGAGAACCTTGTCATCAATAAAAACCTCATCAATTTCGCCGTAGAAACTGTTTTCCCCGGTTCCTTGTCCGCCAATATACAAACGGGGGGCAACAGCGTTCAAATTAGATGACCCATTAAATGAGGTTTGATCTGCCTGTTGCCCGTCAATATACAGAGTTAAACGACGTGCATTACGGTCATAGGAAGCCGCCAGATGATGCCAGTTATCGTCCAGCAAATTTGTTTGCCCTTGTCGCGTGTTACCTGCCTCGACATTAACAATTTCGCCGTTATTTCGGCGTATTTCAAAATACAGTCCGCCACCATCGCGGGTGTCCTGCCGGTAAACTTCGAAACGTCCGGAAGCCCCCTCAGTAGGTCCGTTACCTATCACTAAAAGACTCTGGTAACGATCCGACTGATTTTGCCCAGTAGCACTGCCTTTAAACCAAAACGCAACACTTACAGATTCAGCATTAGCAATTGACTGAGCGTTATCTACGCGCACTGCGTTATCACCATTAAATTTGCCATAACGGCAGGTGCCTGGGCTGCCTGCAATTGCCGGATTAAACCCTGAAGTATTTGCACCTCTTAATGCTTGCCCGTGCAGCCCGTTGCCGGAAATATCCAGAACTTCACCAAACTGCCCTCTCCACTCGACTTGATCAAAAGCCCAGTAACCAAGCCCGTCTAACGGCTGGTCGGGCGGTTCACTCCCGCAAGGCCCTTCGTTGTTGTTGATGTCACAGGTTTCTCCCTGAACATTACTTTCGTCAATAATCTGCGGGGCATTGACATAGCCTGTTACCGTGCTCGAGTTAGGAATGGTGACCCTGTCAGTAGCGTTAATATTTCCATCAACAATATTCGCTCCATCCAGCGTTACGCTACCATCTGCATCAATATCACCATTTACATCGGAGCCGTATCTAAGTGTTACGTCGTCGCCGGCAATAATATTGCCATTAACGGTGTTTTCGCCCTCTAACACAACGCGACCGTTACTGGTGATCGCCCCCTCTACGTCTGAACGAAAACGTAAAATGGTATCACCGCCACTGAAAATAGCACCGGAGACATCGTTTTGTCCTTCGAGTACGACATTCCCGTTTGTAGCGTTAAGGTTGCCATTTACCTCAGTTAAGAAGCGCACAATGACATTATCTCTGGCATCAACATTACCCGTAATACTGTTTTCACCCTGTAAAATAACGCTGCCGCTGGTCGAGCGAATGGAGCCATCAATATTTGTTCGAAACCCCACTGATACGTCGTTTGCCGCAACTAAAGAACCTGAAAAAATGTTTTCATTGGCCAGGGTAATGTTTTGCTGGCTGCTAATATTCGCGTTAATAACGCTTTGAAAGCCGCCGTTATATGAGCCCGTAGTAGTGATTGTTAACTGCTGAGCGCCGCCATTCTCGTTAATGCGCATTTCAGAACCAAGATTAAAATTACCATTCACATTAATCACAACCAAATTGTTGCCGGAAATTTGGATTCGGTCGCGGAAATTCAGATTTAACCCGTTAGGACAGGTATAGGTATTACCAGATTTAGAACACCCGGGCAGATCGTTATTTGGTAAGTTGTAAGTCGCAGCCACAGCAGAGAACGAAGTAAATACCACTAAAGCGACGACGAAAACCTTAAGCACTTTCGACATAACCGTCACTCCTTAACAATTCGGTTTCTGTGGCTTGCGAACCTGAGGGCGGAGGAACTATAACTTTCATTGCATCGACCTTGCCTCTGCAGCCAGCACACGGCTCGCACTCTGATTTCCAACGTCGCACCGACCTGTTGACTCGATGCGGTAATGAGTTTCGCCAGCAGCAGGATAAAAATAATCAGTGCACTCGACAGTGTACTCGCAGCGCTTGAGTCCACCGCGACTGAGTGTAATGGTGGTTCGAGTCACCTCCTCACAAGATTGTATCGTGGAATTTAGCGGAAACAGCTCAGTCATCGCATTTTGCAGGCCTGTCTCGGCGGCAAAAAAAGCCCGATTTCCAAGCACTTCAACCACAACACTTTCGGAACTCGTACGCACTAGACGGCCAAGAACACTGACTAAAAGACCCAACACAACGATCACAAAAATAGCCACAACCAGGGCACTGCCGCGCTGACTTCCAGAGAATTTTATTGGATTAAAGGTTTCACGGTGCATTGGGTATCCGAATATCGTGATTGTAATATAAACGTTCTTGTTGACGACTACGGTATTCTAAAAATACATGAATAACATTACTGCGTCTTAAAACTGAGCGCTCCACCTGAAAAGCTGACGTTTTGTTACTATCAGGCGCATTTATTAAGTTAACGAGGTTCGAACTTATTTGCGACTTTTTATGATTGAGAGGCAAAAAATCATTGGGTTCAGGTTGTTCCGCAAGCCAGCCATACTTTTCATATCGAAACAGTTTATCCCCTTCAATACAGAAACTGACCGGAGTGTTGCCGACATAGAGTCGTTGACGCGGCGACCGCTGCGCGAATAAGCTATCATCGTTTAGTGTTATGGGGGTATGTTCGTCTACCCTAACTGTGTTTTGCTCTACAGTGGCGAATCGATTTTCGTTTCTGTATATCCATGTGGGTAAAGTCGCGTAGATAAATAGCCTATCTTCGGTAGTAATGTCATCCCAATCATCTGCTGTACTGACAAAGTCTAAGCTTTTTTCATCCGTTTTCCGGAAAGGCGCATTATAATAAGTACCCGCAACTTTTATAGGAACAAACTCCAGGCACTGAAAAGTGGTATTTACTGGTTGAGAAGGTGTGACCCGTACGCTGTTAGGTACTGCATTACGAATCTCCCTGGTCATTCTTTCTATAGCAAAACGACTTTGCTCAAGCTGTTTCAGTCTTTCTGCACCGATTGCATACATCTCAGCGCCTATGCCTACAAACCTAAAGGTAAAGGTCGAAACAATTGCCAATAACACGATGACAATAATGAGCTCAATTAAGGTAAAGCCTTTTACCCTCATCACCAATTGCCCCGCTGCGCTGAAAACTCAATACGCTCATTCTGCGGAGTCACAATAACAACATCAATCTGCTTGATAACATTAACATTAACATTATCGTTATCGTTATCGTTATCGTTATTAGGGATACTATAAACCCGAATTTCGGCACTAAAACCTCGATAAAAATCCGGTTCGATATTATTGCCAAAAATATTAGTTAAACCTGTTTCAGTTATACCGAGACAATTAAAATCGTCGACATCATCAAATTCGCTACGCGTTTCTCCGCTATCAATATTAGGAAGAGTGTTACCGGTAGCAGGACAGGATTCATTTTCTGAAGGGTTGGTACAATCAGCTGTACTCTCGAAGCAGCGCAAAGTGCCTGTGTTATTTTCATCAAACTTTCGCGACATAATCTCATTCATCAAACTTTGACCTAACTCAGCCGCGCGAACTTGTTGCCATGGATCCACTGTTTGACGAAACAACGTACCCATACCCGTCGTAACCACTAAGGTTACGATGGCAATAACGACTAAGCCAACAACAATTTCAATAAGCGTAAAGCCTTTTGACTGCTTAACACTCATAGATATAACCTTCTCGATTTATACAGATATTTCGATTGGCTCCTGAAATCTCTGTTAGTTGGAGAATGCATGGCTCTGACTCATTTAGGCAAACACGCCTTTCTTCAGCTGTCGTATCACCTGCTTTTATGAAAATCACAGGGCGCCCAAGGCCATCAAAACCAATATGATCATTATCCGGACTTGCTCCTGATAATGAAAACTCTACTCCTCTCGAGTCACGAATTTGGTGATTAGTTTCGTCTGTAGAAGGGAGTTGATTAGCACTAGCTAATTTAGGGTTCGAACAATTATTATCAGTAGTAAGCGGTTGACCTAAGGTATTCTGTGATACCGCTGCCACGTAGCAGTTTTGAGTATCCTGCATAGCCTGTAACTGAATGCCGCGCAAAATACTCATTGCTTGTTGCCGTAAGACCTGGCTTTTTGTGCCGGAGTTATCAAAAAAGACCGGACCGACCGTTACCGCGAGTATACCGATAATTACCAGTATGATGATGAGTTCTATGAGGGTGAAACCCCGGAGTTTCATTGGAAGCTCCTAATTTACAGGCACATGCCATAGCACGCGCCTGTAAACAGACAATTTAACAACCAGAGGTATCAATAGTGATTGCGGGAGGGGTATTAGCATCAGCCGCGTTAGCGTAGTTTACCTGGCAATCTCCATCACTACTCAGAGCTGTACTAGTATCATCTACTGATTCCGCAGGTGCTATGTAGATAGTTGTGCCGACAACCGTATAGACCCAGTCTTCACTTGAAAAGGGAACTGCTGGATCGCTACTGGAACCGGCTGTATCATATGCACCTAAACTAGCTGCTTTAACGATACCGTCAGCTGATGCAGCAGGGTAACCGTTCACGGTAGCTACACCATTAACCGGCACGGGAGTAGCCGAAGTACCATCCAAGTCGTCATCGATGGCAGCTTTTGCATAAACTGTTTGAGCAGCGCCCTGTAAAGCACCTTTTAAGCCTTTAACAGTAGATGTGCGTGCATCAGTGGAAAAATTAATAAACTGAGGCGCAGCCGTTACTGCTAAAATCCCCAAAACTACAATAACGATGATCAGTTCGATCAGGGTAAAACCTTTTTGATTGCGCATAATTAAAACTCTCAATTGTTGTAAAAAAACTTACTGGTTGTTGCTATGAATACTCACGCCGCCGTTGCGTGGATTATAAACGAAAGCATTGCCCACTGTCAGATAATCATCACCCGACGGAGCTTCTGTTTCATTTTTTATGGTGTTCGCTAAATAGTAAACACACATATCGTTACCTGCTGCGCTATCTTGTGTCACGTAAGTAAAATAGCGTGTTTCGTTCAGGTTATTAAAATTGGTTGTCACCGTTGGTGCGCCCTGCAAAATAGACTGCATAACACTGACGCAGTCCGTTGCTGCTAAATTTTCGTCGTGCGCATTTGCATTGTCACCACTCACCGGATACCCCGTGCTACCGTCTACGTAAAGCTGAATTTGGTCCATAGACACCTCAGCCCCGGCTCCCGTGCCACTGGCCCCTTTCGGACGACCGCTCAGTTCCCATTCGCCGCGAACAATGCCAACCGCACTGGCAAAACCACCGGCAACACCTTCTAGGGCGGCGTCTTCAGCATCCGATGATACATCGGTGAAGCGAGGAATGGCAGCGGCTGCCAACAGGCCGAGAATGACTACGACAATAATCAGCTCGATGATGGTAAAACCCTGCTGTTTTTTACTCATTTTAGCTCTCATACTAAAACTCCAATAGAATCCATTTTATTACATTCCTTTAACACTTAACACCGGGTTCCCGGGTTATTTCCGAACAACCTGACCCCGGTCACTTTTATAGGAAAACCAAGGTTTTTGGTTAATTCTGTAATGACAATTCCCGTTCTCTAATTCCGTATCTAAAGCGCTGCCGGGCACGTTACTGCCCAGATGCTGCCATAACTGCAAACATCCCGGCTCAACCGACGGCCACCCTTGTTCATTCATTACTACCGTGGTTTGCTGCGCTTTATTCTCGTACAACAAAGCAATTTCTTTTGGCTTACCACGTCGCATCCACTCGGTTCTGGCCAGCCAAAGCGAGTCTATAAAACGCGAAACCGCAATATCTAACTCGGTCTGACGCCATTTTTGCGGCTCTTCAACCAGAACCATTCTGGCCGCCACTGCAGCCAATACCAACAACAGCAAAACCACCAGAATATTCTGCAGCCGCTGAATACCCTTGCGCTCATCCGTTGCGGTTCTGGTCATTATCGTCCCTGATACGCACTCATCATATCCCACATTGGGGTAAATATGCCCAGCGCGAGAATCAATACCATAACGGCTACAACGGCTATCATTAATGGCTCAATACGCGCTGTTAAGGTTTTGAGATCGTAGTCGGTTTCACGTTCGTAATATTCAGCGACCTCTAACAGCAAAACATCAACCCGGCCGGTTTCTTCACCAACCGATATCATTTGCAAAATTAATGGCGTAAACAGGCCTGACTGTCGGGCAACCCGCGACAGGTTTTCGCCTCGTTCAATGCCGCGGCGCATCTCAATAATGCGCTTTTCCATCCAGGCGTTATCCACCGCTTCAGCAACTAAAGATAAAGCCTGTGTCAGCGGAACGCCGGCACCTATCATGACCGAAAAACTGCGGGCAAAACGACCTAACATGGAACGCATTAAAATGGAGCCAATAATGGGTACTTTTAACTTCAGGCTGTCCCATTTCAGTCTTCCGTTGTCTGTCGCTATGTAATACCTGAGGCCGAAAAAAACACCGACCATTGCAATCAACAACACATGCCAATAGCCGACAAAAAATTCAGACGAGCCCAACAGGGCGCGGGTTGCCCATGGCAGTTCGACATTAAACCGACTGAACATAGAAGCGAACGTTGGGATCACAAAAATGTTCAATACAAACATGGCAATGACGAGCGCGATAAGAACAAAACTTGGGTAGCGGGTGGCTGCTTTTATTCGCTTTCTGGTGTCTTGCTCTTTTTCTAAATAAACCGACAGCTGCTGAAAGGACTCTTCCAGCTGCCCGGTATTTTCACCCACATGCACAATAGCAATAACCAGCCGTGGAAAAACGCCCCGGTGATGTGACATGGCTGACGACAGGTTGCGCCCCCGCTCCAATTGCTCATGCACATCCTGCAAGGTTTTACGTAAGCGCTTGTTCTGGGTGGTATCTGCCAGCCCTTCAATAGCCCGCAACATAGGGATACCGGCTTGGGTCAGTGAATACATTTGACGACAAAATATAATCAGCTCGTCCAGCGACACTTTTTGCTGAAACGCAGACTTTAAACTTTCCCCAAAGCCACTATTCAAGAAGGAAAAGCTCTGACTTTTTACAGAATTAATCGATAACGGTACCAAGCCGCGACGCATCAGTACATCGGCAGCATTGCGCTCATCACTCGCATCCAGTGAACCTTGCTGCAGTTGCCCTGCTTTGTCCCGTGCACGATACCGAAACTGCATCAGATACTGTCCTCAACACTTTCAGCCAGAAACAAGACTTCGTCGACGCTGGTAATACCTTCACGGGCATAATCCAGTGCAACCGTGGCCATAGACTGATAACCCGGATGCGCTTTCGCAGCTATTGCAAACTCTCGCGTATTACCATCACGCAAGGCATCCATCATTGGCGTATTCATTTCCAGCAGTTCAAACACACCTATGCGCCCACGGTAGCCGGTATGGTTACATGTCTGGCAACCAACTCCGCGTTTAAAAGAATAGCCCGAGCTACCCTCACGTAAATGCTCCAGCCACTGACTTTCGGCTTCATCCGGCTGGTAACTCTCTGCACATTTATCGCATACCCGGCGCACCAAACGCTGAGCTAATATGCCTCGCAACGCAGCAGCGACCAAATACGGCGGTGCGCCCATGTCAATTAGACGCATGGCACTGGTAATGGCGTCGTTGGTATGCAGTGTGGATAAAACTAAATGACCGGTAATAGAGCCGCGCAAACCAATTTCAACGGTTTCGTGGTCGCGCATCTCACCAACCATAATAATGTCCGGATCCTGACGTAAGGTGGTGCGCAGAACCCGTGAGAAATCCAATCCAATTTTACTGTTCACCTGCACTTGCGAAATACGCGGCAAGCGGTACTCAACCGGGTCTTCAACCGTAATCACCTTTTTGCCTTCGGTATTCAGCTCACTAAGTGCACCATAAAGCGTTGTGGTTTTACCCGAACCGGTAGGCCCGGTTACCAGCAACATGCCATGCGGACGTTTAATTAAAGCCCGTATACGCTTAACAATAGAAGCAGGCATACCGGTTTGTTCCAGCGACAACAGCCCGGCAGATTGGTCCAGCAGACGCAACACGCAGGACTCGCCGTATTGCACCGGCATGGTTGATACCCGCACGTCGATACTGTGTTTGCGAATTTTAATATTAAACCGGCCGTCCTGCGGCAGGCGTCGTTCAGAAATATCCAGCCCGGCCATCAGCTTCAGACGTAACACCAGCGCATTGGCAATGTTGGTTTCTTCCAGCACATTTTCCTGCAATACACCGTCCACACGTTGGCGAATCCGTAATTTACGGTCGTCCGGCTCAATGTGAATGTCTGAGGCTCGAACTTGCACTGCATCCTCAAAAATGGACTGCAGTAATTTAGCCACCGTGGCTTCATCAGTGTCGTCATCGAGGCTTAACTGCCCCAGCTCAAACTCACTGGTATCTTCGTATTCGTCCTGCAACTGACTGGCGAAGGTTTCAATTTCTTTGGTGCGTCGATAGAGGTTATCAAAGGCCTGCATCAACTCGCCTTCGGGAACCACGGCAAGTTCAACCTGGCGCGGAGCCAATAATTGATTAATGGCGTCAATTGAGGACAGGTCAGCCGGGTCACTCATACCCACTAATGCCTGCTCTTCGCTGGCTTCTATAACCAAAGCCCGATGCCGACGCGCCTGAACTTCGGGTAGCAATTTAAAGGCTTCAGCCGGAATTTTACGTTCAGAAATACTGATAAGCGGCAGTTTAAGTTGCTGCGCCAGGAATTCGAGTAACTGCTGTTCGGAAATATAGCCAAGATCGGTTAACGTCGCGCCCAGCTTACGTCCGCTAATACGCTGTTGCTCTAGTGCTTTTTGCAGCTGCTCTTCACTGATGATTTGCTCGTGAACAAGCAAATCGCCTAATCGCATTTTAAGACGAGGACGCTTCATTGCTCACCTGCTTCAGTTACCTGTAAAGACGTAATTTGCTGCTCAATAAAATCCAGGGTCGGCTGATGTTTTATCCGTTTAAACGCTTCCTGATATGAGGCAACAGCGACTTCTGGCGCGAACTCCTGTTGCGCAACGGCTTTACCTAAATACCAGCGGCCTTGTTCCGGTTCAGACTCGACAAGGCGCTGATATGCGTCAGCAGCAGTCTTATAATCACCCTGAGACTGGGCCAACAACGCCTGTTTCTGGACATATTCCGGATAGGCACCGGCGTCTGGTGTCGCTTGCTTCAATAAACTCAGTGCTGCGGCAGGCCGCGCTTCTTTTTCAAGAATACGGGCACTTAACAGACGAAACTCAAAGTCGTCCGGGTTCAGCTTAAAGCCGGCTTCTAGCGTTGTTAATGCCTGCGATACCTTATTCCGGCCAAACTGCAAAGCAGCCAGCTTTTTCCTCACCTCTTTATTTTCAGGTGTAACAGCAAGCGCCTTACGCCAATGGTCTTCCGCCGCAGTTAAACGACCCTGTTGCTGAGCTTTTTGTGCCTTCTCAATATGTTGTGCGGAAATTTCTGCTGGCGAGAGCTGCACGGGTTGCTTGCTAAATTCACCGCCTTTTTGCGTCTCGTTTTCGGTGTCTTCAGCGTTAACAACAGGCTCTTCTGGCATGGACTCTGCTTTTTCGGCCTTTTCCGGTTCCGTTTCCGGAATCACAACCGAAGCCAAGTCTTGTGATACTATCTCACTAGATTGCCGTGAATCACTTTCAGAGCGAGGGGTGCGCTCAGCTGGCACTTCTATCACTGCAGTATCAATGAATGGCTCGACCCGCTCTTGCAGTTTTGGCATTTCAGCCGGCTCGCTCTCCGTTACCGTCATTGTGTTTTCTGAACGCGACTGCCACCAAAAAACCACTAAGGCCAGAACAATCAATAGCATCAGCGCCAGCAACCATAACCCTAAACGATGACTACTGCGGCGCTCAACGGCGCTACTCGCCGCCCTTTTCGAGAAGGGCTGCTGCCCCCGACGGTCTAAATCTTTTAAAACTTTATTAATAACGCTCATAGCGAACCACCCATTTGCCAATAACTGAGCGCGGCTGCCGCCAGAAAAAATACGCACACAGACACCGTTACGGGAAGCCATACAGAACGAGTCAATTCCGCGTCTTCGGTGTCATTAACCGCGAGCTTTAAGTCCCGCGTCGACAGCTGATGACGTCCTTCACCATAAGCCAGCAACAGCATTTTATGGCACAGCATATTAATCAGACGGGGCACGCCACGGCTGCAACGGTGTAATCGCCGGACTAACTTCCAGTCAAATATCGGAGTCCCCTGATAACCGGCGACATCCATCCGGTGCGCTATATATTCGGCTGTTTCATCCGCATTCATGGCGGTTAATTTATGCGAAAAACTGATTCGCTGACGAAGTTGCCTAAAGGCTTTTTGTGACAAACGCTCATCCAGTTCCGGCTGACCCAGTAAAATAATATGCACCAATTTACGCCGTTCAGTTTCCAGGTTGGATAATAAACGCAAAGCTTCCAGACTTTCTTCCGGCAGCGCCTGTGCCTCATCAATGAGTATCACCACGGCCTGGCCGTTTTTATTAATATCCAGCAAGCGCTGTTGCAATGCCCGCGCCAGCTGCTGCTGATTGGTCATTTGTCCGGTTTCCAGGTCCAGTTCCTGAGCAATGGCCAGCCTCAGTTCAGCCGGGTCAAGGTATGAGTCTGGAATGTAAGCGGTTTTAAAAAAGTCAGGGATATCATTTAATAACCGTCGGCACAGAAGAGTTTTACCGGTTCCAACCTCTCCGGTAATTTTAATAAAGCCTTCACCGGTTTTTAACGCCGTTAAAACCACCTCGAAAGCTTCGTGGTGGCTTTTCAAGTCGTAGTAGAACTGCGTGTTCGGCGTTATAGTAAAGGGCAGTTCGCGTAAGCCGTAATGGTATAAGTACATACTACCTTAGTTATTGCTCTATATCCGGGAACCATTCTTGCAGCAGTTCGCGAGATCGTTTCAGTTCATCGCGCCAGGTATCAACACCCACCACAGTCGGTTTCAGTAATATAACCAGTTCTTTCTTTTCCTGGCGGTTGCGACGGTTAGTAAATAACTCGCCCAACAAAGGAATATCACCTAATAGCGGTACTTTACTGACTTCTTCGGAGTTAGTCGTCTGCATCAAACCACCGAGAACCACTATTTCGCCGTTGCGAGCTTTAACTATGGTGTCTGACTCACGAATATTGCTACGAGCCAGAGGTAACACCAGCTCACCGTCGGTTAAGGTAATGACTTTTTGTTGCTCCTCCGTTTCGACAACTGACGGATGTACATGAAGAATGACCTCACCATCGTCGCTAATTTGGGGGGTAACATCTAAAGATATACCTGAGAAGAACGGTGTTAAATCGACATTTGAGTTCGATACAGGTGTACTACCTCCACTTCCAAAATTAGTTGTCGAATCTACGTTGGTTACGAAATAAGAATCTTCACCAATTTTAATAACCGCTTTCTGATTGTTCGACGCACTAACACGAGGATTAGAAAGTACTTGTACAGTGCCCTGGGTTTGCAGCATTTCAATCATGCCGGAAAAGTTATTGCTTTCATCACTATATGTTAACCCAAATAGACCACCTATAGTTGAAGCTGCAGGAAGCGGATTTGTTCCAGCAAAATCTACACCGACCCCTACTCCCCAACCAGCTTTACCATTGTATAAGTCACTCCAGTTTATCCCTTGTTGATAGCCATCGTTCAGAGTTACTTCAATAATACGAGCTTCCAGAATAACCTGACGCTGCAGACGAGATTCCAGAACCGTGATGAAATCACCAACAGCGCGCAGCTTACTTGGTGAAGCAGTAACACTAACAATACCCGCCTGCGGCGACAGCACCACATTGCCGTCAACAATAATGCCTTCAATAACGTCTTTTAAACCGCCCCATAAGTCGGTCTCTGACTGGGTATTTATGCTGGAACCGTTGCCTTGCAACTGATTCTGCTGGCTGTCCCGGCGATACTCCCCATCGTTATTACCAAGCAGAGGAGTTCCTTCTGAACGGGTATTGCTGTTCCTACTTCCTGAATTGTTACCCAAGTCTCGATTATTGCGTTCCTCGCTCACACCTCCGCCTGAAATTTCAGTCTGTGAAATACCAAAACGGCGAAGCGAAAGATAATCCAGTGAGAACGTCTGAGTTCTTACCCCGGCAGGGTATATCTGAATAGTCCGCCCGGTACGACGAACTTCAAAACCATACATGTCCTGCACAGCATCCAGCGTTTCGTCTAAGGTAACGTCTTTCAGGCTTAGCGAGATTTCGCCACTGACATTGGGGTGTACCAAAATGTTGTAAGGAGAATCTGCCGCTAGCCCATAAAAGAAAGCTTTCGCGTCAACATCATCGGCCTGCAGCACAAACCGGGGCTCTTCCAGTAAAGCGAGTCCATCTTCCTGTTCTTTATTTGCCGTCTGATTTAAGAAGTTACTGACTTCTGCCGGCAGTTCTTTCTTCGCCTCTGTTTTTTTCTTTTCAGAAGCTTCCGGTTTCATTGCTTTATTGGCTTCATCCGGAGAATAGCTCGGTTGATAAGCACAGCCGCTTAGTGCCAACAATAACGCTCCTGCTGCAACTTTTTTCATTGTACCGCCCCCGGATTACCTTTCTCGTTCTGTTTTATCGGCTTAAACAAAGTAATCTCTACTCTTTCGTTGTTCTTCTCTAAAATAACGCTGTTCGGATTAACTGAATTAACCCGAAACCCATCAATATTTTCACCAGGCTTAACCCATTCACCGTTAATACGCGCTGACTGACTCTGCTCTGAATAAAAAATTTGAGACAGTTTTATATTCTGTCCCCAACTATCCATTTCCACTGTGGGCTGACTTACTGTAAACGGCGGCTGGGTAGGATCCCGCTCTTGCGAAAAAGCCGAGACCGCGACCATAAGTAATAACAACGCAATTCCTTTAAGCACTGATAAACTCCTTATCCGTACTTAGCAGATACCAGACTATCGTCACCTTCGCTGTCGGGTAGTCGCCTACCTGATAATCAAAGCGGGCCCACTGGACATTGGGGTACTCTTTTTGCAGCGTATCCACAAAGTCGGATACCGCGAAAAAACGCCCGGTAAATTCCGCCTGCACAGCATGCTGATAGAGTTTAATAGACCCGGTTTCAAATACGACGGTCGGCTCTTTAGCTTCTAAACTATCCATTCCCAGTTCCGAGGCATGACGTAACACGCTGTTGAGAAACTGCTTTCGTTGTTGTGCGGGCAATAAAACCTCGCTTTCCGAAAAATCGCCTTTTGCCTGCGTTAACCGCTGCTTCAACTGCTTAATTTCAGCCCTGACCGGAGCATCAATGTCGTTAGCTAACTGCGCCTGCAAGTCCTGCTCTAATTGCTCAGACTGTTCTATTTGAGTAGCAATACGGTGGTTATCCGCTGAAAGAACTTTATTTTGTTCCAGCGTTGGAAAAATAACGTAACTCATAATTGGCAGGGTAATAATTAAAAAACCGGCCAACGACAAAAGCGCTCGCTGTCTTCCGGGCATAGAATTAAAAGTTTCTTGTGCGCGTAACCACCAGTTATTCATTGTTTGATTCGCCCTCGCTGCTTCTGACGCTTTGCAGCAAAAACTGCTGATAACCCTGCTCACTGCGCTTAAGTTCTACAACCGCAAAACGTTTATTTGCCAGTAAGCTCGACTGACCAAATTTATCCATCCACAGCACTAAGGCTTCACTGTTTAGAGCTTGCCCGTGTAAACGGATATTTTCACCAGACATTGAAAAATCGGTTAACCAAATGTCTTCCGGGGTGATATCTGCAAGTTCCTGTAAAAACTCACTAACGGATGAAGACCGGTTTTGCCGAAACTCTGCAATTTGCTGACTGAAACTTCTGGCGTCCTGCAATTCTTGTTGCAACTGCTCTTTTTCTGCCTGCAGTTGCGGGCTTGGCTGCCGCCGGGACATTCTCTCGCGACTGCTCTCCAGGTCATTATTGAGCTTAGTCAGGGTAGCTGACAATTGTTCATTCTTTTGCACAACTGTTGCCTTTTGCCACTGAGTAACACCTACCACAATGAGCAACAGCGCCAGCCAAACACCCAAAACAGAGCTTACCTTTGTTAGTGTGAGCCTCTGCTTTACCGGCTTCAGCTCACTGCGGTACAGATTTACCCATTGCTTCATAAATCGCCCTCAACTAACGCACCTAAACCGGCAAGATCGGAGTAGTCGCCCTCGCGTAAGTCAGCGGACCATTGCGGGTACTGATACATAGTGCACTCTACTGCTAACAGCTCAGCCAGGCTCTTTTCAAGGGACGCCGGCGTCATATGTTCTACGGCAATAATAATTCGGCTAATGGGGGCCTGTCGCAAATGGCTTTCGAAATAATCAACCGAGCGCTGTAGCTCTGTTGCCAAAGGTTCTAAAGCACCAGCTGCTATTTCACTCTCTGTGTATTTAGACACATCGGTCACACCGCGCAGCAAGCGAGTAAACATAAGCCCTTTGGGGGTATTAATTTGTGCAAGGTAATTACCAGCAGGATTTTGGTATAAAGTGAGTTCAGCGTGGTTCTGAGTTTCAGCTAACCGCGGTAACGTCAGTTCAGTAATGGCGATATCCGTTAAGCTCAGGTCATGTTCACTGAATAGCTCAACCCAGGGCATTAAATCGTTTTTATTCGCCGCAACCGCAACCACTTTATCCTGACCGGATGGTTGCTCCGGAAACTCATAATAGTCGGCAATGATTTCATCAGCCGCAAAGGACACTAAGTCGCTTAAACTGTATTTTAAGCTTTCCGAAATTTCTTCCGGATCCAGCATGGGCCTATCCACCTGAACCGACTCGTATAAATCCGTTCCCAACACCAGGGTGACTTGCGCATGCTTTAACGACAAGCGGGAATATTTACCCAAAAGGGTATCCGCGTGCTTAAGTAACGAACCTCGCTGCACTGGCTCGTAGTCATTAACGATCAATTCGGGGGCGTTAGCAGAGCCTTTAGCAACGAGAAGACGGACGCTGTTTTGCGTTATTTGAAAGCAAATACGGTGATCATTTTGTTTTTGCTTTGAAAATCCTAGCACTCAACAACATCCTTTATTTTATTTTCAACCATGTTAACAGAAACTTTGCAAAGCTCATCAGAAAAAGCGCGGGTTCGCTACAGTTTATGATCTTCGTCATAACCCATTTTTCGCACTACAACTTTAATGGCTAGCCGCGCAGTTTCCATTGCAAATCAGACCCTGCCCAATAAGGCACCATAGGCCCTGTTGCCGTGTCTACCGTTTCAGCAACAGTCCATGGTTGTTGAACCAGTTCAATGGTCTCAGTGTTGCGGGGTAACTGATAAAAATCAGCTCCAAAAACACTGGCAAAATTTGCCAATTTATCCAGCGCGTTATGCTGACTAAAAAACTCGGCATAAAGCTCAATTGCTGCTGGAGCTGAATAACAACCAGCGCAACCACAGGCAGTCTCTTTACTTGCCTGCACATGCGGAGCTGAGTCAGTTCCGAGGAAAAACTTAGGGTTACCGGACAAGGCCGCCTGCTGCAAAGCCTGCTGGTGTGACTGGCGTTTTAAAATTGGCAAACAATAGTTGTGTGGACGAATACCACCGACCAGCAAGTCGTTGCGGTTCATCAGTAAGTGTTGCGGGGTCATTGTTGCTGCGACATTACTGTTGGCATTTTCGACAAACTTAACCGCGTCGGCGGTGGTAATGTGCTCCAGCACCAGCTTTAATTGCGGGAAGCGCTCGGTTATCGGAATTAAATGCCGCTCAATAAAGACTCTTTCGCGGTCAAAGATATCAACGTCGCTGTCGGTTACTTCACCATGCACCAGCAAAGGCACCTGATGCTCCTGCATAGCAGCCAGCACCGGAGCAAGAGCTTCTACCGATTTTACACCAGCGGCAGAATTTGTGGTGGCTCCTGACGGGTATAGCTTGAAGCCAATAACATGCTCGTTCGCAGCAGCTTCAGCAATTTCTTCTGGAGTCGTGTCTGCCGTGAGATACAGAGCCATAAGCGGGTGAAAACTCATACCAGCGGGAATTTCGGCCAAAATTCTCTCGCGATACTCCATAGCGGCCGCTACGGTTGTTACCGGGGGTACCAGGTTTGGCATAACCACAGCACGATGAAACACTGCTGCGGTTGCAGGTACGGTAGTTTGTAACATTGCACCATCGCGTAAATGCAGGTGCCAGTCATCAGGTCTTGGAATTGTTAAGCTTTGCATAGTCACTTCTGGCTAAAAAATGAGAAACTCAGTATACCATCAAGTGCCTTCGCTAAAACCCATATTCCGTACTCTATTTGACCGTTTTAGCGCAGCCCCATGGCTTCTTTCCAGTGTTTACGACAACAGGAAACGTAACGATCATTGCCACCAATAGCTATTTGCTGCCCCATGCGTATCGCATTGCCCTGTTCGTCAACCCGCAATGACATGGTCGCTTTGCGACCGCAGTGGCAGATGGTTTTCATTTCCACCAGTTTGTCGGCTATAGCCAACAACACCGCACTACCCGGAAAGGCGTTGCCAAAAGCGTCGGTGCGGATGCCGTAACACATTACCGGAATATTGTCGGTGTCAGCCAGACTGGACAGTTGCCACACCTGCTCTTCACTTAAAAACTGCGCCTCATCAATTAACACACAGTCAATTGCCTGTTGCATGTAGCGAGCCCGGACTACGGCAGCTAAATCTGTCCGGTGGGTGAAAGACACCGCATCGCGACCAATTCCTAATCGGGAAGCAATACGTCCTTTACCTGCCCGATCATCTAAAGCCGGCGTCATTAGCAGGACATGTTGTTGGCGCTCTTCGTAATTGTGCGCCACTTGCAATAACGACGTACTTTTGCCTGCATTCATTGCCGAGTAAGTGAAATATAAAGAAGCCATTTTGTTCTATTTTTTTTAAGTTAATGTGGTCAGATCCTGGCAGAGATTAGCACGATTTTATGGCATTATGGGACAAAGCAACCTTAAGGCAGGAGTTCTCTATGCAATATTCCCCCGAATTTATCAAAGCCATTCCTAAAGCTGACTTGCACTTGCACCTTGATGGCAGCCTTCGTGCCAGCAGCTTAATTGATATGGCTAAGCGCGCTGATATCGAACTTCCAAGCTATACTGAAGAAGGCCTGTTTGATCTGGTATTTAAATCGCATTACAACAATTTGGGTGAATACCTCAATGGGTTTCAGTACACCTGTGCCGCTTTGCGCGATTTAGAAAACCTGGAGCAAGCCTCTTATGAATTAGCCGTCGATAATCAAAACGAAGGGGTTAATTACATTGAGGTACGTTTTGCTCCTCAGCTACTCATGGACCCAGGTAAAGGTGTTACTTTTGACACCATAATGCACGTAGTAAACGACGGCCTTTTGCGCGCAAAGAAAGAGTACAACAACCGCGCAGACGTTAAAAACGGCGATAAGCCACCATTTGACTACGGCATTATCAACTGCGCCATGCGGATGTTTGGTAAAAAAGGGTTTTCCCCTTATTACACACAAATGTTTCAGTTAATGCGCGACTTTGAACCTATGCAGGTTATTAAAACGGCCGCAATGGACTTAGTTCGCGCCAGCGTTCGTATGCGTGACGAAGAAGGCATGCCAATTGTCGGGCTGGATATTGCCGGTCAGGAAATTGGTTACCCGGCGGGTGAGTTCAAAGAAGTATACGAATACGCGCACGAGAACTTTCTGCTGAAAACCGTACATGCCGGAGAAGCTTACGGCGCTGAGAGCATTTTTGAGGCGTTAACCAAGTGCCATGCCGACCGCTTAGGTCATGGTTATTCCTTATTCTCTCCTGAAATGACTCAGGACCCGTCTATTGAAGACCCGAAAGCTTATGGTGAAAGCCTGGCCTCTTATATTGCTGACCGTCGTATTGCCGTTGAAGTTTGCCTGACCAGTAACCTGCAAACTAACCCCGATATTGGCGACATTAAAAACCACAACTTCCAGCACATGCTGGATAACCGCCTGGCGACCATTATTTGTACTGATAACCGTCTGGTTTCTCGTACCACGGTAAGTAACGAATATCAGTTAGCTGTGGATAATTTTGATATTTCGCTGAAGCGCCTGAAAGACATTGTCGCCTACGGCTTTAAGAAAAACTTCTTCCCGGGTCGCTATGTAGAAAAACGCGATTACGCTAAGCAAAACCTGGAGTATTTTGACAAAGTGGTTAAACAGTTTGGGTTAAACGACGCAAGCTAAGTAAAAAACCGTTCGAGTTTAGATATTTTAGACAAGCATGCAGCTGATTAAGTGGCTGCATGCTCTTCCAGCTACTATCGGTGTCAATTTTAAGTAGCGCCAAATCGCGTTCCCGCAAACTGATTCAAGAGTTTGTGCACCAAATAGCACACCATCATAGCCGCAATAATTGCTACAAAAGTACTGCTCAGACGGTAAAGCCCGGAATACACCAAGTCTTGTGCTGGCGATAAATACTGACCGAAAAGAATGCCCATAGTGGTCATTGCCCCAAAACCCACTCCGGCTCCCGAAGCTTCAAGTACATGAATGCGGGCAAACAACATCACCCCAAGCCAGAACAACGGCACAATCAACCACAGTATGTCATACCAACCGTACAGCAGAAGCTGCACACCTAGACCAAACATAACACCAATTAGAGTCCCTGCCGCTCGCTTGCGCGCGTAAGTTAATGCCCCGTTCCAGTTCATGGGGAATAGCACCAAAATGGTCGTGGCCTGCGCAGAAATGGAATCCTGCAAATCAAACAGCTGAAACACCAAAAACGACAGGGTTGTCACCGTAGCGCCCAAAATAGCTTCGTGGCGCACACGGTTAGGTGACTTATCTGGTAAGGCCGGTGGTGACGCATTCTGTTCTTTATTGGGTATCATCGCATGCATAACAAAGGCAATGGCTATTGCCAGTATCGATGCAAAGAAGTTACTGGCTATTAAGTTATTAACGTCGGTGCCCGGATAACTGGCGTAATGCAGCATAATGCTCAGCATCAGCACACCATTTGCGCCGAACAGGAACGCCGTGCCGCGCGCCATAAAAGCAAACCGATACAGAAATAAGACAAAGGCGGCCATTGTCATTAATACTGAATGCCCGCCCAGTATCTGCGCCAGAATACCTACTTCCAATCCGCACATAACCGACGCCGCAAGTATTTGCCGGGCGACTTGTCGGTTTATCATTGGCACTAAGCCCAGTAGCAGCATTGGTAAGACGGTAAAAAACACGCCATAAGACAAGTCAAATAGCGCCGTGAACAAAAAGCCGATGGAGCCACCAAAGGCTATTCGTAAGCATTGCCGTAGGCCGTTTTCACTCAAGGCAGAAGTCGCCATAGTCCCTTCCTGATCAATAAATGTAGTGCAACCAGCCCAGCAACCGAATTTGCGCTTTCGCGATAGCGGCTTTAAAGCTTCCTTCAGGAACTATCTGCACCGTGGCCTTCGCTCCGGCCGGGCGCTCTGAATCCGGTTGTTCTGCTAAACTCAGGTGAACCCGAAGTCGCTGCGCGTCACGTACCCACCGGTTTGAGTTAACCGGTGCTGCTAAGGCTCCGTCGGCACTTAACTGACCCGCGTTAACACCGGCATCAATGCTTTCCACTTTAGCCTCATAAAGCGTGCCAGGTTCGGCATCAAATACCACGAGAGCCTGTTGGCCAGATTCTATGCTCCGTAAATTCTTCTCCCGAAAATCCGCAATAATGTCGGCATTGGGTGAGACTAGAGCCATTAGCGGCGTGCCTTGACGGGCATAAGCGCCTTCGCTGAGCTTTAGATTGCCGACTCGTCCGGCATGTTTGGCACGCACGGTGGTGTAACTCAAGTTAAGCCTCGCCGTTTCTATCGCGTTTTCGGCTTGTTGAATAAGCAAATTGTTTGCATCGTCCTCAGCACCTCGTTGCACTTTTAGGCTCTGCAGTTGTGACTGGGCGGCTTCAACATTTGCCAGGGCCTCTAGCTTACTGCTCTGCGCACGGTCGTATGCCTGTTGCGACGAACTACCGTCCTCCACCAGATCTTTAATGCGGCGGGCCTCACGGCTAAGCTCTTGAGCTGTTGCCTGTGCTGATTTTATCTTTGCCTGGGCAGTTCGAATTTGGGCATCAAATTGCTGGTTTGACTGTTGCGCCTGAGCCATTGCCAGCTCTGCTTGCTGTAATTGCAGTTGATAAGGTCGCGGGTCAATTTCAAATAGTGGCTCGCCCTCTTCAACATACTGGTTATTATTAACCAAGACTTTCTCTACCGTACCATTCACCTGCGGTGCGACCTGAGTCACCACCCGGGTTACCATTGCCTGTGGAGTCAACGGCAGGCTCAAGTCAGCCCACAGAAAATAGGCAAATATGAGCACAAATAGCACCAATGCCCGCTTAACCCAACGGGCAAATTTCTCGTCTGCGGTCATACCTCTTCCTCATTATTTTGGTCAAGTTTCTGAGCTTCAGACATGTGATTCGCATTGTATGAAATCATCGCCAGAACCTTCTTAACCGTTTCAATTTCTTCATCTTCGATATTGGCCAGCAACGCCCTTCTTACTTTTAGAATTTTCGCTTCCATTTTTTTAACCAGAGCATGACCTGAATTCGTTAAAAACACCTGCTTAGCACGGCCGTCGTCCGGGCTTGCCTTGCGCGTAATCAGCTCTTGCTCCTCCAACTGCGCCAGCGTGCGCATAAGTGAACCAAGTTCTAATTCAAGCGCTTCGGCAAGCTGCTTTTGACTGACACCATCACCAATACGTGCCAGTTTCCACATAGCACTCCAGCGCGGGTAGGTTAACCCCAGCGGCGCCAGTTCCTTATCCGCAATAGCCTGCCACTGACGCGCAACGCGACCGAGTCGTTCAGGTACAGATAACTGTCTGAGCTGTTCTTGTGTTAATGTCATAACAACCTCTTTAGTTAGCACGCTAAGTATAATAACAAACTTAGCGTGCTAACTAAAATGAAAATAGCGATAGGTTTGAACTAAAAATTAGATACAAAAAAAGCCCCTGCAAAAGGGGCTGTAGAAACAATATTTACAATACCACCCTGAGGTGTACTCTAGAACGGAATATCGTCATCAAAATCATTGTCAGGTGAAAACGGCGCGGGTTCTGCCGGTTTTTGTTGTGACTGTTGATTTTGCTGCTGCGCTGGCTGAGGCGCAGGACGCTGTTGTTGCTGTGATTGCTGTTGTGGTTGACCACCACCGTAACCACCGCCTTGCTGCTGACCGCCACCAAAACCCTGGCCTTGTTGTGGAGCACCACCCTGCGGGCCGCCACGAGAATCCAGCATTTGCATTTCGTTAATGACCACTTCTGTCGTGTAACGCTCTACGTTGTCCTGGCCTGTCCATTTGCGGGTTTGCAAACGCCCTTCAACATAAACTTTAGAGCCCTTTTTCAGGTACTCGCCGGCAATTTCTGCTAAGCGACGATAAGCCACACAACGGTGCCATTCGGTTTGTTCGCGCGGTTCGCCTGTTTGCTTATCTTTCCAGGTTTCGCTGGTAGCAATCGACAGGTTGGCTATCGCTGTGCTGTTTTGGGTATAACGAACCTCTGGGTCAGCGCCCAAATTACCAATTAAAATTACTTTATTTACACCGCGACTGGCCATTAGATTCTCCTGTTCCTTGTACGCGTTACAACTGCTTTAAATTATTTAAGCGACCGATGCTTCTTTAAGCAACTGATTAACCGCCTTTTCATCGTAATGTTTTTTATCAACTTTTAAGTAAGTGGCCTGATCTTCTTCAACCCATCTTGCTTCCGTAACGCCGGTTACGGTAAGTAACTGCTCACTTAGCTTGGTAGCCTTGCTTTCAGTTAACCCGGGCAATGATAACGAGACACTGGTGACACCTGCGGGGTTAACCATGACTAAACTGATTAGCAACCAACATACTAGCAAGATCAGGCAGAAAACAACAACGCCAGATATCCCAAAAAACTGTAAGACTGAGCCGCCTACGACCCCACCGACAAAAGAGCCTAAAAACTGACCTGTTGAATAAATGCCGCTGGCACTACCTTTGCTTCCCGCTGGCGCAATTCGGGTGAGTAACGAAGGTAAACTGGCCTCAATAAAGTTAAAGCCAGTGAAAAATATAACCAGAGCAGCAACCAGCAGCCAGGGGTTTTGCCCCGCTATGGCAATAATTAGCAGCGCAACAATTAAAGTGATAATAGAAAACCGCAGCCACTGCACAGAATTATTATTACGCGAACTGCTGATAATCATTGGCACCATGAACAAAATGGACGCGGCCAGCGTGGGTAAGTAAAACCAGGCATGAGTCTGACTTTCAAAACCTGCGTTTTGCAGTTGCATGGGTAAAGTCACAAACCAGGCCGTTAAAATAGCGTGTAACACAAAAATACCGCTGTTCAGGCACCACAGTTGTTTGTGTCTAAGCAAATGCCCCAGTTCTGACAACACTGGTAAGGATTCACGCCTCGCAGAAGTTGTCACCACTTTGGGGACGCTCAGCAACAACACCAGAATACCCAGAGCGCCACTGGCGGCGGTAAACCAGAACAAACCCGAGAGTCCAATAATATTACCCAATAAAGGTCCGGCTACCAGCGAAATAGCGAACGCCAGGCCAATGCACATACCAATAGTAGCCATCACTTTCGGCCGTTGTTCGTCACGCGATAAATCAGCTGCCAACGCCAGAATAGCAGCCGCAATAGCGCCCAGCCCCTGTAGCGCCCGGCCAATGGATACACCGAATAGAGTATCAGCCTGAGCTGCCACCACACTGCCAAGAATAAAGACCAGCAAACCACCGACAATAACCGGCTTTCGGCCAAGGCGGTCAGACAGCATACCTAACGGAATTTGCAACAGTGCCTGTGTCAGGCCGTAGGCACCCAGAGCAATACCGACCCAAAGCGGGGAATAGTCAGGGTAGTCTTGTGCATAAACCGCTAAAACTGGCATGATCAAAAACAGCCCTAACATCCGTATACCAAAGACGGAAGCTAGTGCTAAAGCGGCTTTTTTCTCTGTTTTATTTAATTTTTGCGGCGTCATTTCACTGCTTTTATATCAGTAACATGATAAATGATGCCGTTATTGTACCAGATGCCTAACACTGTGCGATAATAGCGTTTTGTCGTCAGTCATTTACTGAACAACAGACGGGAATTATGGATACTATCGAAGTACGCGGTGCGCGCACGCACAACTTAAAAAATTTCAATCTGACCATCCCCCGCAATAAGCTGATTGTGATAACCGGCTTATCCGGTTCGGGTAAGTCATCACTTGCTTTCGATACCCTATATGCAGAGGGACAGAGACGCTATGTTGAGTCGCTCTCTGCCTATGCTCGTCAGTTTTTGTCACTGATGGAAAAGCCTGATGTTGACAGTATCGAGGGTCTATCACCGGCTATATCAATAGAGCAGAAGTCAACATCGCATAATCCGCGTTCGACGGTCGGTACTATTACGGAAATTTACGACTATTTACGTCTGATGTTTGCCCGGGTGGGCGAGCCTCGTTGCCCGACTCACGACGTGCCGCTGGCGGCACAGACCGTATCGCAAATGGTCGATAACGTATTGGCAGCTCCTGAAGGCGAAAAGCGCATGTTGCTTGCGCCAATTATTCAGAACCGTAAAGGCGAACACTTAAAAGTGCTAGAAAACCTCGCCTTACAGGGTTATATCCGCGCCCGTATAGACGGTGAAATTTGCGATTTAAGCGATCCGCCCACGTTAGAGCTGCAGAAAAAGCACACCATTGAAGTGGTCGTTGACCGCTTTAAAGTTCGCGACGGCATGGAGCAGCGCCTGGCGGAATCTTTTGAGACCGCACTGGAACTCAGTGGCGGAACGGCTTTAGTCGTACCGATGGACGGCGACGGTGATGCCGAAGTGTACTCGGCTAACTTTGCCTGCCCACATTGTGGTTACAGTATGCAGGAACTGGAGCCACGATTGTTTTCATTCAACAATCCGGCCGGTGCCTGCACTACTTGTGACGGTCTGGGTGTTGAGCAGTTTTTTGATCCGGCCAAAGTTGTTGTTAATGCAGAGCTGTCGCTAACGGGCGGTGCAATTCGCGGCTGGGACAAACGTAACTTCTATTACTACCAGATGCTGCAGTCACTGGCTAAGCACTACGACTTTAAATTGTCGCAGCCTTTCAACGAATTGCCCGATGACATTCGCGAAAAAATTCTGTTTGGTAGCGGTAAAGAAGAAATAAAGTTCACTTACATGAACGACCGCGGCGACAAAGTGGTCAGAGCGCATCCGTTTGAAGGGATTATTCCTAACATGCAGCGCCGTTACCGCGAGACTGAATCACAGGCTGTGCGCGACGAGTTGTCCAAATACGTAGCGACGCAACCCTGTAAAAGCTGCAGTGGTACGCGCCTGCGTACAGAAGCTCGTCATGTGTTTATTCAGGGCACAACCCTGCCGGAAGTTGTTGAGCAATCCATTGGCGACGCACTTGAGTTCTTCCAGCAACTGAGTCTGGAAGGTCAGCGCGCGCAAATTGCGGAAAAAATTCTGAAAGAGATTAATGACCGTCTACGCTTTTTAGTTAACGTGGGACTTAACTATTTAAGTTTGTCCCGCAGCGCAGAGACCTTGTCTGGTGGTGAGGCGCAGCGTATTCGTCTGGCCAGCCAAATTGGTGCGGGTCTGGTTGGTGTTATGTACGTACTGGATGAGCCCAGTATTGGCTTACACCAGCGCGACAACGAACGCCTGTTAAACACTCTGACTCACCTGCGTGACCTCGGTAACACCGTGATTGTGGTTGAACACGACGAAGACGCTATTCGTCAGGCCGATCACGTTATTGATATTGGCCCTGGTGCCGGCGTACATGGTGGTGAAATTATTGCTCAGGGTCAGGTTGAAGATATTGTCGGAAGTGAAGATTCACTAACCGGCGACTATCTGTCCGGCAGAAAAGAAATAGAAGTTCCTAAGCAACGCCACAAACCGGATAAACGCCGGTTAACCATTCACGGAGCCAGCGGGAACAATCTGAAGAATGTCGATTTCAATTTGCCATTAGGTATTATGACCTGTGTGACTGGAGTATCCGGTTCAGGTAAGTCAACGCTGGTCAACAATACGCTGTTCCATATCGCGCATCGTGAACTTAATGGCGCGACAACGGGCGAACCGGCTCCGTACAAAAGTGTCGATGGCATGCAGCTGCTGGATAAAGTGGTGGATATTGACCAGAGCCCAATAGGCCGTACACCGCGCTCCAACCCAGCCACTTACACCGGTATTTTCACGCCCATTCGCGAACTGTTCGCAGGTGTTCCTGAATCACGAGCCCGCGGTTACAAACCCGGTCGCTTTAGCTTTAACGTACGCGGCGGTCGTTGTGAAGCTTGTCAGGGCGACGGAGTTATTAAAGTTGAGATGCACTTCTTGCCGGACGTTTATGTTCCTTGCGATATTTGTAAAGGTCAGCGCTATAATCGCGAAACGCTGGAAGTACAGTACAAAGGCAAGAATATTCACGAAGTGCTGGATATGACCATTGAAGACGCTCGTGAATTCTTCGACCCGGTTCCGGCTATTGCACGCAAGTTGCAAACCTTAATGGATGTGGGCTTGTCTTACGTCCGGTTAGGCCAGTCAGCGACAACACTCTCTGGTGGTGAAGCGCAACGGGTCAAATTGTCACGTGAGTTGTCCAAGCGTGATACTGGCAAAACCTTATACATTCTGGATGAACCGACAACCGGTCTGCATTTCCACGACATTAAGCAATTGCTGGCGGTGATTCATCGTCTGCGTGACCACGGCAACACGGTAGTGGTTATTGAGCACAACTTAGACGTGATAAAAACCGCTGACTGGATCATCGACTTAGGTCCTGAAGGTGGTTCCGGCGGTGGTGAAATCCTCTGCGAAGGTACCCCAGAAGATATCTGTGAAAATGAGCGCTCACACACGGCTCGTTTCTTAAAACCTATGCTTAAACAATCTTAAAAGGACGCAGTATGTTAACGGAAGACTTTAAAGTAAGATTTTATGAGACCGATGCCCTGGGCCACGTCAATAACACGGTTATACCGGGGTGGATAGAAACCGGACGTTTGCCTATTTTTGAGTTCTTTGGAGAAATGTCGCCGAAGACACAAAGCTTAATTGTCGCGCGACTGGAAGTCGATTACCTCTTACCTATTTATTTTGGCGGTCATGTCACGGTGAATACCTACGTTAGCCGTTTAGGTGGCAGCTCGTTTGATATCACTACCGAAATTTGGCAGAAAGATAAAATGTGCGCTAAAGGTAAAACAGTATTGGTGTACTTTGATTTTCAACAGGAACGTTCTGTGAAGCTATCTGACGAATTAAAAGATCGTCTGTCTACCATCACGCATCCGGAGCAGCCTCTTGACGCGTGATCTGGTCAGTGGCGGGCAGCAAATACATGCCCCGGATGATCTCAAAAGCTTGCTGGAGGAAATACACCAGCAGGCAATGAAGATCACCGAAGGGCATGTTGCTGATTACATCCCTGCGTTAGCAGAGGTCGACCCCGAGCTCTGCGGACTCACTCTGGCCACACTCGATGGCGAGGTGTTTAACGTCGGTGATACTCAGGAGCAATTCTCCATTCAGTCCATTTCGAAGATTTTTGGTCTTATGCTGGCAATGGAGCGCCTTGGAGAAGATTTGTGGGACAGAGTTAAAATGGAGCCTTCAGGCCAGGCCTTTAATTCTATAGTCCAGCTAGAGTGGGAAAAAGGCATTCCCCGTAACCCAATGATAAATGCCGGGGCTATTGTTGTTAGTGACGTGCTCGTTAGCCGCTACTCTGCCAGTAAAAATGCGGTTTTGAGTTTGGTGCGCACCTTATGCGGCAACGACAACGTTTACGCCGATAACATTGTTCACCAGTCAGAAAAAGAGCATGGCCATCGCAATGCGGCCCTTGCTCACCTAATGAAAAGCTTCGGTAATATTGATGCTGAAGTTGATGAACTATTAGATCATTATTTTTGGCAGTGTGCGTTGACCATGTCCTGCGAAAATCTCGCTCGCTCTTTTACGTTTCTTGCAAATGACGGAATTTGTCCTTTTTCTAAAAAGAAAATTATGTCGAAACGAGACTCTCAACGCATTAATGCGTTGCTATCAACCAGCGGTATGTACGACCAAAGCGGCGAATTTGCTTTTACCGTAGGTGTTCCCGCTAAAAGTGGTGTTGGTGGTGGGATGATTGCCGTCGTTCCTGACTTTGGCGTTATTTGCTCATGGAGCCCAAGATTAAACAGCTACGGTAACAGCGCCCGTGGAATGTACATGGTACGCGAGCTAGCTAACCGTTTGGGGCTTAGTGTCTATTAACGTGTTGTTGTCGGCCGATATATCTGAAACCGCTCCATATTAAATCGTCTAAATAATATTTCAAACTCGCCCTGTCGGCCAAGCTCCCGCAGCAACCTTTGTAAGGTATCTGCGCTGATATTCTTATTATCGCCAACAAGTAAGTGCAGCTTGTATTCCAGACTAACCTTTTCCGACAACAATAAACTGTCCACATTAATCTGATTTGAGCCTTTTAAAGCAGCCAGAAGTTCATCATTGATAATAGTAAGATCTATCCGACCTCCTAGTACCATCTGCAAATTTGTCATTCTGGAGTCTGCCAAATACGTCGTATACTTTTCCTCGACTTCATCTGAAGCCAATAGCTCGCCCCCTAACAGATAATGATAGCCCTTGACCCCACCTAAAGTTTTGCCATCGTATGTATCGAAAAACGTCTGGTCTCTGTCTGCTTTTTGTAAGGCGACCAGCCGCTCTTGTCCTCTGACTAAAGGCATTGTTTGCTGAAACCCTACTCCACTTTTTTCCCAACCCCAAAGGGGCGATTCGAAGAATATAACATCACAGCACCCTTTCACACTCAGGGCTTTATGACGATTTGCAGGGGGAATCACCTGAATGCGGAATTCGTAGCTGTCCTGATGCTCATTCAACAAACTTATCAGTTCACGGGTAAGATCCGTTTGCAGTACATCGGAAAAATAAGGAGGGTAATCGTAGGCAGCAACATAGACCGGTACCTGTGCTGTAG
The DNA here is from genome assembly GCF_004362265.1 of Idiomarina sp. 017G. Taxonomy (NCBI): domain Bacteria; kingdom Pseudomonadati; phylum Pseudomonadota; class Gammaproteobacteria; order Alteromonadales; family Idiomarinaceae; genus Idiomarina; species Idiomarina sp. 017G. The sequence continues at coordinate 47,166 of NZ_SNWT01000006.1, read as the reverse complement.
CAGAACAGCTTAGTCCCATAAAAACGAACACAGAAAAGTATCTGAGTAATTTCAATTGATTGGCTGACTATAAGTTGAGTATCTATCTCAATAGTTCATTTTTTAGTCTTGAATGTCAATACTTGAGCGAGCCTTCGCTTACTTTTGATAAGCTATTTTGATGAAAAATTATGAGCAGGCATAAAAAAGCCCGGCCAAAGCCGGGCTCTTAAAATCAACAGGACTGCTTAGTCCATGATTTTTGATACAACGCCTGCACCTACGGTACGGCCACCCTCACGGATAGCGAAACGCAGACCTTCGTCCATTGCGATTGGAGCAATCAAATCTACAACAAACTTCAGGTTATCACCAGGCATGACCATTTCTACGCCTTCTGGCAATTCTACTGCACCAGTGACGTCCGTTGTACGGAAGTAGAACTGTGGACGGTAGCCTTTAAAGAATGGCGTATGACGGCCACCTTCGTCTTTGCTCAGTACATAAACTTCCGCTTCGAACTTAGTATGCGGAGTAATTGTACCTGGCTTCGCCAGTACCTGACCGCGCTCTACGTCGTCACGCTTAGTACCACGTAACAAGGCACCGATGTTCTCACCTGCACGACCTTCGTCAAGCAGTTTACGGAACATTTCAACACCCGTAACGGTGGTCTTCGTCGTATCTTTCATACCAACGATTTCACACTCGTCGCCTGTACGCACGATACCGCGCTCTACACGACCAGTAACAACTGTACCACGACCTGAAATCGAGAATACGTCTTCGATTGGCATGATGAATGGCTTATCGATGTCACGCTCTGGCTCTGGGATGTAGTTATCCAGTGCGTCGGCTAATTCAACAATTTTCTTAGCGTAGTCTTCGTCGCCTTCCAGCGCTTTCAGTGCTGAGCCCTGAATTACTGGTAAATCGTCGCCCGGGAAGTCATATTCTGACAACAGTTCACGAACTTCCATTTCTACCAGCTCTAACAGCTCTTCGTCGTCGACCATGTCACATTTGTTCATGAATACAACGATGAATGGTACGCCTACCTGACGTGAAAGCAGGATGTGCTCACGAGTCTGTGGCATTGGACCGTCTGTTGCTGCTACTACCAGAATAGCGCCGTCCATCTGCGCCGCACCGGTGATCATGTTTTTAACATAGTCAGCGTGCCCTGGGCAGTCTACGTGTGCGTAGTGACGAGTTGGTGTGTCATATTCAACGTGTGACGTTGAAATAGTAATACCACGCTCTTTCTCTTCTGGCGCGTTATCGATGGCTGCGAAGTCTTTCGCCGCACCACCATAAACTTTTGCCAAAACAGTTGTGATAGCAGCAGTTAGTGTTGTTTTACCGTGGTCAACGTGACCGATGGTGCCGACGTTTACGTGCGGCTTCGAACGTTCAAATTTTTCTTTAGACATGATATATCCTCAAACTTAAGTTAAAAGCCCGGCCTCGAAAGAACCGGACCAGACCTTACTTATTTAGCGTTACGCTCAGCCATTACTTTTTCAGCAATGTTGTTTGGTGCTTCAGAGTATTTCAGGAACTCCATAGAGTAGGATGCACGACCCTGCGTTTGTGAACGCAAGTCTGTCGCATAACCGAACATCTCAGACAGTGGTACTTGAGCATTAACTGCTTTCAAACCACCCGGAGCTTCTTCCATACCATCAATAAGACCGCGACGACGGTTTAAGTCACCCACGACATCACCCATAGATTCTTCAGGAGTGATAACTTCAACTTTCATGGTTGGCTCTAACAGAGCTGGGTTAGCTTTTAATGCACCTTTCTTGAAGGCCATGCTACCAGCAATTTTAAATGCCATTTCAGAAGAGTCGACATCGTGGTATGAACCATCATATAGAGTCGCTTTAACACCCAATACAGGATAGCCAGCCAAGACGCCTTGTTGCATCTGTTCTTGGATACCCTTGTCTACTGCCGGGATGTATTCTTTCGGTACAACACCACCTACAATTTCGTTTACGAATTTGTAAATAATGTCATCACCGTTATCGTCTTCTTCGATAGTCATTGGTTCAAGTTTAATCCAAACGTGACCAAACTGACCACGACCACCTGATTGACGTACGAATTTACCTTCGACTTCGACAGACTCACGAATTGCTTCACGGTAAGCAACCTGCGGCTGACCTACGTTACATTCAACTTTGAATTCACGCTTCATACGGTCAACGAGGATATCCAGGTGAAGTTCACCCATACCAGAGATGATTGTCTGGCCAGATTCTTCGTCAGTCTTAACACGGAACGATGGATCTTCTGCAGCCAATTTACCTAAAGCAATACCCATTTTTTCCTGGTCAGCTTTAGTTTTCGGCTCTACTGCAACCGAGATAACCGGTTCAGGGAATTCCATACGCTCAAGTGTGATTTTATGAGCTGGATCACACAGCGTGTCACCTGTAGTAACGTCTTTAAGACCAATCAGTGCCGCGATGTCACCAGCGCGAACTTCTTTGATCTCTTCACGGCTGTTTGAGTGCATTTGTACCATACGGCCAACGCGTTCTTTTTTGTTCTTAACTGGGTTAACAACACCGTCGCCCTGGTTCAATACACCAGAGTAAACGCGAACGAACGTCAAGGTACCAACAAATGGGTCAGTCGCAATTTTAAATGCCAGAGCTGAGAATGGCTCTTCGTCAGACGACTTACGTACGCCTTCAGATTCATCATCCAAAATACCAGTGATAGGCTTAACTTCTGTTGGTGATGGCAAGTATTCAATAACAGCGTCAAGCACTGCCTGAACACCTTTGTTTTTGAACGCAGAACCACAAGCAACCAAACAAAGATCATTAGCCAGAGTACGCATACGCAGGCCTTGCTTGATTTCCGCTTCAGTTAACTCACCTTCTTCCAGGTATTTAGTCATCAATTCTTCGTTAGCTTCAGCCGCAGCTTCTACCAACTCAGCGTGATATTTTTCACACTCATCAACCATGTCAGCAGGGATTTCTTCATAAGTGAATGAAGTACCCATGTCTTCTTCGCTCCAGTTGATGAACTTCATTTTAACTAAGTCCACAACGCCGCGGAAATTATCTTCTGCGCCTACTGGTAGCTGCATTGGAACAGCCTGAGCTGCCAAACGCGTTTTCATTTGGTGTACAACAGATAAGAAGTCTGCGCCTGCACGGTCCATCTTGTTGACGAATACCATGCGAGGAACTTCATATTTGTTTGCCTGACGCCAAACAGTTTCAGTCTGAGGCTGAACACCAGATGATGCACAAAGTACAACAACAGCACCGTCAAGAACACGCAAAGAACGTTCAACTTCGATGGTGAAGTCAACGTGTCCAGGAGTATCGATGATGTTTACACGATGCTCAGGGAATTGCTTGTCCATACCCTGCCAGAAACAGGTGGTAGCTGCTGACGTGATAGTGATACCACGCTCTTGTTCTTGTTCCATCCAATCCATGGTGGCTGCACCATCGTGCACCTCACCAATTTTGTGAGACAAACCAGTATAAAACAACACACGTTCAGTTGTGGTTGTTTTACCGGCGTCTACGTGAGCACAAATACCGATATTACGATAGCGCTCTATGGAAGTTTTACGAGCCACAATAAACTCCTTCTAGGTTAACTGCGAATTACCAGCGATAGTGAGCAAACGCTTTGTTTGCTTCAGCCATGCGGTGAACGTCTTCACGTTTCTTCACAGCAGACCCTTTGTTCTCTGATGCATCTAGCATTTCAGCTGCCAGACGCTGCGACATTGATTTTTCACCACGGGTGCGCGCTGCATCAACTAACCAGCGCATAGCCAGTGCGTTACGGCGTACCGGACGAACTTCAACCGGAACCTGATACGTTGAACCACCAACACGACGAGATTTAACCTCAACCATTGGGCGGATGTTGTCTAAAATTGTATCAAAGACTTCCAGGCGATCTTTACCTGACTTCTCTGCCAGGATGTCCAATGCACCATAAATAATTTTTTCAGCGACTGCTTTTTTGCCGTCAACCATGACGACATTGATAAATTTGGCCAACAATTCTGATCCGAACTTAGGATCTGGAAGGATTTTACGTTGACCTATGACGCGTCTTCTTGGCATCTCAATATTCTCCGATTAATTCAGGGTTTTACCCAAAACGTACGACAGTTTGGCCTTACTAACGGAGAACCGTTAAGATTTAGGCCGTTTTGCGCCGTACTTAGAACGACCTTGTCTACGGTCATTAACACCTGAGCAGTCAAGTGCTCCGCGTACTGTGTGATAACGCACACCTGGCAAGTCTTTTACACGACCGCCACGAATTAGTACGACTGAGTGTTCTTGTAAGTTGTGACCTTCGCCACCGATGTACGAAGAAACTTCGTAACCGTTAGTTAAACGAACACGGCAAACTTTACGCATTGCAGAGTTCGGTTTCTTTGGCGTAGTTGTGTAAACACGGGTACATACACCGCGTTTTTGAGGGCACGCTTCAAGAGCCGGAACGTTGCTTTTCACAACGGGCTTTTGACGGCCTTTACGCACCAGCTGGTTAACTGTTGCCATTCATTACTCCTAGTTTAGTTGATGTCGCTTTTTACCACGTGTATAGAGCGTGAAAAATCGCTTTTTTCTGACCACTGAAAGTCAGATCCCGAAATTCGGGAGCGGAAATTCTAATGGTCATATTTTCGCCTGTCAAGGCTATACAAAAGAAGCCGGCACTTTTACAGTACCGGCTTCTGTACACGAACGTTAAAAACGTTCGCTAATTATTCTGCAGAATCATCACCTGCAGAACTATTTCCAGCATTTAAGGCATCCGCAAGTTGTTGCTCAGCCTGCTCTGCAGTCATAGTTGGCTCGATATCAACATTCAGTTCATCCAGTCGACGCTGCATGCGCTCTTTGTGATATGAGTAACCTGTACCTGCAGGAATCAGACGACCAACAATTACGTTTTCTTTCAGTCCACGTAAGCTGTCTTTCTTACCACCAACGGCTGCTTCGGTAAGAACTCGCGTTGTTTCCTGGAACGAAGCCGCTGAAATAAAGGATTCAGTCGACAACGATGCCTTAGTAATACCCAGCAACTGACGTTCAAATATTGCTGGTTTCTTACCATCCGCTTCCGCTTTTGCGTTAGCTGCTAACACTTCTGACATTTCAACCATCTCGCCTTCCAGCAAGTTCGTATCACCGGCGCGTAAAATAAGTGCCTTACGCAACATCTGGCGAACGATAGTTTCAATGTGCTTATCGTTAATTTTAACACCCTGCAGACGGTAAACTTCCTGCACTTCGTTAACGATATAGTTAGCAACTGCACTAACGCCACGTAAGCGTAAAATGTCGTGCGGTGCTTCTGGACCATCGGCAATAACTTCACCTTTAGTCACTTGTTCACCTTCAAACACGTTCAGCTGACGCCACTTCGGAATCATCTCTTCGTGCTGATCACCACCATCTGTTGGGGTAATCAATAGGCGACGTTTACCTTTGGTTTCTTTACCGAAGGAAACCGTACCGGTTTTCTCTGCAAGAATCGCTGGTTCTTTTGGCTTACGCGCTTCGAACAAGTCAGCAACACGTGGCAGACCACCGGTAATATCACGAGTCTTAGAGCCTTCCTGAGGAATACGCGCTAAGGTGTCACCAATTTTAACCTCAGAATTATCTTCCAGGTTAATTATAGCGTTACCTGGCAAGAAGTATTGCGCAGGGATATCAGTACCGGCGATATTAACGTCGTTACCTTTACCATCAACCAATTTCACCATTGGACGCATGTCTTTACCGGCACTGGTGCGCTGACCTGTTTCCAGTACAACAATGCTTGAAAGGCCTGTGAGTTCATCGGTTTGACGAGTCATGGTGACACCATCAATTAAATCAACAAACTTGATACGACCTTCTACCTCGGTAATGATTGGGTGAGTGTGCGGGTCCCAGTTAGCAACGGTTTCGCCGCCATCTACTGAGTCGCCTTCACCTTTTTTCAAGACCGCACCATAAGGTACTTTGTAACGCTCGCGCTCACGACCGTATTCATCCGTCAGAGTTAACTCTGTAGAACGTGACGTAATAACGTGTGCTTTATCGCTGTTCACAACCCATTTAGCGTTATGCAGCTTGATTGTACCCGGGTTTTTCACCTGGATATTGTTTTCAGCTGTTGCACGAGATGCCGCACCACCGATGTGGAAGGTACGCATGGTTAACTGTGTACCCGGTTCACCGATTGACTGTGCTGCTATAACACCAACCGCTTCCCCCTGATTAACCATATGTCCGCGAGCCAGGTCACGACCATAACAGTGTGCACAAACACCAAAGTCTGTATCACAAGTAATAACCGAGCGAACTTTAACTTCGTCGATAGAATTCTCTTCCAATACGTCACACATTTTTTCATCAAGCAATGTATTGCGCGGAAGTAACTCTTCTTCGCTGCCAGGCTTCATTACCGGCTCACAAAGAACACGACCCAGTACACGTTCACGCAACGGCTCTACAACGTCACCACCTTCAATCAGCGGTTTCATGTAAAGACCTTCGTATGTGCCACAGTCTTCTTCCATGATCACAACGTCTTGTGAAACGTCTACCAGACGACGAGTCAGGTAACCTGAGTTCGCTGTCTTCAATGCGGTATCGGCCAAACCTTTACGAGCACCGTGCGTCGAGATGAAGTACTGAAGTACGTTCAGACCTTCACGGAAGTTAGCAACGATTGGCGTTTCGATGATTGAGCCATCTGGCTTAGCCATCAAACCACGCATACCGGCTAACTGACGAATCTGCGCGGGGCTACCACGAGCACCTGAGTCAGCCATCATAAAGACTGAGTTAAATGATGCTTGCTCTTCGTCTTCACCGTCTTTGTTTTTAACAATCTCTTTCGACAAGTTATCCATCATCGCTTTCGAGACTTTCTCGTTAGCGGTTGACCAAATATCGATAACTTTATTGTATTTCTCACCGGCAGTTACCAAGCCTGATTCGAACTGTTCCTGAATTTCAGCCACTTCTTCTTCTGCTGCAGAAACAATCTCTTTCTTAGCTTCAGGGATAACCATGTCGTTTATACCAACCGACGCACCCGATACCATTGCGTAATGGAAACCGGTATACATGATTTGGTCAGCGAAAACGACTGTATCTTTCAAACCAAGGTCGCGATAAGCCTTGTTCAACATACGGCCAATCGGTTTTTTACCCATAGCCTGGTTAATCAGTTCAAAAGGCAGACCTTCCGGCATAATCAGTGACAAAATTGCGCGACCACAAGTGGTGTCACGCAGTTCGGTTTTCGTTGTACGATTGCCGTCGTCATCAATGGTGGTATCGGTGATACGTACCCGGACGCGACTATGCAACTCAACCTGACCCGTACGGTAAGCCTTTTCGGCTTCGTTCGGATCTTTGAAAACCATGCCTTCGCCTTTGCCGTTGATTTTCTCTTTAGTCATGTAATACAGACCAAGTACAACGTCCTGCGAAGGAACGATAATAGGATCACCACTGGCCGGCGACAGTACGTTGTTGGTAGACATCATCAACGCACGTGCTTCCAACTGAGCTTCTAAAGTCAGTGGTAAGTGCACAGCCATTTGGTCACCATCAAAGTCGGCGTTATAAGCCGCACAGACCAACGGATGCAGTTGAATCGCTTTACCTTCAATCAGTACCGGTTCAAACGCCTGGATACCTAAACGGTGAAGTGTCGGCGCACGGTTAAGCAGTACTGGGTGCTCTTTGATAACTTCATCAAGTACGTCCCAAACTTCTGCTGTTTCGCGCTCAACCATTTTCTTCGCTGCTTTAATGGTTGTTGCTAAACCACGACGCTCTAATTTGCCATAGATAAATGGTTTGAATAATTCCAACGCCATTTTCTTAGGCAGACCACACTGGTGCAGGCGCAATTTAGGACCAACGGTAATAACCGAACGGCCTGAATAGTCAACACGTTTACCCAGCAGGTTCTGACGGAAACGACCCTGTTTACCTTTGATCATGTCAGCCAAAGATTTCAGAGGACGTTTGTTAGAGCCTGTAATTGCACGACCACGACGACCGTTATCTAACAACGCATCAACCGCTTCCTGCAGCATACGTTTTTCGTTGCGCACGATAATATCTGGTGCAGCAAGGTCTAACAGACGCTTCAAACGGTTGTTACGGTTGATTACGCGACGATACAAGTCGTTAAGATCAGACGTAGCAAAACGACCGCCATCAAGCGGTACCAACGGACGTAAGTCTGGTGGCAGAATTGGAAGTACTTTTAAGATCATCCACTCAGGCTTGTTGTTTGATACCTGGAATGCTTCAAGTAACTTCAGTCGTTTGCTAATTTTCTTACGTTTGGTTTCTGAGTTTGTCTCAGGTAACTCTTCACGTAATTTTTGAACATCACCGTCGATATCAACAGCGCGTAACAGATCCAGAACTGCTTCTGCACCCATTTTTGCGTCGAATTCGTCGCCGTGCTCTTCAAGTGCGTCTAAGTATTCGTCTTCAGTCAGGATTTGACCCTGCTCAAGAGAGGTTAAACCACCCTCTGTAACAACGTAAGATTCGAAATACAGTACACGTTCGATATCACGCAGAGTCATATCCAGCATTAAACCAATGCGCGACGGCAATGATTTAAGGAACCAGATGTGCGCAACCGGGCTGGCCAGTTCAATGTGACCCATACGCTCACGGCGCACTTTAGTCAGTGTAACTTCAACGCCACACTTCTCACAGATGACACCACGGTGCTTAAGGCGCTTGTATTTACCACACAAGCACTCATAGTCTTTTACCGGACCAAAAATACGGGCACAGAACAAACCATCACGTTCCGGCTTAAAGGTACGGTAATTAATAGTTTCAGGTTTTTTCACCTCACCATATGACCAACTACGGATCATATCTGGAGACGAAAGAGCGATGCGAATACCATCAAACTCTTCTGCCTGATTCGTCGGCTTTAAAAGCTTCAGCAAGTCTTTCACGATTTATCTCCTGTCGGAGTTCAACCTACGGGGAGCGCAAGCACTCCCCCAATTTATTCCAGCAACAGCGTCTTAGTTCTGTTCTAGCTCGATATTGATGCCCAGCGAGCGGATTTCTTTCAACAATACGTTGAAGGATTCCGGCATGCCCGCTTCCATCTGCAAGTTGTTGTCGACAATGTTTTTGTACATCTTCGTACGACCGTTCACGTCGTCCGACTTAACTGTCAACATTTCTTGCAAGGTATAAGCCGCACCATATGCTTCCAATGCCCAGACTTCCATCTCACCGAAGCGCTGACCACCAAACTGAGCTTTACCACCCAGTGGTTGTTGAGTAACCAAGCTGTACGAGCCAGTTGAACGTGCGTGCATTTTATCGTCGACCAAGTGGTTCAGTTTGAGCATGTACATGTAACCAACGGTTACGTCACGTTCAAATTTATCACCCGTACGGCCGTCGAATAACCGAATCTGACCAGATTCAGGTAAGTCTGCAAGCTTCAACAGTGCCTTAATTTCTTCTTCAACTGCACCATCAAATACAGGTGTAGCTGTTGGCAGACCGGCTTTCAAGTTACCGGCTAAGCGCATCACTTCATCATCAGTAAACTCAGTAATGTCTACTTTCTGACGGCTTTCGCCCAAGTCGTACACCTGCTGTAAAAAGTCGCGTAATTCAGAGATAGCACGTTGCTGTTTCAGCATTTTTTCGATCTTGCTACCAATACCGCGAGCCGCCATACCTAAGTGTGTTTCCAGGATCTGACCGATGTTCATCCGCGAAGGTACACCCAGCGGGTTCAATACGATATCGACCGGGTTCCCTTCATCATCGTGTGGCATATCTTCCACAGGAATGATGGTTGAGATAACACCTTTGTTACCGTGACGGCCAGCCAGTTTATCACCAGGCTGGATACTACGGCGTACGGCTAAGTAAACCTTAACGATTTTCAGAACACCCGGCGCTAAATCATCGCCTTGAGTGATCTTACGACGCTTAGTCTCAAACTTAGTGTCGAAGTCGTCACGAATTTGCTGGTACTGCTCAGCAATTTGCTCTAATTGAGCTTGTGCGTCTTCGTTGCCTAAGTCCTGAGTCAACCAGCTTGAGCGATCGACGCTCGCCAGTTTTGCTTCATCAAAGCCATTACTTAACAACAAGTTGCGAGCTCGGTTGTAAATACCTTCTTCAAGAATCTTGAATTCTTCTGTCAGGTCTTTCTTAACCTTAGCCAGCTGCATTTCTTCAATCGCTACCGCGCGCTTATCTTTTTCAACGCCATCACGAGTGAATACTTGTACGTCAATAACCGTACCGTTAACACCGTTTGGTACTCGCAGAGAGCTGTCTTTTACATCAGACGCTTTCTCACCGAAGATAGCTCGCAAGAGTTTCTCTTCCGGCGTTAACTGCGTTTCACCTTTAGGGGTGACTTTACCGACCAGAATATCGCCGCCGTTAACTTCTGCACCGACATAAACAACACCGGATTCATCCAGCTTGCCTAATGCAGATTCACCAACGTTTGGTATATCAGAGGTAATCTCTTCAGCACCCAACTTGGTATCACGAGCAACACAGTTTAATTCTTGAATATGGATGGTTGTCATCCGATCTTCTTGCGCTACGCGCTCAGAAATCAGAATCGAATCCTCGAAGTTATAACCATTCCAAGGCATGAAGGCCACACGCATGTTCTGACCCAGTGCTAATTCACCTAAGTCAGTTGACGGACCATCAGCTAAAACGTCACCGCGTGTTACAGGTTCACCTGGGTTCACGGTTGGTTTTTGGTTAATACAGGTGTTCTGGTTAGAACGCGTGTATTTAGTCAGGTTATAAATGTCGATGCCCGCTTCACCCGGGACCATCTCTTCTTCGTTAACCTTAACCACGATACGACTGGCGTCTACGTAATCGACAACACCACCACGCTTAGCAACAACGGTAACACCGGAGTCAACTGCGATAGTGCGTTCGATACCGGTTCCGACCAGCGGCTTATCAGCGCGCAATGTAGGAACGGCCTGACGTTGCATGTTCGAGCCCATCAAGGCTCGGTTAGCATCATCGTGTTCAAGGAACGGGATCATACTTGCTGCGATAGAAACGATTTGCTGAGGTGCAACGTCCATGTACTGGACTTGCTCTTTACTCATCAGCGTAAATTCGTTTTTATGGCGGCAAGGTACCAAATCTTCAGTCAACTCGCCTTTATCGTTAAGACCTACGTTCGCCTGGGCGATAACGTAGTTGCCTTCTTCGATTGCGGACAAATAGTCAACGTCGTCTGTAACAGAGCCGTTCTCAATACGACGATAAGGCGTTTCCAAGAAGCCATATTCATTCGTACGTGAGAAAGTCGACAGCGAGTTGATTAGACCGATGTTCGGGCCTTCTGGAGTTTCAATCGGACACAAACGACCATAGTGCGTTGGATGTACGTCACGAACTTCGAAACCGGCACGTTCACGAGTCAAACCACCCGGACCTAAAGCAGAGATACGACGCTTATGCGTCACTTCTGACAATGGGTTGTTCTGGTCCATAAATTGCGACAGCTGGCTTGAACCAAAGAACTCTTTAACCGCAGCACTAATTGGCTTCGCGTTAATCAGGTCTTGAGGCATGGTGTTGTCTAAGTCACCCAGCGACAAGCGTTCTTTTACTGCGCGTTCTACACGTACCAAACCGACACGGAATTGGTTTTCTGCCATTTCGCCGACTGAACGTATACGACGGTTACCCAGGTGGTCAATGTCATCAACTTCATCTAAACCGTTACGGATTTCGATAAGTTTTTTCATGACTTCGACGATGTCTTCTCTGGACAACGTGTTATCACCGCTTAAGTCTTCACGACCCAAACGACGGTTGAACTTCATGCGGCCAACAGTTGATAAGTCATAACGTTCTTCGCTGAAGAACAGGTTATCAAATAGAGTTTCGGCGGCTTCGCGTGTTGGCGGCTCGCCCGGACGCATCATGCGATAGATTTCAACCAAAGCTTCTAAGCGGTTGTTGCTTGAATCAACGCGTAAGGTTTCGCTCATGTATGGACCGTGATCCAAATCGTTAACGAACAGCGTTTCAATTTTCTTAATACCCGCTTCGCTAAGCTCGGCGATAAGCTCAAGTGTCAGCACGTCATTCGCGTGACCGACCACTTCGCCAGTTTTCTTATTCGCGTAGTCTTTCGCTAATACTTTTCCGACCATGTATTCTGCCGGCACTTCCATCTCTTTAATGTCCAGTTGCTCCAACTGGCGGATGTGACGTGCGGTAATACGACGGCCTTTTTCGACCAGTACTTCGCCTTCAGCACCTTTGATGTCGAACTTGGCGGTTTCGCCACGCAGACGTTCAGGCACCAACTGCATTTTCACCTTAGTTTTAAGGATTTCAAAGTACGTTGTGTCGAAGAACATATCGAGAATTTCTTCAGTGCTGTATTCCAGAGCACGAAGAATAATTGACGCCGGTAATTTACGACGACGATCGATACGTACAAAAACGTTGTCTTTAGGATCAAATTCAAAATCCAACCAAGAGCCACGGTAAGGAATAACACGCGCGTTATACAGGACTTTACCTGACGAGTGTGATTTACCTTTGTCGTGATCAAAGAACACACCAGGTGAACGGTGGAGCTGAGAAACGATAACTCGCTCTGTGCCATTGATCACGAAGGTTCCGTTTTCTGTCATTAACGGAATTTCGCCCATGTACACTTCTTGTTCTTTAATGTCTTTAACTGTACCGGCAGCTGCTTCTTTATCAAACAGCACCAGACGCAGTTTCACACGCAATGGTGCTGAGTAGGTAATGCCCCGGATCTGACATTCTTCAACGTCAAACGCCGGCTCACCCATGTGATAACTGACGTACTGTAGTTCCGCAGTACCAGAATAACTGGCAATAGGAAAGACCGAACGAAAAGCCGCTTCCAGACCATTATTGGCTTCTGGATCGACTTCAATAAATTTCTTAAATGAATCAAGCTGCATAGACAGCAAATAAGGAACTTCTAAGACCTGAGGTCGTTTACCGAAATCCTTACGAATACGTTTTTTTTCAGAGTAGGAGTACGCCATGGGGTTCCTCAGCTAGCTGATTGATGACCCTAACCAACGAGTGGTTCGATGGTTAAAAACAGATTAATCTTTTATCTGTCGATCCCGTTGTTATTTTTTCGCTTATCTGTATCCAACCTCGGGCAAAATGATACAAGCGATACAGCGCAAAAGGGCTGGTGGTTAATTAACCACCAGCCCAAGGCCTAAAAGGCCATATGTCGTACAAAAGTTAAATTACTTAACTTCAACTTCCGCACCAGCTTCTTCAAGCTGCTTTTTCAGCTCTTCAGCTTCGTCTTTGCTTACACCTTCTTTAACTGCTACTGGTGCAGACTCAACCATAGCTTTAGCTTCTTTCAAACCAAGGCCAGTTGCGCCGCGAACAGCTTTGATAGCGGAAACTTTGTTTGCGCCAGCTGCTTTCAGTACTACGTCAAATTCAGTTTTCTCTTCAGCTGCTGCTTCGCCGCCTGCTGCTGGAGCAGCTACTGCTACTGCTGCAGATGCGTCAACGCCGAATTTTTCTTCAGCTGCTTCGATCAGTTCAACCAGTTCCATTACTGGCATTTCAGCGATCGCGTTTAAGATGTCGTCTTTAGTCAGAGCCATTACTCTAAACTCCTGGGTTTATAATTACAAAAAATGGTTAAAAAACCAACGTATTATTTAGCGTCTTTAATTGCTGCCAACGTTCTAACGAACTTGCTAGGTACTTCGTTAACTGTTTTAACGAATTTGCTAACCGGTTCTTTGAAGGTGGCGAGCAATTTAGCCAATGCTTCGTCACGAGTCGGAAGTGAAGCAACTGCGTCCAATTTTTCTGGACCCATGATGCCATTACCGATTGACAGAGCTGTCACTTGCAAGTTCTTGTTTTCTTTTGAGAAGTCTTTGAACAGACGAGCTGAAGCGCCCGGTGCGTCCATAGAAAACCCATAAACAAGAGGTCCTTTAAGTGCATCGCCCATGTCGTCAAACTGTGTGCCTTCAAAAGCGCGTTTTGCCAGTGTATTTCGTACAACTTTAACGAAAATACCCTGCTCGCGAGCTTTCTTACGCAGCGCAGTCATATCGGCTACTTCGATGCCTCGATATTCAGCAACGGTGACGGCTAGCGCATTTGAAGCAACGTCGTTAACTTCCTTAACGATGGCTTTCTTTCCGGCTAAACCAATTGCCACTGATATCACCTCGTTTTCAATTTGGGACCGAAGTCCCTCGTTACAATTAGGTGGGATAAAACCCACCGCGTTGTCACGGTGATTCTCTACCCAGAGAGCCTGAGTCGGATATCACCATCTGCGTAGGAAATTAAGTGCCACTACTCGATATTCTGAGATTCTCGCGGTACACCTACGGTCTTGGACGGGAGCCTTGTTTTGTTGCGCCTTAGCAACGCCACGGCAGCTCCAACCCATAAACCATTACACTAACCTAACTGAAGCGAATTAAACCGCTGCTACAGTTGCTTGGTCAATGCTCACACCAGCACCCATTGTTGTGGACAGGCTGACGCGTTTTACATAGACACCCTTAGCTGAAGAAGGCTTCGCTTTCTTAAGAGCCGCCAACAGAGCTTCAAGGTTTTCTTTCAATTTGTCATTATCGAAGTCAACACGGCCGATTGTTGCGTGAACAATACCGTTTTTGTCGTTGCGATAGCGAACCTGACCAGCTTTAGCGTTTTTAACTGCTGTTGCTACGTCTGGAGTTACAGTACCAGTTTTCGGGTTAGGCATCAGGCCACGTGGACCTAAGATTTGACCTAATTGACCAACAACACGCATTGCGTCAGGTGATGCTACGACTACGTCGAAGTTCATTTCACCTTTCTTAACTTGTGCCGCTAAGTCTTCCATACCAACGATGTCCGCACCGGCTGCTTTCGCTTTTTCTGCATTGTCACCTGAAGTGAATACAGCAACGCGAACGTCACGGCCAGTACCGTTTGGCAGTACAGTAGCACCACGAACGTTTTGGTCAGATTTACGAGCATCGATGCCTAAGTTTACTGCGACATCAACACTTTCAGTGAATTTTGCTGTTGCTAACTCTTTTAACAGAGTAATCGCTTCATTCACATCGTAATCACGGGCTTCAACTTTCTCTGCGATCATACGAGCGCGTTTTGTTAATTTAGCCATTGATTAGCCCTCCACGTTCAAGCCCATCGCGCGAGCAGAGCCGGCGATAGTGCGTACAGCTGCGTCCATGTCGGCAGCAGTCAGGTCTGGTTCTTTAGTTTTCGCAATTTCTTCTAATTGCTCGCGAGTTACCGTACCAACTTTCTTGGTATTTGGCTCGCCTGAACCACTCTTGATACCAGCCGCTTTCTTCAATAAGAAAGACGCAGGAGGCGTTTTAGTAATAAATGTGAATGAACGGTCTTCGAATACTGTAATTTCGACAGGAACCGGTGCGCCTTTTTCCAGGCTGTCGGTCTGTGCGTTGAACGCTTTACAGAATTCCATGATGTTCACACCGTGCTGACCCAATGCTGGACCAACTGGCGGTGACGGGTTAGCTGAACCAGCAGCTACCTGTAATTTGATAATGGCCGATACTTTCTTCGCCATGGTAATTACCTCTGTTGTGGGTTTAACGCCTCGTAACTTTTCAGAGGAAAGTTACTCCAACGGCTTCCCGTTAAAAAAGGACGCGAATTATAAGTGACTTCGCGCCATAGATCAATCTTTGTCTTGCTGCTTTTTTGATCAGGCTTTTTCTATCTGACCAAATTCAAGCTCAACTGGTGTCGCCCGGCCGAAGATCGAAACCGATACCGTAACACGGCTCTTCTCGTAATCAACTTCTTCAACCGTACCGTTAAAGTCAGCGAAAGGACCGTCGTTAACACGTACAACTTCGCCCGGCTCAAATAAGGTCTTAGGTTTAGGCTTGTCTGCAGAATCTTGTAAGCGGTCGAGGATAGCATCAGCTTCTTTCTTTGAAATTGGTGTAGGACGATCGCTACTACCACCGATAAAGCCAAGTACGCGAGGCACGCTCTTAATCAAGTGCCAGGCATCTTCGTCCATATCCATTTCGACTAAAACATAGCCCGGAAAGAATTTGCGTTCACTTTTGCGACGAACGCCGCCGCGCATTTCCACAACTTCTTCTTTAGGTACCAGAATCTCACCGAATTTATCTTCCATACCGTGCATTTTGATATGTTCTTTCAGAGATTCAGAAACCCGCGCCTCGTAACCGGAAAAAGCCTGTACTACGTACCAACGTTTCTTATCGCTCATGGTTAAATCTCCAATCCGGTTAAGAAGCCAACGACACGTACCAGGATACCGTCAAGGCCCCAGAGAATAAGTGCTACTACAACGGTCGCAACAACAACGATAAGCGTTGTTTGAGTCGCTTCCTGACGCGATGGCCAGACAACCTTTCGAACTTCGGTACGACTTTCTTTCGCAAACGACAAAAAGGTTCTTCCTTTCGTTGTCGTGCTGGCAAAGAAACCTGCTAAGGCAACTAAAACAACCACAGCAATAGCACGGTATAAAACCGACACTTCTTCTGTGTAATAATGATTACCGCCAATAGCAACAACTAAAAGGGCGATTGTGATTATCCATTTCAAACTGTTCAACGAACTGCTTTGCGTCTCGTTATTTGCGCTCATTCTTTAATCCTAGTTGCGACCGGTCTTCGCTTTGAATCAATAAAATCTGGCAGGGGCGGAGGGATTCGAACCCCCAACCATCGGTTTTGGAGACCGCTGTTCTACCAATTGGAACTACGCCCCTAAATTTGCCTACCCTACAATTGGTGCAGGATTGGACGCGGTATTATACCTATTATGGTTTTTGACGCAAGCCCAGCCGCGCCCTTCTCCGCCCTAGCAGGCATAAAAAAGCCCGGCCAAAGCCGGGCTCTTAAAATCAACCGGACTGCTTAGTCCATGATTTTTGATACAACGCCTGCACCTACGGTACGGCCACCCTCACGGATAGCGAAACGCAGACCTTCGTCCATTGCGATTGGAGCAATCAAATCTACAACAAACTTCAGGTTATCACCAGGCATGACCATTTCTACGCCTTCTGGCAATTCTACAGCACCTGTTACGTCCGTTGTACGGAAGTAGAACTGTGGACGGTAGCCTTTAAAGAATGGCGTGTGACGGCCACCTTCGTCTTTGCTCAGTACGTAAACTTCCGCTTCGAACTTAGTATGCGGAGTAATTGTACCTGGCTTCGCCAGGACCTGACCACGCTCTACGTCGTCACGCTTAGTACCACGCAACAAGGCACCGATGTTCTCGCCTGCACGACCTTCGTCAAGCAGCTTACGGAACATTTCAACACCCGTAACGGTGGTCTTCGTCGTATCTTTCATACCAACGATTTCACACTCGTCGCCTGTACGCACGATACCGCGCTCTACACGACCCGTTACTACCGTACCACGACCTGAAATCGAGAATACGTCTTCGATTGGCATGATGAATGGCTTATCGATGTCACG
Source organism: Idiomarina sp. 017G (assembly GCF_004362265.1). NCBI lineage: Bacteria > Pseudomonadati > Pseudomonadota > Gammaproteobacteria > Alteromonadales > Idiomarinaceae > Idiomarina > Idiomarina sp. 017G. The sequence continues at coordinate 29,618 of NZ_SNWT01000006.1, read as the reverse complement.
CTCTGGCTCTGGGATGTAGTTATCCAGTGCGTCGGCTAATTCAACAATTTTCTTAGCGTAGTCTTCGTCGCCTTCCAGCGCTTTCAGTGCAGAGCCTTGAATTACTGGCAGGTCGTCGCCCGGGAAGTCATATTCTGACAACAGTTCACGAACTTCCATTTCTACCAGCTCTAACAGCTCTTCGTCGTCGACCATGTCACATTTGTTCATGAATACAACGATGAATGGTACGCCTACCTGACGTGAAAGCAGGATGTGCTCACGAGTCTGTGGCATTGGGCCGTCTGTTGCCGCTACAACTAAGATTGCGCCGTCCATCTGCGCCGCACCGGTGATCATGTTTTTAACATAGTCAGCGTGCCCTGGGCAGTCTACGTGTGCGTAGTGACGAGTTGGTGTGTCATATTCAACGTGTGACGTTGAAATGGTAATACCACGCTCTTTCTCTTCTGGCGCGTTATCGATGGCTGCGAAGTCTTTCGCCGCACCACCATAAACTTTTGCCAAAACAGTTGTGATAGCAGCAGTTAGTGTTGTTTTACCGTGGTCAACGTGACCGATGGTGCCGACGTTTACGTGCGGCTTCGAACGTTCAAATTTTTCTTTAGACATTGCAGCCTCTCTAACAAAATTCTTCGGTGTGTTACCTAAGCTAAAAAGCATTACCGAGGTTTATTAGGGGCCTAAATTGAAATGGTGCTGATAGGCGGATTCGAACCGCCGACCTCACCCTTACCAAGGGTGCGCTCTACCAACTGAGCTATATCAGCACTGACGGAATGTGGAGCGGGTGGCGGGAATCGAACCCGCGTCATCAGCTTGGAAGGCTGAGGTAATAGCCACTATACGACACCCGCAAATTCACAATTTTATGAGGCCACTTCAAAACCAAGGAAATTGCGTGGTGGAGGGGGCAGGATTCGAACCTGCGAAGGCTGAGCCGTCAGATTTACAGTCTGATCCCTTTGGCCACTCGGGAACCCCTCCCGTGTCTTGCAATTTAAATTGGTGCCGGCACCAAGAGTCGAACTCGGGACCTACTGATTACAAGTCAGTTGCTCTACCAACTGAGCTATGCCGGCACCACCGGTTAGGTGGAGCGCATTCTATGGTACTAGATTTGATAGTGCAATAGGTGCGCGTAATTTTTTTAAGTTTTTTGTTCTGACTGGTCAGTTTTTATCTACATCGGATGAAAACTGACCGTCTTTTAGTAACATACACTACTTTTTCTTACTGCCCAAACGGGTGCCGTAAGACAATGGTTTCTTTACGATCTGGACCAGTTGAAATGATATCTACCGGTACACCGGTTAACGCTTCGATACGGGCAATATAAGCTAAAGCTTCTGGCGGTAACTCTTTATGTTCAGTTATGCCAACAGTGCTTTGCTGCCAGCCCGGCATTGTTTCGTAAATGGGCTCTACCACTTCATAGTCTTCTGCAGACAGCGGAGGATGCTCTGTCACACTGCCATCGGAGAGCTGATAACCAATACAAATCTTTAACTCTTCAAGGCCGTCCAGTACATCTAACTTAGTTAAGCAGAAGCCACTGATAGAGTTAATTTGTACTGCCCGCCGCATCGCTACAGCGTCTATCCAACCGGTACGGCGTTTGCGCCCGGTGGTTGCACCAAACTCATGACCTTTCTCACCTAAGTGCAGGCCTACTTCACAGTCAAGTTCAGTCGGGAAGGGTCCACTACCCACGCGAGTAGTGTAGGCTTTGACAATACCCAACACGTAATCAATATAACGAGGACCAAAACCGGCTCCGGTTGCAACACCACCAGCCGTTGTATTGGAAGAGGTCACATAAGGGTATGTACCGTGGTCGATATCCAGCAAAGTACCCTGCGCACCTTCAAACATGATTGATTCACCGTTTTTACGCGCTTTATCGAGTAAAGCAGGTACATCAATCACCATAGGTTTTAATACTTCCGCGAACTCTTCACATTGCTTAAGTACGGTATCGAAATCAATAGCGTCAGCTTTGTAGTATTCCACTAAAGAGAAGTTGTGATAATCCACCAACTCTTTCAGCTTCTCACCAAAGCGTTTCATATCAAATAAGTCACCAACACGCAGACCACGACGTGCAACTTTGTCTTCATACGCAGGGCCAATACCACGCCCCGTTGTGCCAATAGCCTCGCTGCCACGCGCGCGTTCACGTGCCTGATCAAGAGCTACATGGAACGGCAGGATTAATGGACAAGCTTTGCTGATACGCAAACGGTCAGCAACTGGAACATTTCGTTCTTTCAGCATTGCCATTTCTTCCATCAGTGCTTCGGGTGATAAAACCACACCGTTGCCAATAACGCATTGAACATTTTTGCGCAAAATACCTGAAGGAATTAAATGCAGAACGGTTTTTTCACCGTCAATAACCAATGTGTGCCCAGCGTTATGTCCGCCCTGATACCGCACAACCATAGTGGCCTTATCGGTTAACAGGTCAACAATTTTACCTTTGCCTTCGTCACCCCATTGGGTGCCTAGAATTACAACGTTCTGACTCATGATTGCCCCGCGTAAAAAAAATCGGAGCGATCTTACCTTTAATCGGAGGGTTTGTACATCGGAGGTGAGCGCCTGATGGTCACATCAGACGCTCGGTCATGATTACTCTTCGGTTTTTCCCATCATATTTTGTAAATAACGGAAAAAGTCACTGTTCGCATCAAGCACTAACATATCATTGCCAGAGCCAAAGGAACTGCCATAAGCTTCCATGCTGCGAATAAATGCAAAGAACTCTGCATCTTTCTGATAAGCATCAGCGTAGATTTTCGCTGCCTGCGCATCACCTTCACCACGTAATTCACGTGACTGACGTTTTGCATCAGCAAGCATTACCGTTACACGCGCGTCAACATCGGCACGGATAAACTCTGCCTGCTCTTTACCTTCAGAACGATGTTCTGTGGCCACAGCTTTACGCTCTGCACGCATACGTTGATAAATGGACTGACTCACTTCAGTTGGCAAGTTAATTTGCATAACACGAACATCCAGCACTTCAACACCTAAATCTGAAGCACTTTCTGAACCTTGTATTAAAGCTTCACGCATTAACTCATCACGCTCACCAGAAACAATGTCAGAAATGGTACGGTTACCAAATTCACTACGCAAACCGCTGTTAATACGACGAGTTAACAGAGCTTCAGCCTGGAGGTAGTTACCGCCATTAGTACTCAGATAGAAAGTAGAGAAGTCATTAATACGCCACATAACGTAGGTATCAACAATCAAATCCTTTTTCTCACTGGTGACAAAGCGGTCAGGATCTCCGTCTAATGTTTGCAGGCGGGCATCCAGTCTTTTCACTTGTTCAATGAAAGGGATTTTAAAGTGTAAACCGGGTTCGAAAACCATAGCTTCACCAGTTTCTGCATTACGCTCGACCTTACCGAACTGAATTAAGATGGCGCGTTCGCCTTCCTTAACTACATAAACGGAGGAAAGACCCAGAACGACCAGGACCACAACAATAATTGCGATTAGGTTTTTCATTAGTTTCGACCTCCGCTGCGGTTACTGCTGCGCGTATTTTGTGTCTCTGTTCCAGTACTTGAGGAACCACCTGAAACATCTTCAGGAATACGCGTCGGAGAGAATGAATTTGTATTACGACCTTGCTTTTCGAGAAGTTTTTCTAGTGGTAAGTACATCATGTTGTTACCACCTTCAACGTCAACCAGTACCTTAGGCGTTTTCGCATAAAGCTCCTGCAGAGTATCAAGGTAGATACGCTGACGCGTAACTTCAGGTGCGTTTTGATATTGAGGCAGCAACTCTTCAAAGCGAGCAACTTCACCCTGAGCCTCAAGAATAATTTGCTCACGATAAGCTTGCGCTTCCTGCAACATACGACGTACCTGGCCTCGTGCCAAGGGTTCTACTTCGCGGGCATAAGCTTCAGCTTCTCTAATGAAGCGCTCTTCATCTTCCTGAGCCGATATAGCATCATCAAAGGCGTCTTTAACCGCCTCCGGTGGCCGTGCTGGCAGCAAGTTAATATCAACTACCTGCAAACCAACCGTGTATGGATTCATGGTTTTTTCGAGCATATCCAGAGTATTCGCTCTGACTTCCTCACGACCACGAGTCAGCACTTCATCCATGGTGGTGTGACCCACTACAAAACGTAAAGCGCTGTCAGTCGCTCGTGATAAAACACCGTCGGCATTTTCTACGTTAAATAAATACGCACGCGGATCAACAACGCGATACTGAACATCCAGCTCAACACGAACCACGTTTTCATCCTGAGTCAGCATGTAGCCGTCGGTTTTGTCCGAACGGATATTGTTTACGTCGACATGTTCTACCGAGTCGATAAATACCGGGCGCCAATGCAACCCCGACTCAACCAAAGTATGAAACTGACCAAAACGCAGTACAACGCCGCGGTCTGCTTCTTTTACTGTGTAGAAACCGGCAATAAACCAAACAATTAATGCGATAATTGCGATGATACCGACGCCTTTTGCCGGGATACCTGAACTGCCGCCCGAGCCGCCGCCTTTTTTCCCACCAAAACCGAATTTGGAAAACAGTTTGCGAACTGCTTCGTCGAGATCAGGCGGGCCTTGATCTTTGCCACCTTGATTTTTCCATGGGTCACGGTCATTGTTATTACCGTTCCCCGGTTGATTCCAAGCCATTGAGTGCTCCAAGTTTTTTAAGAAAACTGTTGCTATAAAAAATTCTATTGCTGCACGACTAAGTCGTCCAGTTGATCGCCATAGGCCTTGTGTAAACGCTGCCAGTCTACCGATGACATGCGCACTTGCAACGCAAGTTCACCATTTTCGTTAACATCTTCCGATGTCACGCTATTCCAACGGTATAATGTACCACGTAATTTACCCATTGAGTGGGGGATTTTCAGAGTCAGCTCGACCATCTGTGGGCCAAGTATCTGCCGTAAAGCCTCCAGTACTTCCTCAATGCCAAGGTCTTGCTGCGCTGAAACCCAGACCCTTATTGGCCTTTGATTGTCATCGTAATCAATTCGGGGTTCCGCCCCTTCCACTTGATCTATTTTATTACAAATAATTAACTGTGGTACATCGCCAGCATCAATTTCTTCCAAAACCTCAGCAACCTGATCAATATTATTTTGCTGTTGTTCGTCACTGACATCAACCACATGTAACAATAAGTCGGCCTCTTGAGTCTCCTGAAGCGTCGCTTTAAAAGCTGCGACCAGGTCATGAGGTAAGTGACGAATAAAACCAACGGTATCGGCCAGAATCACTTCACCAATATCTTCTACTGCAAGTTTTCTAAGGGTTGGGTCAAGTGTTGCGAATAGCTGATCCGCGGCATAAACGCCGGCTTCAGTCAGGCGATTAAATAGCGTCGATTTACCTGCGTTGGTATAACCCACCAGCGATACGGTAGGAATATCCGCCTTTTTACGAGCCCGACGCCCCTGCTCCCGCTGTTTCTGGACTTTCTCCAGGCGCTTTAAAATATTTTTAATACGTCCGCGAATTAAGCGTCTGTCGGTCTCAAGCTGGGTTTCACCTGGCCCACGTAAACCAATACCACCTTTTTGTCTCTCAAGGTGAGTCCAGCCTCGCACCAGTCGTGTCGATATATGACGCAGTTGCGCTAATTCAACCTGCAACTTACCTTCGTGGGTTCGTGCCCGCTGCGCAAAAATATCTAGAATAAGACCCGTACGATCTAACACCCGACATTTGCAAATGGCTTCCAGATTTCGCTCTTGCGTTGGTGATAACGCGTGATTAAAGATAACAATGTTAGCGTCCAGCAGCTTTACCTGCTCGGCAATTTCTTCTGCCTTACCACTACCAACAAAGTATCTGGGGGTTGGGGAGTTACGACTTGTAGTCATCACTCCCATAGTTTTCACGCCCGAAGAATCAGCTAAAAGTTGTAATTCGGAGAGATCTTCTCGGTCAACTTCCGCGGGTAAATCCACATGAACCAATATTGCGTAGTCGCCACCTTCATACCTATCGAACAAGTTGTTCAGACCTCTCTTTCACCATTAATCTTCTATTTCAGCCATATCTTCGCCAGCTTGTTGCGGCAAATAATTTTGAGGAATACGCGCAGGTACAACTGTTGAAATTGCATGCTTATACACCATTTGGCTAACCGTATTCTTTAATAAGACAACGAATTGATCAAAAGACTCAATTTGTCCCTGCAGTTTAATGCCATTAACTAAGTAAATAGATACTGGTATGCGCTCACGACGTAACGCATTTAAGAATGGGTCTTGTAAAGTTTGCCCCTTAGCCATCTTGGATTCCTTTTTATCGTTATTAATATCCAATGTGTAAATAGTAAGCTACAGCACTGCCAATTTGCAGTTCCCTGTATAGACACACTAGACCAGTAAAGAATTTTTGCAATAAGAAAAACGTTAAGAATTACTCATTTAGTCCAGAATTGGATCTGCGGCCTTGGTCGTCTAATTTCAATCCTTACTATTAAAAATCTCTGCGGGCTGCTGCATTGCTGTCATGACTTTCGCCTGCATATTGAGGTCGCCGGTTTCCAGCCAGTGCACTCCCGGCCAGCCCCGCAGCCAGGTCATTTGTCTTTTCGCCAACTGTCGGGTAGCAATAATTCCGCGTTCGCGCATTTCATCATAGCTTAGCTCTCCGGCCAGGTGCTGCCACATTTGCCGATAGCCAACACTGCGTAAGGACGGAAGGTCCGGATGCAAATCGGATCTGGCAAACAAAGTTGCAACTTCCTCTTTAAAAGGTTGCGCCAACATATGGTCGAAACGCTGTTCTATACGCTGATGTAAAACTTTCCGGTCAACTGGCGCCACCGCAAACTGATAAATGGGTTTAGTTAACTGACCATGACGCTCCCTGGTAAGTTCTGTCAGGGGTTTGCCCGCAATTTCATAAACCTCCAAAGCTCGCAGAATTCGCTGAGGATCGTTAGGGTGAATGCGTTTCGCACTTGTGGGATCAACCTTTTGCAGCCGACTGTGCAGTTCGGCTAAACCTTTCTCATGCAGTTCGGCGGTCAGTTTCTCACGCACGCTGGTATCGGACTCGGGCAAATGGGAAAGCCCTTCCAGCAACGCCTTAAAGTACAACATGGTTCCGCCAACCAACAAAGGCACCTTGCCACGTTGCTGAATATCATCAATTAAAGCCAAAGCGTCTTTTTGGAAGTCGGCCGCCGAATAAGTTTCGGCAGGGTCGCGAATATCCAGCAAGTGATGAGGAACTAAGTTTTGCTCTTCGGCGCTGGGTTTCGCGGTACCAATATCCATTCCCCGATAAATCAACGCAGAATCGACAGAAATAATCTCACAGTCCAGTTGCTCACAAAGCGCCAGCGATAACGCGGTTTTCCCTGAAGCTGTAGGCCCATAAATGGCAATAACGGCGTCCTTGCTATGCATTATTCTCTCCGGGTAACGGCAACTTTTGCAACACATCCGCGCTTTCAGCCAATTGCGAACGCCACTGAATAAGCCAGTGCTCTGCCTGAGTCAGACTGTACGACTCAAGACCAGCAAACTGTGCCAACCAATGAGCCAGTTGATCAGCTTCAGCGCCTTCGGTCAGTAATGTCAGTAATTGGGAGAAACCGCTCACTACATTACCCTGACGTAACATTTCCGGCATTTGCTCGATAATTGCCTGCTCACGCTGAATTTTATACACCACACCGCACTGGTTTAATTGCTGCTGCGGCCACTGACTTGCAGGACCGGGCAGATTCGCCAAACTGATTGCCACAGGAACCAGTAAAGGCTGCCCGTTCAGTCCGTCCTGCAATTGCTGAGTAAGTTTTCTGCTAACACACTCAATGTGAACTTTAGCCAGATTAAGCCAGGCCAGACTGTACTCATTGCGAATAAGAGCATAAACACCATTAAACACCGACAGCACACGCCAGTTTTGTGCCGCTTTAAACTCTGCCTCTGACTCCGTGTTTAGCTGCGTGCCAGCATTGCTTTGATGGGCCCGTGCGGCATTTGGCAACAACGACCCGGATGCTTTTCTCTCACCCAGAAAACTCGCACCTGACGCGCCCCGACAGGAGTTCGACTGGGTCCCTGATGACCGTTCATGCGAGCTGTAAGAATGCTGATGACTCATCGCAGGTTGTTCATTTTCTATGGCAACCAGCTGATTTAAAGCCTGTTCAATGCGAGTCAGAATAAAGTCATGCACTTGTCGCTGGCGGTGAAAGCGGACTTCATGCTTTGCCGGATGCACATTCACATCGACTTCTTCTGCAGGCAGTTCAAAGTAAAGTACAAAGGTCGGTACCCGCTCGTTCGGCAAATATTTTTCGTAGGCCTGACGTACCGCATGCGATAACAATTTATCGCGCATCATTCGGCCGTTGACAAAAAAATGCTGAATATCCCCCTGATGCCGACAATGCTCCGGCGGGACTAACCAGCCACTTAAGTGGAAGTCACCATCAACAGCGTCAATTGCTGCAGCCTGCTCAGCAAATCCACCGCCGCAAATTTTCGCCAACCGTTGTAACTGCTGTTTTTCAGTCTGAGCAGAAGGAAACGCTCTTACCGATTTGCCGTTATGATTAAGCTGGAATCCAACTTCAAAACGGCTAAGCGCAATCCGTTTTATAACTTCATCTATGTGGCTGAATTCAGTTTTTTCTGTGCGTAAAAACTTACGTCTGGCTGGCGTATTAAAGAATAGATCCTGTATATCGACGGTTGTGCCGTCCGGATGCGCAGCTGGTTCAACAGTCACTTGCATATCCCTACCTTCGGCCCACGCCTGCCAGGCTTCTTCCTGCTCTGGCGGCTTGGATATTAAGCGCAATCGCGACACCGAACTGATACTGGCCAGAGCTTCTCCCCGAAATCCCAGGCTACCAATATGCTCTAAGTCGTCCAGACTCTGAATTTTACTGGTGGCGTGACGGCTCAGTGCCAGTGTCAGCTCCTGCTTAACAATACCACCGCCGTTATCGCGAATTCGAATGCGTTTGCTACCGCCCTGCTCAATATCCAGAATTAATTGCGTAGCCCCGGCATCCAATGCATTTTCTACCAGTTCTTTAACTACCGACGAAGGGCGCTCAACCACTTCGCCCGCAGCAATTTGGTTCGCGAGCTCTATCGGTAATTGTTGAATGGCCATCAGCGACTCGGAATTGTCAGTTTCTGACCAATTTTCAAGCTACTGGTGGTCAGGTTATTCTCGGTTTTAATGGCTTTGACGGTAGTATTATACTTCTGTGCCAGCACCGATAAGGAATCTCCGGACTTAACGGTATAAGTAAAACTGCTTTGGTTAGCTAAGTAGGTATTGTCTATTGGGTTGCTAACAAAATAACGGCGAATCCCGTTGTAAAGAGCCCGCGCCAGCTTTTGCTGATGAGCATTACTGGTTAACAACTGCTCTTCACGCGGATTTGAAATGAATCCAGTTTCCACCAGCAATGACGGTTTATCCGGTGACTTCAAAACCGCGAAACTCGCTGCCTGAGGGGTCTTTTTATGCATTTTGGTTACCGTCGACATTTCATCGATTATATGTTTCGCGGCACTGTAGGCCCCGGCAATGGAACTGTCCATTGACATATCCAACAGAGTCTCGGCCAAATAGGGTTCGTGCCCGTTCTTCCGCAAAATATCAGTAACGCCACCCAATAACTCAGATTGCTGCTCCCGATTTTCTAACCAGCGACCAACTTCGGATTCTGCCCGGCGTTTGGACAACACCCAGACCGAGCCACCGCTGGGCTGTGGTGTTCGAAAAGCGTCTGCATGAATCGAAACAAAAAAATCCGCTTTTACATCCCAGGCTTTTTGCGGTCGCTCGTTAAGGCCAACATAGTAGTCCCCGGTTCGAATCAAATAAGCCTGCATACCAGGGTCATCATTAATGAGTTTGGCCAATGCACGGGCAATACGAATAACGACGTGTTTTTCGTAAGTTCCGCGTGGACCAATAGAGCCGGGGTCATCACCACCATGCCCGGCATCAATTGCTATGGTTACGCGCCTGTCTTTCAGCTCTGAAACCGATTTTGCCGGCCCGCTCAGCTCTTTGGATTTACCGGGTAAATCAACCACCAACCGATCTTTATAGGACTCATTAGCTGGCAAGGTAAAAAGGTTAGCGTCGCTTTTAGAGTCCAGCTCAATAACAATACGGGTACTGTTAGCGTTTTTAGGTGAGCTTGTACGAATTTTATCGACCAGCAGCGATTCTTCGCCCAAGTTCGCCAAACCCGCTTTTAACGAAGTATTGTTAAAATCAATAACCAGCCGGTAAGGCTTTTGCTGATACAACGTAAAGTAAGAATAGTCGGGAGTGTCCGACAAGTCGAAAACCACCCGCGTTTTATCCGGAGATGGCCACACACGCACACTGTCTATACTGTTGTCGGCCCAGGCCCACAAAGGAACACAAGCAAACAAAAACACCCAAAATCGCTTCATCATAATGTTTTAATTATTTGTTGTCCGGCTTCAGTTAGCGCACTGAAAGTAAGTTTACGACCCGTGCCAGCATACTCGATTCTTATCTCAATGTCCGCACCGGGAAGCCAACCATAGCCTTTATCGGGCCACTCTATAAAGTTTAACGTATCTTCAGAAAAATAATCTCGAATTCCCATATATTCGAGCTCTTCCGGATCTGCCAGTCGATATAAATCGAAATGATGAATACGCCAGCCTTGCAGCTGGTAGGGCTCAACAAGAGTATAGGTCGGACTTTTCACCGCCCCTGAATGCCCCATAGCCTGAATAACACCGCGACAAAACGCCGTTTTTCCGGCACCTAACTCGCCTCTCAGATAAACCACTAAAGGGGTCTGTAAAACTTGTGAAAATTTCTTCGCAAGTGCTAACGTCCCCTCTTCATCAGCCAACTCACATTGGTGTACCTCAGTCATCATCCCTTCCATATCCATTCACCAACTGTCGTATATAAGGCAACAGATCCGAAGCTAAGGTTCCCCTCTCACCATCGTTTCCTGCCTCTTCGCCCGCTATAGCATGCCATAGGCTACCTGCAATCAGCGCTTGTGCCGGAGCCATTCTTTGCGCTAATAAGCCCGCGATTAATCCGGTTAACAGGTCGCCCATGCCACCGGAGGCCATTGCTGGTGAACCGCGGTCAATCAAACACCTACCTCTGTCGGTTACCAGCAAAGACCCCGCACCTTTCAGTAGTACCTGCGCACCGTATTTTTCACGTAGTTTTGTTGCCGCAGCAAAACGATCCGACGCTATTTCATCTGTCGTAATTTGCAGTAACCGCGCAGCTTCACCAGGGTGCGGTGTTAGTAATAATTTGGGTGAATGAACGGGGTTACTGGCTAATAGATTTAAACCATCGGCATCAATAACTTTCAGCACATCGGTTGCCATCACCTGCGAAAAAACCTCCTGACTCCAGGAGCCTTGCCCCAGCCCGGGTCCCAGAGCAACAGCAGAAGCTTCTCGCAGCAGCGGCTTAAGAGCATCGGTTTCTTTTATGCCATGCACCATAGCTTCAGGCTGAGCTGCCGCAACAATTGCCTGCACCTGCGGATGACACGCCACGGACACTTTGCCCGCCCCCGCACGCAGCGCCGACTGCATTGCCAATATCACAGCTCCGGACATGCCCGGCTGACCACCGACAATTAGCACGTGTCCTTGCTCACCTTTGTGAGTGCAGCGTGAACGAGGCGCTAGCCAGCCGCCAACCCGGCCTGCATTAACCCTGAACCAGTCGGCTTCATTTTGCTGTCTAAACGTGCTGCCAACACCTAAGTCTTCAAGTTTTAACTCACCGGTGTGCTCTTGAGCCTTTCCGGTAAGCAAGCCACGCTTTAACGCCACCAGACAGACGGTAAGATGAGCGCGAATCGCCGCACCGGGCACATGACCCGTATCAGCATTTAACCCCGACGGCACGTCCACTGAAACCACCGGCGTCGTGCTACCATTCACCCGCTGAACCCAGCTTACCGGGTCGCCCTCAAGCGCACGATTCAAACCCACACCAAATAAGGCATCCACCAACACATCAAACTGCTCGGGCGAGCAATCCAGCAAGGGCTTTTCACTTCCGCCTTGTTCACGCCAAGCAGCACGGGCTTTGTGCGCGTCAGACTCCAATGGCTCCGGCAATTCAACATTGGGTTTAAGCGCAAAAACTTGCACCTGATAACCGGCCTTCTGAGCCAGTCGGGCGACAATATAGCCATCACCACCGTTATTCCCTTCACCACAACAGACCGCCATGCGTGCCGGTGCCGGAAAGTAAGATTGTAGCTGATGAAAAACCGCTTTCCCGGCCGCCGACATCAGTTGCGTCATGTTCATCGAGCAAGCTTCAGCGGCTTTTTGTTCGCCCTGCTGTACTTGCTCAACGCGATAAAGACAGTTGATAAAACGGCTGCCGTCGGTGTCTGTCATAATGGCTCCCTACAATTTGTTTAGTCTGGCTTAAATACCCCAATGACCTGATCAAACTGACGCTGGCTACCACCACCCTGCTCTTTAGGTTCACTAAACCGGTGCTTACATTGCACGCACTCAACTTGTTCGGTATCGTTTTCGATGAAGAGCATGAGTGTGTCCATGGCATCGCATTTGGGGCAAACGGCCCCGGCAATAAATCGCTTCTTTTCTCTAGCCACAACAGCTCCTGTGTTAGAATTGTGAGCAGAACACGTCTATGATACCGCAGCTGAACAGCTGTACAAAATGAAGAGTAGTTTATGATCCGTGCTGAAGCTATCACCTTATTGCGTGGCGGTGATGTTTTATTTGAAGACAGTGACTTACAAGTATTCCCGGGACATCGCGTTGGCTTAGTAGGCCGTAATGGCTGCGGCAAGTCCTCGTTGTTTGCCATGCTGCGTGGTGAACTCAGTGCCGACAGCGGTAATATTCACCTGCCAGCGGAGTGGCGAATTGCCAGCGTAGCCCAGGACACTCCCGCACTGGATAAATCCGCTATCGATTACGTAATGGACGGTGACGCCGAGTTTCGGCAGTTGGAAGCGCAACTCGCGCAGGCCGAAAGCGATAACAACGGCGAAGCCATTGCGCACTGTCACGACAAGTTGGCTTCCATCGGAGCTTATGATATTCAGCCCAGAACCGCCAGTTTAATGGCTGGCCTTGGCTTTACTCAGGAACAATTGCAACAGCCGGTAAAAGCATTTTCCGGTGGTTGGCGTATGCGCCTTAATTTGGCACAGGTACTCATAGCCCGCGCCGACTTAATGCTGCTGGATGAGCCCACTAACCATCTGGATGTTGACGCCATTTTCTGGCTGGAAAGCTGGCTGAAACAGTACGACGGAACCCTGCTATTGATATCGCACGACCGTGACTTTCTCGACTCGGTCACTACCGACATTACGCATATTGAGCATAAAAAACTGAACAGCTACCGCGGTAACTACTCTCTGTTTGAGCGGCAGCGCGCCGAGCACATGGCTCAGCAACAAAGCGAGTACGAAAAAGCTCAGGTTATGCGTCAGCACTTACAAGCTTACGTTGACCGTTTTCGTTATAAAGCCAGCAAAGCCAAACAAGCACAGAGCCGTTTAAAAGCTATTGAGAAGCTGCCTAGCCAGGCACCACTACGCGCCGAAAGTGGTATCGACTTTCACTTTTTAACACCAGAGAAGCTGCCTAATCCGCTGCTAACGCTGCGCGACGCCAAAGCCGGCTATGGCGACACCACCATTCTTGAGCAGATTAAGCTAAATTTGGTGCCGGGAACTAGGTTAGGCTTGCTTGGCCGAAACGGCGCCGGTAAATCAACGCTGATTAAACTGCTGGCGGGTGAATTGGAGCCGATGGCTGGTGAGCGGTTGGTTAACCCAGGTCTCAGCATTGGTTATTTTGCTCAGCATCAGCTGGAAACTCTGGACTTGGCAGCCTCAGCTCTGCTGCACTTGCAGCGCATTGATAAACAAGCGACTGAACAAAAGCTGCGTGACTTTCTAGGCAACTTTGGATTTTCCGGTGATCAGGCCACACGGTCGGTCGAACCCATGTCCGGTGGGGAAAAAGCACGATTGGCGTTAGCCCTCATTATTTACCAGCGTCCTAACTTGTTACTGCTAGATGAGCCAACTAACCACCTGGATCTCGGCTTACGGGACGCACTGGTTGCGGCTTTGCAGGAATACGAAGGCGCGTTAATTGTCGTTTCGCACGACAGACATTTGCTACGTACTACGGTAGATGAATTTTGTCTGGTTGCCGACGGCAAAGCAGAAACTTTCGACGGCGATTTAGATGCCTATCACGATTGGTTACAGCAACAGGCGGCTAATGACAAACGTAGCGAGCAACCCGCTACTCGCCAACGCGATGACCGCAAACAGCAAAAACGTAAGGAAGCCGAGGCGCGACAAAAAACTAAGCCTTTACGCCAACAAATAGAGAAGGCAGAAAAGAATATTCATTCGCTGGAGCTGACGCTAGCCGATATTCACGAGCAACTGAGTGACAGCACCTTGTATGACGATGCCAATAAAGCCAAATTGCAAAAGCTGTTAGACCAGCAGGCACAGGCGCAAAAAGATCTGCAACAACAGGAAAACCTCTGGATGACAGCAGAAGAAGAACTGGCAGAATTAACAGAAGAGTTGCAGCAAGCGGAGGATAAATGATCATTCCCTGGCAGGAAATTGATCAGGAAACCCTGAACAATTTAATGGAATCTATTGTACTGCGCGAAGGAACCGATTACGGCAGTCAGGAGCTCAGCTTTGAAACGAAAGTGGAGCAACTGAAGCAACGCCTGAAGTCCGGCGAAGCCGTCATTGTTTACTCTGAGCTGCATGAAAGTGTCGATGTAGTCAACAAAGACAGTGTTACCGGAAACGAGCCTGACGGGCAATAAATATTTCTTCCCAGGGCACGTTCTGGTCACCCAGAACTAAGAAGTTCGGGTTCAGCAGACTAACCGTACGGTTGTAGGTAATGGGCTCAAAGTTCTCATTCACTATGCGACCGCCAGCTTCTCCTACAATAACTTGCGATGCAGCGGTATCCCATTCTCCCGTAGGCCCCAGACGTAAAAAACAATCGGCTTTGCCCTCGGCAATAAAACAGGCTTTTAGTGAACAGCTACCCGTTGGTAAAGGCTGAATATCACGTTTTGTCTGCAAACGATTAAACACAGGCTCTCGTGCCTGTTGGCGGCTTATTGCAATAATAATAGGGTCAGCCTGAGGGTCACTAAACTTGCGCACGCTTATGGACTGCTTTTCGTTCTCTTTTTGTTTAAAGGCGCCAGCACCTTTGCGAGCATAGTAAAGCGTTTCCCCGACCGGCCAGAAAATAACGCCAATGACAGGCTCGTTGTTTTCTACGTAAGCAATGTTGACAGCAAAGTCTCCGGAGCGGGAAATAAACTCCTGAGTACCATCTATCGGGTCGATAATAAAATAGGCCTTCCATTGACGACGCTCATTATAGTCCTGATGTTCGCTTTCTTCAGAAATAACCGGAATATCAGGGAATGACTGCTTGAGTCGATCTTCTATTAGTTCGCTGGCAACAAGATCTGCGGTAGTCACTGGAGAATCGTCTTTTTTCTCGGCCGTTTTATAGTCACGCAGCTCGTACATTGACAGAATAACGCCACCTGCTTCGAATGCTATTTCCTTCAGTTTCTCCAGCATTGTTTCTGCCACTACTGTGCCTCACTCAGATTACGCAAAAGCATTAACAGCGCCGCAACACTTCGCGCTTCAGAAAAATCGGGTTGAGCCAGCAGGTTGTCAATATCGTTTAATGGCCAGGTCACTTTTTCCAACGGCTCAGGTTCGTCGCCCGGCAATCTTTCGGGGTATAAATCGCGAGCTACGAAAACACTCATTTTGGCGGAGAAAAACTGAGGCGCGAGAGACACTTCCATTAAGAATTCAAGTTGACGGCTGCCGTAACCAACTTCTTCTTTTAGCTCACGCTGAGCAGCCTCTTCCGGGGTTTCGCCCGGGTCAATCAGGCCTTTGGGGAAACCGAGTTGATAGTCGTGAAGGCCTGCAGCGTATTCCCGAATCAGTAACAAAGTTTCTTCATCCAGGCAGGGAACAATCATAACCGCGCCGCGACCGCTGCCTTTCATGCGCTCAAACTGACGCTGCTCACCATTGCTAAATTTAAGATCGACGGCCTCAATACGCATTAAGCGGCTTTGCGCTACAACACGACGAGCCAGAATTTGCGGGACTTGTTTTTCTTTACTCATACAACGGTTCCAAGTCATTGTCTCTCTTTACTATAACGACTCTGCGCACAGAAAACAGTGTCAATTTACGCTTTTCTTATACAGTGCTACTATCTAAAGCCCGTACACCGGTAGTGAAGCGAGTAATATGACTGCAATAAAGCCTGAAACCGAAACAGAATTCGATGTCGTTGTCATCGGTACTGGTCCCGGCGGCGAAGGCGCTGCCATGCAATTGGCCAAAAGCGGCTACAACGTTGCCATAGTAGAAAAACATAAAGCCCTTGGCGGCGGTTGCACGCATTGGGGAACCATTCCATCCAAAGCTTTGCGACACTCCGTCAGTCGTCTAATTGAATACAATAATAATCCATTGTTTTCCGGCCCTGGCTGGCAGAGCGGTATGACTTTCAGTCACATACTGCACTATGCAGAATCGGTTATTCGTAAACAGGTGAAATTACGCAGTTCGTTTTACGACCGTAACGACGTTACTGTGGTGCACGGTACAGCTTCTTTTTTAGACAAGAACCGCATTCGGGTCACCAAACTGGACGGCTCTGTCGATGACTTGATCACAAAACATGTCGTTATCGCTACAGGGTCACGCCCATACAACCCGAAAGACGTCGACTTTTCGCATCCGCGCATTTACGACTCAGATAAAGTGTTGTCGTTGTCTCATGAACCTAAAACCATTCTGATATACGGTGCAGGTGTGGTGGGCAGTGAATACGCCAGTATTTTCCGGGGTATGGGCGTTAAAGTTGACTTAATAAACCAGCGTGAACGCCTGCTTTCTTTTCTGGATGCTGAAATTTCAGATGCGCTGAGTTATCACTTGCGCAACAGTGGCGTTGTCATTCGCCACAATGAAGAATACGAAAGCATTACCGGGCACGATGACAAAGTGGTGCTGAAAACTAAGTCTGGTAAGACCATGGCTGCCGACTGTCTGCTTTTTGCTAATGGCCGTTCCGGTAACATTGAACAGCTTGACTGCCAGGCGGTGGGGCTTGAACCCAACTATCGCGGCCAATTGGAGGTAAATGAAAACTACCAGACCAGTGTCGATAATATTTATGCAGTTGGCGACATTATTGGTTACCCCAGTTTAGCCAGCGCAGCATACGATCAGGGACGGATCTGTGCTTCCGCTATTATTAACGGTAATTGCGACAAAGCACTTATCAGCGATATCCCTACCGGTATTTACACCATCCCGGAAATCAGCTCGGTTGGTAAAACTGAAGAAGAACTGACTGAAATGAAAGTACCTTATGAGGTCGGCCGTGCGCAGTTTAAGCACCTTGCACGGGCGCAAATCTCCGGTGCCGACGTGGGTTGTCTGAAATTATTATTCCACCGTGAAACGCGAGAACTGCTGGGGCTTCACTGTTTTGGCGAGCGAGCTTCAGAAATTATCCACATTGGTCAGGCTATTATGGAGCAGAAAAACGGTGGTAACACCATCGACTACTTCGTCAACACCACCTTTAACTATCCGACCATGGCGGAAGCCTACCGGGTTGCGGCTCTTAACGGTATTAACCGCCTGTTGCTGTAATCAAGATTACTGCCGTTGCTGATTCAGCGGCAGTTCAATCCGCACGCACAAGCCGCCTTCCGGGCGGTTTTGCAGTTTTATACTGCCGTCGTGCCGGTCGACAATGCGCTTAATAATAGCCAGCCCCAGACCGGACCCAACGCCACCACGCGCTTTATCCCCCTGAGTAAAAGGCTCAAATAATGTGGCCTGCTGCTCTTCGGGAATGCCCGGGCCGTCATCCGTTACTCTAAACCAAACACGTTTTTGCTTTTTATCATGCCCGGAGCTGACCACCACTTGATGTTTCCCGTAACGTTCGGCATTTTCCAGCAAATTAATAATGACTCGCTTCATAGACAAGGGCCGTAACCAGACTCTGGGCAACTTGCCTAAATCCAGCTCAAACTGCTTTTGCCAGTTATCCGGAACATTCGCCACAGTTTGCTCTATCAGCTCATTCAGCGACTCTCTGCTGCTCGACTCCTGCTGATCAAGACGTACATAATCGATAAACTGATCAATAATGTCGTTCATGTCGTCTATATCTTCAATAATGCCCTGAGCCAGGCAGTCTTCGCCCTGCGGCATCATTTCCGCAGCCAGACGAATGCGAGTAAGAGGGGTTCTTAAGTCGTGAGAAACACCGGCCATTAAAAGGTTGCGGTCATTTTCCAACTCGCGAATACCGCGCGACATTTGATTAAAAGCGCGAGTCACCGCCACAATTTCGGTCGCCCCTTTTTCAGACAGCTGCTCAGGGAACTCTCCCCGTCCAACTCTTCGGGCGGAGTCCTCCAGAGCTTTTAACGGTCGGTTTAACCAGTTGGCAAATAGCATACCGCCGAACACGCTCAGCAAACCAATGAGTACCAGGTACATCACCAATGGCGAGAAGCGGCCCTGCTGCATACTATCCAGGGGCACGCGTATCCAGAAGTCAGGCGCACGCGGAGGTTTTACCCACAAATAGAATTTATTGCCCTGAGCTACCCGTACTTGCGCTTCACCACCCAGCATATCACTCATGTCATCCGATAAATAACCATAATAGGTTGAGTTACCTAAGCCCTGCTTTTCAGCGGCTTCATCATTAAAGACTTCAATGCCGGTCGCTTCAGTATAACTGGTCATGAGCTCGCGCTCGGTTTCAGCTAAATGCTGACGGGGGATAAACATGGTGCGGATGTGTTTAGCAACCAGCTCATTAATTTGTTCTATAGAGGGTCTGACAACATAATTGCTTACCATCACGTAAGAAACGAGCTGGTTAATAAGCAACACCAGAGCCAGCAGCGCAACCGTGCGGGCAAACGCTGACTTAGGAAAAAGTTTCATCAGGACTTCAGTTGACCATCCGGCACAAACACGTAGCCCAGACCCCACACCGTCTGAATATATCGGGGCTTAGTCGGATCGACTTCCAGCATACGTCTTAAACGAGACACCTGCACGTCAATCGAGCGCTCCAGCGCACTGTAGTCACGACCACGAGCCAGATGCATTAACTTGTCGCGCGAAAGTGGCTGCCGTGCATTATTAACAAGAGCTTTGAGTACCGCAAATTCACCACTGGTCAGCGGCATAGGTGTGTCGCCGCGAAACATTTCGCGAGTACCCAGATTCAGCCGAAATTCACCGAAGGTTATTTCCTGATCTTCCTGCGAGGGAGCACCAGGAGCTTCGGTACCCCGCCGGCGCAGTACCGCTCTGACGCGAGCTAACAGCTCTCTAGGGTTAAAAGGCTTAGCCAGATAGTCATCAGCACCGAGTTCCAGGCCAATAATACGGTCCACTTCGTCGCCCTTTGCGGTTAGCATAATGACCGGCAGATTGTTTCCCTGGCTACGCAAACGCTTGCAAATGGAGAGTCCGTCTTCGCCCGGCAGCATTAAATCCAGTACGAGTAAATTAAAGTTTTCCCGGGTCAGCAAGCGGTCCATTTGCTCAGAGTCCTGCGCCACCCGTACCTGAAAGTTTTGCTCAGTAAGATAACGCTCCAGCAAGCTTCGCAGCCGTGCGTCATCATCTACCACTAAAATTTTTAATGTTTCCTGCATCATCAGTTTTGTTTTCCAAGCTGGTATGCCTCAGCCATAAAGATACACCGCCTGACAGCTTTATAGAAGCAGGCTTCTGTTAGCAAATGTTTCAGTTAACGGTGCCAGTAACGCTGCATTTCAACGTATAGAAACGAAGCCGTCCAGGTAATTAAAACTAAACCAGTTAAACTCTCCACACCAGTTAAAAAGCGGAGTGCTCCCGAAGGCTCTATATCGCCAAAACCAACCGTACTAAAAACCGTGAAAGAAAAGTATAAAGCATCCAAAAAACTTCCATCAAAATTACCGACTAAGGTGCCAAAACCTTCTTCGTGATGCATAAAGTAATAAGCAAGCGCAAAAATAGAAACCTCTACGGTATGCGCTATGATTGCGAGCATGACCCCAAACATCAGTCGAATTTGACTGAACATTCTCATGTGAGTGATCAGCCAGCCTATTCGGTTAAGTGCTTCGTAGTGAAAAATAACCGCTAAGCCGACAATAATCGAGTTACAGATAAAGGAAATTAGCATTGCTTAAACTCGCTCATCAGACATCCAGAAGTGGCTTGGTTCTGGCCTGGCAAAATAGTACCCCTGAAAACAAAAACACCCCATTTCCTGTAGTTTATGCAAGTGCTCCTCCGTTTCGACGCCTTCGGCGATAATGGCTAAATCAAGACTTTTGCCCAGTGCTATCACCGTTCTTACTATAGCTTCATCACTGTTACCGTTTTTCATGTCTCGCACAAAAGATTGATCTATCTTTAACGAATTTAAGGGCAAACGTTTCAGATAGCCCAAAGAGGCGTAACCGGTTCCAAAATCATCCAACGCAAAGGTCACTCCCAGGCGTTTTAGCCTTTCCATATTCGCAGCCGTGTTTTCAATATCATCAATGAGTAAACTCTCGGTTACTTCCAGCTCAAGCAACTCTCCGGGAATACCAGCCGCCGTTAAACGGGCTTCAATATCTTCTACAAATCCGGGGTATTTAAACTGGCTGGCACTGACGTTTATCGCAACACGTCCGCCTTTATCACTTATAGCGTGTTGCAATTTGGGAATGGCTGCCAGTACCTGATTCAGCACCAACCGATGCAGGTCGGGCATGAGTCCCTGACTTTCGGCTAACGGAATAAACTCTGCGGGAGACACCCAGCCAAGTTCTTCGTCGTACCAACGGAGTAACGCTTCAAAGCCCAAACAACGCTGGCTGGCCTCATCCGTTAGCTGTTGGTACTGCGGCTGAAAATACACTTCCAGTGACTCTGTCGTTATTGCCTGTCGTAACCCAGTTATCATCTTTTGCCGATAATTAAATTCGCGCTGTATGCCCGTATTAAAAAATTGCAGCTTTGATGCATTGGTCTCTTTTGCCTGCGACAGCGCCAGGTCGGCTCCCTGAAGTAGATCTCCGGTGTTTTGCGCATCGGAAAACAAAGTGACGCCCATACTGACTGATATCGACTCCGTTTTTTCGCCTAATTGGTAAGGCTCACTTAAACGCTCTACCAACACCTGCAGGCGCTGACGCAGATTCTTATCGTCCAGCAGATTAATACCGCTTTTACTCTTTAACAGCACCATAAATTCATCGGCCCCCAGACGTCCGGCAGTTTCAGTCTGAAGCAGCTCAGACTCCAGTCTCTGGCCAAACAGAACCAAAAGCTCGTCTCCCGCGTCATGGCTTACGCTGTCATTCACTTTCTTGAACTGGTCGATATCCAACATTGCCAGCACACCATCATCGCCGCCATTCTGGTAACGATAAAACTCGTCTTTCAAACGCTCCAGCATGAAACGTCTATTCGCCAGGCCGGTTAAAGGGTCGAAGTACGCAAGAGACTGAATTTCTTCTTTCATGCTCTGGTATTCTGAAATGTCAGTACAAATTCCGCACAAGCCAATAACCTTCTTATTGGCATCATATAACGGCACTTTTACAGACCAAAAATGAAGCGGCTTTTTTTTGTCAGGCAGAAAGCTAATTTCTTCCTGAGCCGCCCGTTTACCGCTTTTTATTACTTTGTTGTCAAAAACTTTAAGCGTATCGGCGGTGCTTTTATCAAACAAATCGGCATCGGTTTTTCCGATGAAATCACCCAGTTTTAACTGAAACAGTTTTAAAACCTGCTGGTTCGCATACTGATACTTCAGGTCTTTATCTTTGATAAAAATATAAGCTTCAACACTGTCTAAAATGGTATTCAAACGATACTTACTTTCAGCCAGCGCTTGTGTTTTTTCGGTAACCTTGCGACGCAAAAGCAGATTAAACCCAACAACAGTCAAGAATAGTAAGACCAATGCCGTCATTAACCACCAAACGTAAACAGAAATTGTTAAGTGACTTTGCCCTGAACTCCAGCGTTCAATAATTTCATAGTAATCGGAGTTTTCATCGGCTTTTAAGCGCTTTAGCTCTCTGTCCAGAGTTGACAGAATATCTGCATGAGAACCTTTAGGAACGGCAAAGAAAACCTCATTAGGAAGAAACATGATGGGGGTCATTTCAATGGCATATTCTGTCACCTGCTTATCGCCAAAAAGCTGATCCGCCGAAGTGGCGTTGACCTTTCCCGCAACAACCGCATCAAACCCTTCGGCAAGGCTCTGCACCGGATAAAGCTCACTGTTTAGATCAAAATTCTCAATTAATTGTTTTAGATACTCTTCCTGAACAGAGTCCCGCAGTACCGCCACACGTTTGTTGTTCAAATCTAAAAGGTTGGTAATTTTTTCTTCTTTCGGCGCATAAAGCTGTGACCAACTCAATAAAGCAGGCTCATTATGAAAACTAGCCCAAGTCTCTCTTTCATCGTTTTTCACTACATCCGGGAAAATATCAATTCGACCTTCGCGCAAGAGCTTTAAGCATTGATCCCATTCACATTCTACCGGCACCAGTTGCCAATTATGACGCTGTGCAATAGTCATAAGAAGCTGGCCATGAATACCGCTCAACTGGCCGTATTCATCGAACATGATTTTGGGCGGGTTGTCATAAACACCCACTTTCAATGTTACATCCTGAGCCACTGACCCCGAAGCAAGTAGCAATAAAGCAATAGCAATAAGGTTTCGCAAGAACGGTGGCACCTGATGTTAGTGAGTTGTATAACCCTAGAATAGGCTCATTTGAGTCATGAGAAAAGACCTAAAATAAAAGGCCCTCCAACAGGAGGGCCGCGCAACTTATAGAAAGCTTCACTTAGAAGCGTTACATGTCTTTATTTCTATCACTTACTTCTTACGAAGATCCTGCAGAGCTTCGTTCATTTTAAACAGAACAATAAGAAGCTCACACCAAATTCTGGCACCAACGCCTCCGGCCAGAGCGTAAAATATCCCTTTAAGGAAGTTACCAAAGGTAAAACCTTCATATCCCATAAACATAGTGCTTACCCCACCAACAACGGCGGCCAAAAGCAAAATCCAATACACAAAGGTAATGATCTTCGGTGTCAGCATATTGTTAAAAAATAGAACGTCTTTCATTTTTTATCTCCTTGTTATATAGGCGTAAACAGTTTTTATAGTAAGAAAAGAATAAGCCGACAGAGTTTACGCAATGTCCGACATCCTTTTCAGAACAGCAACTATCTGTTTGATATTAATCGACTTAGATACAGTTCACAATATCCGGCAACTAGTGTTTACAAAAGAATGTGATAAATCTCACAGCATTGGCCTTTCATTAAGTAACCTGAGTAGCCATATATGGCTTACATACAACCTAATAAAGAGGGAACTCTATGACGACTTATAAAGCGATTAAACTGGTTAAGCGCCCTGAGCCGGGCCCAGTCTCAGCGGACATTTTTGAAGTAACGGAAAAGGAGCTCCCGAAAGCCGGTTCCGGTGAAATATTAATAAAACAGCGGCAAATGTCGCTTGATCCTGCGATGTTTGGCTGGATGAGCCCCGATACAGAGAGCTACATACCACCAGTTGAATTAAACACGGTAATGCGCAGTTCGGGTGTTGGAGAGGTTGTCGAGAGTAACCATCCTGAGTTTGAAGTCGGCGACCGGGTTATGGGCATGATGGGCTGGCAGGAATATGCACTGAGCGACGGAAAAGGTATTAACAAGGTTCAGGCCGACGTACCTGACGAAACTGTACTCTCAGTATTCGCCTTACCCGGGTTAACTGCTACGCAAGGGTTACTTAATGTAGGTAAACCTAAAAATGGAGAAACCATCGTAGTAACAGGCGCTGCAGGTTCAGTCGGCTCAATTGTCGGTCAGATAGCAAAAGCCGAAGGCCTTAAAGTGATAGGTGTTGTCGGGAGTGACGAAAAAGCCAACTGGATAGTCAACGAACTTGGTTTCGACGGCGCGATTAATTATAAAACTGATGATTTGCGCGACCAACTGACTAAGCTGACTCCTGATGGTGTAGATTTATACTTTGAAAATACCGGCGGTCCCATTCAAAACCTGGTGGTTGAACGTATGAACGCGCACGGTCGTGTGGTGGTTTGCGGCATGATAGCCGACTACGATAAAGAAGTGCCCAGCCCCGGACCAAGCTGGGTGCCTGTTATTAAAAAGCGCCTGACAATTCAGGGCTTTACCATGCCAGATCACTTCGACCAAATTCCAAGCTTGCTGCAACAACTGACGCCTTACGTTATGTCCGGCAAAATAAAACACCGTTCGCATATTCTTGAAGGGCTGGAATCAGCCATTGAGGGACTGAACATGTTCTTTACCGGCGACAATAAAGGTAAGTTGATTGTGAAGCTTTAAGCCATTTTATATGCGGCTTTTCAGTGAGGCTATATTACAGCCCTGAAAAGCCGCCTTTCTAATGAACTCGATAAATACTCATCATTAAAGCTCAACATCCAATTCAAAATCTACTGATTCAGTTTCACCCTTATACCAAATTTCAAAGCTTTCCGGATGACCATAAAAATAATAGACATCTACTGGCTTGCCATCTTGGCGCGGTAAACTTAGTGTACTTATCTCAGCTAAGTAACCCTGAGAGTCTTTGGCAAAAACGTGATTGCGCCGTTGCACCAACCGCGACTCAACGTCCTCAATTTCTCTTGGCGTAAACTCCGCATAATCAACAATTAGCTTGTTTCCTTCGATATTCACGCCTGTCGGGAGGTCATTTTTTGCGTAGTTCTCTTTAATGATATTGGGCGCGGTTAACACCGATATATTTGCTTTCACGCGCGTTGGTGGCACACTGAAAAGTTCAGGATCATATTCCAGCCGACTAACGGTGAAGCGAAAAGCGCTGTTCTTGTCATCAATTTCCGTTACCGGTTCACCGTCGGCGTCAAAAAACTGCACGTCGCTACTGTACGCTATATCGTAACGATCAAAAATATGAATAAATAAGTCACTTTGCACTGTCGGATAATGCAAAAACACTTGCTTCGGATGCTTTATTCCCGGGTCATATGTAATATTTCGCTGACGAATTTCAATTTCGTCGTGCATTGCTTCTGCGCTCAAATCCACATAGCTGGCATTCACCTCTGAATCGCCGTTGTATATCGGTAATGTTGTCTTAACCGTCGGTAATTCATCGAAATCAATCTGCTTCGCTGGAGCTTTTTGTGCAAACGAATATACGGGTAATTCAAGTATCTGCTTAACTTCTTTTCGTGACTCGCCACCGGCTAATATCGTTACTTCGGCAGTCTCAACCGGACCATGAAACGCAAACGCACTATAAAGCGTCGAGCTCTCATCTTCGGCCATACTCTCATTTAAATCATTAAGAGCTTTCTTTGCCTCGGATTTATTGAGGTTACCGTTTGCGGCCTTATCAATTAGTTCTCCTAACAGAGACTCCACGCGCTCATAGTTTTTCATCGGAACCCTGTCAGTAATACGATTCCGGATATATCGTCCGTTCTTAGCTTTCGCTTCGCCAATAATATCCAGCTTACTCAAAGTCGTTTGAGGGTTCGTTTTAACATGGACTTCAATGACATAAGAATAGTCATTCATTTCAACTAGGGTGACTCTGTAACCATCTTTATCTTGAGCTTTCCCAACATCATCTGCGGTTAACTCAAACTGAATTAGCTTCTCCGGTAAGTCAGTAGAGAACTCTCCCTTAATCGCTGTTGGCTGCGGCGCGCTCTTATTTTCCAGAGCTGGCACACAATAAACTTCACCCCGGCGGACAATATCTCTAGTTTCCATTTCCCCTTTTGTAAAGTCCGGAATACGGAGCTTTTCGCCATTATCCAGTAGCAACGCATCAAGCTTCAGTTCGTTAGCAAAAGGAAAGGAAAAGCCTTTGCGCAAAGCAAAACCGTGCCCGTCTGAGTATCTCCTACACTCCATGAAATTCGTACGTTTCACTGCCAGGAGACTACTCACAAAGGCATCACTCATTGCCTGGTAATCATTATAGTCGCTCAGACGCACCAGCACAGAAGTCGAATACTCAATTTCGTAAGGCTTCATATCTAATGAGAGTGATTCCATCACTTCATAATAATTAGACTCTTCTTCCATCCATAAGAACTTAGCCAATGCTTTGTCATCAAGAGTACGGAGTTGCTTATAGCGTGCGTTATTGAGTTGTTTTCGCTGCTCTATCTGTTGCTGCATAGAGGTATTTTCCTTTGGTTCAGCGTCTACTTGCCAAAGCAATGTTGCTAACATTACGGCGATACCGACTCCCTTCATGCCTATGCTTTTCATCCGCTTATTGTTCCCTAACCACCAACGTTTTTTAAAGTGTACCGAAATATATGAAGCCTCATCTATTTTTACAGAACTTTAACGCTGCCAAGTAAGTGCCTTAACCCGCCAAAAACCGTAATACACTCATTACTGCGCTGTACGCTATTGAAGCTATAGATTTGGCGCGTCGAGGCCGGAGTAGCTCAGAAATAACAATGTTCCCGCCCTGCTCCAGCTTTGCGCGCCAGAAAATAAAAGAAGTCACCTTTAAAGAATAGGTGCTGCTGGAAATAACGATATTTGAGCGGATAAATGGCAACAGCAGCAGAGAGCGGCTGTATATCACATCGTTTCCATCAGAAATTTTAAACCGGCTGGTCAGACGATCATAAGATACCAATATTCGCGTATCGCCCACCTGATGGCTTTGCTGCTGAATCCTTTTGAACACGCTGTTCCATTAAGTAATATTAACAAACTCCCCGCTCACCATAGTTTTTAAATCCTCGGGATTCAACTCCATATCTAAGCCCCGGCGCCCGGCGCTTATAAATACGGTGGGGTTATAAGTTGCAGAGGTATCAATTATGGTTCTGAGCTGCTTTTTCTGGCCAAGCGGACTAACGCCTCCCAGAACATAACCCGTAGCACGTTCGACATCACGTTTAGTCGCCATTGCAGCCTTCTTTGCCCCCAAAGCTTTTGCTATCAACTTAAGGCTTAACCGTGATGAAACCGGAATGATGCCGACAGCCAGTTCTTTACCATCAAGGCTTACAACCAAGGTTTTGAATACTTGTTCCTGCGGAACGCCCAACTTCTCGGCAGCTTCGTCACCATAAGACTCACTGGCCGGGTCATGGGAATACTCATGTACCTTAAAAGAAACCTTATTCTTTCTGGCAACATCAATTGCGGGAGTCATTGCATCCTCTTATTGGGGTTCTAGGGATTTTCCCCTCTAAAGTAACATAAATCGCCATACTCACCATATTTAAAGGCATACAAAGGTGGGTTACTTCTCCAAAGTATGGCAAATTATGAGGTTAACAACCCCTTAAACTTAATTTAATTCCTATGGCTATAAAAAACGAACTATCAATTCTTACCAAAGCTGAGCAGCTTGATCTATATTCTCCGCCGCTATTATCACTTGAACAACAACGATTGTATTTTACGCCAAACGAGATCGAGTTAACAGAGTTGAAAAGTATTCGCCTAAGGAACCACCGATGCTATTTCATTGCGTTATTAGGGTATTTTAAGTCTAAGCCTGTGATTCTTTCACCTAGCTTTAACCTCATCTTTGACGATATGCAGTTTATTTCAACGCAAGTTCAAGGAGGCAAAGGGATCAGGCCTTTCAGCATTAATAAGATGCAGCGTGACCGTATATATCAAAGAATACTGAGGTTATTAAACTATCAGAAATGGGACGAAAGTCTGCACTTTGCGCCGCTGTACGAACATCTTGTTATGGTCGGCAAAGCTTGGCTTGAGCCTCGTTATCTATTCGATGCAGCCGCTGAATATCTAGCAACGCATAGAATTGCCATCCCTAAATATACTGTCTTACAAAAGCTTATCAGTCGTGTTATCCAACAGGTCAAGAAGGCGTTAAATAATAAGCTTCGTATTCATGTTTCATCTGAACTACACGGATTTCTAAATACTATTATCGATGACAAAGATGGGCTCTCCTTAAGCCAGCTTCGAGCCGGTGCAAAAAGCGTTATGGTGACAGAGCTAAAAAAAGAACTGACGGTGTATCATCAGTTACAGCCTTATACAAGACAGATTGATAATGCTGTTAAGGGCTTAGCCTTATCGTCTAAAAACCAACAACACTTCGGTGAAATGGTGGATTATTATGGCAGTAAACTAAAACGCTTTAAGCGTCCACAGCAACACCTATGGTTGCTGTGTTTTCTGACTCAACGCATACGGCAAAGCCTAGAGCGATTGGCTGATGGGTTTATTCATCATATCCGTAAACAACAAGAAGCTGCGCATGCGTTTGCCCAACAGGCAGTGTTTGACTCATGGAGGTCAGCTGCAGACAATGTCACCAAAGCCGCAGAATTACTGCATCTGTTTGTTGATGACAGTATCGACGATAATCAACCATTTGCAACGGTTAGGCAACAAGCATTAAGTGTAATGAATAACCAAGATATAGAAACGCTATGCCTGTACTTAAAAAAGCAAAAACGCACGGTAGAAGAATATCAATGGCAATATTATGATGATCAAAACGGGTTAATTGAGCAGTTATTAAGGCCCGTGTTTCTATGTCTTGAATGCCAAGCAGGTAAAGGCTCAGAAGCATTAGTGACCCAGCTCAAAACCACAAAAACAGAACTATTAGCAGGTAATACATTGCAAACAATGGATAGTACACTTATCCAACAAAAACATCGTCCATGGTTAATTAACAAGGATGTTGTTCATCCACAGCGATACGAATGGTTGCTTTACCGTCAACTGGCTTCTCGGCTTAATGGTCGAATTTACTTATCAAACGTCACTAAATATCGTGCGCTAGAAGACGACTTAATTGCATCGTCAATACAGCCTGATCTATTGGCATCATCAACATTGGAAAAGCTAAAGCAGCCGATTCAGAAGCTACTGCAAGTAAAACAAATACGCTTAACAACATCCCTAGAAGATGTTGCTCGTCACATTGATAATGGTGATAACCGCAATGTGATCATGAAGAGCCGAAGTGGCACACGATGGCGACTGCCAGTTAAAGGCTCCCAATCACTTGTCAACAACCCTTTCTTTAAACAAATGATCCCCGTCAGTATTGCTGATGTGTTGCGTTATGTTGAACAAGAAACCAACTTTATGCAATGCTTCGCACACGTGCTGCCAATACAAAAACAAGTAGGCGCCAATCAGGATGATTTATTGGGTATACGGATTTAATGGTTGATGGGGCACCTTCACCCCATCAATCTGATACCACCCTCAGATGGTTGATAGATCGACTCCGTAGTTGAGTTCCTCTGCGAAGTCCGGCAGTCCGTAACCGATGGTTTTCTCGTAGAAAGGAGAGACCTTCGCAGTCGGTGCCTTCTTCTTGTGCTTCGTGGTGTAGAGCATTCGTGCCCGCATCACCTCGAAGGAGTAACCGCGCC
>NZ_SNWT01000005.1:0-167301 GCF_004362265.1 Idiomarina sp. 017G | reverse complement strand
ACCATAAACAGGCCGTATATATGCGAGCGCCCCGACATTTACCACGAGTTGCCGTTGCAAAACGGGAGGGGACCATATATGACGTTCACGTCAGGTGAGATATCTTAGCTTCTCCCCGTACCTTAGTCTCCCTGCTCAGTTTATAGCTGCAGTGACGCGTGTCGGCCAAGATCCGCTCTCATAATATACCCCGGGTTTAACCCCCAACCTCCCCACCTGATGCAAGAGCATCAGGCTACTACAAAACAACCTTTGGTGATAAAGCGAGGTGAGTTACTTAGTTTCGATGGTATATATTAAATCGCCACCTTGACCTTCAGTGGTTGAGGTGGATTCAAAAAGTAGTCTTTCAGACAGTGTGTAGCGCAGTATGAAAGTAGAGGTTGGTTCTAGTAAGCCAATTCCATACTTAACGTACAGACGAGGAGAGAGGTATTTACCTATATACAAAGAGGTATCATTGACATCACTGGTTTCAGAATCCAAAGCCACTTCATCTAAATCAAAAGTGTCTTTTATGCCTTCAGTTAGAAACTTGGCGCTACGGCCACCAACTAATAGTGCAGCCTGTAGTTCGAGATTATTCGCATCTCCCTGGCTACCCGGCGGCTTTCCGAATAACAGGTACGAGAGGATAGTACTGTCCGGAAGAGGCGGTGTTGAAAAAAGGCTTAATTCAGGTCGGTTTATAGTACCGGTAACTCTGGCTCCTATCGTCTCAGGCGGCCGCTCGTCGATACCGGTTTTTTCAATATTACGGGTAACTCTAAGATTTAGGGATGGAGTATCTAAAGGCCCCCCATTGAAAAGCAAATCACCGCGTTCAATAGCTAATTTTTGTCCGTAAATCTCGTAATTACCGGATACGACCCCAATACTGCCGTTACCTCGTGCAACGGAATCGGGTTGCTGTGTAATTTGGAGTTTCCCTTTTAAGTTACCTGAAAAACCTAGAGCTTCGACGCGAACTTGTTCTCCTAGACTCACTGTTATATCTGTATTAGTAGAAAACAAAGGAGGATCTTTAGACTCATTTTTCAAAGTAACATCAGCTGACTCAGTGACAGCTTGATCTAAATTCACTGGTGTTATTCGAGCTTTAGGTAGATGTAAATCCCCTCTGACGAATACAAGATCTTTCTCAAGCTTTAGGGAGATATCAGGTGATGCAACAAGGAGAAGATCCGGGGTATCTAAAATCAATAGATCTTTACCCTTTATAACGAGGTTTCCGGTTCGTTTAAATGCATTGAGCTCCCCCTCAATAGCGACATCACCATCACCTATTTTGCCGTCTGCATTAACCGTAAATTCGCCAACATTTGCGTCTGCCGTTAGTTTTGCATTGAGCTCAGTAATTAATGTACCACTGGCTAATACAATGATTCTGTCTGCATTAAGGTTAACTTTTCCTGAAGCAGTTGGATCATTTAAATCACCTGCAATATTGAGTTCTGCGCTAGTACTCCCATTGCCGATATCCACTTGCGGTGCAAATAAATTCAGTAACTCTAAACTTTTAGAATTTAATGAAACCTTTCCGGAAAGAGGACTGTCGGGAGCTACTTTTTCGATAGTAAGCTGCCCTGACAGGTTAAAATCGAGTTCGTCAGCTATCGCTGTCATTCCAATATCAATGCCCTCGTCGTCGCGGTTTTTAGCGGTTAAGTTAAGCTGATTTAAAATAACTTTTTCTTCACCAGCCAGTACTTGACTGTTATCCGCGTTAATAGCGCCGTCA
Source organism: Idiomarina sp. 017G (assembly GCF_004362265.1). Classification (NCBI taxonomy): domain Bacteria; kingdom Pseudomonadati; phylum Pseudomonadota; class Gammaproteobacteria; order Alteromonadales; family Idiomarinaceae; genus Idiomarina; species Idiomarina sp. 017G. The sequence continues at coordinate 165,560 of NZ_SNWT01000005.1, read as the reverse complement.
AGCTTCCTTAACGTCATATTTTCATAATCGAATGTACCGACAACCTCAGCCGATACCTCTCCAGTTAGCTTGTAAGCGACGTCGGGTAATACAAGAGCTTGCAGTAAATCCAGCGGAATCTCACTGGCATCTGCATCGAAACTTATTAACTTGTCCTGCTGTTCTAACTTAAGGCAGAAGGGATTATCTATCCCTTTGTAATTTAGACAAACTGGCGTTGTATTGAACGTGATGTCCTCATAGTTAAAAACGACCGTGATAGGTTGATTTAAACTAACAGTATTGTAGTCAGGGTGCTTCAGGTTAAATTTATTAAAACCTATTTTAAACTCTGGTTGGTTTAGTTGCCCACTAATATCACCGGTAGCTACAACCTCTCCTTTAACGTCAGAAAGCTCGCTTAAATCTTTAGACGTTACTTGCCAGGTGAGCTTTTTGCCAGGGCTAAGCGCCCCTTCAGCGATAAGTGACTGCGCTCCCCAGCTGGCATTAAACTGGTCAACAAATAAGTAGGGCTCTGACAAACGCAATTTCGCTTCTGCATTGACCGTCCGCTGTTGATATTCACCCGAAATATCCGTAGTTAAAGATAAATTGTCTTTCCAATTGATAGCAGCCTTGCCACTGACAGTTTCATCATTATGAGTAAGTTTCAGGCTTAAGATATTTAGGCTGTCAGACTTAAGTTTAGCTTCAGTAACAAGCTGTAAGTCTTCTTCAAGTACGCCAGACAGTTCGTTACTTAAATTAATTGCAAGCTCATCGAGTTCGCCTTTGGCCTGTAACCGGCCTTCGTGGCTGCTGATACCGTTCGGTTCGTAGGTTATTTTTTCCCAACTTACAGAAGCATCAATTACCGGAGTAGTCGATAGTGATGAAACATTTCCCTGCAAGGTTAGCTGTCCCTGGATATCGCCTCTAGAGTGCACATTGAGTGGTGCGAAGTTTATTATGTTGTCTTGATAGCTAACGGAGCCATCGATATCCATTGTCTGTTGATTAACTGTGACAGCTATGTCGGGCTCGATACTGGCTTGTGTTACTCCACCCTCTCCACGTATATCTCCGGCAAAACTCAATTCAACCTGGTCAGCTCCGACACTTGCCAACCACAGGCTCAGGTTATTCTGCTGCCAATTGCTGTCAAACTGCCAGGTAAGCTCGTTCAGCGGGTTATCGATTTTAGCGGTAACTTCACCGACAAGTCCTTCGGATAGTTCACTATTTGTCGTCAGAGATCGAATGTCGCCAGCTATCTCCGTTTTTACTTTAAGCGAAGGGAAGTCTGGTGAGTGAAAATGGGTGTTATTTTCGAGCTCACTTTTAAAAGGATAAGATAATTTAGTTTTTCCGGAAATCTCGGTGGTTAGGTATTGGTGCTCCAGACGAAACTGTCTGATATTAAGCTGGCCATCAGCGTTAGCTCTGGCTGATGCTTCAATCGTTAGTTCCTGAGAAGGAGTTTCTAAAATAAAAAAACGGCTTTCCTTAACCAGCAAGTTACGCAAGTTGACATCTAAAGGCAGCTCAATTTGAATGTCTTCAACAGAAGCTTCAGAATCCGCGTTTTGACTCGAATTCTGAGCTGCACGAAGACGGATCTCGCCACCAAGGCTTTCTATGTTATCTATTCGAATAACACCGGACAACAAAGCTAGCGGATCCCAGTTTATGATTAGCTTGTTTGGTGTATAGGAAAACGTTTCGCTTTCAAAACGAAAATCTTCAAACTCAAACTCATTCAGCAGAGTTCCATTAAATGCTTTGTACTGGATGTCTACCGATAGATATTTTTGTCCCTGAGTTAGTATCCAGCGGCTGCCAGTTTCACTGCCAACCAGGCTGATAGCCATTAGTGGGACTAAAACAACCAGAACAAGAACTGTAATGGCCAACCAACGATAAATGCTCATAAATCGGGGCCTAAGGTAAAGTGTAGGCGCCAGGGCTTATCTGGCTCATCTATTGCCTGAGCCAAATCCAGACGAACCGAACCAATAGGAGAAATCCAGCGAATTCCGAATCCAACACTTTGTTTCAGCTTTTCATTAGGTTCAATCATGGCATTACCAATATCCGTGAATAAAGCGACACGCCAATTTTCCTTAAAGCGATAATCAATTTCTGCGCTGGCAACAGCCAAATAACGGCCACCTAAAATGGTTCCTGTATCGTCTTCTGGTCCTAATTGCTCATAAGCGTAGCCGCGCACGCTGTTGTCCCCGCCAGCGAAAAAACGTAGCGAAGGAGGCAACTGATTAAAATCATCTATATAGGTAGCGCCGGCTTCGGCTCTGGCAAGAAAACGTATATTGTCTGTAACAGGGACAACGGCTTTAAAGCCAAGTTCCACGCTGGCTAAATCGGCATCAGACAAAACTGCTTCACTTGCTGCTTTTAGTGTTACATCAAAACGAAAGCCTTTGTCGATATTTAACCTTCCATCGGCTGTCACATAGTTCCAACTGGCTTGCGGAATTAAAAACTGACTGGTTCCCGAACTTTCGCCAATTTCGAAGTCATCGCGTTGCCAGTTTAACCCGTACTCGCGTTGCCATTTACCCATTGCAACAACGCTGGATGCGCCAAAGCGATATAGTCGGTTAGTTTGTCCTTCGTTATCTTTATCAGAGGCCTCGGCTCGAATCTGGTAATAATCTGACTGAGGGTTTTGACCCGGAATGATGTAGTTTGCACCAACGCGGCTTTCTACTTCTGATAACTGTGTCATCCCCCTGAGTTGGTGTCCCTGCGTATTGACCCAACGGCGGTTGAGGCTGGCACTAATACGAGCTCCGGTATCGGTTCCGTAACCAACACCGTATTGATACTGGTTTCTGAAGTTAGGCTCGGAGCTGACAGAGATAGGTACTGTGTGCTCTTCGGCATTTCCCCAGTCCGGACTGACCTGAACTTGAGAGAAATATCCGCTGTCACCTAATGCTACTTGTAATTGACTGAGTTCCTGTGTGTTGTAGCCTTCGCCGTGTTCAAAAGGAACAAAGCGATGGAGCAGTTCGTCGTCGAGTATATCCTGTTCGAATGTGACCTGCCCGTACTCGTAGCGTTTCCCGGAATCAAAAATCACTTCTATATCAGCGGTGTTTTCTGCAACATCAATTTCGACATTGTGTTTTATAAAGCGAGCATCGTGATAGCCGCGCTGACTCGCTAATGACAATAACCTGGACTTAACTTGTTCGTAAGTACTATGAATAAAACGTTGTTTTTCTTTGAGGCTATTATTCTCTATTATGTTCTCGAACGCCTCGTCTTCAGCCGCGTCGCCCCGAATTTCCCACATGTTTTTAGCAATTTTTACCGGGTCATTCAGCTCAATTTGGTAGGCAGCTGACCAACCTCCCTCAATGGTTTCTAGTTGAGCATTCACTTCAACCTGATAATATCCATATGGGCGGAGTGCTTTTTTAATGTCGTCAGGTGCTTGTCTATGTAGATACCGGACTCTATAGTCGGCGTAACTTTTGTCTTTATCCAGACGGGCTATTTGTAATAGCGCCATAACATTGGCGTACTCGTCTCCCTCAACACCGGAGACCGCAACTTCAACTGAAGCAAGAGCCAGCCCGTTGAAAAGTATACTAAAACTAAAAAGAATAAATCGAAAGTAACGCATTGAAGTGTTATACCAGACAAAAAGTTAAGACATAATCGCATGCTTTAAGATTTCATGTAAATCATTGGTTCAACCCGGAGACTCTATGGCGATAGAAATTACGACGGCAGAAAAACGATTGTTACAAAGAGTAAGTATTCCACCGCGCCCCGAAACTTTGCTAACTGTGAGTCGTGAAGCCAAAAAAAGTGAACCTGATGTCACCGTTATCGCTGAATCTATTTCGGCTGATATGAGTATAGCCGCCGCTGTTTTACAGGTTGTTAATTCTGCCGCTTACCGCAGAGCAAGAGAGGTCGATTCAATTCAGCAGGCCGTCATGACGCTTGGCTTTCGCCGGGTTTTTCCGATTGTAAGGGCGGTTGCTCTTAAGTCGGCTTTGACATCTGACTATGATCTCAGCGAGTTCTGGCGTTATAACGAGTGGGTTGCCGGGGCCTGTGTGATGATCGCTGAAGCCATCGGACGACCTGAATTGAGAGATCATGCTTATATGCTGGGTCTTTTTCAAAGCTCAGGAATACCGGTTATGTTGGCTGAGTTCGATGATTATGCTGACTTACTCAATGCTGCAGAAAGCACGCCGTGGCAGCAAGTTCAGGCCAAAGAGCTGGAGCTCTTCCAAACCACCCATACCACTATCGGTGCGCTGTTGGCACAACAATGGAAGTTGCCGAAAATTGTAGTTGAAGTCATTTATTATTTGTTTGAAGACAGTTCAATTTTCAATCACTCCAGCGAACTTGACAATTTAACCCTCGACTTATTGGGAATACTAAAGATATCGCGATACGCAATTGATTTGAGAACCCGCAGTTTGGCCGGAGAAGAAGAATGGCAGTATGTTCAGGATGGCGTACTTGAGCATTTTCAAATTGATGAGTTTAAGGTAGATGAGATGCTGCAGATTGTTCATGAGGAGCTTTTTGATACAGAAGCCTAGCCATAATTGTTTAATTTATCTGCAAACAGTAGGTTAAGCCGTAAATATCGCTTGTCTGAATACTGGGTGTCGGTATAATTCTCCGCTCAAGCGTTAGGGGCGTAGTTCCAATTGGTAGAACAGCGGTCTCCAAAACCGACGGTTGGGGGTTCGAATCCCTCCGCCCCTGCCAGTTTCTAACTGGCTATCCTTCCCAAGCTTGAGTAAACTGCATTTATCTGTTTTCAACGGTAATCGTCATGCTCCCAGAATGGACCAGTCAACAACGCGCCGCATTACAAGTTATGGGTATTCCCATTTGGGACAAGAAACGTGCGTCGGCACCGGTATTTTATTATCGTCTGGGCCCTCTCTATTTGCGTGGAGAGAGAGAATTGCCTGTTTCTTTGCCCGGTTGGCTTGATGATCTTTGTTTGTACTTCGAGCAACGCCCGGTTGCTATAAAAGCCCCCTCTAAAACTCCAGATCTTTGTTTCGATTATACTGACGGTCTTACTGGTTCCTTTCCGGTGGAAACAAAAAAATCTCTCTGGCAACAACTTAAACATGCAAAGCTTTAATATCGAGGATTTTCGACCCGGTGAGCTTGAGTTTTCGGTCGAAAAGAAAGCACATCGTACCCCCTGGCCCTGGTCTGTATTTAGTGAAAGCCATGGTGAACAATATCGTTGTCGGCGGCTATTGAGCGACTCAAGGGTTATTGGTTTTACTATTAGCCAGTTAGTTGCCGATGAGTTGACGTTGCACAATATTGCTGTGGATCCTGACTTTCAGGGGCAGGGCTTTGGTTACAAACTCATGCAGGACTTATTAGACTATGCTGAAAAGAAACACTGCGTTGTGTTTCTGGAAGTTCGTGCTTCCAATGCTGCCGCTATCCGCTTATATGAAGGCAATGGATTTGATACGGTAGGGCGCAGAGTCAATTATTATCCAGCCGCCGACGGGCGTGAAGACGCTTTAGTTATGCGTTGGGAAAGCTAATAACCAAATGGAGTAATTATGCCATCAACACAACAGGTACGGGCACTACAGGCCTTGTCCTTTATGGATTTAACCACGTTGAATAACGATGATACCCGAGAGGTTATTGAAGACTTATGCCAACGTGCCTCGATAAATAAAAAGAGTGTCGCTGCGGTTTGTGTGTTCCCTGAATGGGTGGCGTTGGCTCGCCAGTTTCTCAACGAGCAGGGGCTGGATACCAAAGTCGCTACGGTTACTAACTTTCCTGATGGCAGTACCAATGTCGCCCGCGCCGCAGCAGAAACCGAGCGAGCTATAGCGGCCGGAGCGCACGAGGTTGACGTGGTCCTGCCTTATGCTGCTTTATTGCAGGGTGATGAGAGCACCCCGGCTGAATTGGTAAGAGAGTGCAAGGATATTTGCGGCGATTCTGTTCAGCTAAAAGTCATTATTGAGTCAGGTGAGCTTCAGCAACACGATAAAATTGTTCTGGCTAGTGAGTTAGCTATTGCTAACGGCGCTGACTTTATTAAAACCTCAACCGGTAAAGTATCGATAAATGCCACCTTGAAAGCGGCGGATGCTATGCTGGGGGTCATTAAATCCAGTCAAACAGATTGTGGTTTTAAAGCCGCAGGCGGAATCCGGACTCTGGATGATGCGGTTCAGTATATTGAGTTAGCCGAGCGGATTATGGGTGAGGACTGGGTCACAGCTGATAATTTCCGCATCGGAGCCAGTAGCCTGTTGCAGGATCTCCAAAGCCTTTTGGTTAAGGTTTAAGTTTATGTTTTTGGCGCAAGAAGTTATTCGCAAAAAGCGTGACGCTGTAAGTTTATCCGACACCGATATTCAGCAGTTCGTTAACGGAATTTGTGATGACAGCGTCAGTGAGGGGCAAATAGCCGCGTTGGCTATGGCGATTTATTTTCGCGGTATGTCGGCGCAGGAAAAAACAGCTTTAACCGTTGCTATGAGAGATTCCGGCGATGTTCTTGACTGGCGACAGGACAATTTAAGTGGTCCGGTATTGGATAAGCACTCAACCGGCGGTGTCGGTGACGTCGTTAGTTTAATGCTGGGTCCTATTGTCGCAGCCTGTGGTGGCTATGTTCCGATGATTTCGGGGCGTGGTCTGGGACATACTGGCGGTACGCTGGATAAATTTGACGCAATTCCCGGCTATCAGACCGCTCCAGATAATCGGCGCTTTCGCGACACGGTTAAGCAGGCTGGTGTTGCCATTATTGGGCAAACAGGGCGTCTGGCACCAGCTGATAGCCGCTTTTACGCAACGCGCGATGTGACCGCGACAGTGGAGTCGATTCCGTTAATTACAGCTTCTATTCTGGCAAAAAAGCTGGCTGAAGGCCTTGATGGTTTGGTTATGGATGTTAAAGCCGGTAACGGTGCATTCATGCCAGGATACGATGAATCGAGAGAGTTAGCGCAGAGTCTGGTGAGTGTTGGCCGGAAACTGGGAGTAGAAACCACGGCGCTTATTACTGACATGAATCAGGCATTAGGTTCAGCTGCCGGTAATGCGGTTGAGGTTCAGTTAGCCGTTGATTATTTAACGGGAAAGCTCAGAGATAAACGCCTGCATGAGGTAACAAAAGCCTTATCTGCTGAGTTGCTGGTGTCGGGAAACTTGGCTAAAAGTACTGACCAAGCTGAGGTTATGGTTGAAAACGTACTGGGAAGCGGTTTGGCGGCCGAACGTTTCGCCAAAATGGTCGGTTCTTTGGGCGGACCTCACGACTTTCTGGAAAAAAGCGACCAGTACCTGCCCCAGGCAAACCTGAGAAAACCGTTAAAGCTTCCCGCCGAGTATCATGGGCTATATTTATCGGAAGTGAATACAAGAGAATTGGGAATGGCGGTTGTCTGTTTAGGTGGAGGCCGGCGCAAAGCTGATGATAAATTGGATTTAAGCGTTGGTATGACCGATATCCTGACAGTTGGATCGAAAGTGGACTCAGAGAGTGTCATTGCAACAGTGCATGCCAGTAACGAGTCGGACTGGCAAGAGGCTGCTGACAGCATACTGAAAGCTTTGAGTTTTTCCTCTACCCCGCCGGAGCCCGACTCTGTTATCTATGAGCGCATAGCCGGAGAGACTGAATGAGCAGAGCCATTGTTCTGGTATTAGATTCGTTTGGTATTGGTTCAGCCCCCGACGCTGATAAGTTTGGTGATGAAGGCGCTGATACTTTTGGCCATATCGCGGAATACAGGTATCAGCACGGACAACCCCTGCAGTTACCTAACCTTACCCGGCTGGGTTTAGCTAAAGCTCATAAAGAAGCGACAGGCACCTATGCCAAAGGTTTTCACGAAGTGGAAACTTATGGTGCTTATGCCTGTGCCGCAGAACTCTCGTCGGGAAAAGACACACCCTCTGGTCACTGGGAGTTAATGGGCGTTCCCGTACACTTCGAATGGGGGTATTTCCTCAATGAAGAGAACAGTTTTCCCAATGAATTGTTAACTCAAATTCTTAAGGCCTGCGAACTCGACGGTTATCTTGGTAATTGCCATGCTTCGGGCACTGAAATCCTAAAGCAGTTAGGTGAGCAGCACATTCGTAGCGGTTATCCTATTTTTTATACCTCTGCCGATTCCGTGTTTCAAATTGCCGCGCACGAAGAACATTTTGGTCTGGAGCGTTTATATCAGGTATGCGAGAAGGTTAGGGCCCTTATAGAGCCATATAATATTGGTCGCGTTATTGCACGTCCGTTTGTTGGCGATAAAGCGGACAACTTTGAGCGTACAGCCAATCGAAAAGACTACTCTGTTTTACCACCTAAGCCGACGGTGCTGGATAAGCTTCAAAATAAAGGCGGCAAGGTTATTGCTATCGGTAAAATCTCGGATATTTTTGCCGGGCAGGGCGTTTCCGAGTCGGTCAAAGCCTCGGGGCTGAACGGGCTTTTAACGGCCACATTAAACGCAATGGAGAAATCCCCGGAGAACACATTAATTTTTACCAATTTAGTGGATTTTGACACCTTATACGGACACCGGCGGGATATTGATGGCTATGCCCGGGAACTGGAAACGTTTGACCAATGGTTGCCTGTTATTGAATCGGCAATGAAACCGGATGATGTTTTGGTATTAACCGCCGATCATGGCTGTGATCCCACCTGGCAGGGAACCGATCATACCCGTGAATTTATTCCTTTATTACTGTCGGGTCAAAACGTGCAGGCGGGTAACCGGGGGAAACGACACAGTTTTGCCGATTTAGGGCAGACACTGTGTCGTCTATTTGACTTACCCGCGATGGAAGAAGGCAAGGCGATTAAGCTTAGCTAACACGATACCGCTTAACGTTGTTCTCAAGTTGTGCCGCAGTGTTACTAAGCTCTTTCATATGCTCTCCGGCCTGTTGAGTGCCATCGGCGGTTTGCTTCGCAATATCGACAATTGCGGTCATATTTTGGTTTATGGTTTCCGAAACCGATGTTTGCTCTTCCGCTGCAGTCGCAATTTGAGCGTTCTGCGTGTTAATGGTGTTTACCGCCTCCAGAACTTTCGCCAAAGCGTTTTCCACTTCAGCTGCTTCAGCGACACTGGTTTCACTACCTTCTTTTATTGAAGCCATGACGCTGGACACTTTTTTACTGCCTTGCTGCAGTTGCTCTATCATCGATTCAATTTCGTGAGTGCTGTCCTGAGTTCGTTTTGCCAGAGTGCGAACCTCGTCGGCAACAACGGCAAAACCTCTGCCAGCTTCACCTGCACGAGCCGACTCTATTGCCGCGTTAAGCGCCAGTAAGTTGGTCTGTTCAGCAATGCCTCGAATAACATCAAGCACGGAGCCAATTTTCGCTGAGTGCGCGTTAAGCTGTTCAACCTCTGATGCACCATTTTCCACTTTTTCTGCCAGACCGTGAATGACATTAACGGCTTTGGTCAGCAGGTGATTACTTGAATGAACCAATTCTTCTGCCTGTTCAGCTGCTGATGACGCTTCGCTGGCGCTACGGGCGACTTCATGAGAGGCCGTCGACATTTCGTTAATGGCGGTTGCCACCTGCTCACTTTCTGCCTGCTGCTCGGTTACTCCCTCGCGAGCGTCAATCAGAACTTTGTCGAGCTTTTGAGTGGAGCGGCTGACGGAGCTCGCAGAATGACGGATATTGGTTACCATATCGGAAACCTGGTCGGCAAAATCGTTAAAGGCCTGCCCAAGATCGGCCATTTCATCGTTGCTGGTCGTATCGAGGCGCTGGGTGAGATCACCGTCACCTTTTGCAATTCTTTCCATAGCGTTAAGGGCGTTACGCAGTGGTCGTGTAATTCCTTTGACCACAAACAACGCCAGCGCGGCGATAATCAGCAATGCAATAATTGACGCAACGATGGTTTCAACAACGGCGTCGGCTAGTGCTTCATCAACATTATTTTCAATTCTGGCGGCTTCCTGCTCCATTCCGGCTGTCCAAAAGCCAGTACCTATTACCCAGTTCCACTCGTTTAGTAGCTTGGCGTAACCGAGTTTAGGATTGACTTGCTGCTGAGTATTCTGCCAGTCATATTTGACGAAGCCGCCACCGCCTTCTGCTTCTTCAATAAGCTTTCTTATAAGGTAAACCCCATTAGGGTCCTGAAAGTCGAACAGGTTTTTACCTTCAAGGCTTTGATTAACGCCATGAGCAACACTGACACCCTGACGGTCATAAACAAAGAGGTAACCCACATCACCAGAGTCATCAAAACGTAGTTGCCGTAGTATTTGCTTTGCGCGTTCTTGTCTTTCCTGTAACGAGCCCAGAGAAGTGTCTTTTACAAGGTGCTGGATAGAAGTAAATGCTAACTCCAGATAGTTAGAAAGCTCCTCTCGACTGTCTTTTTCCATTTGCGCAGTGAACTCTTCAACCGCGTTTTGGCCGACGGTCGTCGACTGAGACAAGTTATACCAGGTTAAGAATACAGCGATGAGTACCGGAGGTATTAGAGCCAGGGAAAATACTTTAGCTTTTATCGTCAGTTGCATGGGCAGGTTACTCTGGTTGTTCATATCAATTGTGTAGTCTAGCGCAGACTCGGAATCCTATCTCTTAGACGTTAGTAACGTATCTATCGCAGATTATAACGATCCATGGTTTGTGTATCGGCAGCAGATCAGCGAAAATAAGCAATATCGTTAAATTTAACCAATAAGAGTCTTGTTGATGTCTGAATCCAGCTTGCAGAATGAAGTCGCGAAACGTCGTACCTTTGCCATTATCTCTCACCCGGATGCCGGTAAAACCACGATTACTGAAAAGGTCTTGCTGCATGGTCAGCAGATCCAAAAAGCGGGAACGATAAAAGGCAAGAAGTCTGGTCAGCATGCAAAGTCGGACTGGATGCAAATGGAGCAGGAGCGGGGCATATCTGTAACGACTTCGGTCATGCAGTTCCCTTATAATAATGCTCTGGTGAATCTATTAGATACTCCCGGACACGAAGACTTTTCAGAAGATACTTATCGTACCCTGACCGCCGTCGACTCCTGTTTAATGGTTATTGACGGGGCTAAGGGTGTCGAAGACCGAACCATTAAATTGATGGAAGTCACGCGTTTACGTGACACGCCTATTATCACCTTTATGAACAAACTTGACCGTGACATTCGCGACCCGCTGGAGTTGCTGGATGAAGTGGAAGATGTTTTGAAAATTATGTGCGCACCTATTACCTGGCCGATTGGTTCCGGCAAAAACTTTAAAGGGGTTTATCACCTTCTTAAAGATGAAACGATTTTATATAAAACCGGGCAGGGACACCGAATTCAGGAAGAAACCATTATAAAAGGTCTTGATAACCCTGAGTTGGATGAGAAGTTAGGCGTATGGGCAGATGAGCTACGTGAGCAAATTGAACTGGTGAATGGGGCATCAAACCCCTTTGATAAAGAATTGTTTCTTGCCGGAGAGTTGACCCCGGTGTTTTTCGGGACGGCGTTAGGTAACTTTGGTGTGGATCATATGCTGGATGGCCTGGTCGACTGGGCGCCAAGACCTCAGCCTCGCGAAACCGATCAGCAAGATAGTGTTAGTGCAGACAACAAAGACTTTTCTGGCTTCATCTTTAAAATTCAGGCGAATATGGATCCGCGTCACCGGGACAGGGTCGCATTTTTGCGAATTGTATCGGGCAAATATGAAAAAGGCATGAAAATGCGCCAGGTGCGTACAGGGAAAGACGTGCGTATCAGTGATGCATTAACCTTTTTAGCCGGCGACCGTTCGCACGTGGAAGAAGCATATCCAGGCGATATCATTGGTCTTCATAACCATGGTACCATCCAGATTGGCGATACCTTTACCGCAGGCGAAGACTTCAAGTTTAGTGGTATTCCGAACTTTGCGCCTGAGCTTTTCCGTCGTATCCGTTTGAAAGATCCGCTTAAGCAGAAGCAATTATTAAAAGGCTTAGTGCAGTTATCTGAAGAGGGCGCCGTGCAGGTGTTTCGTCCGCTTATCAGTAATGATTTGATTGTTGGCGCTGTTGGGGTTCTGCAGTTTGATGTGGTTGTTCATCGCCTGAGAACAGAATACAAAGTCGATGCCATGTACGAAAATATTAACGTCGCGACAGCGCGCTGGGTGAGCAGCAAAGACGAGAAGAAACTGGATGAGTTTCGTCGTAAAGCAGAAGCGAATCTGGCATTAGATGGTGGTGATAATCTGACTTACATCGCCCCGACTATGGTGAATTTGAGCCTGGCAGAAGAGCGTTACCCTGATATTGAGTTTACTCACACACGCGAACACTAAAGCTTATGAATATGCTTTACGACACTCATTGCCATATTGATTTTCAGGCATTTGATGAGGACCGGGAGCAAGTTTTAGAAGCGGCCGCCGAAGCCGGAGTTGAGCGCTTTTTGGTGCCGGGTGTTAGTGCTGAGCAATGGCCCCGGCTGCAGCAGTTAGTTAATCAGTTTTCAAGCTGGCGCTTTGCTTTAGGCTTGCATCCCTGGTTTATTCAACAACATAATCTGAACCACCTGCAAGAGCTTGAGCAAGCCTTAGATACTCCGCATGAGCGGTTACGGGCAGTGGGCGAGGTGGGGCTGGATGCTACCTGCGATAATTCCGAACTGCAGCGCGAGCTCTTTATTGAACAGCTGAAATTAGCGACGAGCTATCGCCTGCCTGTCATTATACATCATCGTAAAACTCTGGAGACAACTCATCCTTTAGTCAAACAATATGGCCCTGAGCAAGGCGTTATACACGCTTTTAGCGGCAGCTATGAGCAGGCTATGAAGTTTGTTGATTGTGGTTATAAGCTGGGTGTTGGCGGAGTAATTACTTACACTCGTGCACAAAAAACACGACAGGCAATAGCCAAAGTACCGCTATCGGCTTTGGTGCTTGAGACGGATTCACCGGATATGCCTATTTGCGGACATCAGGGAGAACGTAATGAACCGGCAAGGATTGCAAAGGTTCTGGGCGTTTTAGCCGAGTTGAGAGAGGTTGATAAAGACTCACTTAGCGAAGCTTTATGGAAGAACAGTTGTGAGCTGTTTAATGATGCTCAACCTGCCAGTAACGATCACGTATCCGGTTAAAGCCAAGCATAATAAACACACCGGCCAGCATCGCCAGAAGAAGTAACAGTTTACCTTGTTGCATCAGGCCGTTATGGGCGGTCTGGCTTTGCTTCAATAATAAATCTTTATCGAAAATGACCTGTAAATAACCACTCACATTGTCTTCCAGGTTAATTTCTTCAACCAGTACCCATGGCTCAGAAGTGTCTTCGCTAGTGGGCCAGTCAATAATGGATGAATTAACACCACTGTGCACGAGCAGTTCACCAAAGCGGTTACGAATAGTTGCCGCCATAATTTCGGGGTGGCTGGCGATATTGTCGGTCAGAGCCGTTAAGCGCTCGGTATTTTGATGTTCAAGCCAATAATGTGCTTCGTGCTCGGCCTGATCCATCATAAGCCGAGTTACCGACTGAGTTTGCGAGAAAATTTGCTGTTGCGACTGGACACTGGCAATATTCCAGACATTAATAATGATTAGCAGTAATCCACCGGCAGCGGCTAAGCGCAGAGCACGTTTCGTCATAATACGAATAATGGCTTTGGTTTTGTTGTTAAGCAAAGTACTTTTTACTCTTTGCCATTGCCTGGATTCTGTTAGTCGCATGAGTTCAGCTCAGGAGTTTCCCGTTAAATGAAACACAGTTCTGGTTTAATTGTTTTCGACATGGATTCTACCTTAATTCATATTGAGTGTATCGACGAAATTGCACGATTAAACAACCGTTATACTAAAGTCTCGGCCATAACGGAAGCCGCTATGAGGGGAGAAATTGATTTCGCAGAGAGCTTAACCCAGCGTGTGGCCTGCCTTGAAGGCATTAAAGAGTCTGCTCTGGAAAGTTTATTTTCACCTATTCCATTTAACCCCGGCGCTAAAGAACTTATTCAGGCGCTGCAAGCCGCGGGCTGGAAAACTGCACTGGTTTCCGGTGGTTTCACCTGGTTTGCAAACCGGGTTCAGGCGGCTCTGAATCTGGATGCGGTTATCGCTAACCAGTTGGAAGTAGCCGATGGCTGTCTGACCGGGAAGGTATTAGGTGACATTGTTGACGCTAAAGTTAAAGCTGAACAGCTTCAGCAACTGGCCGGGCACTGGAATATTCCGTCTGACCGAACTGTAGCGGTAGGAGACGGCGCTAACGACGCCGTAATGCTTAAAGCCGCCGCTGTTGGTATAGCCTTTAATGCAAAACCGGCATTACAGGCTATTGCGGATTATTCTGTCAATTCCAATAACTTACTCGAGATACTAGGCTGCCTTAAACAGTCAGAACTTATTGAGCCAGTTATTTAAGCGCTCCTGTTGTTCCTTAATGGCATCGGAGCCCGATAAGGCAAACTCCAGTAAGCTTTCGGTCACATCAACTGTGTCTGCAATGGCGTATACCTGCCATAAGTCTTCTTCTATTTCCTGCGCCCGGTAAGCGGCATAGCGGCTAATGTAATTCAGTTCGGCCTGAATAAATTGAGTATCAGGGCGTCCTGTTCTGGAAAGAGTCACAGTGACAGCCCGAAAGATAGAATTGGGTATACTTTGCTCAATAAATGATTCAATGGCCTGGTTGTCATTACCCTCCAGCCATTGGGTCTGAACAATGTCCTCGCCATTTTGACGATATAACCGTAGTAACAGCAATAAAGTGACAGGTTCTGACGTACGGTCCATCTCATTTAACCTGGGGAGAAGTTCTTCTGTTAACGAAGAGCCTCGCAGCAGCGGTTGTAAATTAATTGCACTTGGCTGACTGCCGGGAAATTTAGCTGATAACTTAGCCCATCCGGATGGCCAGTTAGAGAGACCGGCCCGGCGCACAGAGGTTTTACGTTTTTTGTTTCTGTACAGGAAAACCGGCAATGAGCCCGGAGCGTCACAGTACAAATTGCGCAGACAAAGTTCGAGCCCATTTATTGAGGTGTTTTCCACTTGCAGCTTAAGCAGGTCGCGCTGTTCACGAATTAAAAAGCGTATGAACTCCGAGCCCATGTGTTGTTCGTGGTCACCTTCAATTTTCAAACGTAACGTGGTGCGGGCGTCGTCAATAGAAGCTATGGTGTAAGCTAAATGGTCTAGCTTGGCTTTTTTATACAGCTTCTTAAAGCCGGTCAGAGAAATGTCGACGTTGTCACCTTTCTCTGCCGGTAACGGCGTATCAATTTGTACTTGCAGACCGCTGACGGAAAGGTCAATGATCATGCCGTCACGAACCAGTTTGCCAACTTTAACCCGGCAGCGGCTACGGTAGCTGAAGCGTTTCTCACTGCGTAAGTTAATAAACTCAAGGCGTGCTTCTTTAGTACGAATAGGTGTGGACGGTGGGTGAGCGAAAGCTTTTAATGATGATAACTGCTCTTTTTCGATACCGGTATTGAAAAAGCCCTGCAAACTTTCCGTTATATCGTTGACCACTCCCATATATCGCAAAGGTGCTATCGCTCTTTTAACTTGTGCTGTAGGTGGGTTGATGCGAAACGGAACATTAATGTTTTTCGGTACGCTCTGAGGTTGCCATGCCTGATTCAAATCTACCCGACGTAAATCGATTTGATAAACTCGCCAGGAGGCTTTTTTACTGCCGAAGGCAATATAAGTGTCCCATAACCCGGTTTTTTGAAGTTCTTCTGCGGTGGCTGAGTAGTTGTATATTTTTCCACGTGCGGTAATAGAAAAGGTCATAACCAGTAAACGAGCATGCTCTTTTTGAGCTAAGTCCTGCAGTAACCAGCGGCTGCGGCGTAGGTTAAAAATAGAGCCGAAACTGATTTGATTCAGTTCATTAATCCAGTTACTTAAAATAAAGCGGTTGTTGTCGGTGGTTAATACGTAATCGGCTACCAGTTGTTTGTTTGCCTCCGAAAAGAACACCGGTAACTGCTGCATTCTGGGCAACAGGAATTGCTCGTGTCCTTTATTGAGTATTGTGTTGTAAGTATTGTCGACATTGACGCGGTAGCGTTTCTTATAACCATTAATGAATCGATGAAAAAACTTATCCAGTTCGGCTGACTGATAATCCGGATCTCGATTCAAACTTAAGTAATGTTTGCCGTCTACTTCCTGAACTCCGACAACGTGATAGGGAATTCGGGTTTCGGGGTTTACCGTGAACTCTTTAGCCAACCCGGTAAAATAAAGCGAAAGTGAATCGCCGTATTGCAGATTATGTTCGTCGTTAACACGCACGCGCATACCTGTAATGGAAATATCAGCCGTTAACGCCTGATAATTTTTTCCTTTACTGTCTTCAAGCCCGACTTCGATGGTAAAATTCATTCGTTCTTCGGCGCGGTAAGGGTACTGGCCAAAGTGGAATGTCTCTAAAAGGTAAGATTCAGCCTCGTTGTCGTTGTTTAAAAATGGTGACTGGCCACTTAAGGGCTCGGCGTTGTGGTTCGCTAAACTTTGTGCGAAGGCTCTTTCTTCTTCGCGAGCCTGGCGTAAATGATTGTCTGCATCCAGTATTTGTTCAAAAGTATCCTGGGTGAAAACGCCTTTATAGGTTTCCAGACCCTGCTCAAAAATTTCAATAGCAACATCGTCAAGCTGATGCCTGCGCCCATTGTATTCGTAAGGACGGCACTCGCCATCGACCTGATTACGCAAATCAACAGTGCGATGACAGGGAGCAGCTAAACGTCTAAGCTCCATTTTAAGCTTGAACTTTGTGGGACCATCTTCGTTTTCAGTTAACGACTGAAATAAGGTGTCAAAGTCAGTATCGTAAACGACGGGTTTTAACTGATCGATAAGTTGGTCAAAATAATGGTTCGGCATCGAAGTCTAATATTTTTTATAGTTATTCTTGAATAATACCTCATCATAAAACGAGAAGCAGACGAATGGCAAAAGCAAAAAGTGCGTATGTGTGTAATGACTGTGGCGCCGACTTCCCGCGCTGGCTTGGGCAATGCCCGGAATGCAAGGCCTGGAACACGCTAACTGAAATTCGTTTAACATCAAAAACAACCCCTACTTCATCGGAACGGCGGGGTTTCAGCGGTATTACCGAAGGCCGGGTGCAAACCCTGAACGAGGTAGACTTACAGGAAGTTCCGCGTTTTAGCTCGGGCTTTCAGGAGTTTGACCGCGTTTTAGGCGGCGGAGTTGTGCCCGGATCGGCCATACTCATCGGCGGTTCACCGGGGGCGGGGAAAAGTACCTTATTACTTCAGGCCTTATGCAAATTGGCAGAACGTATGCCGGCATTATACGTTACCGGCGAGGAATCTCTGCAGCAGGTGGCAATGCGGGCTCAGCGGCTTAACCTGCCGACGAATAAGCTGCGTATGCTGTCTGAAACCTCAGTGGAAAGCATTTGTCAGCTTGCTGATAAAGAAAAACCCGCCATTATGGTCATTGATTCCATTCAGGTGATGCATATGGCGGATATTCAGTCGGCACCGGGCAGTGTCTCTCAGGTGCGTGAATCAGCCGCGTTTTTAACGCGTTACGCCAAACAAAAAAATGTCGCCATTATTATGGTCGGACACGTCACCAAAGAAGGGCATCTGGCCGGGCCAAAAGTGCTGGAACATTGCATTGACTGCTCTGTACTTCTGGATGGCTCATCAGATTCCCGTTATCGCACCCTGCGTGGCACCAAGAACCGTTTTGGTGCGGTAAATGAACTCGGTGTATTTGCGATGACAGGTGGCGGACTGAAAGAGGTCTCGAATCCATCGGCTATCTTTCTGCAGCGCGCCGAAGATCAGGGCAATGGCTCTGTGGTGATGGTGATATGGGAAGGTACCCGACCCTTGCTGGTTGAAATTCAGGCCTTGGTCGATTACTCGGCTCTTGCGAATCCTCGGCGCGTTGCGGTGGGGCTTGAAGCTACACGGCTTGCGCTGTTGCTGGCGGTTCTGCATCGGCATGGCGGTTTACAGGTTTCGGATCAGGACGTTTTTGTGAACGTTGTTGGCGGGGTTAAGGTATCCGAAACGTCGGCAGATTTAGCGTTGTTGCTTGCTATTGTCTCCAGCTTTAAAGGAGAACCCTTAGCACGTGAGTTAATCGTGTTTGGAGAAGTCGGGTTGGCCGGTGAAATACGCCCGGTACCTAATGGTCTGGAGCGTTTAAACGAAGCGGCTAAGCATGGTTTTAAAAAAGCTATTGTACCTATTGGTAATACGCCCAAAACCTCACCCAAGGGTATGGAAGTTATTGGGGTGAAAAACCTTCAGCAAGCGCTGGATGTCATGTAATTCGGAAATAAAAAAGGGGAGCGATAAAGCTCCCCTTTTGCTATTCAGCCTATTAACCAATAGGTTTGTATTTAATGCGGTGCGGCTCCATAGCCTGTTCACCGAATTTTTCTTTCATATAAGCTTCGTAATCGCTGTAGTTACCTTCGTAGAATACCACTTCACCTTCGTCGCGGTAGTCCAGAATGTGAGTAGCAATACGGTCAAGGAACCAACGGTCGTGCGAAATAACCATCACAGAGCCCGGGAATTCCAGAATCGCTTCTTCCAGTGCCCGCAGGGTTTCCACGTCTAAATCGTTGGTGGGCTCATCGAGTAACAAGGTGTTGCCACCGGCTTTTAGCAGCTTGGCTAAATGCACACGGTTACGCTCACCACCAGACAGCTCGCCAATACGTTTTTGCTGGTCGGTACCACGGAAGTTAAAGCGACCAACATAAGCCCGTCCGTTAACTTCAAAGTTACCAATTTTCAGAATGTCGTTGCCGTCAGTAATTTCTTCAAAGACGGTTTTGCTGTCATCCATGTTGTCGCGGAACTGATCAACACTGGCTAACTGCACGGTTTCGCCCAATTCAACTGAACCACTGTCAGGTTGTTCCTGCCCGCTAATCATGCGGAATAAAGTAGATTTACCGGCACCGTTTGGACCAATAATACCAACGATAGCGCCTTTGGGGACGCTAAAGCTTAAGTTATCAATTAACTGGCGCTTGCCGTAAGCCTTGCTTATAGCGTTAACCTCAATAACTTTGTCGCCTAAGCGAGGGCCCGGTGGAATAAACAGTTCGTTGGTTTCGTTACGTTTTTGGTAATCGCCACTTTGTAGTTCTTCAAAGCGGTTAAGACGAGCTTTGCTTTTCGCCTGACGGCCTTTCGGGTTAGTACGTACCCACTCCAGCTCTTGCTTAATGGTGCGCTGGCGTGCTTTTTCAGAACGCTCTTCCTGCTCCAGACGTTTCTCTTTTTGCTCCAGCCAGGAGGAGTAGTTGCCTTCCCACGGAATGCCGTAACCACGGTCCAGTTCAAGGATCCAGCCCGCAACGTTATCAAGGAAATAGCGGTCGTGGGTAATCGCAACCACAGTACCATTGTAGTCGTGCAGGAAGCGTTCAAGCCAGGCCACCGATTCCGCATCCAGGTGGTTGGTGGGCTCATCTAGTAACAGCATGTCAGGCTTCGACAGCAACAGGCGGCAAATGGCCACACGGCGTCTTTCACCACCTGACAAGTTACCGATTTTTGCATCCCATTCTGGCAGGCGCAGCGCGTCTGCAGCACGTTCAAGAATGTTGTCAATATTATGCCCGTCTTTTGCCTGCAACAAGGCTTCAAGCTCACCTTGCTCTTTTGCTAAGGCGTCAAAGTCTGCATTTTCGTCGGCATAAGCGGCATAAATTTCGTCAAGCTTAGCGAAAGCCTCTTTTACGTCGGCCACAGCCTCTTCAACGGTTTCTTTCACCGTTTTATTTTCATCTAACTGAGGTTCCTGAGGTAGGTAACCGATTTGGATACCTGCTAACGGACGGGCTTCGCCTTCGTATTCATTATCAACACCCGCCATAATGCGCAGTAAGGTCGACTTACCAGCACCGTTAACGCCTAAAACACCAATTTTGGCGCCGGGATAAAACGACAGAGAAATGTCTTTTAAAATCGTTTTCTTGGGGGGAACAACTTTGCTCACCCGCGACATTGAATAGATATATTGCGCCATAGCGACGTAAAATCCTTCTTATCAACAAAAAAGTTACTGCATAGTTTACTGTTATTTACGGACATCCCCAAACTTTGTTGTGCTGAACTAGGCACTCATTTGTGTTTTAAGGTAAAATAGCGGGCAAATTAAGACCATTTAATGATTTGGAGAGCTGTAATGCTGAAATCTGAGATGAACATTGCCGACTTTGACGCGGACTTATGGCAGGCGATGCAGGGTGAAGTTGAACGTCAGGAACAACACATTGAGTTGATAGCATCGGAAAACTACACCAGTCCGCGGGTAATGCAGGCTCAGGGGTCACAACTGACCAACAAATACGCAGAAGGCTATCCGCACAAGCGTTACTACGGCGGCTGTGAGTTTGTTGATAAAGTAGAAGACTTGGCTATTGAGCGGGCAAAAGAATTGTTCGGCGCCAAGTACGCAAACGTACAACCGCATTCCGGTTCTCAAGCCAACACCGCTGCCTTTATGGCAATGATGGAAGCCGGCGATACCTTTCTTGGTATGAGCCTGGCTCACGGCGGTCACTTAACACACGGCTCTGGTGTGAACTTTTCGGGCAAACTTTACAATGCGGTTTCATACGGTCTGGATGAATCCACCGGTGAAATTGACTATGCCGAAGTTGAAAAGCTGGCGCTGGAACATAAACCGAAAGTTATCGTCGCAGGTTTCTCTGCGTACTCAGGCATTGTTGACTGGGCAAAATTCCGTGAAATTGCCGATAAAGTTGATGCTTATTTAATGGTTGATATGGCGCACGTAGCGGGTCTGGTTGCTGCCGGCGTTTATCCGAATCCTGTACCTTATGCTCATGTTGTCACTACCACTACGCACAAAACTCTGGCGGGTCCTCGTGGCGGTTTGATTATTTCCGGCAGCGATGATGAAAAGTTACACAAGAAGTTAAATAGTGCGGTATTCCCGGGTAATCAGGGTGGGCCGCTGTGTCACGTAATCGCGGGTAAAGCGGTGGCTTTTCAGGAGGCGCTGCAGCCAGAATTTAAAGACTACCAAAAGCAGGTGTTAGTGAACGCCAATGCCATGGTAAAAACCATGCAGGCGCGCGGTTACAAAATTGTGTCGAACGGCACTCAGAATCATTTATTCCTGGTCGACCTTATCGACAAAGATATTACTGGCAAAGACGCTGATGCGGCTTTAGGTAACGCGTTCATTACCGTAAACAAAAATGCGGTTCCTAATGACCCGCGCTCACCTTTTGTCACTTCAGGTCTGCGTTTAGGCACGCCGGCAATTACTCGCCGCGGCTTTAAAGAAGCTGAGGCTGAGCAGGTCGCCAACTGGATTTGCGACGTGCTGGATGACATTGCTGACGAAAGCAAAATTAATGAAGTTCGCGAGCAAGTAAAAGCGTTATGCGCTAAGTTTCCGGTTTACGGTTAATTGCGATCAGTTGTAGAGCGCACATAAAGGAGTCAGGCAATGCATTGTCCATTTTGCGGCACACAGGATACTAAGGTTATCGATTCGCGATTGGTTGCGGATGGTGCCTCGGTTCGTCGCCGGCGTGAATGTAATCATTGCAAGGAACGCTTTACAACCTTTGAGACCGCTGAGCTGGTCATGCCGCGGGTTATCAAAACTGATGGTTCCCGCGAACCATTTAACGAAGATAAACTCCGAAATGGATTGCTGAGAGCGCTGGAAAAGCGGCCTGTGAGTCTCGAGTTGATGGAGCAGGCTATTAACAAGATTAAATCCAGTATCCGGGCAACCGGTGAGCGTGAAATAAGCAGTAACTTCGTCGGCAGTCTGGTAATGGAAAATCTCAAGCAGATAGACAAGGTTGCTTACGTTCGTTTTGCTTCTGTTTATCGCTCGTTTGAGGACATTCGCGAATTTGGTGAAGAAATAGCGCGCCTTAATGACTGAGTTAAACCCGCAGTACTTTGACCATCAAATGATGCACCGTGCGTTAATGCTGGCACGGCGTGGGCTGATGACGACCCGGCCAAACCCTGCGGTGGGTTGCGTAATTACTTCTGATAATAAGGTTGTCGGCGAAGGCTGGCACCATCAGGCTGGCGAGCCTCACGCTGAAGTACATGCTTTGCGCTCGGCCGGGCAAAAAGCCAGGGGCGCAACGGCCTACGTCACGTTGGAGCCATGCAGTCATATAGGCCGTACGCCTCCTTGTTGCGATGCGTTAATTGAGGCCGGAGTAAAACGTGTTGTGGTTGCAATGCAGGATCCAAACCCACGGGTTAGCGGTAATGGTATTCAGCGTCTAAAAGCTGCTGGTATTTCTGTGGACGTCGGTGTACTGCAATCGGCTGCAGAGAGTCTGAATCCGGGGTTTATTTCCCGAATGACACGGCAACGCCCGTGGGTAACCCTAAAAATGGCAACCTCGCTAGACGCAAAAACGGCGTTGTCAGATGGCCGCAGTCAATGGATAACGTCCTCTGCCGCCCGCAGTGACGTGCAGTTTTTTCGGGCACAGGCCGATGCCATACTGAGTGGTGCTGCAACGATTCTGGCTGACGATCCTAAATTGACAGTGCGTGTTGACCAGTGGCCAAAATCAAGACCGCTGCCTGAGCCTTTAAAACAGCCGGTACGTATTATTATTGACAGTCAGCACAGGGTGAATGATGAGGCCAGAGTTTTTGACTCTCCGGCGCCGGTGTGGTTAGTGCGAACAACTCCTGGTAAACCCAGTTGGCATCCACATTGTCATGAATTAATTATTGCCGCAGACCCTAACGGTAAAGTGAGTCTGCCGGCGCTTATGGTTGAATTGGCTAACCGCGAAATTAACCAGTTATGGACTGAGTGTGGGGCGAATTTGGCGGGCGCTCTTATTCAGCAGCAATTATGCGACAGATTGATGATTTACAGTTCGGGTCAGTTATTGGGCCATCATGGACGTTCGGTTATCGACATGAACGAGCCGTTGAATTTAGCTTCAGCACCAAGGTTTAAAATTATTGATCGTCGGCAGGTAGGCCCTGATCAACGCTTGGTAGCAGTACCTCATACACAAGATTAAAAGGTAAAGCGTTATGTCACTGCATAGCACAGAAGAGATTATCGAAGATATTCGTCAGGGTAAAATGGTTATCCTTATGGATGACGAAGATCGCGAAAACGAAGGTGATATCATTATTGCAGCCGAGTGTGTGACGCCGGAAACTATCAATTTTATGGCGCGTTATGGTCGCGGACTGATTTGTCTGACGTTAACGGAAGAACGCTGTGAGCAACTGAATTTGCCGTTAATGGTAGATAAGAACAACGCCCCATACGCAACAAGCTTTACTGTTTCGATTGAGGCCGCTGAGGGGGTAACCACAGGTATTTCCGCGGCGGACAGAGCGAAAACGGTGCTGGATGCTGTGAAAAAAGACGCCAAGCCCGAAGATTTAGTCATGCCGGGACATATTTTCCCGTTAAAGGCTAAGTCGGGCGGGGTGTTGAACCGTGCGGGACACACCGAAGCGGGTTGTGATCTTGCGCGTTTAGCCGGGTTTGAACCTGCGGCGGTTATCGTTGAAGTGCTGAACGAAGATGGCACCATGGCGCGCCGCGCTGATCTTGAAGCTTTTTCTGAAGAGCATGGTATTAAAGTCGGCACCATTGCCGATTTAATCGAATATCGCTCGATACAGGAAAAAACCATAGAGCGGGTGGCTGAATGTAATTTGCCTACGGCATTTGGCAAGTTCCGGTTAATCACTTATCAGGACACTATTGATGAACAGGTACATTATGCTCTTGTTCACGGTGACCTCTCGCAAGATAAAGTGACTAACGTACGAGTTCATTTGCAGGACACCTTCCACGATACCTTTTTAACCGAGCGCGCAGCAAAACGCAGCTGGCCAATTCAGAAAGCTATGTCCTATATTGCTGAGCACGATGGTGTGCTGGTTATTATTGGTCGTCAGCAAACCCCTGAAAGCATCATTGCTCAGGTGTGTGAATTTGAAGCGCAGGATAAAGGAGAGCAAAAACCAACAACATCGGCGTCAAATGCGTCCCGGAACGTCGGTTTAGGCTCACAGATTCTGGCAGACCTGAACATTCATAAAATGCACTTAATGAGCTCGCCAAAACGTTACTCTGCACTGTCAGGCTTTGGCCTGGAAGTGGTCGACTTTATTGAAGATAAAGACTAGCCGCTATAACGTTGTTGGAACTCATTGAGTAGTTGCTGGTGAGTCGGTGTGGCAACACCCGCCGTCTTACCAGCGTTAATTAAATAACCGGTTAACTGCTGTATCTCGGTACGCCGTTGTTGTTGAATATCCTGCAGCATGGAAGAGTGGTTTAAGGCCGTCTCCTTTGCTACTAAAAGCACCTCTTTATAGCATTCCTCAGTTGTCAAAGACGCATTTTGACTGTTCGCTACAGCTACGGCTTCTGCTACGAGGCTGTATACTTGCGCCTGCCAGCTTTCCTTCAGCAATTCGCCATTAGCGCACTGATGAACTGCAGTCAGCGGATTAATAACGCAATTAATAACGAACTTTAACCAGCGCCTCTGACTTAGATCTTGTTCCAGAGTAAGCGGAGGAAAAGCCTGTTGCAGGACCAGGCCTGGGTCAAAGTCCGTCGGCTGATTCCGGACTGCAGGGTCGACTTCCAGCCAGCTTCGGCCTGCCCCCCTGTGTTCAATACAAAGGTCGGCATTTTCATTCCTGCTTCGTACCGCACCGTGAGTTGTCACCAATGGGTATAAATTAAGCTCTTTTAACGCTTCCGGAAGTTCCACCATGCCGTTGTGACTTATTATTATGGGCATGGCTTTATTAAATCCGCGCAATGTCGTTATGCGTTGCAAGGCTTGAATCACATCAAAGGCTTTAACCGCAATAACGAACACCGTATTCTCGGCCAGAGGTTGTGTAATAACAGGAGCACTGTAGTCAGCTTTAAACTGCTTATGAGTGACTTGCCAGTTTATTTCTCGAGTTCGGTTCTTACGCGGTAAAACCGATACAGACTGCCCATGTTCCAGCAGAGCGCCGGCAATAAGCCCACCAATGGCTCCGGGGCCAAGCACGACCCAATTTAGGTTAGCCTTCGTCACGTTTTCGCTCCAGCTCGGCTATGGGTTTACGAATAAACCAGAGGAAGATAAGACTGGGAATAACCATTAAAGCAGTTAAAACAAAGAATAAAGCCCAGTTGCCATCCATATAATCGACAATTTGTCCGCTGGAGGACGACAGTACGGTTTTTCCTAAAGCTCCCAACGATGCCATAAGCGCATACTGGGTTGCGGTAAAGGTTCGGTTACAAAGTAAACTGATAAAGGCAACAAAAGCCACGGTGGACCAGGCGCTGGTAAAGCCATCAATTAAAACCGCGCTTAGAAATAGGTCTGTATCCGGGCCTACCAGAGCAATCCACGAGAACATCAGGTTAGAGGAGGCCATGGCTACGCCGCCTATGAGCAGGCCTTTAATTATGCCCAGTCGTAAGTTGACGGCACTGCCTAGTAGCGCAAAAACAATAGTTACCCACCAGGTAACCAATTTTGAATAGGTGCCGATTTCGGCATTAGTAAAGCCAACTTCTTTATAGAAAACAATCGACATTCGTCCCAGAAAAGCTTCGCCAATTTTAAACAAAAAGATAAAGGCCAGAATTGAAAACGCCAGCTTGACGCCGTTGCGGGAAAAAAACTCACCAATGGGCTGAATAACAACAAGATTGACTCTTTCTTTCATTGCAGGCCAAAAGTGGGTCAATTTCGTCTTTACCGTGGGCTCTTGATGATAAGTGGTGCGGCGCACAACAAGTACGACAGCTGCAAGGACTAACATGATGCAGCCCAGTCCGAAATAAGCGTGTTGCCATTGCCAGGTTATACCATCGACAAAAAAGAACGGCAGGGCACCTAAACCACTGTAGCCGGTCCACCATCCGGCGGTTGTCATTGCTGCACCGGCGCTTTGCAGTCGGCCTTCGTTTTCCGCAAAAGATTCAATTCGGTAGGCGTCAATGGCTATATCCTGAGTCGCTGAACTGACAGCAATGCCAAGTGCAATTAGCCCGACGAGATGAAGGTGGTCGATAATATCCAGACTCGCTAATGCGAAACAACCTCCGGCAATGAGCATCTGGCAGAAAAAAATCCAGCTTCTTCGTTGACCCAGCCAGCGAGTGAGTATCGGGATTTTTAGGTTGTCGATAATAGGCGCCCATAAAAAATTTATAGAGTAGGCGCCAAAAACCGCACCGAAATAGCCAATGACTGAGCGGGTTAGTCCAACCTCCTGCAGCCACGCTGAAAGTGCAGAGCCAATCATCACCCACGGAAAACCACTGGCTAGGCCCAGAACAAAAATAACTAATACGCGAGGCTGTTTGTAGACTTTCAAATCTTGCCAGAAAGTCGGTTTTGTTAAAGCCATTAGTTTTGAGGTACAACCTCTATACGTTTCAGAATAGGCGGGTCGACAGGTACATCAGACCAGCCAATTTCATCGCTATAGGCCTGTGATTCAAGTTTAGCCATGGCTTCAAGGACATCTAAGCCTTCAACGATACGACCAAATACAGCGTAGCCCCAGTCACCATTGTCTGGATTAAGTGAAGTATTGTCATTTAAGTTAAAGAAAAACTGGCGGGTACCTGAGTGAGGTTCACGT
Organism: Idiomarina sp. 017G; assembly: GCF_004362265.1. Taxonomy (NCBI): domain Bacteria; kingdom Pseudomonadati; phylum Pseudomonadota; class Gammaproteobacteria; order Alteromonadales; family Idiomarinaceae; genus Idiomarina; species Idiomarina sp. 017G. Next base: position 138,896 of record NZ_SNWT01000005.1, on the reverse strand, counting down.
TCGCGAGCCATAGCAATTGTGCCATATTCGTTCTTCAAGCCGTTACCGGATTCATTCGCAATTTTTTCAAATGAGGGTTTGTCCTGAAAATCTTCGTCATAGCCGCCGCCCTGGATAACAAAGCCGGGAACTAAACGATGAAATATCGTACCGTTGTATTGTACTTTTTTCACATAACGGAAAAAGTTCTTAACGGTTAACGGAGCTGCATCGCGATTGAGCTCTACAGTGATGTTACCCATAGAAGTTATCATTTTTACCCGCGGGAAGGGGTTATCTGGCTGAATTTCAGCATGACTGACGCTGATAAAAATAGCTGCGGTGAGGCCAATAAAATATTTAAGGAAAGTCATGACTAAAAGTCCTCTTGTTCACGCATACGCAGCTTAGGATCATTAGCGATTTCCGTAAGCACCGAATTCAGTAATTGTTTGAATTGACGTTCTAAAGTTGCCTGGGCTGGTTTCAGACCACCTGTGGAGTTATAGGTTCCAGAATAAAAGTTGCTATAGCGACGATTTCCCCGGGTGGCCTCAACACGAATGGTAATACTATGCTCGAGTTCGTATTTTACGGTATGAAGAGTTGCGTCAATTAGTGCTTTTTCGATGGTGACGTACCATGTCAGACCGTTTTCATCATAAGCCCCTGTAACAGGCTGTAAAGCCTCTTCAACAACTAAGGTTAAGGGCCTTAGAGTGGGCGCGAATGCTGCTTTGTCCTGTTCTTTTTTATGACGGTATAAATAAGAATAAGAGCGTTTATCCGTGACTTTTAATTGGTTTACCTTGGTGTTTAGTTTATCAACAACAGTGTCAGCGCTAATAATTAATGGGTCAGGCTGGCTCTGGCAAGCACTGATAATAAGCAAAAAACTGGCGGCAAATAGTGTTCGGAACATAGGAGTTATCCTTTTTTATGGCGGTCATTCACCTGACGTCGATTCGTGCTATCATACGGTGAAACCGTATTGTCATAAAATACCTTACCATTATGACGATACTAGCCGACAGAAGTAAAAGGTTTTGCCGTGACTAAATTTGCTGAAATTACCGGTTGGGGAAAATGTCTGCCACCGGCTGTAATGACCAATGATGATCTTGCCACTTTCCTGGAAACCTCCGACGAGTGGATTGTTTCACGAACGGGTATTTCCGAACGTCGAGTAAGCCATGTTGGTACGTCTGAGTTGGCGACGGTTGCTGCGCGTAATGCTCTGGCCGCTGCCGATTTAGATCCCAATGAACTGGACCTCATCATTGTCGGTACTTGTACTGCAGATGAACTTATCCCCAATGTCGCTTCTAAAGTACAGCAAAATATCGGTTCAAAACATGCTGCAGCCTTTGATCTAAACGCAGCTTGCAGCAGTTTTTTATACGCGATGCATGTTGCGACTCAAGGCATAAAAACCGGCGCACATAAAAAGGTCTTACTCATAGGTGCTGAACGTTTAACCCGCATTCTGGACTGGACCAAGCGCGAAAGCGCCGTTTTATTTGGCGATGGCGCGGGCGCTATGGTACTTGAAGCCTCAGATGAAGAAGTTGGTTTGCTAGCTAGCCACATCAGTTGTGACGCAGATGCCCGCGACGTGTTAAGCCTCGATTTTGGCTCTAGCTTTGACCGCTTTAACTTTGACGGCATTATGCAATTTGATTTTGTTGGCCAGGAAATATTTAAACGTGCAGTGAAAGGCATGAGTGCGGCTGTCGACAAGGTTTTTCAGGAAACCGGCATGACCACCGACGATATCGACGCCCTTATTCCGCATCAGGCGAATAAACGGTTAATCGATTTCTTAGGTAAAATGTGCAAAGTGCCGAGCGAGAAAACCGTTATTAATATTCAGAATTACGGGAATACATCCTCAGCGACACTACCTATTGCCTTTGCTGAAGCTGCTGACAACGGTATTATCAAGCCTGGCGACAGCATTATGTCAGCCGTGTTTGGTGGTGGACTCACTTGCGGTGCCGGATTGATTAAATGGGGGCAGAGAGTCACGCCCAAACGTCCTAATCAAATGGAGCTACCGGCCGGAGATAAAAGCGCATTGGAGCTTATTGTTCCCATGCACGAAGCGACTAAAAAGGCCTGGAAAAATCGCGGTCAGTAATAATTGACGGGAGACAGATTTTGAGTACTGAAGAGCTCGTACAAGTTTCGCAAGATAACGGTGTTGTTCGCATACGTCTGAACCGACCAGCAAAGAAGAATGCCTTCACTCAGGACATGTACACTACATGTAATGAAGCGTTGAAGGCTGCAGACAACGACAGCTCGGTTCATGCAGTACTTTTTGAGTCCAGCGGTGACAGTTTTTCTGCCGGTAACGATTTAAATGACTTTTTATCAACTGAAAACTTAGATGAATCGGCTCCAGCGTTTCAGTTTTTGCATACTCTGGCCCGTGCCGAGGTACCTATAGTTGCCGCAGTAAATGGATTAGCTATAGGCATAGGCACAACGCTCTTACTGCATTGCGATATTGTTTACAGCAGTGACGACGCAGTATTTGCGTTGCCATTTGTGCAGCTCGGGTTATTGCCTGAAGCTGCCTCAAGTTTGTTGTTACCGCAAATTTGTGGTTACCAAAAAGCGGCAGAATTGTTGTTGCTCGGCGAAAGTTTTGACGCGCAGTCGGCTCAGCAAGCCGGGTTTGTTAACCATGTGGTTTCGCTTGAGCGGTTGCCTGTTGTGGTTGAAGAAACTCTGGATAAACTGCGTAAGCAATCCAGCAAGTCATTACGAATTTCCAAGCATTTATTAAAGCAGCCGACGGAGTCAGTAGCTGATCGCATCAGTCGTGAAGCGACGTTTTTTGCAAAAGCGTTAAGCTCAGATGAAGCTCGTCAGGCAATTGCTGCAAAGCTGCAGAAAAAGTAAGCAAAAGGTAAACTGTGGGTTGTTTCAGCCGGGCAACTGGTTCATAATGCAGCCCGCTTTGAACAAAGCGTTTATGGTGACTCTGCGGGTCCCCTCGCAACGCTAACTGGTGAACCCGGTCAGGCCCGGAAGGGAGCAGCCGTAGTCAGGGATGTGTGTGCCGAGGTGTGGCTGGTAGAGTCGCCACCCAATCTTTATTAATCGCCGTCAGGGCGTTTTCTTCCTTTCAAAAATTCCAGTGCTTCCGCTATTGCTTTGTGTACCTGCATTTCCATGTCCAGCCGCTTTGACGGTGGTAAAAAGAAAGCCATATCAACTTCGTGTCGAATGTAACGCGGCGGCAACTGATTAAGTACCAGGCAACTGAGATCAGCCAGAAACTCCTGACTGTGTTGCTTTTCCAGTTCCAGTTCTTCTATCCGGTCTGCAACTAAACGCTCGTAATAATTGTGAATGTCATCGTCAAATTTCATACTTTTATCCTTCTGTTAGCTCATTCTCAGTATAGACATAATAACTGGCTCTTAGTAGTTGAGCATGGGCTCTGACTAAACGTGGTAAATTACGTTGATACCCTCCGCCGATGACAGCAGCCAAAGGAATCTCATGTCGTTTAGCAAAGCCTAGTACAGCAAGGTCTCTTTGAAAAATACCCGCCAGACTAATATTTAGATGACCCAACTCGTCCCGCTGATAAATGTCGACACCGGCATCGTAAAGAATAAGATCGGGTTTAATTTCGCGGTTGATGCGTTCGAGGGTATTTTCGAGAGCCGCTAAGTATTCTTTGTCAGAGGTATGTTTAGCTAAAGGAATGTCCAGATTAGAGCTAGCTTTGGAAAATGGAAAATTACGTTCCCCGTGTATTGAGCAGGTAAAAACCCTATTATCTTTTTCAAAGAGTGTGGCGGTTCCGTCGCCTTGATGAACATCGGTATCCAGTACCACTATTTTTAGTTTTGGATGGCGAACTAGTATTTCATTGCAGGCTATTGCTAAATCGTTGAGTAGACAAAAACCACTGCCCCAGTCTTTGTGAGCATGATGGTAGCCGCCGGAAAAGTGTATGGCAACTCCCTTCGTGAGTGCCAGTTCGGTCGTCAGCAGTGTGCCCCCAGCGGAGGTTAGGGTGCGGTACAATAGCTGTTCTGACCAGGGAAAGCCTATGCGTCGCCAGCTGCTTTTATCCATGCTGTTCTGCCGTAACTGAGACAGATAGCCCGGACAGTGTGTTCGTGCTGCCTGTTCCCAGCTAAGTGGCTCAGGTTGATGCCATTGATTATTGGTTGCTCCGTGTTTAACCGCCCAGTCTTTTAGTAGGCGGTATTTCTCTATTGGGTAACGGTGTCTGGGCGGTAAATCTAATTCACTGTATAAAGGTGAGTAGATAAAAGGAACGTCAACCTTCTTCATAACGGCTAATCTTTTTCTCCAGAGAATCAATGGCCATTTGGCAGCGGTTAAGGCGTTGCTGCGCGCTTTGAATCATGGTTGGGTTATTACCCGCAGCAGCCGTATCCAGGTTTTCTGTCAGTCGTCTTTCGTAGTCACGATAAGTCACTAATTGTTGATGCATCTGCTGCAGTTGATTTTGCGCAGTAATGCGATGATCTTGCTGTTGTTTAGGTGGTCTATTAGCCCGGAAAGCTGTATTTAATGCTTCTAGCTGCAGACTGAGCTTTTCCGCAAGGTAACGTTGAGCATGATGGTTGTCGCTTTTCTGAAGCTGTCGAAAAAGGTTTTGGGTCTCTGCAACGTAATCTACAGCCAGGTTAGAACTTTGGCTGAACAGCGACGAACTAAACCAATTTTCGCTAAGCTGGCGATGTTTCTTTCTATTTTCCCCATCAATTTGCTCAGCTCGCCCCTGTAAAGTGTTGAGCAGCTGTTCAATATGTTGTATTGAGGTTACATTTAATATCTCTCTCATCCCTCTATATTAAAGGATTTTGAAACTTAGGTCACGAAATTGGGTCTACCATTGAATATAGGCTAATAAATTAATTGTTTAAAAAACGTTGAAATTGAAATGTCAGTGTTGTTCGTCGATCAAAAAGTGATACTATTCAGGAAGGAGTAATATTCCAAGTTAGGTATACATGTACCAAAACTGGGGGTATGAAATGAGTTGACGACAGGATGTCGTCCGAGAAAATATCTGGAAATTACGAGAGTCCAGAACCGTGTTCTGCACCGGATACAAAGCGACAGCTATAGCGCGGTTGACTCAGTTTACTTGGTTGACAGCGTATAGCCATCGTGGGAGTATCTTTTAGTATTGCTGCTTTCTTTGGCAATAATAATAAAGTGTAGAACGAGATCTTTTCGTCATTCAAACAACTGGTGTTTCACGCCTTAGGCGTTGAAGCGGAAGTTAAGTCAAATTGGTTGGGAACTATGACCAAAGTAATCAAAAGAACCAAACTCGCTGCAACCCTTATGGGTGTGATGGCGTTTGCTGGCACTGGCGTTGCCGCTGCACAGCAAGTAGATGTAGCTAAGCTACAAAACGAAGAGCAGAAGGTTTTGAAAGCCGGCGAACAGTCGCAAAATAAAATCGACTCTTTGTTCGAGCAAAGTCAGGACCTTCTTATCGAGTATCGTTCAGTGGTTGCTGAGTACGAGAACTTGAAAGTCTATAATGACCATGTACAACGTTTGGTTAATGACCAAAACGCAACGCTTGAGTCTCTTCAAAAGCAGATCGACGGAATCGAGCGCACCAAACAGGGCGTTGTTCCTTTGATGTATGAAATGATCGACTCTCTTGAACAGTTTGTGAAATTGGACATTCCAATTCACCGTGAAAAGCGTATGGCTCGTGTTGAGCGTTTACGCGACATCATGGACAGCTCAAGCGTCTCTACATCAGAGCAGTTTCGTCAAATCATCGAAGCTTATCAAACCGAAATGGACTACGGTTCAGGTTTGATTTCGTATCAGGGCAACCTGGAAATTGACGGCGAACAAATTGCTGTTGATTACTTCCACATGGGTCGTGTTGCATTCTTAGCTCAGTCTCTGGACTTGAAAAATGCTTGGATCTACAACAATGAAACCGATGAGTGGACTGCTTTGGAAGACGAGTTTATCCGTCCTCTGACCCAAGCGATTCGTATGTCACGTAAGCAACTTGCTTACGATCTGGTGAAACTTCCAGTATTCGCAGCGGAGAGTGCAGAATGAATAAATTAGTTAAATCATTAATGATTGCAGCAGCAGTCACCCTTTCTGCAGGTACGACTCTCGCTGCCCAGGCTCAGGATCAATCTGAAGCTAAAAGTTTAGATGAGCTGTTACAGCTTGTTGAAAAAAACCGTGTTTCTTCTCGTGAACTGAACGCTGAACGTGAGCGTGAATTCACCGCTGCTCGTGCCGATAAGCAAGCATTGCTGAATCGTGCAGAGAAGCAATTAGAAGAAGAAAAAGCTCGCGGTAAACGTTTGCAGGAAGAGTTTTCTGAAAACGAAGTTGAACTGGCGAACAAAGAACAAGAACTTGAGAATGCTAAAGGTACCTTAGGTGAAATGTTCGGTGTGGTTCGTGGTGCTGCGACAGAAACTATCGGTCGTATCGCGACTTCTATCATCAGTGCACAGTATCCAGGTCGTGAAGACGTTCTGGAAAGCTTGTCAGAAGCGAAAGAACTTCCAACTCTGGAAGAGCTGGAAGAGCTCTGGAAAGCCTTGTTAACTGAAATGGTAGAGTCAGGCAAAGTTGTTAAATTTAATACTGATGTAACCTTACTTGACGGCGGTAGTGAAAACCGTGAAGTATTGCGTGTTGGGGTTTTCAACTTGATTCAGGGTGACAACTACTTAGTCTACAACGACACGACTGAACAGGTACAACCATTAGGTCGTCAACCTGAAGGTGGCGCAACTGGACAAGCACAAGAGTTTTACAACACAGAAAGTGGTTATGAAGGTATTTTCTTAGATCCTTCTAAAGGTCAGATTCTTAGCTTGTTAACTAACAAAGCGACGTTGTCTGAACGTTATCACCAAGGTGGTACTGTTGGTTATGTAATTACTGCAGTATTAATTCTTGGTCTGTTAATTTCTGTATTCAAACTGGTTACCTTGACAACTGCTGCAGGAAAAATCCGCTCTCAGTTGAAGAACCCAGAGCAACCTAAAGACAACAACGCATTAGGCCGTATTCTTAAGGTTTATCAAGAGAATAAGAATGCAGACGTTGAAAACTTAGAGTTGAAACTGGACGAAGCAATTTTACGTGAAACCCCGAGAGTCGAAAGTGGCATTAACGTCATTAAGATCCTTGCGGCTATTGCTCCATTGCTTGGTCTGTTAGGTACAGTTGTTGGTATGATTGGTACGTTCCAGTCTATTACACTGTTTGGTACCGGTGATCCGAAGATCATGGCAGGCGATATCTCTATGGCGTTGGTAACAACAGCTATGGGTCTGATTGCAGCTATTCCATTGATTTTGGCTCACAGTATTGTGGCTTCTCGCGGCAAGTCTATTGTTCATATTCTGGACGAGCAAGCAGCGGGTATCGTAGCTGCGCATTCGGAGAAGGAGTAACCCATGCTTTACCTGATGGAACTTTGGGAATCTATCAGGGATTTTCTGGCTACCGGTGGCGATGTCCTGTACATCGTCATGGGGGTGCTCTTTCTAATGTGGGTACTGATGATTGAGCGTTATTGGTACCTTACAGGTGCTTTCCCTAAACTTCGCAATGACATTATAGCGAAATGGGATGCCCGTAAGGACACCACCTCATGGTACGCCCATAGAATCCGTGAAGCATGGATTTCCGAAGCGAACGATAAACTGAATGCACGTATTCTGTTGATAAAAACTTGTGTTGCCTTATGTCCACTAGTTGGGCTGCTGGGTACCGTAACAGGTATGATTGCGGTGTTTGAAATCATGGCAGTACAAGGGACGGGTAACCCTCGTCTAATGGCATCGGGTATTTCGATGGCAACAATCCCTACTATGGCGGGAATGGTTGCTGCGTTATCCGGTATGTTTTTCGCGACACGCCTGGAAAGTAAAGTGCGTAGAGCGAAAGAAGGCCTTGTTGACAGTTTGCCACATCACTAAGAGAGTAAAACTATGGCACGTAATCGTAATCGAGAAGAGGAAGATGCGTCGATCGACATGACGCCGATGCTCGACATCGTCTTCATTATGTTGATCTTCTTTATCGTAACGACCTCATTCGTCAAAGAAGCGGGTATTCAGGTTAATAAGCCTGAAGCCAGTAATACGACAAAGGAGCCTTCAGCTAACATCTTTATCGCTATTCGTGATACTGGTGAAGTCTGGATGGATAAACGTCAAGTGGATGTTGAGCGTGTAGGCGCTAACATTGAACGTATGCTTGCCGAACAACCAACTGATGTTGTTGTTATCCAGGCCGACAAGAAAGCTGAACATGGTGTCGTTGTAGAAGTCATGGATCAGGTTAAGGAAGCGGGTATCGATAAGATATCCATAGCTGCGGAGAATAACTAATATGGTGCGCTTTTTAGTATCTTTACTACTAGGTGCCGCCGTTACGTTTGCTCTGTTTGCTTTCATGGCTTACTTAATCGGCGGAGGAGCACAGCGCAACGAAGCGCCGGCTCCAACGCCCGTTATTGACATCGTAACGTCGCCACCTGAGTCTGACGTTCAGGAGCGTCGGCGTACACCGCCGCCGCCACCGCCGCCGCCGGAGCAGCCACCAGAAACACCACAGTCTGAGCCTGATACATCAGACAGTGGCATGAACATGAACATGGGTTTTGATGTTGATGTTGGTGGTGCTGATACAGGTCTTTCAGGGCCAGGCGGAGGACTAAACTCTGACGGAGACGCAACACCTATTGTTCGTATCGAACCGCGTTATCCGCCTTCAGCTGCAAGAAACGGCACCGAAGGTTGGGTACAGCTGCGCTTCACTATCGACCAGCAAGGTGGTGTAACTGACGTTGAAGTCATCGATTCTGAACCTCGTCGAGTTTTCGACCGTGAGGCACGGCGCGCGCTATTGCGTTGGAAGTATAAGCCCAAGGTCATTGATGGTAAGCCTGTTCGTCAGGAAGGCATGACCGTCCAGCTCGACTTCACAATGGATGGGAACTAAGAAATGAAATATACAGTTAAAACATTTGTTAGTGCCCTGGCTTTTGCTTCGGTTATGTCGATGACAACGGTTCCGGCTTCGGCGCAGGACCTTGGCTTCAACATCCCGGACAAAGAGACCGTTGAGGCGCAGAAGAAGGCTCGTGACAATAAGGCTGCTTCGCAGAGTATTGGTCGGGCAATCATGGATGCGTTTGAACTGTATGAAGAAGAAAAAATCAAAGAAGCGATAGCGGTTCTTGAAGATCAAGATCCTGACCCTGGGTACGACTCTGCGTATCTGGATCGTTTTCTTGGTAATCTTTATGCAGCAGATGAGCGCATGGCTGATGCTTTAAAAGTTTTGAAAAACGCAGTGGATCAGGACGTGCTCGGTTGGAATGACCAAGCGGCGGCTATGAAGCTGGTTGGGCAAATTAGTCTGCAAGAAGAGAAGTACGAGCAGAGCCTTGAATACCTTAGAAAATGGGTTCAATTTACAGGCGAACGTGACTCTCAGGTCTTCTTGTACATGGCTAATGCGCATTACCAGATGAAAAATTTCGCTGAAATCATTCCGTTAGCCGAGGCGTCTTTAGAAGCAGCTGAAAAACCTGATAAGAATGTCTACACGTTAATGATGGCGTCTTACTACGAGCGTAAGATGTACCCTCAGGCGATAGGAGTTCTTGAAGAAGGTTTGAATAAGTTGCCCGAAGTCACCCAATGGTGGCCGCAGTTAGCGCAGTTTTATATGTTAGAAGAAAACTTAGCTAAGTCTCTTCAAACTATGGAAATCGCGTATTTGGCTGGATATCTTGATAAGGAGAGTCAGTATAAAATGCTGGTGCAACTTTATGATAATGAAGGTATTCCGTACAAAGCTGCTGCGACTATGGAAAAGCACGTAGAAGCGGGTGATATCGAAAAGACTGCGAAGAACTTTGCGACTATCGCTAATAGTTATCATCGCGCTAAAGAACTTGAGAAAGCTGTTTCCTGGTATGAGCGCGCAGCTGAGTCAGCTGAAGAACGTGATGATAAAGGTGAGTACTACCGCAAGCAAGGTAACTTGATGCTGTTAAATGAACAGTATATTGCGGCAGCAACTCCCCTAAAAAAGGCTCTGGATTATTTGGAGCGTAATGAAGAAGGTCGTGTCTACATGTCATTAGCGGAAGCGTATTTCTATGGTGGTGACTATCGCCAGGCTATGCGTTATGTTGATGAAGCTGCAACCTTCGATGGTCAACGTCGCAGTGCTCGTAGCTGGAAGGGTTATATTAAGTCTACAGCTAAACGAAAAGGTATCGATCTCGATTAACCACTTTTCGTTTTTATAACTGCATAGTAAAACCCGGCCACAGTGTCGGGTTTTTGTTTTCTGGGGAGAGAAACATGAGGTCTCATTCGGTCGGTCTTGGCTTAAGAAACGAGTTGCTTGACGCTGCTTTAGCTGGAGATATTGATGCGGATTTTCTTGAGATAGCCCCGGAGAACTGGATACCTTTTAAAGGTTCCCGTCTGGAAAAACTCGCCCAAATAGCCGGAAAATATCAACTGACCTGCCATGGCTTATCGCTTTCTATTGGCAGCCAGGACTCGTTGAATCAAAGCTTTCTGAAAGATGTGAAGCGCTTTTTGAATGACTTTGATATTGAAATTTACAGTGAGCATTTAAGCTATTGCTCTCATAACGGCCAGTTATACGATTTACTGCCTATTCCTTTTACAGTCGATGCCGTTGCCTATGTTGGCGAACGAATTAAGCAAGTTCAGGATAGGTTAGGACAAGCTTTAATATTGGAAAACGTCTCTTATTACGCGAGTCCCTCTCCGGAATTTACCGAATTAGAATTCATTAATCAGGTTCTTGAGGCAGGTGATTGCAAACTTTTACTCGATGTAAATAACGTTTTTGTGAACAGTGTAAACCACAGCTATGACCCTTATGAATTCATCGATGGCCTGCCTTCTGAGCGAATTGTCTACGGACACATAGCCGGACATCACGAAGAATACGAAGATCTTTATATTGATACTCATGGTGCCAGCGTAAAAGACGAAGTTTTCCAGCTTCTGGATTATGCTTATGGGCGGCACGGCGTTTACCCTACTTTGTTGGAAAGAGATTTCAACTTCCCTTCGCTGGAAGAGTTAAACCAGGAGTTGAACAGGATAAAAGCGATACAGGCTCGCCATGAGTAAAATGACTTTTAAAGAAATTCAAAATCGCTTTGTGGAACAGTTAAAAGCGCCGGAAAAGTTCGTAGACGAAGCTTGGCTGGATGAGATAGAAGCGCGGCGGCTGGCTGTTTATCAGCGATTACTGCGGAATAATATCTTTCGTTTTATTGATAGTGCATTTCCTGTACTCAAAAAGCTGGCAGCGGAAAAAGAATGGGCAGAAACCAAAGAGCGGTTTTTTCGTACCTTTTCTTCTCAGTCACCATATTTTACTGGTATTGCGGCAAGCTTTGTTGAGTACCTGCAATCTCATGACGAGTTGTTTATCTTTGCGGCTGAACTGGCTCACTATGAATGGGCAGAGCTGGCGGTAGAGCAAAAGCCGTGGCCTGAAAATTATATTCACTCGGAAGAGGCGCTCAAGACGGACTCTCTTATTGTACTTAACCCTACGGCTATGGTTTCGTCATATCAGTACCCGGTTGATGAAATAAGCACTGAGTTTCAGCCTCAGGAATCCTTGCCCGAACCGCGTTTTTTGATCGTGTTTCGCGATAACAACGATAAGGTTCGCTTTATTCGCATTAATGCGATGACTTTTTTACTGTTAACAGAGCTACAAAATAGAGAGAGTATTCAACTGAATAGCTTACTCGAGCTTTTGCCTGAATTACTCCCTCAATGGCCCAAAGATCAGCTACAGCAAGGGGCCGAACAGACTTTAAACAGACTAGCCGGGCAACAATTGATATTGAAGGTAAAGAATTGAATTCAACTTTTATCGTTGTCGAGGATCGAGTATGATCAGCCCCGATTTCATCAAGAGGTAAAAGTTATGTCATCAGAAACCTTTAAAGAACCGGCAGGCAAACGATTTTTGCTTATTACGGCAGTGTTGTTCTTATTCTGGGCCTGTTTACCGCTGGTTCTGCGTTTAACACAAATTCTTTCTTCTTAAATACATCCTCATTAACTATCAGGTAAACGACATTTATGTCAGTCACTTTGCTCGTTGTCGAGGATAAAGACAAAACTCTGGAGTCTATTTGTAGCTTGATAAAGCCACTTGGCTTTGAGGTTACTGTAGCCCGGGATGGTTTAGATGGCTTAAGCAAAGCGAAACAGAGCTACTTCGATATTGTTTTGCTTGACCACAAAATGCCGGTTATGGACGGTTTGTCTTTACTGAAAAACCTGCGCGATTTAGACGCTTATCACCGTACTCCATTGTTGTTTATGTCAACTCAGGATTTGGTAGAGATAGAGCCAAAGGCATTAAAGGCCGGTGCGACTCAATGTCTGGCTAAACCTTTGAACGAGGATTTTCTGCTGGATACGCTAAAATCCTGGGCGGTGCGCTTTGTCGCATAATGATGAGACTAAGATTATGGAATCAGCCACGACTGATATAAGGGACTCTATTGGTTCCATTCCGGACTACCCTAAGCCAGGTATTATTTTCCGGGATATAACGCCTTTACTACAAAACCCGGATGCGTTCAGATTAACCATTAATACGTTAAAGCAACGCTATGCAGGGCAGGGCATAACACAAATTGCTGCTGTTGAAGCCCGTGGCTTTATTTTTGGTTCCGCATTAGCCTATGCCATGGGGTGTGGAGTTACTTTGTTAAGAAAGCCGGGGAAGTTACCCGGTAAAGTGACACGTCAGAATTATGAGTTAGAGTACGGTTCAGATGAATTGCAAATGCATGAAAACGCTTTGACTGAAAACGACAGAGTGCTAATTGTCGACGATTTACTGGCTACCGGCGGAACCGTGGTAGCTGCAAGTCAGTTGATTAAGTCTTCCGGCGCAGACGTTGTAGAAGCCGCTTTTGTGGTCTCTTTACCTGAGCTCGGCGGTGAAGATAAATTGCAGCAGGCCGGCGTTGCGTGCTATACCTTATGTCAGTTTTAATGAAACAGAGTTAATAATCCATCCTATGAGTTATCAGGTACTGGCAAGAAAATGGCGACCTTCGCAGTTTGCAGAAGTTGTCGGCCAACAACATGTTTTGAAGCCGCTTGAGCACGCGTTAGACAAGCAGCGGCTTCATCATGCTTATCTGTTTACCGGTACCCGCGGGGTTGGTAAAACCACCATTGCACGAATCCTGGCTAAAGCACTGAATTGCGAAGAAGGTATTACGGCAACGCCGTGTGGCAAATGCAGTGCCTGTCTTGAAATAGAGCAGGGACGGTTTGTTGACTTGCTGGAAATTGATGCAGCATCAAGAACCAAAGTTGAAGACACCCGCGAGTTACTTGATAACGTCCAGTATCGGCCCACCCGCGGCCGCTATAAAGTGTACTTAATTGATGAAGTGCACATGCTGTCACGGCACAGTTTTAATGCTCTGCTGAAAACACTGGAAGAACCACCGGAGCACGTAAAGTTCCTGCTGGCGACCACCGATCCGCAGAAGCTACCGGTTACCATTTTATCGCGTTGTCTGCAGTTTAATTTAAAAGCCTTGTCGAACGACGATATTACGCAGCAGCTTAGCTATGTTTTATCGCAGGAACAGGTTCAGGCTGATTCCGAAGCGCTGCCACTGTTGGCTCGTTCTGCCCGTGGCAGTATGCGCGATGCGCTTAGCTTAACCGACCAGGCTATTGCCCAGGGTGGCGGTTCGGTTAGTATCGACAGTGTCAGACGTATGCTCGGCAACGTGCCCGTGGCCGATATTGCCGCATTACTGGAATCTGTTCTCGAAGGGGATGCAGAAGCTGTAATGCAACGTGTGGACAGTATGGTATCCATGGTACCGGACTTGAGTTCGGTGCTGGTCGAGCTACAAAGCTTATTGCATCAGCTGGCGTTGGTTCAGCAAGTACCCAGTGCCGCTAATGTGTTCGAAAACAGTGATGTCCTGAAACCATTATTGCGACGCATGCCGGCTGAACTTATTCAGGTTTTTTATCGCACGGTTCTGGAAGGTCGCCGCGAGCAGGCTTACGCTATAGACGCACGTAGCGGACTCGAAATGACTTTATTGCGGCTGCTGTGTTTCCGCCCGGCAGAAAAGGGCGATTACAACATTACTGAACCAGACTCGTCTGCTGTTGATATGCCTGAGTCGAAGCTAACGGCTCCTGCTCAGGAAGTGACTGAGACTGAAGCCGGGTCTGTAGCAGAAGTAACACCGCAGGCAGGACCAGAGCCGCAGCCTGAAGCGGAATTATCGGAGCCTATGCAACCGTCTTATAGTGAGCATGAAGAGCCTCCTGAATTTAATTACTCTGAACCGGATGATGATGCGGGCTTCTATCATAATGATGCGCCTCCGTATCATATGGAAGAGGCCGCTAAGTCGGAGCCAGTACCTGAGCCAACAGCAGATCAAACAGCAGAGCCAACGCCTGAGCCAGCGGCGCAGAGCAGTTCTGGCGTAGCCGATCTTTTACGCGTGCGAGAGCAACTGGCTGAAAAAAAAAATCCCGACAATAGCAACAAAACATTAAACAGCCAGACAGAAAACAGCTCGCCGGTGGCGTTAACTGTTCCGGCAGAAGCCGAACCAGAAGCTCACCCCGAGCATCAGCCGGAATCAAAAGACGAATTAAACGAAGAACTGCCAGAATTAAATGACGATATCCGCGAAGCCGCCGAAGTTGATAAATGGAGTGCCATGATAGCAGGCATGGACATTTCCGGGCTGGCTCGTCAGGTGTTGTTAAACTCCGAACTGCAAAAGCTTGGCGATGACGACTGGTTGATTCTGGTGGCTGAAGAACAAAAAAGTTTATTGAACGAATCGACCAGTCAGGCCGTCAGAGAGTCTTTGGCCGGGTTATTAGGGGCGACTGCAAGGGTAGAGTTTAAAGTTGGCGTGCCGAGCCAGCCAACACCTTTAATGGTGCAACAGCATATCAATGAATACCGTCACCAGCGCGCGTGTGAAATATTACACGGAGACGCCGGCGTACAAGACTTACAACAAAGGTTTCAAGCGCAAATTGATGAGTCATCAATTCAGGCGCGTTAATTTTTTAAAAGCTTAAACGAGGAATAAAATTATGTTTAAAGGTGGAATGGGTAACATGATGAAGCAGGCGCAACAAATGCAGGAGCGCATGCAAAAAGCCCAGGAAGAAGTCGCCAATATGGAAGTTACCGGTGAAGCCGGTGCAGGCCTGGTTAAAATTACCATGCTGGGTAACCACAACGTAAAGCGCGTAAGCATTGACCCAAGCCTAATGGAAGACGATCAGGAAATGCTGGAAGACTTAATTGCTGCAGCTACCAACGATGCTGTGCGTCGCGTTGAAGAAACCAGCAAAGAGCGCATGTCTGAAATAACCGGCGGTATGGGTTTACCTCCGGGCTTTAAAATGCCTTTCTAAGTAGTAAGGTCAGTTAATGAGTATTAGTCCGGCAATCGATCAACTGGTCGAGAATTTAAAACGCCTACCGGGTGTTGGCCAAAAGTCAGCACAGCGTATGGCGTTTCATTTGCTTGAGCGCGATCGCGGTGGAGCCTCAAGGCTTGCCGAGTCTTTGCAGTCTGCGGTGGAAAAAGTAGGCCACTGCGAGTGTTGCCGGACCTTAACCGAAGAACCCTTGTGTCGCATTTGCAGCAACCCGATGCGGCGCGAAAATGGTGTGCTTTGTATTGTTGAAACACCCGCCGACGTATTAGCCATTGAACAGACCTCTCAATTTCAGGGGCGTTATTTTGTGCTGATGGGACATTTGTCGCCGCTGGATGGTATTGGGCCGGCAGACATTGGTCTGGATGAACTGGAGCGGCAACTGCAGAGCGAGCCGGTGGAGGAAATTGTGCTGGCGACTAACCCGACTGTGGAAGGGGATGCTACCGCGCACTATATTGCCGACATTGCCGCGCAATTGAATATCAACACCACCCGAATTGCTCACGGGGTGCCAGTAGGCGGTGAGCTGGGTTATGTTGATCAAACCACACTGGGTCACGCCTTCAGTGGTCGAAAACAATTTTCCCGATGACTTGAAAATGTCTCCTGCGCCCCCATTGTTATTGCCATAGGTAATAACAGTAGGAGAAATATACTATGGCGGAAGCCGGTCAAATGGAAAAACATGGATTTCAGACAGAAGTAAAACAATTGCTTCACCTGATGATTCATTCTTTGTATTCCAATAAAGAAATTTTCTTACGCGAATTGGTCTCTAATGCGTCCGACGCAGCAGATAAATTGCGCTTTAAAGCCTTAAGCGACAACTCTCTGTACGGTGACGACAGTGACCTGCACGTTCGTGTTTCTGTTGATAAAGACAGCCGCACTATTACCATCAGCGACAATGGCGTTGGTATGACGCGCGACGACGTGATGAATAATCTGGGAACCATTGCCAAGTCAGGCACTGCGGAGTTCTTTGGTCAGCTGTCCGGCGACGAAGCAAAAGACAGTAAGCTTATCGGTCAGTTTGGTGTTGGCTTCTATTCAGCCTTTATTGTTGCTGATGAAGTTACCGTAAGAACCCGTTCAGCATTAGATAAAGACGCTCGCGGAGTCGAATGGCGCTCGCAAGGTGAAGGCGATTTCGAAATTGCTGACATTGATAAAGCCCGTCGCGGCACGGATATTATTTTGCACCTGAAAGACGATGCCGATGAATTCTTAGATGAAAATCGTCTGCGCGGCATTATCAATAAGTATTCAGAACACCTGAGTATCCCGGTTCAAATGTGGAAAGAACCGGTACCTGAGTCAGAAGACGACGAAGGCAACAAAGTGGAAGGGCAGCCCGGCGAATGGGAGACCGTAAACTCAGGTCAGGCACTCTGGACTCGTGAAAAGTCAGACATTACGGACGAAGAATACAAAGAGTTCTATAAGACCGTAGCGCACGACTTTGATGAACCACTGCTGTGGAGCCACAACAAAGTTGAAGGCACAACCGAATACACTAATTTGCTGTACATTCCAAAACGCGCTCCGTGGGACTTATGGAACCGCGAACAACAGCACGGCGTTAAGCTTTATGTGAAGCGTGTTTTTATTATGGACGACGCTGAGCAGTTAATGCCGACTTACCTGCGTTTTGTGCGTGGTTTGGTTGACTCAAACGACTTACCGCTGAACGTTTCGCGTGAAATTTTGCAGGATAATAAAATCACCCGTGCAATGCGTAATGGCAGTACCAAAAAAGTACTGCAAATGCTGAAGAAGCTGGCAAAAGACGACAAAGAACAGTATCAACAATTCTGGGATACCTTCGGGAATGTGCTGAAAGAAGGTCCGGCGGAAGATCACACTAACCGTGAGCGTATTGCCGAGCTGCTGCGTTTTGCTTCAACGCATAACGAAGGCGCAGTGCAGTCAGTCAGCCTGGACGACTACATTGAGCGAATGAAAGAAGGCCAGGATAAAATCTTCTACATTGTTGCTGACAGCTACGAAGCCGCCAGAAATAACCCTGCACTGGAAATCTTCAACAAGAAAGGCATTGAAGTGTTGCTGCTTTCAGAGCGCATTGATGAATGGTTGATGAGCCACCTGACTGAATTTAAAGAGAAACAGTTGCAGTCAGTGACTCGTGGTGACCTTGATTTAGGCGAACTGGACGACGAAGAAGACAAGGCCGAGCAGGAAAAAGCCGAAGAAGCCTTTAAAGAAAACCTGGAACGCTTTGAAAAAGCCTTAGGTGATAAAGTTAAGAAGGTTCGTGTGACTAACCGCTTAACCAACTCGCCGGCCTGTATCATTACCGATGACAATGATATGAGTACGCAAATGGCTAAGTTGATGGAAGCCGCCGGTCAGGCGGTTCCTGAAACTAAGTACATCTTTGAAGTAAATCCAGAACATCCGTTGGTTCAGCGCATGCTGACCAAAGAAGATGATACCTTTAAAGAATGGGCTGAAGTGTTATTAGATCAGGCCACTTTAGCGGAGCGGGGCAACCTGAAAGATCCAGCCTCCTTCGTTACCCGCCTTAACAAATTAATGCTTAACGCTTAATTTCGTATCAACCGCTGTGGGTAAGTCATTGCCTGCAGCGGCTTTCTGCGCTTGTAATAGCCCGCCTGTCAGGGTAAAGTTCGGGGCAGACTTTTGAATCATGCAAAGAGGTTTTCTATGCGCATTATTTTGTTAGGCGCCCCGGGAGCTGGAAAAGGAACTCAGGCACAATTCCTGATGAATACTTTTGGGATCCCTCAAATTTCCACCGGTGATATGCTGCGTTCAGCAATAAAATCCGGATCAGAACTGGGTAAAAAGGCCAAACAAGTTATGGATGCCGGACAGTTAGTGTCGGACGACATCATTATCGAGTTGGTCAAAGAACGAATTGCAGAGCCAGACTGCCAGAATGGTTTTTTACTCGACGGTTTTCCAAGAACCATTCCGCAAGCCGACGCGATGCGTGATAACGGTATTGAAATTGATTACGTGCTGGAATTTGATGTTCCGGACGAAATTATTGTTGATCGCATGAGTGGTCGCCGTGTCCACCCTGGTTCCGGCCGTGTTTATCATGTTGAGCACAATCCACCGAAAGTGGAAGGCAAAGACGATGAAACGGGTGAAGATTTGGTTGTTCGCCCGGATGATCAGGAACAGACGGTTCGTAAACGTCTTTCGGTTTACCACGAACAGACCGAGCCTCTGGTAGAGTATTATCAAAAGCTGTCTGAAGAAGGTAAGACGGAGTATCACAAAATTGATGGTACACAACCCGTTGAAAGAGTCAGTGAGCAACTGGGCGATTTGCTCAGAAAGTAATTTTTTACTAAAAGGCTCACATGGTGAGCCTTTTTTAATGAAGCAAGGCCCCAACGAATAACAAGAGGCATTCCAATGACATCTCAACTAACAATCACCGGCTTTTATGCGGGCATTTTAACGCTTATTTATCTTGTTCTGGCTGTGAACATTATCCGCTTGCGCTGGAAACATCGGGTAGGCCTTGGTACAGGTGAAGCCGAAGAACTCAACGTTGCAGTACGCATCCATGGGAATTTTATTGAGTACGTGCCTCTGGCGCTTATTCTGTTTGCTATGATGGAAGTACAAAACGCTCCGCTTGCTCTGCTCCATGGGTTGGGTATTGCGTTAGTCGTTGCTCGCTTATGTCATGCTATAGGATTAACCCGCAGTGTCGGCGTGAGTTTGCCTCGCACCATTGGGGTATTAACGACTTTTGCCGTTTTATTGTTAGCTGCTGGCTTTGGTATCGGTCAGTTTGTTGGTGTCAGTTTATTATAAAGTGAAGCTATGTCTGAATTAGAATCAGGTATCCATTTGTACGGCGAACAACAAAACCCTCCGGTTGTTTTGTTGCACAGCTCGCAGAGCGCGAGTAGCCAGTGGCGGGCGTTAATAAAAGAATTAACCAGCACTCACTTTGTTATTGCGGTTGATTTGCTGGGCTATGGGCAGGCGCCTAACGTCGAGTTTACGGCAAACTTTCGACTGGAGCAGGAACTGCCCCGTATTATTAACGCGGTTGAGCAACTTGCGTTATCCAGGCCTGTGCAACTGGTTGGTCACTCCTATGGCGGTGCTGTTGCATTAAAGCTGGCACTGGAAAAGCCATTTAAAATTGCCGATGTGGTTGTCTACGAACCTGTTGCCTTTCACGTGTTACCGGATGATTCTCCCGGAATGCTGGAAATACAGGAGATCAGTCACGCTATGAACGGTAAAGACGCAGTCGAATGCACTCGCACCTTTGTCGATTACTGGAATGACGCCGGATATTTTGATGCTTTGCCTGAACGCATTCAGCAAATCATGGTCAGTCAGGCTGCCAAAGTGGCGCTGGACTTCGACGCCTTGCTTAACGAACCCCGACGCCTGGAAGACTACCGCGGGGTAGGGCAAAGCGTTCTGCTGCTGCAGGGCGAACACACTCGTCGCAGTGCAAAAGCTGTCGCAGAGGCTTTATCGACGATACTTCCTGATGTTCAACGAGACTCCGTTGGAGCAGGGCATATGGGGCCTTTGACTCATCCGGCTGATGTGAATCAGCGTATCCTGCAATTTTTGCGTAAGCAATCCTAACCCAGAGAAAACGCGCGTGAACTGGTGGACGAATAATAAAGGCGAATTTAATAAGCTGGCTAAACTGACCGGCCCTATTCTGGTGGCTCAGTTAACTCAAATGTTAATGAGTGTCGTGGATACGGTC
Organism: Idiomarina sp. 017G; assembly: GCF_004362265.1. Classification (NCBI taxonomy): domain Bacteria; kingdom Pseudomonadati; phylum Pseudomonadota; class Gammaproteobacteria; order Alteromonadales; family Idiomarinaceae; genus Idiomarina; species Idiomarina sp. 017G. The sequence goes on along the minus strand of NZ_SNWT01000005.1, from coordinate 118,613 downwards.
ATGGCCGGGCGTAAAGGCGCGGTTGATTTGGCCGCTGTGTCTGTCGGCGGCAGTATTTTTGTGCCGGCAACTTTATTGGTGTTTGGTCTGGCGCTGGCATTAGCGCCCATTATCTCTCACCTGGACGGGTCAAATTCGCACCGGCGTGTCGCTAACATATTGCAGCAGGGGTTCTATGCTTGCGCCATTGTTGGTGTTATCACGTTACTGGGTATGTCATCAGCGCCATGGTTGCTGGACATCATGGAAGTTGAAGACGACTTTCGCGCCATTACTCTGGATTATTTGTTTTACATCTCCTGGGGCATACCGGGCTTTGTTATTTACGCGGTACTGAGAAACTTTTGTGAGGGCTTGTCGAACACAATGCCGTCGCTGATCATTGGTTTTATCGGGCTATTGATAAATATTCCGGCAAACTACATTTTTGTTTACGGCAAGTTTGGCATGCCGGAGCTGGGTGGCGCTGGCTGTGGCCTGGCGACAGCCATTGTGTTGTGGGGTATGGCGCTTTCAATGGTTGTTTATACCTTTACCGCCAAACGTTACAAGCGGTTACGTCTGCTCCGGCGCTGGTATCGACCTAACTGGGACGACGTTACCTACGTTATCCGTATCGGTTTCCCTATTTCGATGTCGCTCTTTTTCGAGGTCAGTCTGTTTGCTGCTGTGGCGTTATTAATTGCGCCGCTGGGGCCGACTGTGGTTTCTGCTCATCAAATTGCACTGAACATAAGTTCGTTAGTGTATATGGTGCCGCTGAGTATCTCTATGGCGGTGACTTTACGGGTTGGCTTTGCGCTGGGTGCGGGTAATCCGAAAAACGCCATGTTGAGCTTTAAACTCGCGATGCTGTTTGGTGGTGTGTTTGCGGGCGTTAACGGTTTAATTATGTATCTGGGTGGTGGTTGGTTAGCCAGCCTTTACACTCCTGATAAGGATATTATTAATCTGGCAGCGACGCTGATGGGACTGGCGGCTATTTTCACTGTGTCGGACACCTTCCAGGCCATTTCTATTGGCACTCTGCGTGGCTACAAAGACACTAAATACCCAATGATATTGGCCTTTATTTCGTACTGGCCATTTGGCTTAACCGTTGGTTATATTCTGGGGCTGACCGACTGGGTTGTGCCAGCCATGGGCGCGGCAGGTTTCTGGATTGGCTTTATTAGTGGCCTAAGTGTCGCAGCGGTACTCTTGTCATTGCGCCTACGCCGCGTATCCCGCCGATACGAGCGTAAGCATTTTCGTGAGCAGTTAAACAGCGCCGCTTAACCGCGGCGCTTCGCTAATACCTCCAGCACATCGTCCAGGCTAAGCTCATTGGCCCGTAGCGCAACCAGCAAGTGGTAGAGTAAGTCGGCGCTTTCATTAGCCAGCTCGTCTTTATCGGCAGTTGCCGCTGCCAGAGCGACTTCCACGCCTTCTTCCCCAACTTTTTGAGCCACACGTTTTAATCCCTTAGAAAATAGGCTGGCAGTGTAACTTTCGTTGGTATCTGCGCCTTTACGGCTGGCAATGAGCGAGTCAAGCTCATGCAGCAAGGGTTTAGGTGCCTCGGCAAAACAACTGCGGTTACCTAAATGGCAGGTAGGGCCATCGGGTATAGCCTGAACCAGTAATGCGTCATAATCACAGTCCGAATAGATGCCCTCAAGCCGGAGGTAGTTGTTTGAGCTTTCGCCTTTAGTCCATAAACGTTCTTTACTGCGGCTATAAAAAGTGGTTTTACCGCTTGCTAAGCTTTCCTTAATGGCTTCTGTACTCATATAGGCCTGCATTAACACTTCACCGGTTAGAGCGTGTTGTACTGTGCAGGGCAGTAAACCTGACATTTTCTCCCAGGCCAACTGGTTTATGTTATTCAAATCAATTTTCATGTCGTCTCCTGAAGCGCTTCAATGGGGCGAACTGCAATATTATTGGCTGCCATTGCGGCTTTCACTTCGCTGATACTGAATAGGTTTTTGTGAAACACCGAAGCCGCAAGTGCACCATCCACCTGCGCCTTTTGAAAGGCATCAACAAAATGCTGAATTTCACCGGCACCACCGGACGCAATTAAAGGCACAGAGCAATGTTCGCGCAATGCCGACAGTTGTGCAATATCGTAACCTTGACGCACGCCGTCCTGATTCATGCAATTCAACACAATTTCACCGGCCCCACGGGAAATGACTTCCTGCAACCAGTCTTTGGTCTGCCATGTTGATTTCTGCGACTTGCTCTCGTCGCCGGTAAACTGATGCACTTCGTATTCACCGGACTGTTCGTTATAGAAACTGTCGATACCAATAACAATGCACTGCTGGCCAAATTCCTCCACCAGGGTATTAATTAAATTGGGATTAAGCAGGGCAGGCGAGTTAATGGAGATTTTGTCTGCGCCCATAGAAAGCATGGTCTGTGCGTGCTCAACCGAACGAATACCGCCGGCAACGGTAAAAGGAATGTTGATTTCCCGGGCAACCCGCTCAACCCAGGACTTATCCACCGTACGGCCGTCTGCCGATGCGGTAATGTCGTAAAACACCAACTCGTCAGCGCCACTTTCTGCATAGCGTTTTGCCAGAGGCAGAATATCACCAATAATTTCATGGTTACGGAACTTAACCCCTTTTACTACTTGCCCGTCGCGAACGTCCAGGCAGGGTATTACGCGTTTTGCCAGCATGCTAATGCCTCCTGCATAGTGAAAGCACCGGTAAGTAACGACTTACCCAATATAACCGAGTCACAGTTTACGGCTTTTAAATCTTTAAGATCGTCTAAGCAACTGACGCCACCGGACGCCTGCCAGATCACTTGCGGATAAAGTGCTTTGTAGCGCTTATAAAGCTCAACATTGGTGCCGGTCATGGTGCCATCTTTACTGATATCGGTGCACAGTACATGACGGCAGCCTAAATCCAGGTAACGGTTGAGAATGTCATCCAGTGTATGCGTGCTGGCCTGTTGCCAGCCGTGGGTAGCGACCATGGCATTGCCACTCTGATCAATATTCACATCCAGCGCCAGTACAATTTTTTCGCCGCCGTAGGTCTGCAACCATTGTTTTACTCTGTCCGGGTTATTAACCGCGGTGGAACCAATGACGGCACGCTCAATACCGGCGTCAAACAAGGCTTCCAAATCCTCGGTTGTACGAATTCCGCCGCCAGCCTGACACTTCATACCGGAATCTGAGGCTAGTTTAGCCAGCAGTTGTTGCTGGCGCTTGTCCGGGTCTTTAGCGCCATCCAAATCAACCAGGTGCAGCCACTCGGCGCCTGCTTCTGCATAGAGCTGAGCCTGCCCCAGCGGGGTTAAATCAAACTCGGTTTTTTGCGCGAAGTCGCCCTGATACAGGCGTACCACTTTGCCGTCAATTAAATCCAGGGCAGGTATCAGCATAATGTTAACTCCAAAAAACGTTTCAGCAGAGCTTCGCCAGTCTTACCTGAACGCTCAGGGTGAAACTGCGCACCGAAATAGTTGTTGTGGCGTATCATAGAGGCAAAGCGCTCACCGTACTCGCTGCTGGCAATAGTGTATTCGTCCACTGCTACGGCGAAACTGTGCACGAAATAGCAGTAACTGTCGCTGCGTTCGACCAGCGGGTTGTCTGCGGTTGGCTGCAGTGTATTCCAGCCCATATGCGGCAAAGGAAGGCCATAGTCGCGAAGGCGTTTGGTTTTAGCCGGAATTAGGTTAAGGCAGCCCACATTGCCCTCTTCTGAGTGCGAGGTTAGCAACTGCATTCCCAGACAAATGCCTAACACGGGTTGCGTTAACTCACACAGTGGCTGAACCAGCTGCTTGCGCTTCAGGTTACGCATTGCCGCCACAGCTGTACCGACGCCGGGCAGGATCACACGGTCAGCTCCGCGTATTTGCTCCGCGTCATCGGTAATAAGCACTGAGTAGCCCAAACGTTCAACCGCAAAGCGGACAGATGTCAGGTTGGCACACTCGGTATCGACAATCACCACATTCATGCCAGCATCCCCTTACTTGAAGGCAACTGTTGGTCTCCGGTTTTGGTAATGGCCTGACGCAGTGCCCGGCCAAATACCTTAAACAGGCTTTCGACCTGGTGGTGGGTATTACCCTCGGTGGTCGATAAGTGCAAGCTCATTGCCATGGCGTCGGTTAACGAGCGGAAGAAGTGCTCGACCATTTCGGTGGATAACTCGCCGACTTTGTCGCGGGTGAAATCTGCTTCCCATTTCAAATAGGGGCGTCCGGATAAATCGATGAGACATTCCGCCCGGCATTCATCCATAGGCAGAGCAAAACCAAAGCGACCAATGCCGCGCTTGTCGCCCAGTGCTGAGCGTAATGCCTGACCCAACGCCAGAGCCGTGTCTTCAATGGTGTGGTGATCGTCAATGTGCAAGTCACCCTTAACCTTAACCGAAAGCGAGAAACCGGCGTGTGTGGCTATCTGCTCAAGCATGTGGTCAAAGAAGCCAATGCCGGTATCAAATTCGCGCGGAGCCTGACTGTCTAAATCCACCTTAATATTGATGTCCGTTTCCCGTGTGGTGCGGGTAACCGACGCTGTACGCGGGTTGTCCAGTAATTGGTGAACAATGGCATCCCAGTTGAGTTCGCTACGACTGTAACGCAGACCTTCAATACCCATATTTTCTGCCAGTTGCAGGTCGGTTTCACGGTCGCCAATAACGTAGGAGTTGGTAAAGTCGACACGGCCTTCTTTCAGATACGACTTTACCAGCCCAAGCGCAGGCTTACGGCAGCTGCAGTTATCACTGTCAAAGTGAGGACAGATCAAAACATCGTCAAAACGAATGCCTTGTGACTCAAACACCGCCATCATCAAATTATGTGGCGCGTCAAAATCAGCCTGCGGAAAGCTGTCTGTACCCAGACCGTCCTGGTTGGACACCATCACCAGCTGATAACCCGCCTGTTGCAGTTTCAGCAAAGCCGGTACCACGTTCGGTTCAAACACCAACTTTTCAACGCTGTCCAGCTGTTTGTCAGTGGCTGGTTCTTCAACCAGGGTGCCGTCACGGTCAATGAATAAAATAGGCTTCTGGCTCATGAAAAATAGTCCTTCAACTGTTGAATCAGTTCGTCATTTTCGGCGGCGCTGCCAATGGTTATGCGAACAACGTTTTCCAGCCCCCGCTGCGCCGACTGATTACGTATTAATAAGCCGTTATCGGCAAGTGATTTCACTAAACCAGCGGCATCTTCACACTGATACAGTAAAAAGTTCGTGTCACTTTCCGATACCAGGGTCAGTGGTGTTTGTTCTAAGGCTGTTTGCACCCGATCGCGCTCGGCTAATAAGGTTGCTACCTGTTGCTGCAGCCGTTCAAGCGAGCTTGTCTGCAAAGCCTGAACCGCAATTTGCACTGTCGGGTCTGGCAAAGGGTACGGCGCCAGAACTTTCTGCAGTAACTCAATAATGTCGTCATTCGCCAGCAAAAAACCGCAGCGAATGCCGGCCAGAGCAAAGGCCTTCGATAAGGTGCGTAACACCACCAAGTTCGGATAACGTTGCAACCAACTGACAACGCTGTCACCAGAGCTGAACTCAATATAGGCTTCATCAACTACCACCATAGAACGTGGCGAGTGTTGCAGCACCTGTTCAATATCATCGGTATTTAGCGCATTGCCCAGCGGGTTTGAAGGCGAACAGAGAAAGATGACTTTGCACTCAGCAGCAGCTTCTATAACCGACTCCGTATCCAACTGCCAGTTGTTCACCTCTCTGCTATTTAGTAAGGGAACCTCAGTAACACCAACCGCAAAGGTTTTAGCCGAAATAGCGTACATACCGTAAGTGGGCGGGCAAATCAGTACCTTGTCCTGCGCCGACTCACAAAAAGCTCGTATCAGTAACTCGATACCCTCATCCGAACCTCGGCTGCTTAACACCTGTGAGGCATCAACTCCGGCGTATTCAGCGTAGGCCTGATTCAGCGGCTTAGACTGAAACTCCGGGTAACGGTTAAGTTTGCTGTCATCAACGGTGTACGAGTTACTGTACGGAGACTCGTTAGCGTTCAGCCAGATATTGCCACCGCTCATACTTCGCCGTGCAGAGGCATAGGGTGTTAGCTGTTTCAGGTGCTGGCGCTGTAACTGCTCAACAATGCTCATAGTTTGCTCTCCGTACTTTTAGTTTCCGTACGAATAGTCACAGCACGTTTGTGCGCATCTAAACCTTCAACGTCAGCCAAAGTAGTAATGGCTTCTGCTAACTGGCGTAGTCCGTCGTGACTGGCTTCCTGGACCGTATAACGACGGTAGAAGTCGACCAGCCCAAGGCTGCTGTAATTGCGGGCATAGCCATACGTTGGCAAAACGTGGTTGGTACCGGTGGCATAATCACCGCCGGACTCTGGTGTGTAGTGTCCGACAAAGACAGAGCCTGCACGGGTTAACTGTGGCAGCAGCTCACGCGCGTTATCCGTCTGAATAGAAAGGTGTTCGGGCGCATAGGTTTCGCTAATGGCTATGGCTTCATTCATATCGGCAACTACCAGCAGACGACTGGCCTGTAAGGCCTGCTCGGCAATATCGGCGCGACTTAGTTGAGCGCATTGTGCCATCAGCTCCTGCCGTACGTTTTCTGCGACCGTCATTGACGGCGTAAGCAAAATAACCTGAGAGTCCGGCCCGTGCTCAACCTGCGAGAGTAAATCCGCCGCCACATAAGCCGGGTTTGCACTGTCATCAGCAATAACCAACAGCTCTGAGGGGCCTGCCGGTAAATCCATGGCACAGCCGCTGTCATTCTGGCTAACCTGTTGCTTGGCTTCGGTAACAAAGCTGTTACCCGGGCCAAAGACTTTACCTACAGCAGGCGATGACTCTATGCCGTAGGCCAGCGCGCCAATTGCCTGAGCGCCGCCACACAGCAGAATATCGGTTACGCCGCAACGCTTTGCAGCGTAGAGCAGGGCGGCTGGTAATTCGCCCTGTTTATTAGGCGGGCTGACCATAACCACACGCTGACACCCGGCAATTTGCGCGGGCACACCCAGCATTAATGCGGTGGAGGGCAAGGTTGCGCTGCCACCGGGAATGTATAAACCGACGGCGTCTAACGGCGCATAACGCAATTCACACTGCACGCCTGGCGCGGTTTCAATGCTTAAATTCTGCGGACGTTGCGCTTCGTGAAAGCGATAAATAGTTTGATACGCGGTATCTATAGCGCGTTTTACTTTGTCATCTAAACTAGCAACGGCGGATTCCACCTGGTCATCACTCATTCGCAGTGAGGTCGCATCCGGGTTATCGAACTGGCGGGTATAATTCAGTACCGCGCGCTCACCGTTATCACGAACGTCACTTAGAATTACCGCGACTTTTTCACGTAAAGATTCGGCCTGAGCCCGTCCGGGGCGCGCTAAGCGTTGAGCTTGCTCCGCTGACGACAGGCTCTGCCATTGTTCAATGGGTATCCGTAATTCACTCATGATCACCCCATCATTTTTTCAATAGGTAATACAAGTATTGAACTGCAGCCCATAGATTTAAGATCTTCCATGGTTTCCCAGAATAGCTTCTCGGTGCTGACCATGTGCACGGCAACCTGCTCGTCGGTGTGGCTAAGCGGCAAAATGGTTGGTGTTTCTGCGCCGGGTAATAGCTCTACTACCTGCTCTAATTTGTTCTTTGGCGCGTGCAGCATAATGTATTTGCTTTCCCGTGCCATTTGCACGCCGTCTATGCGTGGCAGCAACTGGTCTATCATGGCTTGTTTTTCTTCCGACAGGCTGTCAGCGCGTTGTATTAGCTGCGCCTGAGAACGGAATATCACGTCTTTTTCGACTAACCCGTTTGCTTCCAGCGTAGCACCGGTGGAAACTAAGTCACATATTGCTTCGGCAAGGCCCGCACGGGGAGCAACTTCCACAGAACCGGTCAGCATAACCGTACGCGCATTCACGCCGTTGTCTTTCAGGTAACGCTTTAGCAACTGCGGGTAAGTGGTCGCGACTCTTAAACCCTCTAAATCTTGTAGCGACTGGTACTGGCTTTCTCTTGGCACCGCCAGCGACAAGCGGCACTGACCAAACTCAAGTCCGCGTAATGGCTGATAGGCCGCGACAGAATCGGTTGCAATGCGCTCTAACCGGGCTTCTTCCAGCACGTTTTCGCCAACCAGGCCTAAATCAACCACGCCGTCCATAACCAGACCCGGGATGTCGTCATCACGTACGCGCAGCAAATCGATAGGGTGACTGGTGCTGTGCGCAATTAAGCGTGCTTCGTTAACACTAAATTTCACACCGCAGGCATTCAGCAATGCCATAGATTCTTTACTCAGTCGTCCCGATTTCTGTATCGCAATGGTTAAACGGTCAGTCATAACAGCTCCTAAAATGAAAAACCCCCGAAGGTATATGCCTTTCGGGGGTTGTATAGTCAATCGAAAGGCTAGCGTTTATACGGCTAGCCCAAACATTAAGTTCACGGCTAGGCCATACAGTTCCAATGATGATGGTGGTGGCTGTGAACAAAACGCATAATTAACACTCCAATAAAAATAGTTTTACTTCGTAAAGTTGTATAGCACTATAACAGCTGAGAAATGTAATGCAAGAGTAAACTTATTGGTTATTTAGTCGATATAAGCTTATTATTTAACCAGTGGTTGTATAGTCAAATAACAGAATTCATTCTCTGCGAGGCGAAAGACAACAACAATGGCTAACTTTGATGCAATGGTTCCGTTGATCCCCAAAGACACTCGCGTGCCTGTGGACTTCGCCCGTGAGCAGATGAAAATAAACCAGATTGAGAAGATACACGAACTCAACGCTGTAGATGAAGACGAAGGGGCTACCATCGAAGATGATCAAAAAAGAGAAAGTAGCCAACAGCATCAGCATCAACAATCGTCGGCTCAAACGGACGTTGAAGAGGTTGCTGATAACGATGAAACCTTATCTTCAGGACATATAGACACCTACGCCTGAGCAAACATCTATGTCATAATACGTGCCTATTTCTTCGGCGGTATAGGTTATGGCGACGGTTTTATCAGTATTTAAGCCAACAGGCGAGCTCGCACAAGCAATTACAAACTTCCAGCCACGAGCCGCTCAGCAGCAAATGGCAGAAGCCATAGCCGCTACCGTTAAGAAAAAAGGTGAGTTAGTGGTTGAAGCCGAGACCGGCACCGGCAAAACTTTTGCGTATTTGGCTCCTGTGCTACTGGGCAAAGGCAAAGCGATTGTTTCTACCGGCACTAAAAACCTGCAGGAACAGCTGTTCCACCGCGACTTACCCATGTTAAGAAAAGTGCTGGCGCCGGAAAAAGTTGTCGCTTTATTAAAAGGCCGTTCAAATTATTTGTGTCTGCACCGCATGGAGCAGGCAACCCAACAGGCCGGACAGTTCAGTAAAGACATTCAAAACCAGCTTATTACGGTAAAGCGCTGGGCGACATCCACACGCAGTGGTGACGTAGGCGAGATGAACGCCTTAGCAGAAGACGCCTCGGTATTACCGCAGGTAACCAGCACTCAGGACAACTGCCTGGGGCGGGACTGTCCGGTGTACGAAGACTGCCACTTAGTCAAAGCCCGCAAAGAAGCTATGGAAGCCGATATTGTGGTGGTCAACCATCATCTTTTCTTTGCCGATATGGCGCTAAAAGACACCGGTTTTGGTGAATTGATTCCCAGCGTGGATACGGTGGTCTTTGACGAAGCTCATCAAATTCCGGACATTGCCAGCCAGTACTTTGGCGAAACGGTTTCCAGTCGGCAACTGACAGAAATGTGCGAAGAACTGCAGCGCTTGTGTATGACCGAGCTGAAGGATTTGTCGCAGGCCAGCGCAATGGCACGTACGTTATTGCAAACGCTGAAAGACTGGCGCTTGTTGTTTCCGCGGGACCCTATGCGCGGCAACTGGAGAGACTGGCGCAAAAAGCCCGACGTTGCCGAGGTGGCTGAACGGGTGCAGGAGCGTTTAACCCTGCTGACCGACGTTATGAAAACCGCTATAGGCCGTAATAAAGATTTTGATAATTTACACGAACGCGCTGAACAGCACCTTTATATTTGGCGTCAACTAATGGATGTCGACCGTACCGGTTACAGTTTTTGGTTTGAAACGACGCCCCGTCACGTCAGCTTGCATCAAACGCCGCTAAGCGTTGCCAAGACTTTCGGTGGCTATATTAAGCGCAACAAAATGAGCTGGGTATTTACCTCGGCTACTTTGGCGGTTAACGGTAAGTTTGACTACTTTACCAAGCGTTTAGGCATAGATGACGCCGATACCTTGTTGCTGGAAAGCCCCTTTGACTTTGCGAAGCAGGCCAAGCTGTGTTTACCGCGTTATTTGCCCGAGGCGAACGACCCGAACCGGCATCAGATGCTGACCGAAATTGCGGAGCAGTGCGTTAAGGTGAACCGGGGCGGCACTTTTCTGCTGTTTACCAGCCACCGAATGTTGCAGCAAATGGCGGCAATATTACGCGATCGGCTGGATCGCGACATTTTGGTGCAGGGCGAGTCCGGGAAAACAGAGTTACTGGAAACCTTCACCAAAAAAGGTAATGCCGTGCTGTTGGGTACTTCTTCCTTTTGGGAAGGGGTAGATGTGCGGGGTGAAGCCTTGCGTTGCGTTATTATCGACAAACTGCCGTTTGCCTCGCCGGACGACCCTTTGCTGAATGCGCGTGTTGAAGATGCCCGCTTGCGTGGTGTCGATGCGTTCAGCACGATACAATTACCGCAGGCAATAATTGCGCTGAAACAGGGCGCAGGACGATTAATTCGCGATAAAGACGACTCCGGTGTGTTAATTGTTTGCGACAGTCGTTTAGTAACGCGCCAATACGGTAAGCAATTTTTATCCAGCTTGCCTGCTATGTCACGAACCCGGGATTTAAATGAAGCGCTGAGTTTTTTAGCGCAGGTTGCAGAGAAAGATGAAACCAATAATGACGAACTTATTAGCAGTTGATACGTCGACTGAAAATTGCTCAGTGGCTATTCGCTGGCAGGATAATTTCTTTAGCGAAGCAATAGAAAGCCCGCGGGAGCACTCGCAGCGTTTACTGCCTTTTGTTGAACAAATGCTGCAGCAGGCAGAAACCGAATTAAGTCAGCTGGACGGGCTGGTCGTTGGCGTAGGGCCCGGCAGTTTTACCGGTGTACGCATCGGGGTATCCATGGCGCAGGGTCTTGCTTTTAGTGCCGAGTTACCAGTATATCCGGTCAGTAGCCTGCATGCGTTAGCGCAGCAAGCCATTCGTAAACACAATGCAGAAGCGGTTGTGGCCTGTATTGATGCGCGCATGGGTGAAATTTATTACGCCTTGTACCGTAATAATAATGGTCTTGCCGAACAAATAACGGAGCCCGCCGTTGCTGAACCCTCTGCCAGTTTATTCGCAAAGCATAATGTCCAGGGCTTTCATACTGCGGGAACTGGCTGGGACAACTACGCCGGTACCCTGGACCCTAAGCAGGAATTAAAGCACAGCATGGATTGCCGGTTACCGCTGGCGGAAGACATGCTGACAATAGCAACTAAAGGTTGTGTTTCTGCGGTCGATGCAGAGAACTTAGAACCTTTGTATGTTCGTAATGAAGTGACCTGGAAAAAATTGCCGGGTCGATAACTTGTAGAATGGCACTGAACTCGCCATAATAAAATCAGTCTTACTAACAGATGAGTCATCGTTGACGTGCGAATTAATCCGCAAGCGGTTCAGCCGCTAAACAGCCAACAGCAAGGACCTCAAAGGTCTGCGCCGGAAGATCAGCAACGTCAGGAGCAGAACCCGGCGAAAGTTGCTGATACCCGGCAGGTAGTGCCTGATGTCCGGCAAAGTCAGCGGCGCGCAGAACGGTGGGAATCACTTAATACGTTTTACGATGAGCCACCACAACGTTCTCAAAAAGCACTTAATGCTTATCAAAACATAGCGTTAAGCGAGAAAAGAGAGCAAATTACGTCAATGTTTGGTGTTGATGTTTACGCCTGAGTGAGGTCTGTTATGAAAATGATATTTGCAGTATTAAGCGCAATGGTGCTTGCTGGTTGCACTTCGGTTCCGGATGAGCTTGCCACTGATAATGAAGAGGCTTTGGTGAGTTACAAGGTTGCCAAGCATCAGGGCGATGAAGTAGCCGGTGAACCAGCCCGTTGGGGCGGTGTCATTGCCGATGTTCGCAACGCCGAAGATCATACCGTGTTGGAAGTTGTCAGCTTCCCGCTAAAACGCTGGGGACGCCCTGAGGTTAGTGATAACAGCGACGGGCGTTTTTTAGCGGTAGTTAATGACTTTGTTGATCCCGATGTATATCAGCAAGGCCGGTCAATCAGTTTTGTTGGTACGATAGGTCAAACCCAGCAGGGCAAAATTGACGAATACGTTTATACCTACCCGGTTATTGAAGCAACGGGTTATCACTTGTGGAAGATTGAAAAACAAAACAACCAGGTAGAAATTGACTATTCGCCATTGTGGTTCCGTCATAACTTCTATTCGCCTTATTATCCTTACCGTTATCCGGTTCCGGTGCGCGTTCGCGTACAGGACAACTCGGGTACTCCGGCTAAAAACCGCAACTAATTCGTTCTTTAATGGATTATAGAGAAACAGCAGAGCAGGCTACCCCAGTCAGTTATCAGCTGGACTGGGGTTCCGTTCGGGGGTTGTGCTGGGGCGATCCTAACGACATAAGAGTTGTTGCAACTCATGGTTGGTTAGACAACAGTCACAGCTTTTTACCTATAGCCCGGTACTGGTCACCTGAAAAAGGTGGTTTTTTAGCGCTTGACTGGCCCGGTCACGGGCACAGTGATCACCGTCCGGTGGGCAACTATTATCATTTTATCGACTATGCTTATGACTTATGGCAGCTGATTCAACAGCAGGACTGGCAGAATTTAACCTTGCTCGGTCACTCTATGGGGGGCTTTGTCAGCAATGTGGTTGCAGCATTATGTCCTGAGCGTATTCAGCAACTGCTATTAGTTGAAGCCTTTGGGTTACTGGTGTCTGACGGAACGAATGCGCAGGAGCAATTGAAACAGGGCTTTTTAAGTCGCAAAAAACTACACACACCACGCTGGCGAAGCTACGCGAATTTCGACTCGGCGGTAGAGGCCAGAGCCGCTCAGGCTGACTTCTCAGCCAATTTAGTCCGGTTAATTGTTGAGCGTGGCTGCGAGCATGGTGAAGATGGCCGCTGGCACTGGCGAGCCGATGCCAGGGTAAAAACAACATCGGCCTACAGGTTACCGAGTTCGGCAGTGGATGACTTGTTTGAAAAGTTGACCATGCCAGTGACCGTTGTGCGGGGAAGCCGGGGTTATGATCAGTTAGATAGCGCATTTAAGCGATGGCAGGATAAAGTTTCTGGCTTAAGTTGCAAGACATTGGAAGGTGGACATCACGTACATATGGAACAACCTGAGAAAATAGCTGAACTGCTTAAATCGTACGTTTAGCGGCTGGTAACGACTAGGATTAACTGGTCGGATATGCGATGATTGCGCCACTGAAAATAACTATAAATAGTGAGAGGCGGAGCCTTTTATGGATAAAATTTGGTTGGAAAACTACCCAGCGGGAGTACCGGAAACAATTGACCCGGATCACTTTGCGTCGTTGGTTGATATACTTGAACAGTCCATTGAAAAGTACGGCGAGAAAACGGCTTTCGTAAACATGGACTCAGAAATGAGTTTCAAAGAACTGGGTCTGAAAACTCGCGACTTTGCCGCTTACTTGCACAGTACCGGCCTTAAAAAAGGCGACGCTGTTGCGGTTATGATGCCAAATTTGCTGCAATACCCTGTGGCGTTATTCGGTATTTTACGAGCCGGTATGACTGTAGTGAACGTCAACCCACTTTATACTCCGCGCGAGTTAAAGCATCAGCTGGTAGATTCTCAGGCAAAAGCTCTGGTTATTTTAGAAAACTTTGCTCAAACCTATGAAAAAATAAAAGAAGAAGCTCCGCTCGATTTAGTTATTACCACACAAATTGGCGATCAGTTACCTTTGCTTAAACGCTATCTGGTTAACTTTGTGGTTAAGTATATAAAACGTATGGTGCCTTCTCATAAGCTAAAAGGTACTGTTAGTTTTAACCAGGCGCTGGCCAAAGGAACTATGGTTGACTATAAACGCCCTGAAGTGACCGGCGATGATATTGCCTTTTTACAGTACACCGGTGGAACAACGGGTGTGGCCAAAGGCGCTATGCTGTCGCACCGCAATATGGTTGCTAACCTCGAGCAAGTTTCCTCGGTTATTACTCCTATAATGAATGACGGCGAAGAGACCATTATTACTGCGTTGCCGCTTTATCATATCTTTGCGTTAACCGCGAACTGCCTTACCTTTATTAAGCACGGCGGCAAGAACGTCTTAATTACCAACCCGCGCGATATGCCTAACTTTGTGAAAGAGCTGAATAAGTATCCTTTCTCAATGATTTCAGGGGTTAACACGCTGTTTAATGGTCTGTTGAACACTAAAGGCTTTAAAGACGTTAACTTCTCTAATTTAAAAATTGCCCTGGGCGGCGGTATGGCGGTTCAGCGTGCAGTGGCCGAAGAGTGGGAGCGGGTAACCAAGTCTCGTTTGCTGGAAGGTTATGGTTTAACCGAGTGTTCTCCGGTGGTTACCGTTAACCCTTACGATATTGAACATTACACGGGCAGTATTGGTTTGCCGGTACCAAGTACCGACATGCGTATTGTTGACCCTGAAACGCGCGAAGAAGTGGCTTTAGGTGAACCGGGCGAGCTGGAAGTGAAAGGCCCGCAAGTTATGGTGGGTTACCTGAACCGTCCTGACGCGACAGCAGAGTCAATTAAAGACGGCTGGTTTGCAACGGGTGATATGGCCACTGCTGATGAGCGTGGTTATTTCAAAATTGTGGACCGCAAAAAGGACATGATTTTGGTTTCGGGTTTTAATGTTTATCCGAATGAAATTGAAGACGTGTTAGCTGAGCATCCTAAGATTCTTGAGTCGGCAGCCATAGGCGTGCCGCATGAATCGTCCGGTGAAGCGGTAAAAGTCTTCATTGTGGCAAAAGATAAGTCATTGACCGAACGTGAAGTTATCGACTTTGCGCGTGAAAACCTGACCGGTTACAAAGTACCTAAACTGGTTGAGTTTCGTGACGAATTGCCTAAATCCAACGTCGGCAAAATAATTCGCCGTGAATTACGCGATGAAGAGGACGACGCTTGACTCTGCCGTTAGAATTACCCGAGTCGGTACAACAATACCGGCTCGTTACCACCACTCACGATTTACAAGACCTCTGCCAGCAAGCAAAACAATGCGGCTGGTTCGCTATCGACTCCGAGTTTGTGCGCGAACGCACTTACTACGCTCAGCTAGGCTTATTACAAATTCACGCTAACGGTACAACGGCTGTTATTGATCCGCTGGCGGATATTGATTTAGAGCCTTTATGGCAGCTGATTTCCGGCGATGAAGTCGAAACCGTATTGCATGCCGGTGGCGAAGATATTGAACTGTTTTTCCAGCAAAGCAATGGCCGCCAACCCAAACAAATTTTTGATAGCCAGATAGCCGCAGGTTTTTGTGGTCTGGGTGACTCAATGGGTTACGCTCGCCTCGTCGACGCGTTGTTTGACGGAGTTGAGCTGGACAAGAGCTTGTCACGCACCAACTGGCTGAAACGCCCGTTAAGTGACGAACAATTGGACTATGCCGCTGCCGATGCCAGTTATCTGGCGATAATGTATCCGTACCTTAAAGCTCTGTGTGAAGAAAAAGGTGTGCTGGATATTGTGTACGAAGAGTCACAAATTCAGGTGCGTAAACGCACACAAAGCTGGCCGGATGATCTGCTCTATTTAGGCGTAGGCAATGCCTGGCAGCTGAACCCGCGGCAACTGGCGGCGCTGAAAATTCTGACGCCCTGGCGTTTACACAAAGCGCGTGAGCGCGACATCCCGCTGGGGTTTATTGCCAAAGACGGGGTCTTGCTTGAGCTAGCCCGAAGAATGCCAAAAAGCGACGACGAGCTAAGCCGAATTCCCGATTTAGCGCCTATGTCACGTAAGTATTCAGGGCGGGACATTATTCGCTGTATTCAGCAGGCTGAACAAGTGCCTGAAACGGAACTGCCGAAAACTCTTGAGCGCCTGGACGATATGGACGGTTATAAACCAACCTTTAAGGCTATAAAAAAAGCGGTTACCGAACTTGCCGAAAGCCTGCAGGTCCCGGCGTCGTTAGTGGCTTCGCGTAAGCAAATTAACGACATTATTAACTTTCACTGGCAGTATTCAACGCAACAACAGCAACGTTTGCCGCAACCTGACTTAATGGTGGGTTGGCGCAAGCAGGCAATTGGGGCAGAATTACAGGCTATTGTTAGTCAGGCCTAAGCCCATATTCAGGAGAACAGCCATGCTGTGTGATGTTTATCGCAGCTCGAAGAAAACGGATACCTATTTGTACCTGCCTCACGGTGACGAATTTACCGAAGTACCTGACGTTTTGCGCGAGCAGTTTGGTCGCGCAGAAAAAGTTCTGACATTAAACCTGGCGGGCCGTGAACAGTTGGCTCGTTTAACGGTCGAAAAGTTACAGGAACATTTGCATAACGATGGCTACTACTTGCAGTTGCCGCCGAAACGAGAGGAACTTCAATTCAATGTTAACAAATAAAATAAAAGTGGCAGGGCTGGCCTTTTGTCTGGCTTCTTCATTTGCGCTCAGCGCGACGGCTTCTGCGTATCAGGAAGCTGAGGATAATGCGAAGAAAGAATCCAGCGAAGAAGTTAATCAACAGTTTGCCACCTACGTTGAAGCTCTGAAAGCCGAAGCCATTGAAAGCGGCTATAAGCAGGACACACTGGATAAAGCGTTTGCTAAAGTTAAGTATTACGAGCGGGCAGTTGAGCTGGATAAAAACCAGCCGGAATTTAAGCTAACTCTGGATACCTACCTGCCACGTGCAGTACCGGACTGGAAAGCCGAAAAGGCACTGGAAAAGTACAACGAACACAAAGAGCTGCTGGAAGAAATTGGTAAAGAGTACGGTGTACAGCCGCGCTTTATTGTGGCGCTGTGGGGCATTGAAACCAACTTTGGTTCGTTCACTGGTGGTTTTGATGTGGTTTCTGCATTAACTACGCTGGCTTTTGACGGGCGTCGCGAAGAGTTCTTTAAAAAGCAATTGTGGGAAGCTTTAACCATTATTGAAGACGGCCACATTGAACCGGAGCAAATGAAAGGTTCATGGGCTGGCGCTATGGGTCAGACTCAGTTTATGCCCAGCTCTTTCATGAGTTACGCCGTAGACTACGACGGCGACGGTAAAAAAGACATTTGGGGCAGCTACCCGGACGTATTTGCGTCAGCCGCTAACTACCTGAGCTCGGTTGGCTGGAAAGACGACGTAACCTGGGGACGTCAGGTACAACTGCCTGAAGGTTTTGATGAGTCATTAGCCGGGCTGGACACTAAGAAAAAGCTGGGCGAGTGGGCTGACTTAGGCGTTACACGCTTTGACGGCTCTGAGTTGCCATCGCGCGGCGATATCGATGCATCAATAGTGATTCCGGATGACAAAGAAGGCCGCGTTTACCTGGCTTATGCCAACTACGACGCCTTAATGCGCTGGAACCGTTCACATTACTTTGTGGCTGCCGTGGGTTATTTGTCCGACCGCATTCGTTTTCCAAGGTAATGACTTGTCGGTATTAATGAAATGGTATGAGCAGCCGCTGCATACGCTCAGCCATGCACAGTGGGAAGCCCTGTGCGACGGCTGTGGGCAGTGCTGCTTAAACCAATTGCAGGACGAAGAAGACCACCTTTATTCCACCGACGTTGCCTGTCGGTTATTAGACACCGATACCGCGTGTTGCAGCGACTACGCTCACCGCAGTGAACGTGTACCCGCCTGCGTAACCTTAACTCCTGACAACCTCGACGAGGTTTACTTTATGCCAGCCAGTTGCGCGTATCGGCTGCGGGCAGAAGGGCAGCCTTTGCCTGAATGGCATCCGTTAAGGCACGAAGGAAGCAAAGAGCCAATGAAAAAAGCCGGCTATCATGTAGCCGGCCATTGCGTTAGTGAGACGAAGTTTAAGGGCGACTTAGAAGACAGGATAGTGACCTGGCCTTTGTCTTAGCCCTGGCATTAAAACGGATTATTTGTGGTAAAGCACCAGCCCGTCTTTTTTTGTGAACGATGAAATAATGTGGCAAATAGTCACAATAATACCGATGAGCAATAAGCCTGCAAAAATTACCGTCATCCAGCCCGGCATACCTAACCCCAACCATTGCCAGTCAATGTCGCCGCATAACCCCGGTGCCGCAAAGAGCCCCGGCATCCATTCGTGCAGTGGAGCCCAGTCAGGAAAATTAGGCGCACTTTCACACACCGCAAAGAACGCGTTTTTCGAGGTTTGGAGATCCCAGTGGTCGTAGGCAATTAATAAGCCCTGATAACTGCTGTAAAGCCAGCCAATTAAAGCCGCCCAGCGCGTTAACCAAAGCCCCGAACCAAACAGGCCGACAATAGCAAACAAGCCAATACCGACAACCGCCATACGTTGATAAACACACTTTACGCAGGGCTCTAAGTTAAGAACCATCTGGAAGTAAAGCGCGGCGCCCAACAGGCCTGAACATCCTAAAAATAACAGTAACCAGGCAAAAGGTTTGTTAGGCCACTGACCCACAGACAGCATGATGATTTTCCTTAAGAAACTGTAAAAACGTAGAAACCATACCCAAATAGCGTGGTGTTGTCGATATAAAGCCAGAAGTTATCTTGTCCGACCTCACACAAGGCTGCTAGAATCCTTTTATTAGTTAGTTCACAGGCGGGAATATGATAATAAAAGCTAAAAGTCCGGCGGGTTTTGCCGAGGAGTACATCGTAAAATCTATCTGGAACGGGCATTTTGCACCGGGCACTATTCTACCCGCTGAACGAGAACTGTCAGAACTCATTGGCGTAACGCGAACCACTCTGCGCGAAGTGCTGCAGCGTCTGGCGCGCGACGGCTGGTTGACCATTCAGCACGGCAAACCCACTAAGGTGAACAACTTTTGGGAAACCTCAGGCCTGAATATTTTAGAAACCCTAGCGCGCCTCGACGAAGACGGCATGCCGGAGCTAGTCGACCAGCTGTTGTCTGCACGCACCAATATTAGCGCTATTTATATTCGCGCCGCCATTCGCCATAACCCTAAGCGAGTTATGGAGCTACTGGAACCCACCAGCGAGCTGGAAGACAACAAAAAGACCTTTGCCGAGTTTGACTACCAGTTAAACCACGACTTAGCTATGGCTTCGGGCAACCCCATTTATGTGCTGGTACTAAACGGCTTTAAAGGCCTGTACTCGCGTATTGGACAATATTACTTTTCGTCGTCTGAAGCCCGCCAACTGGCCCGCGATTACTATGAAAACCTAATAGCCGTAACCCGCGAAGGCGACTACAACGAGTCCGTTAACTTGATCCGCCGCTATGGCTACGAGTCTGCTGAAATTTGGCATAGCCTGCGTGGTGATATGCCGGATGATTTGGTGGGTTGATTAAGCTGGTTTTCCGGTTTTCTCGATAGAATTAAATTTAGTTTGTTAATTAAAACCTGATGGCTCTTTTCGAGTTATCAGGCTTTTTTTTGTGCGCTTTGTTTCTAATGGGCCACAAGGAGCTCCCTTGTTTTCATCGATAGATATGGCTCGCTTTTGCCTGCTAAATTGCATGTTTTATTGTTGCTTTTAGTTTTTAACCCGTTTAGTGTCAATTACATACGTAAATTGTAAAGACTGATATTGTGCACTTTAAAATAGTTAAATGAGCACGCTTACTTTGTTTTTGCCTTTTACTGCTATTTTTTAGTGAAAATATTTTATTTATTAAATGATTGCGAAAGAAAATGCTGCCATTTAATGAATGACAAATTGCGCATGCACAATATATAAATGTTATATGCCAAGGGGGAATCATGCTTTTTAAGAAAAAGTTAGTTGCATCCGCACTAGATGATGCCGACTTTAAGTCATTTTCAAAGAAGTACGGTAGATCGCTTTGCAAGGATCTTGCGGAGTGGGTGAGACTGATAGTGGAAGAGGGAGTGTCTGAAGCGGGTTTCAAGCGGCTACACAATTTGGCATGGTATATATTTGTTGAACGTCAGGGGGCTCATTTTGGAGAGAAGAAACGATTTACCGTTGACGATAAGATGGTGGCATACCAAGAACTAATATATTCGTTAAATGTTTTTGAAACTATCGGCGTTCCGTATAAAGAATGGCACCCAGTCGTAGAAGCACTTTTTGATGCTTTGCGGGTGTCAATAACGAAGGGTGATCTCGATTTACAGAAAGAACATTTCAAGGCTGTGCAATTAATGTCACAGGATTTTCTGGGGCGCATTTCCAACGATCCAGTTTATCAACATCAATACACCGACTATTTAAATGGCGCTCTTTAAAATTGCATATAACAAGTTGCTCAACCACCGCTCCGGCCAAAAAGCGGCCTCCACTGGACAGCCAAACCTGCGGTTCGTCTGCCGGTTAGCAAGGCGTTATGCACTTAGAAAAGTGAGAAGAAAATGGAAATAGAATCAATAGGTGCAATTCAAGATTGCATGGAAGATCTTGGCTTTCATCCGAGCGAGGCTCGAATGTTTGATGCGCAAGCAAAAATTGTGAACCTCCTCAACGAAAGAAAGAGAGGGCGCATAAAGGTCACCTTCCAAAGCAACTGGCATTCAGGGGATGGACCCTATATAGAAATGGACGAGGCGATCAAAGGGTTTGGCATTCAATATTCATGCTTTAAGCCTAAGTGGCAGAGGTTTAAGTATGAACCTTCTTGCCGTACTCTAAAAGTGGAAGGTGATGGATATAGCTTCACTTTAGAGTTTAATAGTGGCGCATAACAAGGCCATCAAAAATCGCCCACAAAAAACTGTGGGCTGGACGCTCGCAAGCTCGCGCCTCTTATGGCGACGTTATATCAAATATCGAGTAAGGGTTAATGAATAAAGACCAGATCGAGTTTAATAAAACTCTGGCTAAGAATAGGAAAGAATCTGCAGTAAAGTTGTGCCTATGGGGAGATGATGGGAATAGCGAATGTTCTAATAAAATTATCGCTGCACATTCTATCCAGCGTGGAAAAATTTTATCTTCCATTGCTGAGTCAGGACGTGTCTATTATCTGGGGCTAGAACCAAGTGATGATATGACAGGATTAGAGCCGATTTTCAAAAAAGAGGGCATTAAGAAGTTTAGTACATTTAGCGGGTTCTGTGGTGAACATGACAAGAAAATATTTCTGCCTATTGAGGATAAACCTTTTGATGGTACAAATGAGCAGATGAATATTTATGCCTATCGTGCCACTACAAAAGAACTTCATGCCAATCTTGAATCTTGTCAGCTAATAAAAAACTTGCTGGGTGATAAATTGGAAGAAAATGATTTCCCCCCACATTTTGAGGCAACGCTCCCGGATATCATTGAGGGAGAAATAGTTGTGCCTGACTTCATTAAAGAGAGAATGATTGAAGGCTATAAGAATGAACAATTGAGAATCAGGCTAAAAAGCGTAGATCTGAGTATTTCAGAGCTTCGTCTTCTATCCAATCATTTAAAAAGCGTAATAAAAAAAGAATGTGATTCCGAGATTGAACACAAATATTATCAATTTAGTTCAGAATATCCTATAGCTTGTTGCTCTAACTTTATCCCGTATTTCGATCATGATGGCAATCAAATCCTAGATCAGAAAGTAATAGTCAGGCTAGCTCATAGCGAAACTCAAGCTATTGCTGATTCAAAAAGCGTTTCGCTAAATATTTTCCCTGAGAATGAATGTACTCATGTAGTATTTTCTTTTTCAGAGAACAATGCCGAATTCAAGAGTGCAATTGTGAAGCTATTCGACAGCGATATAGATTCTATAAAAGTTGGGCTATCAAACATGATTTTCAATCATGTAGAGAACATTGCGTTAAATCCTACCTATGTTGAAGATAGATTTGATATTCATGAACATGATTCCATAAAACAAGCTTTTGCGAACAATATTGTCGAAACCGACTTGTATACAAAGGTTGGGATTAATCTATTTAGGCAATGATATAACAAGCGCATGTTGTCGGACTGGTTTTCCGCTGCGCTCCAAACCAGCCGCAAATGCAGGCGTTGGTATGACTCCCTTTGTCAACTCTGAACGCGTGCAGCCCTGGCTCTTTTCAACCATAATCAGTTCTTTCTATTCTCAAATAAATTGAGCTAACGCACCAGATGAGGCAGTAATGTCGTCGGTTGCTATGCTGGTATCCGTGGATTATTTATCTTGTGATAAACAGCGCCTACCTTACTCACTCCGCCGTAGCTCCTTCTC
Organism: Idiomarina sp. 017G; assembly: GCF_004362265.1. Taxonomy (NCBI): domain Bacteria; kingdom Pseudomonadati; phylum Pseudomonadota; class Gammaproteobacteria; order Alteromonadales; family Idiomarinaceae; genus Idiomarina; species Idiomarina sp. 017G. The sequence continues at coordinate 96,224 of NZ_SNWT01000005.1, read as the reverse complement.
ATCAGTCTATGCTCGTGGGTCAATAACGAATTAGGTTATTGCCATCATAACGCCGTCGTAGGTTGTGCCACGTCCGCGGCCTGATCCGAATGCGTTAGCTCAAACTCGTTTATCATGCGGGTACCCGACTTAATCGAAGCTTTGGATTAACTGGCGTGAGTACCACTTCTCTGGCAATGGCCCAGAGATAAGCTGCCATCTCCCTTGCTATGGCGGTGATGATAAGATTGTAATGTTTGCCTTTTTTATTCATACGTTGATAGCGCTTGCACAGCCTGAGCTGAGTTTTCCAGGCGATATCTACAATATCTTTGGGTAACCCTTCCTGGCTAAGTTGTAAGTCCTTCGACACGTTGGCGGGGTAGCGATAACTGTGCGCTCCTTCAACCAGTTCGCCGTGCCCTCATAATTAATATTTTTTCTGAGCAGCAGAGCTTTCAGTTGGTATTTCGCGTTCTTTAAGTCTTTCATCGCCGTTTCGCGAACCCGGGATAAATCACGGACGGCTTCGTCTTCAGGCACAGGCACACAAATCGGGGTGAGATCCTCTGAATTTAAAAGCTTCACCAACTTCAGCGCATCACGGCGGTCGGTTTTAAATCGCTCCCCGTTGCTCTTCACAATAGGCGACTTCGTGAAACTCTTTATGAGTATCCAACCCTAGAAAAATCATGCTATGTTTGTTCATGCTAGCCTCCAAATGATTTAGTCTTGAACAAACTAATTATGGCACTGGCTTTTAGCTAACCTAGGAAAATGCGGAGGCTAGCATTTGGCAGGGAGTCATTGTGTCTATACACAAAAGGAGATTCAGTGCATTTTCCACACTGGCAGCATTTTTTATCGTTAGAAAGAGATTTCATCGAAACGATTGAGTTTGTTGAGCTTAACCAATCAAATGATGGCGCTTTCTCGGTAGCATATACAAAGCTATTCCTAGCCATATGCTCGGAGATCGACGTTGTTGCCAAGCTGGTTTGCAAGAAAATAAATGCTTCATCGTCAGCAAGAAATATTGGTGATTATTGCTCGGAAATTATTGGAAAGTATCCATCATTTCATACAGTGGAGTGCATGATTCCTCGCTACGGCATCAATATTCAGCCTTGGGCAAGTTGGTCAGGCTCTAGCAACCCTTCTTGGTGGCAAGATCACAACAAGGTTAAGCATCAGCGCGATACTCATTCGACATTAGCAAATCAAAAAAACGTTAAAGAGTCGCTGTGCGGATTATTTTGTTTGCTCTTGTACTTGTATCAGCCGGAGCTGTACTCGGCAACATTAAATCCGCTTCCTGTACTTTTGGATTATGAGCGCATGCCGGGGCATTTATCGGTAAACCCGGGGGCGGTTCTCCCCGATATACCAAGGTAAATGCGTATATAACAAAGTTATCAACCCGACCTCCACTGCGTTGCTTCGTTTGCGCTTAAACGCTACGCTAGCGCAAACAAACCAACTCCGTTTAGGCGGGTTATAACGGCGCTAGCAGCGCAAGAATCGAAGAGAATCGTATGATCAAGTTACACAATATTGGCGATGATGAGTGGGTTTTTGAGGACAGCCTAGTTGATTTCTCTGTGCATGAGAGGTTAGATGATGCAATAGACCTGTGGCATTCAGGAAAGCCAGATAAAGCTGAAAGCTTAATCAAAGATATTATAGAGAAAAATCCCTATCACATAGATGCCTACCATCATGCATCAATGATATATGAGGAAAATGGGCTCGATTTTGAAGCTTACCTTTGCTGTAGAGAGGGCGTACGAATAGGTTTGTCTGCGGTTCCTGAAGAATTTTCATGGGCAACGTCAAAAATGGAATGGGGTCACCTTGAGAATCGTCCTTTTTTAAGGGCCTATCATAATCTCGGTCTTTGGTTGGAAAAACGAAATGAAGTCAATGAGGCCATTAAAGTGTATTCAAATATGCTTTCTGCATGCCCAAATGACAACATTGGGGTTAGGTATGTTTTGCCTAAGCTATGGATGGAAACTGGTGATTTTCTTTCTATTGTGCGTCTTAATAAAGAATATCCAGACGACTACTCTCCAGAACTCATGTATACGCATTCGTTAGCGTTAATTATGCTAGGTGAAATTGATCAAGCAAGAACACTACTTAATGATGCCAAGACTGCTTTTCCTCTGGTAGCAAAAGAACTAAAAAGGAAGCGTCACCCAAAGCCAAAATCGAGTTTCTCAGAGGGCATCATTGTCGGAGGCGCTGATCAAGCTTATGAATATTGGAAGCAATATGGCAAGTATTGGAGCAATTCAGAACAAGCCATGAGTCTGTTGTAAACCGTGAATAGGCAGCTAACAAAACCATTCAGCGGACGCGCCAAAGGTGCTCTGCGCTGATGGGTGGCAATAAATGAGGTATTGATTCAGTTTAAGAAAGCGGTATGATATTTTCATACTGCTCTTTTCGAGAGGCACTATCTATGAGCATGCACAGGAAAACAATCACGCTGACTGAGCAGCAGGACGACTGGGTGAAAACTCAGATTGAAAGCGGTCATTTTGGCAATGATAGTGAGTATATCCGCGATCTCATTCGAAGAGACCAGCAAGCCAAGGAACGTCTTGCCGCCCTAAGACAGGCACTTACTGATGGTGAGTTAAGCGGAAAACCTAAACCATTGGATATATCTTCTATCAAAGCGGCTGGGCGTAAACTGATGAAGGCGGCTGATTAGTGCTGAAGCTAAGCGTTACACCGAAGGCAGAATCTGACCTGACCGCGATTTGGCTGTACACCTACGAAGAGTGGGGAGCTGAGCAGGCTGATAAATACTTAGATCATCTTGAGGCAGGCATGAAACAGCTTCTTAGCCATCCGTTGCTTGGCGCTGACTATGCTCATGTACTTGTCGGCTATCGCAGATTGTACGTAGAGCATCATGCGGTTTTCTATCAAGTGTTGAAGTCAGAGGTGCTTATTGTTCGTGTTCTGCACGAAGACATGGATGCGCCCCAAAGGCTTTTGGATTAGCGGGCGTTGGTATGACTTCTTTCGCTAACTCTGAGCGAGTACAGTTCTGAACTGGAGGAATATATGGCTCTAACTGAATTTGAGGTCAAAAAAATAGAGAAAGCCGGAGAAGCATTTCTTGCTAAACACCGGCCACCGCCAAGTATAAGAAGTGATCTAGATATTGGTTGGCGCCTGGAAAAGCAATCTATTTATATTTTTGAAACTCGACCAGTTTGGAATAATCCATCTGAATATCAGAATTTGGATATCGCAAAATCTACCTTTGTTCGCAGTCAGGGTGTTTGGAAAATTTACTGGATGCGGAGTGATTTAAAGTGGCATGCCTACGAGCCTAAAAGCCAGGTAAAAACAATTGACCAAGTTTTTAAAGTTGTAAGTGAAGATGAGTTTTGTTGTTTTTTCGGATAAGCCGTATAGGAAACCGCTAAGTTCTCCATTAAACAAAGCCATCATTGGAGGATGATCTATGGCAATTGACGAAGATAAAATCGATGAGTCCGTTTTGGCTTTGCTATATCTAGCATTGCATGATGACAGTCGGGCTTGGAAGTCTTTTGACTGGGATGCAATGAACCGACTTCACGAAAAAGGACTCATTGGTAACCCGGTCGGTAAGGCAAAGTCTGTTGTGTTCACCGAGGAAGGATTAAAAGAGTCAGAGCGCTTGTTTCGGGAGTTGTTTACCACTTGATTACTAAATGTCCACTAAGTGTCCACCCGTATGTTCAAAGGTTATGAGTTAAGGAGCTATTATTGAATTCAATGGATCTTAAACGGGCGGAAAAACTGTCTTTCAACTTACTCATAGCATCCGTAGCGCTGGCCGTGCTTATTTTTCTAGTAGTAAGTTTGACTGGTGACGGTTGGGCTCAAATTGCTGGTTTTTTTATGGGATTTTGCGTTGGCGGCTTTTTGGCTGTAGTTCCTGCACTATATTCTGGTTATATTCTAATAAAAACGAATGCGAGTTCAGCTAACCTAAAGTCAGTTTTAGCACTCTCAGTTGTGTGGTTTATGACAGTATGCGCTTTATATGTCTTTTAGAAGATAACAAATTATGACAACCCTTATAACCGTAATTGCCGTTTTGCTACTCGCAGCAGTATTAAACTTCCGGAGGTTTCGGTGATTGTCAGGAAAATGGAAGAGAGGGATCTTGAAGCTGTAAGCGCCATCTGCCTAGCCTCGTTTCTTCAATCTGTAGCTGATAGCTTGTCTGATGAGAGCTACAAAAAGAAAAGGAGTATCGAATGGAGTATTTTTACTTACTAAGCTTATTAGGGCCGCTTTCATTAGTTGTTGTTCTTTTTATGCTTCGCTCATCGCGTTTAAATAATCCCGAACATGTTTTGCAAGAAACGGGAGATTCTGTACGGATTCTTCATACTCCTTTGGCCAGGGTCGTGCCCTCTCTGGGGAAACTCATTAACAAACACAAGGTAGCTCGTATTCAGAAAGCTGACAGAATTGTGACTGTTTTCAATCAGAGCTCAAATGCAATTGATATCACTCTGTCGAAAAAGCACCCCGACGTGGTGTTTAACCGAGCTGGTTCGTTATTTCCAAATGCTGAGAAAGTGGTTATCAATAGCTAGTAATGAGCATACTTGGGCTGGTCAATGCTGCTGTGGAAAAAGATTAAACTTTAACCAGTAGCTGCCGTTAACAAGTTACGGGCTATACTAAAATTAAGCTATAGCCGAACTTTTCAGGAGCAATATTATGTCAATTACTACAGGTAATAGCACCTCCGTAACGGGTTCTGGCAAGCAGAACAGTCCGGCAAAAACCGACGACAACCGTAACAGTATGAAAGAGATGGCGGCGCAGTCTAAGCAGGCAAACAATGCCGGTATTTTGCGCGCTCATGAACGGGTATCGCTGAACAGTAATAATGATTCGCTCAGCTTATTGTACAAAACGGCGCTGGAAGGCATTAACGCCGAGCTGGAACCGGTAATGGGCAAAAACGCCACGCAGAAAATTTACGACTCCGGCGTTGATACTTCTCCTGAGGCCACGGCTGATCGCATTGTTTCTTTTGCGACCAATTTTTATGGCCGCTACAAGGAAATGAACCCGGGCGAATCGGAAGAAGAAACTCTGAATAATTTCATGGAAGCTATTACTGGCGGTATCGAAAAAGGCTTTGATGACGCCAAAAATATTCTTACAGGCTTGCAAGCCTATCAAGGCGAAGTCGAAAGTGGTGTCGACAAAACCTACGATTTAGTCATGAAAGGCCTGGACAGTTTCCGTGAAAAAATGCTGGAACTGGCAGCCGAATCAGAAGAGTCTGAAAATAGTGCTGAGGACTAACCTCAGCGCTTTGCTCCCCGAATACACCTCGGCTAAGTACTTTCGATAAGTTCAGCATCTAACCTTTGAATTGTTGATGTATAGAGTCATCAAGTTAAGTAAATGTGCTGGTAATGTTTTAATTTCAAAAGGTAGTATAGTCTCCTCAATACCCTATGGAATACAAAGGACAAACTGTTGGCTCCCCCTGATCACAACACAGATATTGTAGGAAAGTTTATTGATGTGTCTTTGTATCGGGAGCTTGCAGAGACAATACCGGATGAAAATCTGGAAATTATTGAACAGATTCCCCAGAAAGATAAAGAGCAGATAGTTAATGCTTACAAACCCTACCTGAATGGCATGGAACTCAGCCCTTTTGCCGTCACCTTAGGCGATAACGTGCTTTTTACAAATTCTGTTGGTACTGTCTACTACGTTGATTTTGACTTTGGTGTTTTCGATATGGGTAGATCTCTCGATGAGTTTGTTGCTGAGTTGAAGAGTGGGTTATGAAACACGAACTATGGACTGAAGGTGAAAAATCACAGACGTTTTGTCTTTCCGGCCCTCGGGGTGATAGTGCCCGGGGTTTGTTAGGGCCTGGAGCGAAACTAGCCTGGACCTGCGAAGCTTCATCTTACTTTGAAGCTATGACCAAATATTACGAGTATATGGGTTGGGGAGAATACAAAAGTGGCTTCCCGGAGCAGGATAAAAAAACATATAAAGAGCTGGGCTGGGAATGAAACTGAGTATTGGAATAATCATCGCTATTTTCCTGGTGATATCGGGTCTATGGGCTGCCGATATTGCTAGTGATCGTGGCAATAAAGTAAAAATTACGGAAGCTGTGTCGGCATACAGCAATTGGGAATGTGGCTACTCCAATAAGTCGGGGTGCAGCGTTGTATTCGATGTTCCGGCCGGAACTGACCATGACGTTAAACGGATACGATACGGCAAAGACTTTATGGCCATTCAGATTAACCAGGATGGTTTAAGCGGCTGGGTGTTTTCAGGGAAAGGAGTGCAAACTCTTGCGAAACCAAGTAGTTAATCAACTTCACTATTGCGTTTCTGTTCAACGCCGAGGACGTTATGTTTAAGCGATTACGCAATTGGTTTGAGAACAGACGCATTAGAAAAATGGGGTTCACGATAAGTGAGTGGGAGTCAGCGGTAGCTGACTGGCCGGTAATGGCGCGCTATCAAGGCGCGGAGCGCGATGCTCTGCGAGATATGGCGTTCCGTTTTCTGGTTCGTAAAAACTTTGCGTCAGGCGGGGATTTTCAGTTCACCGATGCGATGTGCCTAAAAATAGCAACCATGGCTTGTGTGCCCGTTTTGCACCTTGGGTTAGATTGGTACGATCATTTATACACCATTATTCTTTACGAAGGGGACTTTGTTCCTAATCGTCCGTATCGTAGCGACGACGGCGTTGTTCACCCTCAAAGCCCTGGGTTAAGCGGTGAAGCATGGCTGCGCGGTCCGTTAATTCTCTCCTGGCAGTCGGTTTGCCAAACCGGGCCTCATGCTCGTCATGGAAAAGCCAGTAATGTTGTTATTCATGAGTTTGCCCACAAACTCGATATGTTGCGCGATGGTGCTAACGGTGCGCCGCCTATGCATCCGGATATGAAGCCCGGCGAATGGCACGATATTTTTTCGGCTGCCTGGGAAAGGCTGCAGAGCGATTCTATCCATCATAGGCCGTTACCGCTTGATGGCTATTCGTTAACCAGCCCGGCTGAATTTTTCGCGGTATGTAGCGAAACCTTTTTTGAAGACCCTCAGAACATGAAAGAGCACATGCCCGAGGTTTACCGGTTGTTATGTCAGTTCTATCGACAGCGTCCTTGCTGACGAATATTGCTGTGCTCCAACAGCGCGGGCGGCTTAATCCGTTGTAACAGCAAGTTCCATGGCAATCCGTTCGCCTTCTACTGAATCGACTTCCTGAGGCTCTTTAATACGCACCCGCCCAGAGAGTATACCGCTCTCCGAACTGTTGACCAAGGCGTCGCGTACGGCCTCTGCACGTGCATTTGCAATGGCTTTGAGTTCCTCATTTGTAATCGATTGTGCGGCTATTACCTTTTCAGCTAAGTTATTGCGATAGGCCAGAGCGTCGAACTTCGCTTCATTGGATGCTTCACTTGGTTTTTCAGTGAAGCGGTCTTTCAGGGCTTCGAGTTCTGTGTCCGGGTAATGAGAGGAGAATATTGCTTCCATAGCGGCCTGATTCGACTCGCTTGTCAGGCTTGGCTCCTCTATCTCGCGTCCTTCTTCCGCCAGACGTTGTTGTAATACTTTCATCGCTTTATCTTCTTTCAGAGCAGGAGCATCGAAAGCCCGGTTGAATGGACCTGCTAGCCCCAGAGCAAGAGCTGGCCGCTTGTTGAGCGCCTCGCGAAGCTTAGCGATGCGTTCGCGCTGGGGAGGGAGTAAATTGGTACGTCCCTCCGGAAATTCAACTTTACCCATTTCTTCTGAGTCCGCGCCTACAAGATTAGCTAAAAAGCTGAAAGGTGCGGTAACGACAGACTTAATAGCGTCTCCCACAGCCTGTTGGATAACTTTGCCAAAGTCGAACTGCGGGTTGCCAACATCTCCACTCACCGGCAGATTTAGGTCAATGACACCGTCGCTGTCCTGCAGCAATGCAATGGCGAGGTCCAGCGGTAGATCCATAGCGTCGCTGGATTCCATTTTTTCGCCGAGTTTCAGGTCATGTAGCACCAAGTTATTCTGTCCGTCTAGCTTTTCCTCATTAACGGTGTAATCGAGATCAAGATCCATCGTGCCGTCTGCTATTTTTCGGCCAGCGAAGTTCACAGTGTAAGGAGAGTATTCCGGGATCTGAAGGTTACGGAATCTAACATTAATAGTAGTCTGGCGCGTTGGATGCCAGGCGTGAACGGTGCCGTTTACCTGTGCCAGGCCAAATTCTGCTACCTCACCTTCAAGCTTCACCCGTGCAGCCTCAGACGAATCTGAACTCAAAGTAGACACTTCTCCGCTTAGCGTATGAATACTTGTAGAGAAGGGCAGCGGCAGAGAGTTATCGGAAAACTGAACGTCTCCGTCAGAGAGCTCAACACCTTCTATAGTGATACCGAACGGTTCGGTTTCCTCGCTTTTATTTGTATCGCCTTTTGTGTCGGCTGGCGCATGAACGACAAGTTGTCCGAAGTTAGTGGTTTTGTCCTGGTTAATGACCACCCGGCCAGACAAGCCTTTAACGACAATGGGCGCTGTTTCAATCTCTTTGCTTGCTATGTTCAAATCAAACTGTTCGGTTTGAAGGCTATCCCATCCAAGGAGAGTCTCGTCGTTAGAGGCTTCTTTGATATTCAGCGTGTTAATACTGGCAGAGCCTTTAAAAGTAAAAGGTTGTTGTGCATTGGTACTCATTTGCCCATTCAGAGTCAGTGTTCCGTTTTCGAGTTGCACGTTCATAAACTGCTGTAGGTAAGGGGCTGCCTGCTTAAGCGCCAACTCATTAATTTCGGCATTTCCTTCCAGAGCTGGGCTCGGCAATAATTGAAAAGTTCCGTCGAAGGCGAGTTTACCGCCCTTTGTAAGTTGACCATTCAGGCGCAGCGGGAAGCTGGCGTCATTTTGCAGGGTGAAATCTTTTACCCAGAGGCCGATGTTCTGCAAAGCCAGTGATACCTGTTTGGGCTCAGCGTCGTCAGCAGCTGTTACGTCTTTTAGATTGTCAGCAAAACGCAGAACGCCGTTTTCCAACTTAAAGTCTCTGATGCGTAAGGCAGACATTTTCGCAGACTCTTCTTTCCCTGATTCTTTTTTCTCCGATTCTGGATCAGAGCTTTCGGCGGCGAGACGGGATAAGCGCGTTTCACCTGAGATAAAGCGTTCTTCCTGAATCATTAGCTTGTCTATGCGAATTGCGTCGAAAGTCCAGGTTTGGTCAATAATGCTCGACCATTCCAGGTTGACGAACAGATTGCCCCAGCCAAGTAACCGCCGGTCATCTTTGTCATTTAGCGTAACGCCGTTCATTCTAAGCGTTAGTGTATACGGGTTGGTTTGCACCGACTCTATGCGCAACTCACGGCCAAAATCTTCTTTAGCCGTATTCACCGCAACGTACTGGATTACCCAGGGTAGGGCAAAAAAGCCCAGCAAGGTGTAGAGAATAATCAGTACCAACAGCCAGAACCGAACGCGACGCGGGGAGGCCCATTTTTCTCGCAGATAGTTGCCGAATTGACCAAGTGAGCTGCCGTGCATAATAGAGCCTCCGTTAAAGCGAGTAATAATGCACAGTGTAGCCGCCCGAGCGGCCAGCGTCACTTTCGTGTAACGTAAATTTTATTGCGGTACTCTTGCTGGCTATGGTGTAGTAAATAGTTGTGGAACCTAAGGACTGTCGAAGCACCATTTCCACAGATGCCAGTAAAGTAAGCCATAGAATCAAAACGTAGCGCCAGACCTTTTGGAGACAACATGAAATTTAGCTTAATCATGCTTTTTATATTGAGCTTTGCCGCTCCCGTGTGTGCGGAGACTCAGGAGCGCTCTGATTGGGGAAGCGTATTCGAAGAATATGAAGTTCAGGGCACTATTGTCGTAGTCGATGGACGTGAAAATGACCAGACGACATTTGTGTTCGATAAAGAAAGAGCTGCAAAACGGTTTTCACCTGCGTCAACATTTAAGATCCCACACACGCTTTTTGCCCTTGATGCAGGCGTCGTTCAGGACGAGTTTGAGGTGTTTAAGTGGGATGGAGTGGAACGCAGTTTTGCAGGACACAATAGTGACCAGAACCTGCGCTCGGCTATACGTAACTCAACTGTTTGGGTTTATCAGCAGTTCGCAGAAGGCATAGGAGCCGAAAAAGCGAAAAGCTATTTAAAGCGCATTGATTATGGAAATGCAGCTCCGTCTGACGATATCCGTAATTATTGGCTGGATGGGAAGTTGGCTATTTCTGCCAATGAACAGATTGCCTTTTTGCAAAGGCTTTACCGTAACGAATTGCCTTTTGCGGTAGAACATCAGCGGCTAATAAAAGATCTGATGATTGTTGAAGCTGAGCGGAACTGGATTTTGCGGGCAAAAACCGGCTGGGAAGGCAGTTTTGGCTGGTGGGTAGGCTGGGTCGAATGGCCTGAAGGTCCGGTATTTTTCGCATTGAATATCGACACGCCGAACCGCATGGCGGATCTTGGCAAACGTGAAAAAATCACACGTGAGATTTTGACTTCTATTGATGCCTTACCGGGCCGTACAGCTGAAAAGAAATAGTCAACGTCGTTGAAGTGGCGCAACAGAAAAAGTATAAGAAATGAAATATGAACATTGAAATTGAAAGTTACTATGAGTTGTTGGCCTTACATAAGACGCTAATGGCCGTTAAGTTCGACGAATACTCTTCTCTCAAAGACGCGCAAGGTAGCCCTTTGACGGCAAGTCTGGCTTTTAAGGTGTTCGATTTACTCGTCTCATCCAGTTTCGACGACGGCCAGAAAAATCGAGCTCAAGACTGGCTCGATTGGCAGCGCGCCGACAGGAAACGACTGGAAACAAAGTTACTTCTTAAGCATATAGCTGACTCAGCTTGGTGGGGCGAGGCCGCTCCCCAGGAACGAGAAGAGTACGTACGGGACTTCATGGCTCCGCTGATATTGAGCGATGACGCATTTAATGAAATTCTCAAACATGAATAACAACCCTTTGAGGCTTGCACTTAATGGTATTCGAAAACTTTCTTGAGGCAGTTGAAGGCCCTGATCGAGACTTAAACTTTGCGATTAAGTCCGGTAGCAAAAAAACATTAGGCATTATTGGTAAGCTCTCGCAGAACGTGAATGCTTATGATGATGAAGCAAAGCATATACTCGTACGCCAGTTGTTCTCATTGGCTGCCAATATTGACCTTCGTGACAAGAAAAGTGGTCAGCTTATTGCGGCTATTGGAACCTACTTTTTAAAAGCGGCTAAATCGGCAGAGAGTGCGAAATTTATATTTAACGAGTGGTCTAGGCGACTGCTTTATCTGGACTATAACAAGAAAGAAGAGTGTCAGGCGGCGTACCAATGGTTGCTGTTACTAAACCAAAGCGACGGAAGCGCACCGAGCCCGCGTGAGCTGGTAAAAGTATTTGATGAGTCGCAACCTATTCTCAGCGAAATCTACGAGAAAATATCAGCGGTTTCTAATGCCGAAGGTTTGCTGGTTGATAAATCAGGCCTTCAGCCGGGTTACAAGCTCGTCGAAACCTTTTTAACGACTTGTTTTTATCATTCAGACAACTGCCCCTCCAATTATGAGTTATGGGTGCTTAGCTGTGTCGAAAGAGACATTAACTTCGGTAATGGCTTGATTCTGTCTGTATTACAACGCTCCGATGAGCATCCTCAGGTTGTGGCACGGCTCATTGATTTATATATAACCTCTATGGTTGATGAAAACGATGGTGGCATGGCCTGGCGGCTTTTCTTTGATTTATTCGATTCTGAGGAATACCCGGCTCAGCAGCTAAATCAAATAATCGTTTATCTGGAGCCTAAAGTCAGACAGTGGACTGATGAGCAAAACGAGCACGCAATTAATTGTCTATTTGCTCCTGAGCAGGACGAAAATGACTCGGCTAAAAAATTACTCACTGGCTCAAAAGGGGCCGGGAAGCTGGCGAAATTACTGACCTCCAATGGAAGCGGTAGTGGAGCTAAGCAATTATCGGGTCTGCTGGCGCGGGATTTGAGCCCGGCATACAAGCTTCCTACCGGCGGTGAAGCTCAGTTCGAAGATTTGAATTTTAAATTAATGGTTATTGATGAGCTCATGTACATTCATAAGTTGTTGTCTCCTGAATTTAATTTAAGAGACTTCGCTAAAGCCTATGACGCGAGAGAAATTTCAGTTTCAGGTTATGAAAGCATACCTGAGGCTCTGGATTACATGAGGGGGCTGGCTATTCCGAAGGAGCTACTGTCCCGTATTACTCATTTAAGTTATGACGCTTCAAGAGAAATTTACGGTCAGCTAGTACCTTTCTGGGATGGTGAAGATGACCGTTTTGGGGTGTCCTCATTAAGCGACTTAGATAAGTTGGAAAATATTCAGAAAATAGAAGGTTTCAACGAACAGCTGGTTGATTCATTTTCACCAGTTATTGAAAGCAAAAATATAACAGTTATTAAGTAGCTTAAAGATGAGAAAAAATGTTCTTTTAATAATTACGATATTGTTTAGTGTATCTGCTTTTAGCCGTGAATTCGTTCAAAATGGTTCCTCAATGGAGCCGACAATAAAAGCCGGGCAGACAGTTGAAATAGGGATTCTTTCGTCTTTCGGCTATGAACCCAGCCGCTGGGATGTGGTTGTCGTGAAAAATCCTCAGCAATTTAATCTTTTGGTTTTCAGAATTGTAGGTCTTCCTAATGAAACGATTCAGATCGAAGAAGATGGTGTCTATATAAATGATGAGAAAGTAAAGCTACCAGATAAGCTGATTGAGTCTGGAGTGCAGTATTTGCCGGCATCTGCAGTGATAAAAGATAAAAAATATTCTAATAGCTTATATACAACAGGCGAAGAAGAATATTTCCTTCTTGGTGATAACACGGTTAATTCCAACGATAGCCGCTTTGAACTTGGTATTATCCATCGCAGCTTGATACTTAATAAAGTTGAGGGTGATCTCTGATACTGACCTATTCCGCTAGCTTGGAGTGTACTCTTGAGTTTTGCAGATGTCGTAGAAAGGAACTATCGTGTCTAAATGCTGACCGAGATAGTAACGACTATAAGTTAAACTAAGGATTTGCACATGCGTACCTGGATTTATACCGTGTTTACCGTTTTTCTTTTGGGAGCAATAGCTCCTGCTTCTGCTGACGACCATTCGCCGGAATATGATGCCCGCTTAAGTGGCTATTCTTACCCTTTTGAAGTTCATACCTTTGAATTTGACAGCCAGCGACAGAAACTGGAAATGGCTTATATGCACTTACCGGCGAAAGGCGAACAGCCGACGGTTTTGTTGCTGCATGGAAAAAATTTCGCAGCCGACTACTGGGAGAAAACCGCTAACTATCTTCACGAAAAAGGCTACGGGATACTTATGCCGGACCAAATCGGTTTTGGGAAGTCCTCCAAACCGAAGCATTATCAGTTTTCCTTCGAAGCTTTGGCAGATAACACTAAAGGGTTAGTGGAGTCGCTTGGAATCGATAAGCTTGTTGTGATGGGTCATTCTATGGGCGGCATGCTGGCTACCCGCTATGCCCTGAACCATGCCGACAATGTCGAGAAACTGGTGCTGGTTAACCCGGTAGGCCTGGAAGACTATCTGCGTTATGTGCAATACAAAGATCCGGCCTTCTTTTATGAGAACGAGCAGGGCAAAACCATTGATAAAGTCCGGGCCTACCAGAAGAAAAATTACTATGACGGTAAATGGTCAGAGGATTACGAAGCGTTAATTAAAATTCACGAAGGCTGGATAAACGGCGATGACTGGAGCTTGGTTGCCTGGAATAACGCGTTGACTTACGACATGATTTTTACCGGTAATGTATCTAACGAGTTTGACCAATTAACGGTACCAACGCATCTAATTCTGGGAACCCGGGACACCACCGGCCCCGGGCGTGGTTGGAAAAAAGACGGCGTAGACTATGAGCTGGGCCGCTACGACCAATTAGGCGAAATAGTGGTTGAGCAAATTCCTGATGGTTATTTGTATGAGCTGGAAGGCCTTGGTCATATGCCGCAGTTTGAAGCGTTTGACCGTTATCGCGAGCAGTTGGATAATATATTTTAGTAACAAAAAAGGCGCCAAACGGCGCCTTTTTTAATCATTCACAAGTTTGCCTTAAGCAAAGTTCTTGTTCACGAAGTCCCAGTTTACCAGCTTCCAGAAAGCTTCTAAGTAGTTAGGACGAGAGTTACGGTAGTCGATGTAGTAAGCGTGTTCCCACACATCAACAGTTAACAGTGGCTCTACGCCATCGTGCGCGACTGGGGTATCTGCGTCGTCAGTGTTGAACAAATCAACAGAACCGTCAGATTTTTTCACCAGCCATGTCCAGCCAGAACCGAAGTTGCCGGCAGCGCTTGCGTTGAACTCTTCTTTAAATTTCTCGAAAGAGCCAAACTTTTTGTTAATAGCTTCAGCTACTGGGCCTGTTGGTTCGCCGCCGCCGTTCGGGCTTAGGCAGTTCCAGTAGAAAGTGTGGTTCCATACCTGTGCAGCGTTGTTGAACAGGCCGCCTTTTTCAGACTTAATAATGTCTTCCAGAGACTTGCTTTCAAGGTCGGTACCTTTAACCGCATCGTTCAGTTTGCTCACGTAAGTCGCGTGATGCTTACCATAATGGTATTCCAGAGTTTCTTCTGAAATGTGCGGTGCCAGAGCGTTTTTCTCGTATGGAAGAGCCGGTAGTTCAAATGCCATAATTTTTTCTCTCCGTTCTTTATGAGTGCAAATGTGCGACCTGCACGTTAACTTGTGCAGGTTCTTTCTTGTTATACCTTACGATATATAGGGCTGACTGGATTGCTTTTCAAGGAAATCTTCCAATTTAGGACAAAACTTTATAGGCTGTGTTAAAATACCTGAGTGTTTTAATCAACCATTATATTAAGCAGAGGTGTTATGGAAACGGTTGACAGAATTAAGCAGCAAATCGAAGAAAACCCAATCCTGTTGTACATGAAAGGCTCTCCGAAGTTGCCTAGCTGTGGTTTCTCTTCACAAGCATCACAAGCCTTAATGGGCTGTGGGCAGGCGTTTGCTTACGTCGATATCCTGCAAAACCCGGATATCCGTGCAGAATTGCCTAAATACGCAAACTGGCCGACTTTCCCGCAGCTTTGGGTTGAGGGTGAACTGGTTGGCGGTTGTGATATTATTATGGAAATGTTCCAGAACGGCGAACTGCAAGAATTGGTTTCTGAAGTTGCAGAGCGTCATCCGGAGCCTTCGGCTGAATAAAGAGCCTTCAGCGGAATAAGTAGCCTTCAGCTGAATAGAATTTAAGCAAATAGTAGACAGTCTGTAGTGAATGTCGTGAGTGACCTTGTTTTTTCGTTGAGGCATCCCCATCACTACAGGTGAAGATTTAACACACTCAACATTAAATGGAGAGAATCGATGTCTGTATTAGTAGGTCGTAAGGCACCTGATTTTACTGCAGCAGCAGTATTAGGTTCAGGTGAAATTGTTGAAGATTTCAAACTGTCAGATGCCATCAAAGGCAAAAAAGCAGTGGTTTTCTTCTATCCGTTGGACTTCACTTTCGTATGTCCTTCAGAGCTAATTGCTTTTGACAAACGTTTAGACGAATTCAAAAAACGTGGCGTAGAAGTCATCGGTGTATCAATTGACTCTCAGTTTACTCACAGCGCATGGCGTAATACGTCAACCGACGCTGGTGGTATTGGTCAGGTGAAATACCCGTTGGTTGCTGACGTTCGTCACAGCATTTGTAAAGCGTACGACGTTGAACACCCACAAGCTGGCGTTGCGTTCCGTGGTTCATTCTTAATTGATGAAGAAGGCATGGTTCGTCACCAGGTAGTTAACGACTTGCCATTAGGCCGTAACATCGACGAGATGCTGCGTATGGTTGACGCACTGAACTTCCACGAGAAGCACGGTGAAGTTTGCCCAGCAGGCTGGGAAGAAGGTAAAGAAGGCATGAAAGAAAACGCAGAAGGCGTTGCTTCTTACTTGTCTAAAAACGCTGACAAACTGTAAGCGTTTACTGAATTGAGAAAGCCGCTCGTTTGAGCGGCTTTTTTATGTCTGAATTTCGTATGTAAAGTTAACTTTTATCCTGACGCGATTCCGGCGGCCAGCCACCCAATTCCTTCCAGCGGTTAATCATCCAGCAATAGAGCTCTGCGGTGCGTTCGGTGTCATACAAGGCTGAGTGTGCTTGTTTGCTGTCAAACTCAATACCGGCTGCCTGGCATGCTTTAATCAGTACAGTTTGCCCTAAGGTCATTGCCGCAAGCGACGTGGTGTCAAAACTGACAAAAGGATGAAACGGGTTACGTTTTAAATTGGCACGCTCAGCGGCGGCCATCATAAAGCCGTGATCAAAGTTTGAGTTATGTCCCACTAAAACACTCCGCTGACAACCTGCAGCTTTCTGCGCTTTTCGTATAGGCTTGAAAAGCTCACGCAGCGCTTCACCTTCCTCTACGGCGCCGCGCAAGGGGCAGTGCGGATCAATGCCGTTAAAGTCGATAGCTGCCTGTTCAATGTTGGCACCTTCGAAAGGTTTTACGTGGTAATGAACCGAGTCGACCGGCTTGAGTATTCCGTCGTCATCGAAATCCAGCAAGACTGCAGCTATTTCCAGTAACGCATCGGTTTTTGCGTTAAACCCCGCTGTTTCGACATCGACGACTACCGGCATGTAGCCGCGAAAACGTTGTTTCATAAGCGAGTTAGAGCTGTCTGACATAGAATTTCCGTAGTGAATAAAACATAACGCCATTATGCCAAAGATAACGGAGTTCTGCTTGCAGAAATACTAAAGCAACCGCAATGCTTGCCGATAACAGACGTATCAGAAATAAATCAGGGGCGCTTATGAAAAATTGGCCGATGTTGACTGCTGTTTCAGCCTCGCTGCTGCTATTAAGCGGGCAGGCACAAGCAAACTCAGTCAGGCACTACAGTGCAAACCTGGATAACTCCGCCTGGCAGATCAGTGAAAAGAACCGCTTAGCCTGTGAGATGGAACATGAAATTCCTCGTTACGGTAAGGTGCGGTTTCAAAGTGAAGCCAGCAAAGAGCTCAATTTGCGCATGAAAATGGAGATGCAGAAGTTACCGGACAGCTATGGTGTGTCTGCTATTGAGTCGGTGCCGCCGCGCTGGCAGCCCGGTGAGTCCAGTTACCGCATTGGTAATATGCAACTGTATAAGCAGTTTGATGGTGAGCTGCAAAAACAACTGGCATGGACTTTGTTAAGCGAGCTGGAGAAAGGGCGGTATCCCACGTTTTTCTATGATGACTGGTACAACAACCGTGATCAGGTGGCAGTGTCTTTGTCGTCGGTGAATTTTCGTCGTACTTATGATGACTTTATGAGCTGCGTAAATGCGTTATTGCCTTTCAGCTTTGATGATATTGCGTACACGGTGCTTAACCATGAAGCCGACAGCGAAAAGCTGACTTTGTCCTCGCAGCGAAAGCTTAAACAGATTAGCGATTATCTTCAGGTGGATAATGAGCTGGAACTGGTTCTGGTGGATGCCTATACTGACTCGCTTGGTGCGCGTGGGCCGAACCAGGAATTAACCGAACAGCGCGCGAAAGAAATTCAGCAGTTTTTTGTTGAGCGTGGTATAGACGCCGAGCGGATTAAAACCGTTGCTCACGGTGAAGATCGTCCGGTTAAATCCAATGACAATGAGATAAACCGTCAGATTAACCGCCGCGTTATTGTGCAACTGACAAAACCGTCGTCGATTGAGCTGTAATAAGCTCAATCGCTGGTTTTTTCTTTAAACTCGCACAAGTCTTCAATAACGCAGGAACCACAACGTGGCTTGCGGGCTATGCAGGTGTAACGGCCGTGCAAAATTAACCAGTGGTGCACATCGACCTTAAACTCAGCCGGTACCACTTTTATCAGTTTTTCTTCTACTTCTTTGACGTTTTTTCCCGGTGCCAGTTTGGTGCGGTTAGACACGCGGAATATGTGCGTGTCTACGGCAATAGTCGGCCAGCCGAAGGCGGTATTTAACACCACGTTTGCGGTTTTACGACCAACACCAGGCAGGGCTTCCAGTGCAGCTCTGTCTTCCGGTACTTCGCCGCCATATTCTTGAACCAGAATTTTGCAGGTTTTGTAAGCGTTTTCGGCTTTGGAATTAAACAGGCCGATGGTTTTTATGTATTCTTTTATGCCATCCACACCCAGAGCTAGCATTGTTTCTGCGGTAGGTGCTGCGGGAAAGAGCTTACGAGTGGCTTTATTAACACCAACGTCGGTAGCCTGAGCGGATAACAAGACCGCAATCAGTAACTGAAAAGGTGAGTCATATTCCAGTTCTGTGGTTGGGTTGGGGTTGTTGTCCCGTAGTCGGCTTAAAATTTCGTAACGCTTGGTTTTATTCATAATAAGTCATTTGTTGTTATATTTTTCAGGCAGTAACCCGTGCACGGGTAACGGTTTTCTTTTCAGCGCGGGCGCTGCGTACTGCATCAATTTTATTTTTCAACGCAATAATAAAACCCATACCAATAAAGGCTCCGGGTGGCAGTATCGCCAGCAATAATGGGTAATTCACCGTGAATAGCTCAATTCGCAATTGTGCAGCCCAGTCACCTAACAAGAGTTCTGCGCCATTAAACAGCGTGCCGTTACCGATAATTTCGCGCATTGCGCCCAGCACAACCAGTACTAAGGCAAAGCCTGCGCCCATTGCCAACCCATCGAAGGCGGCCCGTTGCCATGGGTTTTTCGAAGCGTAAGCTTCGGCGCGGCCAATAATGGCACAGTTGGTCACAATGAGCGGAATGAAAATACCCAGTGACTGGTAAAGCTGAAAGACATACGCATTCATCAACAACTGAATAATGGTGACAAAAGTGGCGATAACCATAACAAAGACCGGAATACGAATTTCCGATGGCACAAATTCGCGTACCAGAGACACGGTAATGTTAGAGCCAACCAGAACAAACAAGGTGGCCAGCCCAAGACCCAGCGCATTGGTCACCGAAGCGGTAACTGCTAATAAAGGGCATAAGCCTAATAGCTGAACTAATGCTGGGTTATTGTCCCATAAGCCTTGCTTGGTTAAGTGTTTGTATTCATTCATTCCTGAACCTCCTGACAGTGAGGTAAGTCGGCATTAAATAGAACGTCAGCTTGTTGCTGAAGTTCTAAAGTCGCACGTTTTACTGCCGAAACCACGGCGCGAGGCGTAATGGTGGCGCCGGTAAACTGATCAAACATGCCGCCGTCGCGTTGCACCGCCCAGCGGTCATCGTCTGCGCCGCGAACTTGCTTCTCAGCAAAGCTTTTTATCCAGTCGCTTTTTTCAACTTCAATTTTGTCGCCTAAACCGGGGGTTTCCTGATGGCGCAGAGTTCTCACGCCCAGGACTTCCCCGCCGGGTTTAATGGCCACTAATAAACGAATAGCGCCGGAGTAGCCGTCGGGTGCAATAACTTCTGCTGCCAGCGCAGTTGGCTCTTCGTTAACCCAGGCGCGGTACAAGGGTTGCGGCTTGCTGCTGCCTAATGCCGGATTCTCCAGTAAACGACAGGACTGATACAAGTCGTTGTCGTGCATGGTCGGTGGTATCAGCTGGTTCAAGGTGCGCAATACCTGCTGTTGCTGCTGCATGGCAATTTTGTCTTCGGTCAGCACCTGCACACCAATAACCAGAGACGTGGCAACAACTGCGAATGCCGCCAACAATAAACCGTTTTTTTGCATACTGTTCAGCGTCATTTCAGTCTCCGTGTCCGTATACAACAGGCCGCGTGTAACGGTCTATAAGCGGTACACACATATTGGCAAGCAACACAGCAAAGGCGACTGCATCCGGGTAGCCGCCCCAGCTGCGAATAACAAAAATTAAGAAGCCAATAAGCAAGCCAAATATAACCCGTCCACGATTAGAGGTAGCCGCAGATACCGGATCAGTGGCAATAAAGAAGGCACCTAACATTGTTGCTCCGCTTAAGGCGTGAACGATAGGTCCGGGCATCAGGTCCGGGGCGAAAATATGCGCGATAAATGCGGGTATACAAAGACCACCAAGAAAGCCGAGTGGAATGTGCCAGCTGATAATACGTTGCTGAATTAAGAGTAACCCACCGACGAAAAAGCCCAGGTTTATCCACTGCCAGCCGGCACCGGCAAAGTAACTGAATTCTGGGCGCTGATAAATTTCAGTTAGTGTATAACCCTGAGTCAGTCCGGTTTTTATACTGTCGAGAGGGGTTGCCATGGTGACGCCATCGATACCGGAACGGAGCTGCTCAACGCTGTAGCCTGCTGGCGTGTATTCAAACAATATGGTGTGCAACGTTTGCCATAAGTTAAGCGAATGCTCACTAATAGCTGAAACCGGTAACCAGTTGGTCATTTGTACCGGGAATGACACCAGCAGAAGCACATAACCAGCCATGGCCGGGTTAAATAAGTTTTGCCCCATGCCACCATAAACATGTTTGACCACGACAATGGCGAATAACGTCCCTATAACGATGATCCACCAGGGCGCTAATGACGGAATGCTAATTGCCAGTAAAACGGCGGTAACTATGGCAGTATTGTCGCGCAAGGCTGAAAATGCCGGACGCTCCCGGGCTACGGTGCAGGCCATTTCGGCGGCAATTGCAGTAACCACGGCCAGAAGAATTTGAAACCAGATACCGGAACCAAAAAAGTAGCTGTGCAACAGTACGCCGGGAACCAGTGCATAACAAACCCAGCGCATCATCTCGCTGGTGTTGCGCTGGTTATGCCCATGGGGTGACGATGCAATTCTGAAACTCATGACTCACTTCCTTTGGCTGAGTTGCTTTCTTCCGGGCTTTCTTTAGCAGCCTGAGCGGCCTTTTTAGCTTTAGCACGGGCAATAGCGGCTGCAACCGCAGCTGATTTACCGGCTGGTTTCTCAGTGCTTTCTTCCGCTTTACTTCCCGGTTCGTCGCTGTTTTTCTGCTGCGCTTCTTGTTGCATTTCCTGCTGCATTTTCTTGCGCTCTTCGGCGGCTTTTCTGTGACGCTCTAAGCGTTCTTCTTTTTCACGCTCCAGCCGTTCCTGTCTTGCTTCGAAACGCTTACGGGCTTGTTCCGCCTTAGCTTTTTCCCGGGCAATATTACGCACTTCGGCTTTGGCCTTACGGTAGTAATGCACCAGTGGAATTTCGCTGGGGCAGACATAAGCGCAGGCACCGCATTCAATGCAGTCGAACAAGTTGTGTTTTTCCAGTGACTCGTAGTCTTTGGCTTTGGCCAACCATTGCAACTGCTGCGGCTGTAATGTTGCCGGGCAGGCATCGGCACAGGCGCCGCATCGAATACAGGCCAGTTCAGGTCCGGGAGAAGGAAGTTCCTTCTCAGTAGGTGCCAGAACACAGTTAGTGGTTTTTATGACCGGCACTTCCGTAATAGGCAGGGTAAAGCCCATCATTGGCCCGCCCATAATAATGCGTTGCTTTTTCTCCGGGGTAAAACCTGACTCATCCAGCAAGTGTTGAATTGGCGTTCCTAATAAGGCCCACACGTTGCCCCGTTGTTGCAGAGACTCGCCGGTCAGGGTAACCACGCGCTCTAATAATGGTTCACCATGGATAATTGCCCGTTTAACGGCATAAGCTGTGCCGACGTTTTGCATCAATAAACCGATATCCATCGGCAACTTGCCACTCGGTACCTGATGCCCGGTAAGCAGTTCAATCAGTTGTTTTTCCCCACCCGAAGGGTATTTGGTGGGCACTACCTTAAGCTGTATTTGCGGGTTGTCGTCAATGGCTTCTGCCATGGCCTTTATGGCCTCAGGCTTATTATCTTCAATAGCTAGCAGAACCGAGTCGCAACGGGTGATGTACTGTAAAATACGAATGCCGGCAATAATGTCATCGGCGTGTTCCTGCATTAAGCGATCGTCTGCGGCAATGTAAGGTTCGCACTCAACCCCGTTTATAATAAGGTGTCTCAGAGGCTTTTGTTGTGCCAGCTTTTGAGCGGTAGGAAAACCTGCACCACCTAAACCAGCAATACCAGCTTCCTGAATCAGTTCCAGTAAGCGTGAAATTTCAACGTCATGATAATCGGGCAGTGCGTGCTTATTTCCCCAGCGGTTTTCGCCGTCCGGGTGAATGACAATAGCCTGTTCCGGCAAGCCCGATGCATGTGCTGTAGGGCGCTCTTCAATGGCGGCAATGGTGCCAGAAGTTGGAGCGTGCAAGGGTAATCCTTGACTTAACCCTGCTTCAGTTAAACGCTGGCCTTTATCGACGCGCTCGCCGACCTTAACCAAAACCTTACCGGAAGGCCCAATGTGCTGGCGCACCGGCAAAATCAGCTCTTGCGGTAACTTAAGTTTACGAATGGGCTGGCTGCTGGCCGGGTGCTTGCGTTCAGGAGGATGAACGCCGCCCGGGAAGTGGCCTATCACATTGGCGCTAAAGTCATGTTTGTTTGCCTGCACGTCGCTCATTCCACCACCTTAACCGGAATGCTATTGGCTTTTATGTTCTCTTTCACTGTATCCAAATCCCATTGCCAGGTTTCGGGTCTTGCTTTTACTTTTACCATGTCGATACAGTCGACCGGACAAGGTTCAACACAAAGGTCGCAGCCGGTGCATTCATGTTCGATAACCGTGTGCATTTGTTTCGCTGCACCTAAAATGGCATCGACCGGACAGGCTTGAATACATTTAGTACAACCAATGCATTCGTCCTCGCGGATAACAGCGACTTTTTTAACGTCTTCTTCGCCATGGGCATCATCCAGCGGCTTGGCTTCTACGCCCATTAAATCGGCTAACTGCTTTATGGTCGCTTCGCCACCCGGCGGACATTTGTTAATGTCGTCACCGTCGGCAATGGCTTGTGCGTAGGGTCGGCAACCGGGGTAACCGCATTGACCACATTGTGTTTGTGGCAGAATTTCATCAATTTGGTCGACAATAGGATCGCTTTCGACGCGGAACTTAACCGCGGCAAAGCCAAGAATCACTCCGAATATCAGCGCTAATATACCCAGCGCGATAACTGCTCCGAATAAACTCATTAAGCGCTCACCAATCCGCTAAAGCCCATAAAGGCAAGAGACATAAGCCCTGCGGTTATCATCGCAATAGCTGAACCTTTAAACGCTACCGGCACGTCGGCGGCAGCTAAGCGCTCACGCAGAGCTGAGAACAAAATAAGTACCAGCGAGAAACCAATAGCGGCTCCCAAGCCATAAACAATGGACTGCACAAAGTTGTGTTGCTCGTTGACGTTAAGCAAAGCCACACCTAATACAGCACAGTTGGTGGTAATAAGTGGCAGGAAAATACCCAGTAACCGATACAGCGTAGGACTGGTTTTGTGTACCACCATTTCTGTAAATTGTACGACCACAGCAATAACCAGAATAAAACTGAGCGTTTGCAGCGACATTAAGTCGAGCGGCTCAAGTAGGTATTGGTTAACCAGGTAGCTACAGACCGAGGCCAGGGTCAGCACAAAGGTGGTCGCTGCTGACATGCCTATTGCCGTGTCCAGCTTGCCGGAAACGCCCATAAAGGGGCATAAACCCAGAAACTTCACCAGTACAAAGTTATTAACCAGCACGGTGCCTATCAGTAGCAGTAAGTAATCGGTCATTTACCTTTCCGGATACTGTGTTTAACAAAGACCGCATATTATCGGTGTTTTGGCCGCCATAAACAACAGACAGAGGGCATGTGTTTTGGAGAAAATTTGTGCATTGTCATACTTTCTTCACGAAACTGCTCATTTAGTGTCATAAAGGCTAGGCAAGGTAGCTACAACTGAAGCCAAAATGGGTTTTAAACCACATGGTACTAATCAGTTATTTACAACGTTTTGATCGCTATTGCTATTGTTTATTTTCTGGTTTGCGGGCTAAGGATTTGCCCGGACAGATTGCACTGCTGACGTCGCGCAGTGGTGACGGTTACGGTTACCTGGTTATTGCATTAATGGCCTGGCTTCTGGACGAATCCGGCGACGACTATTTTGCCCACCTGTTACTTGCCTTTGCTTTTGAGCTACCGGTTTACTGGATAATGAAAAACAGTTTTCGGCGCCAGCGACCCAGTGAGTTAAATTTATCCTTTGCCGCTTTGGTTGTCGCCAGTGATAAATTCAGTTTTCCCTCTGGCCATACCGCAGCTGCGGTTCTGTTTTCTACAGTAACCTATCAGTACTACCCAAATCTTGGCTTAGTCTGTTTTGGCTGGGCTGCCGCCATTGGTGCCTCCCGAGTTGTGGTTGGTGTCCATTACCCCAGCGATATTGTTGCCGGCGCTTCGCTGGCTATTGTCGTATCGGAGTTCGTTATATGAAAATTCTTTATGGTATACAGGGCACGGGTAATGGTCACCTGAGTCGCTGTCACACCATGGCAAAGTCTCTTGCAAAATATAATGTTGATATTGATTACCTGATATCGGGGCGTGATGTTGCCGGCTTATTCGATATGGACGTTTTCGGCGATTATCAGTGGCAGCAGGGTTTGTCTTTTGTCACTGAAAAAGGGCGGTTACGAAGACGTAAGACGTTGCTGAACAACGACTGGAGTCAGTTTTGGCAGGATGTAAAAAAGTTACCGGTAAAAAATTACGATTTAGTGATCACAGATTATGAACCCGTAACCGCCTGGGCGGCTAAGAAAGCCGGAGTACGCTGTATTGGCTTGGGTCGTCAGTATGCGTTTCAAGAGCCTGAATTGTTCCGGCGTTTGTCCTGGTGGCAGAAAAAGCTGATATCTTCATTTGCGCCCTGTTCAGAGCCTGTCGGTATGCACTGGCTTTCAACCGGTAATGCGATTCCCCCTGTGGTCAGGCATGAAGAAAATAACTGTGGTGGCTTAATGCAACGTGTGGTTGTGTATTTACCCTTTGAAGACCCACGGCATGTGATTGAACAATTGCAGCCTTTAGATAATTACGAGTTTTCTTTTTTTCATCCTTTGGCAAAGCGCGAATCTTTAGGTCATATTGAGTGTTACCCTCCCTCGAGAGCGGAGTTTGCCGCTCACTTCAATAAGGCGTCGGCTATTTTGTCTAATGCGGGGTTTGAAACCAGTTGCGAGGCTCTGAGTCAGGGCAAAGCGCTTGCAGTAAAACCTTTGACCGGTCAGTTTGAGCAAAAATGGAATGCGCAGATACTGCAGGAGCAGGGGTTGGCGCATGTCCTTAAGCGAATCGACAGTGTGTCAATTGATAGCTGGTTAACCCAACGTAATCCGCAACGGTTATATTGGCCTAGTGTTGCAGATGAATTAGCTCAGTGGATATCTAAAGGCGCTGAGCAGCCGGTTACTGAACTGAGTGCAGGGCTGTGGTCCAGAAACGAAAAAACCGCCGTATAGGCGGTTCTCTCTAAATGTGGCTCCCCAGGTTGGATTCGAACCAACGACACATGGATTAACAGTCCACCGCTCTAACCAACTGAGCTACTGGGGAATTGAACAGGTTGGATGTTGCTTGGCTCCCCAGGTTGGATTCGAACCAACGACACATGGATTAACAGTCCACCGCTCTAACCAACTGAGCTACTGGGGAACAACATTCAACGGCTGCGAATATTAAAGCTCATACGCAGGGGTGTCAACTATTCTGCGAAGGTTTTTAAAGGAAAACGGTTCGGTTGTCGAAAAAGTCGACAAAATAGCTTTTTTAATCATATTAGCGCTAAAACATACGCCAATCGCTGTCGATGACAATGTCAAGTAACTGTAAAATATTCATCTATAACATAAGTGCTATGTTTATCGCTGATCTCATTATCCACAGATATCTGAATGTCGCAGTAGATAACGGCTACATGATCTTATCCACGGAATCTGTGGATAACCTTGTGTTTAACTCTGTTAAGTCGTAAGACTCATGCGGGTTTGAAGGCATTTTTAGGTCTGGTTAAAAAATAACGCAGTGATTTAATTTCTATAAAATACAATGGGTTATGTTATTTTGATGAATAAACACTCATGTTGGTGATTACGTCACCAACCAATGCCTGAAGAATCAGCAACTTGTGTATTTCTTAGTGAATTTGACTAAAAAACGCGCCAAAAAATCTTTCTAAAAATAAGTTGATCGGGCTTGACATTGCTTAAATTGATCGGGATCTGATTGACTTTATCTGAGGTCAACTTTTAGTAATTTGTAATAAAACTATCAAAATAGAAAAGGGCAATATTGGCGTGATTTGAGCTGGAATGACTGTTCAATTAATAGGGTTTTGGCGCTCATTCAGGAAAATGGCGCCAAAACCTTTATTTTATAAACTTTCTGAGAAGTCTTTAATTCTCTTAACCGCTTCTTTTAATACATCCATGCTGGTCGCAAAGGACAGGCGGCAATAACCATCGGTACCGAAAGCTGAGCCCGGCACTAGGGCCACGTTTGCTTCGGTAAGTAGTTTTTCGCAAAGTTCAACGTCACTGCTGACCTTAGCTTTAGCCATTAGTTCGTCAACCTGTGCGAACGCGTAGAAGGTACCGTCACCGGGCACACAGTTAACGCCGTCGATACTATTTAAGGCATCTACCAGGTAGTCGTGACGCTCTTTAAATGCACTTACCATTGTGTCAATGCAGCTCTGGTCACCATTTAATGCCGCCGCCGCTGCATACTGACTGATGCTGGTTGGATTTGAAGTACTTTGTGACTGCATTTTTTTCATGGCTGCAATAATAGGTTTAGGTCCGGCAGCATAACCGATACGCCAGCCTGTCATTGCATAAGCTTTGGATACTCCGGTCAGGATAACGGTGCGATCTTTAAGATCCGGAGCCACCATAGGGAAGTTAGCAAAAGCCGAATCACTCCAGAGGATATGTTCATACATATCATCAGTGGCGATAAGTACCTTTGGATAGTCACGCAATACTTCAGCCAAAGCTTTTAGTTCGTCTGCTGTGTATGCCGTTCCCGCCGGGTTAGACGGGCTATTAATGAACATTAACCGGGTTTTATCGGTCAAGGCTTCGCGCAGTTGTTCTGGTGTGATCTTAAAACGCTGATCAATACCGGCTTTAACAATAACGGGCTCTGCGCCAACTAGTTTGGTCATATCCGGATAAGAAACCCAATAAGGTGCGGGGATAATGACTTCATCACCCGGGTTTAACCAGGCACTGAGCAAATTAAAAATACTGTGTTTGCCGCCGGCAGAGACAATAATTTCTTTGCGCTCGTAGCTCAGGTTATTGTCGCGCTGCAGCTTTTTAATGACTGCATCTTTTAGCTCGTCGATGCCATCAACTGCAGTATATTTTGTTTTACCATCGCGAATCGCCTGAATAGCCGCTTCTTTGATAAAATCTGGTGTATCAAAATCTGGCTCGCCGACGCCCAGACCAATAACATCTTTGCCTTGTTGGCGTAATTCATTGGCTTTTTGAGTAACCGCCAGAGTCGGCGATGGTTGAATCGCATTGATACGATCAGAGAGTTGATAATCCACGTTCAGATCCTGTTTTTCGCAAGGGTTGAAATGCCCATTACTATACGGATCGCAGTGGCTAAAGTCTATTCTCCGTAGCCACAAAGCACAGTCTCATGTACACTATTCGGCTATCGAACTGAGGAGGGATTGAATGGCAGCTGCCGACGCATCAAGAAGTCTTATCAGCGCGCCGGTAGGACAAAAACTCTGGGAAATGACCTGGCCGGTTATTTTCGGTGTGGCTACTCTCATTAGCTTCAATGTTGTCGATACCTTCTTTATCAGTATGCTCGGAACAGACCCTCTTGCGGCTGTCAGCTTTACCTTTCCCGTTACTTTCACCGTTATAAGCCTGGCCATAGGTTTAGGCATAGGCACTTCTGCCGTCATTGCCCGTAAATACGGCTCCGACAGGCCGGAAGAGGCTCATTTTGACGGTTTTTCTGCGCTTTCAGTATCCGCCATACTAGTTGCTGCATTGGCGCTTATTGGCTACCTGCTGATGGATCCGGTTTTCAGTTTATTGCAGGCACAGGAACGGCTAATGCCATTGATACGGGAGTATATGACGCTCTGGTATCTGGGCTGCGTGATGTTGGTTACGCCTATGGTTGGGAATGCGGTTCTGCGAGCCGCCGGTGACACACGAACACCATCGCTTATTATGGCTTCCGGTGGGTTGGCGAACGCCATTTTCGATCCAATTTTAATTTTTGGGCTAGGGCCTATTCCTGCCATGGGCATTGAAGGTGCTGCTCTTGCTAGTGTTATTTCCTGGTTTAGTGGTGTCTTTTTAGTGTTTTGGTTGCTGCGCAGAAACAAGCTGGTTTCTTCTAAACCGCCGGCCGGACGACCTTTTTTTCAGGCATGGGTTAAGTCAGCCCGCGGTATTTTAAAAATAGGTATGCCGGCAGCCAGCGCCAATATGCTGACGCCATTAGCTATGTCAGTGATGACTGCTATTGTCGCATCTTATGGAGCTCCAGCCGTGGCAGCGTTCGGTGTCGGGTCCCGACTGGAGTCACTGGCCAGCGTCATTATACTGGCGTTGTCTATGTCGTTGCCGCCATTAATTAGCCAGAACTACGGCGCGGATCGTATTGATCGGGTGAAAGAAGCCTATCGAACCGCGTTAAAAGCCGTGCTGGCCATTCAGGCGATCATTTATTTACTGATGCTGGTAACCGCACACTGGATAGCTCAGGTATTTGCCGAAGAGCAGGCGGTTGCCGACATTGTTAAGCTCTTTATTTATATTATGCCGTTGGGTTACGGGTTGCAGGGCATTATTATACTGACCAATTCCAGCTTTAATGCTGTGCACCGGCCAATGAACGCGTTGTGGTTAAGTATCATTCGGTTATTTGTTTTATTCGTACCGCTCTCTTATTTGGGGAGTGTACTCGCTGACTTAACCGGTTTATTCATTGGCGGGGTGGTCGCTAATCTGTTTACTGCTGTTATTGCGTATTGGTGGTTTTCACGCGAGTTGAGGAGAGAACGTGGCTAAGAAATTTGAACTGGTTTCTAAATACAAGCCGGCGGGTGACCAGCCCAAAGCCATTGAGTCGCTGCTCGATAATCTGGACGCCGGTCTGGCGCATCAGGTGCTGTTGGGGGTAACTGGTTCAGGTAAAACCTTTACTATGGCGAATGTCATTGAACGTTCGCAGCGTCCTACCTTGATACTGGCACACAATAAAACCCTGGCAGCGCAGCTTTATGGTGAGATGAAAGAGTATTTCCCCAATAACGCGGTGGAATACTTTGTCTCTTACTATGACTACTATCAGCCTGAAGCTTATGTGCCGACAACCGATACTTTCATTGAGAAAGACGCCTCAATTAACGACCACATAGAGCAAATGCGCTTGTCAGCTACCAAAGCTCTGATGGAACGCCGTGATGTGGT
Source organism: Idiomarina sp. 017G (assembly GCF_004362265.1). Classification (NCBI taxonomy): domain Bacteria; kingdom Pseudomonadati; phylum Pseudomonadota; class Gammaproteobacteria; order Alteromonadales; family Idiomarinaceae; genus Idiomarina; species Idiomarina sp. 017G. The sequence goes on along the minus strand of NZ_SNWT01000005.1, from coordinate 66,848 downwards.
TCTGGTTGCGTCGGTATCAGCCATCTACGGTCTGGGTGATCCCGAGTCTTACATGAAAATGATGTTGCATTTGCGTCGTGGCGACATTATCGATCAGCGCGACGTTCTGCGGCGTTTGGCTCAGTTGCAGTATAAGCGAAACGACGCAGCCTTCGAGCGCGGTACTTACCGGGTTCGTGGCGATGTGATAGATATCTTTCCGGCGGAGTCGGAAGAAATAGCGGTGCGTCTGGAGCTGTTTGACAGCGAAGTTGATCGGATTAGCTTTTTTGAACCTTTAACCGGACAGATTACGGAAAAAGACGTTGCGCGCGCCACTATTTATCCGAAAACGCATTATGTAACACCGCGGGAAGTGCTGGTTAAAGCCATTGAAAAGATAAAAGATGAACTGAAAGATCGTCGCGATATTCTGCTTAAGCAAAATAAACTCATAGAAGAGCAGCGGATTAATCAGCGTACGCAGTTTGATATTGAAATGATGCTGGAGCTTGGCTATTGCTCGGGCATTGAAAACTACTCACGCTATTTATCCGGTCGTGCGCCGGGCGAGCCGCCACCAACCTTAATGGACTACTTACCGGATAACGCACTGCTTATCATTGATGAGTCACACGTTACTGTGTCGCAGATTGGCGCTATGTATAAAGGCGACCGCTCGCGTAAAGAAAATCTGGTGGAATACGGTTTCCGTTTACCGTCAGCACTGGATAACCGGCCGCTTAAATTTGATGAGTTTGAGGCTATAGCGCCACAAACCCTGTATGTGTCAGCGACACCGGGCAAGTATGAATTAGAGCGCAGTGGTAATGAAGTGGTTGAGCAGGTTGTCAGGCCGACAGGATTGATTGATCCGCAGATAGAAGTGCGTCCGGTTGCCACCCAGGTGGATGATTTAATGTCTGAAATACGCTTGCGGACAGAGGTCGGCGAGCGGGTGCTGGCGACAACTTTGACCAAAAAGATGTCGGAAGATTTAGCCGACTATCTGGATGAACACGGCATAAAGGTGCGTTATCTGCATTCAGACATTGATACCGTTGAACGTATGGAGATTATCCGCGATTTGCGTCTGGGTAAGTTTGATGTGCTGGTCGGTATTAACTTGCTGCGGGAAGGTCTGGATATGCCGGAAGTGTCGCTGGTCGCGATATTAGATGCGGATAAAGAAGGCTTTCTGCGCTCCGATCGTTCGTTAATTCAGACGATTGGTCGTGCGGCACGTAACGTTAACGGCCGCGCCATTTTATACGCCGACCGTATTACCGGCTCTATGCAACGCGCTATGGATGAAACAGACCGTCGCCGCGAGAAGCAAATTGCTTACAACAAAGAGCACGGTATTACCCCGCAGGGACTGAATAAAGACATTACCGACGTGATGGACTTGGGGCAGGGGTCAGCTAAAGCTCGTAAGAGTAAAGCTGAAAAAGCGCTGGCAGAAGTGGCCTCCGGGTATGATGCCCGCACGGTAGTGGTTAAAGACGCGAAAGCGGTGATGAAAGAAATCGACGCTAAAGAGAAAGAGATGTACAAAGCGGCGCAGAACCTTGAGTTTGAACAAGCAGGTAAACTGCGCGATGAAGTCGCTGAACTGCGCGAACAACTTAAACGAGCGGTTTAAAGATAAATACCCTGCAGCGAACAGGGTTATCGCTTTTATCAATTGGCTGTAACAATCTTAATCGGCAACAATCAATAAAAGTCGACGCGGGAGATTGTTATGAAAGACGCAGTAAAGACAGTATCATTTGGTATCATGCATTTTACCATCGCCTTTGGCGTAGTCTGGTTAATGACAGGCGATGTCGTGCTTGGTGGTGCTATTGCTCTGATTGAACCTTTAGTGAATACAGTAGGTTATTATTTCCATGAAAAAATCTGGCAGCGAGGCGACAAGCGCCGGGCAGCGATTGGTAGAGAGAGCACGATACCTGGATAAAGAGGGCCGGGCGAGTATACCGCTCTCGCTCCTGCTGGTGCTTTTATTTGAAATGCGTGGCTATGTCGCCGCCATTATATCTCTGACTTTTTCTGAAGACCGAACTCGATTACTGAAGCTTTTCTACACCAGTTCAGAGCAGTTCGGGCTGATGTTACTGATTGGTCTGCCTGCTTTAATTGTTTTGCTGGCAACCACCTTTGTCGGTGAAGACAAAGCTAACTGGGCAAATAGATTAATGCGTTTTGCTCAACCTCTGTTATTACTCTCTTTAATTTTTGATGCCGTACTTATTTTCTGGCTATTCATTGAACAACATGGTGCTTTTTCATTTGGTCGCGCCGCAATTGTTTTTGGTTGGTTTGTTTGTGGCTGGTATTTAATAAACTCCAGACACTGGCGTTTTTATCGACAGCACCTGATTAATATAGAGTAACTTGAGTAAAGGTAGTTGATTTTTAAGGTTTAACGTTCTTTAATGGCTGTCTGAGAACTGATTCGGGCCAGCATGAACTTCTTAAATAACTTTTTTCTGCTTAAAGACGAAGGAACGTCAGAAAATGGTGTTCCCAATTGGCGAGTCAGCGCACTAAGAATTATTCTTTTCTCGGGAGCTTTCCTTTCATTAGCTGTTTTTATTGATACGCTTGTCCCTTTATTAGAGTTGCATTTAATTTTCACTATAGGCGTTACCTCCACATTTTTGGGAGTGATGCTGACCCTATTTTGGTTAAGTACTCGATACTATCATTTTTGTGCTCATTCTCTGCATGTCATGATTATTGCCGCGAGTTTGTCCTGTAATCTTTTATTAGTCGACTTGAGCCTTGCACAAGTTAGCTCAATGTTTATGTATGCTTCACCACTTATAGCGTTGATGCTTTTAGGTGGACGTGCTGCATTATTCTACGGCATTCTTAATATTGTGCCGTTTTATATTATTCTTAACGATATCGACTTATCAGAATTGACAGGAATTAACGAACAGTTACCTGATGCGTCTCTATATATTTTGGGACTTATTTTTCTGTTTTTTAACATCTGTATTCCTCTCGCAGTGGCTCGTACAATAGTCGCTGCAAAACGTCTGAATCAGGAAACTCAAAAGTCTAACGATTACTTAAAAGGTAAGAACTCGCTTTACCGGGTGTTTTTTGCCGAGTCGAGAAGACCCAAAGTTATTGTTAATGAAGACGGGTTAATTACAGATTTTAATAAACAGGCCGGTGATATTTTTGGTTTAGATGAGTCGACGAGAAGTGGTTGTCAGTCTATTTCTAACTGGTTTCCCGATATTAATCATGCCAAATTACCCACGGGTGGCAAGATTATCCGTCATGAGCATACATACCAACAAGTTGTCAGATTAGAAGTTCCGGAAGCCAGCTCTTATGTTTATGAATTTGTCGATTGCACACAAGAGAAAACGCTGGAGAGTAACCTGACGTTCTTAGAGCAGGAAAACCGCCGTTTGCGTTACCTGGATACTCAGACAAACTTGCCGAACAGCGACTGGTTTGAGTTGCAATGCAATAAATTAATTTCTAAGTCAGATCGTGAATTCTTTGTGGTTGTTGCACAAAGTGAAAGCGAGGACTACCTCAGGTTAAAGTATGGTGAAAGTGTTATCAGAAGACTTTTAGCGTCTTCATACAGCCGGTTGAAGAAGCACCGGCAGCATCCGCGCTTAACTGCGACTATTGCGTTAAATAAGCTGGTGTTTATTTTGCCAAAGACGGTAGAGAACGAATTAAAAGACGTTTTACTGGATATTAAAAACTCTCTCGATAAAGAATACACCTTTCAGGGTATTAAATGTCAGCAGTCTTTTCAGTTCGGTGTGGCCAGGTTTCCTAAGCATGGTGAAACCGCCGACGTTGTTGTTTCCCGTGCGTTGGAAGCAAAGAAGTTTGCTTCTGTGAACCAGTTTTATCATCTTTATGATACTGAAAACTCGGAAGAGTTTATGGAACGCCATGAAATCTCAATTCTTTTGGATGAAGCCATACAGAACGACGAGTTGGATGTTTGTTTTCAACCGAAAGTGACTGCCGATGGCACTTGTGTCGGGCTTGAAGCACTTGCCCGCTGGGACAGCCCTGTACTGGGTTCCATTTCTCCGGCTATTTTTATTCCAATTGCAGAAGAGTACCGAATGATAAGTCGTTTAACCGACTTAATTGTTCAGAAAGTCTGTGCTCAAATATCGCTGTGGAAGAAAAATGATTTTCCGCTGTTACCCGTAGCCATCAACATTTCACTGCTTGACTTTTCTCAGCCCGATTTTATTTCGAAGCTGGTCAAATATCTGGCCGATTTTTCGGTTAAACCTTCACAGATAGAGCTGGAGTTAACAGAAACCTGTCTGGAGTCGGACAGGGTCAACTCATTAGAGCTTATGAATGAATTGAAGTCCTGGGGCTTTAAGGTATCGGTTGATGACTTTGGAGTCGGCTATTCCAGTGTTACCCGCTTGGCTTATTACCCGATTGATAAGTTAAAACTGGACAGAGCGCTGCTTCGTGGCATAAAAACATCCGGGCGACAATACAGCTTAGTTAAGGGCATTTTTAATATTTGCTCTGAATTGAAAATTAAATGTGTCGTTGAAGGTGTAGAAGAAAAGTCTCAGTTAACAAGATTAACCGAAATTGGCTTTTCAGAGTTTCAGGGTTTTTACTTTTCTAAGCCGTTAACAGTAACTCGTTATGAGAAGCATGTTAAAACCCACGGTCTGGTATTTTTAGATAAAACCGGTCAGCAGCTGTCTTAAGTTGTCTGGCCGGTTAAGTAATACCATTTGCCGTCTTCGAAAATAAAATCAGATTTTTCTTCCATAAAAGCAATATCATCTCCGTCGCGATAAAATGCGCGGAAATGCACCTGCCCTTTATTCTGATCTACGCTGGAAGAAATAACCTGCAATTTAAGCCAGTTTGGTGAGTCGCTTAAATCGAGAAAGGCGGGGCGGTAGCTGCTATGCCATGTTGCTTCTAAGTAGCCTGCTAAGCGTCCGACAAAGGCACTGTAGCGTGAACGCATTAAGGCTTCAGGCGATGACGCAAGTGATTCTCCATTATGATATGGATAGCAACAATGTTGATAGGTTTTATCGAGGCCGCAAGGGCAGGGTTCAGATAGTTTCATAGCGCGAACTTTACCAGCACGCGCGCTGATTTCAACTGCAGTTTTTAATCTGTTTTGCCGGAGTGATTTTTGCCCAGGCCCCCACTTATTGTCAGCTGCAGGGCATCGGCAGGTTTCATAGTCAGTGACTCGATACAATCCGCCGGCACAATGACCATATAGCCGCCGACGTTATAACTCATGGGCAAAAATACCGCCACCTGGTCATCTTTCATCAATTCCGACAGGCGGTCACCCTTAATTCCGCTTTTCTTGGTGACAATACCAATAAGCCGCAGTTTGCTGCCGGGAAGTGTGACTAATACAACAGATTCTTCAGCGAAGTTTTTGCCCGACATCATTTCAAAGACATCGTTAATGGTACCGTAAAGACTGCGCAGCAGTGGCAGCCGGTTGATAAGTTTTCCGGGAAGCTGCCAGAGAGAATCAATGAAATTCCAGCGGGAGCTAAAACCAATAAGCAAAGCAATAGCTAAAAAGCTAATAAAGGCGAGCCCCGGAAAATAGGAAGACTCACCCAGTAAGGTTATCCATATAGGCTTAAGCCAATTTTCGATGGTAACTAGCAGCCATTGCAGTAACGCAAAGGTCACAACAATGGGCAGTAAAATGGCTAACCCTTTAAACAAATACTGCAGCGTTCTTTTCATTATTTAATAAGCCTTTTGGCAAAGAGTTAGCCGCATTGTGAAACGAATAAATCAATCGGACAAGTAATATTCTATGGTGGATACAACCCGCACATTTTTCAGATGAGGATTGTGTCGGTCGCGAGCACTGATACTAAACTGCCCCTGACGTGCCTGTTTGATTTTACCCAACTGAGAGTTCGAGTCTGTCGCAAATTTTTCTGCTACTTCCCGGGCTTTCTTAGTGGCCTCTTCTATCATTTCGGGCTTTACCTCATTCAACCGGGTAAATAAGTATTCAGGTTGCGCCTGATAATCGTCGCTGCTGAGAACAATCCCCTCTTTACCCAGCTCGGCAAGGTCTCCCATGACACTGCGAACCTGCTCTACGTTACTGGAATAGACAGTAATAGCTTGTGTGGCGGTATAACGAAATTCTGCGGGTTGAGAAGAGCCGTAACGCTGTGCAGATTTGTCTGTAATGGAAGGGGCAGATGAGGATATTTCGTCCGTCTCAATGCCTTTCTCCCGTAAGAAGGCGATGACCTTTTTATTGGAGGCTTCCATAGTTTCATAAATTTCTGATAAATCGTTGCTTGCCGCGGTAAATTGAATAGGCCAGATAACTGTGTCGGCAAGATATTCTCGTTCGGATAACCCTTTTACGGTCACACTGCGCTCCATAGACTTGTGCTCAAGCACTGCATTTGAACCGATAATGCTAACGATCGCGAAGCTGATGATAAGAGAAATGCTTATTATCAGAGTATTCTTAGTTGAGTTCATCAAAATCCCCATAGTTTTTAGAAAGAGTGGCTTATGGCAACGGGAGTTAATGTGTGCGTACACTCAACTATTTATAGGCGATAGAAGGGAATTTATCCAGAGTTTAATTTGGCCCTGCTGCGGGTTAGCAGCAGGGGGGAAAGCATAGTTAAGTTTATTAAAATGAATAGCGTACGGTAGCACTTAGGCTATCAACATCGAGGTACTGGACTTCACCGTATGTCTCATAGCCAAGACCAAACGACAGGTTTGCTGTCGCGTGATAGAAAGCAGATACACTAAAGCGAAAAGTATCTTCGTCAAACGCGATATAGTCCACCTTAGCATCGACCTCAACTTTTGGAGCTATCATAGAGCGAAGTCCGACTCCAACACCCCAGGCATTCTCGGATGCCGATGTCGACAGTCCCTGGCCAGAACCTGAAAATTTTGCTCGTTCAAACGATACTGTCGAGTATAAATCAGTGGTGTTAGTTAAGTGCTTATATGAACCGATACCTGCTGACAGAAAGTCGATATCTAAATCGAAACCTGAGTCGTCATTGGAGACAGAGTCGAAATCTGCAAATACGAAAAGGTTATCTAAAACGACGAGGTCCGGATTAATAGCGGCCGAACCGCCGACTCTGAATCCGTCGAAAGAAAGATCGCCAGCTCCGTCAACGCCAACATCGGTATCAAGATAGGACGCATCAACTTTATTCCAGTTAGGGGTCTCAGCTAGAACTGCGCCAGGTAAGGTCAGCATTGCCAATGCGATAACAGCTTTTCTCATAAGTCTCTCCTTGGTTGAGAAAAGCGGGCAATATACCTTTAATAGCTAAGTGCTTCAATTGCTTTATATTTAACCTGACAAGAGATTGACGAGCGTCTATTCTCCTACGCTGTAAGACAGAATTCGCGACAAATGACTGTAAGGTAACTGGGTCTGCTGATGCCAGTGGTTAAACGCACTTTGAGCTTGTTTTAACCCTTTTTGACTGGTGGGAGAAGCGTCTATCAGCTTGTAGTTGGTCAACGCGGTGATAACATCATTGGAAAGAATAAAACCGTCCCAGCCAAGCTCGCGCAAAACATACTGTGGGGTAACGCCGCCTAATCGCGAACCGTTCTTTTTAAGATAATGCAACAACTCCGCTTGTTGGCTCGATGGCCATTGAGCCAGAAACTGACCAAAACTGCCGTATTCTTCGGCTACTTCCACAATCATTCGTGCGTTAGCGGGCACGGTGTTTATTTTTTGCTGGTTGCGGACAATACGTTCATCTTTGGAAAGTGCCTCTAAGACTTCTGGGGGCACTTGTTGCCAGTAAAGAGGCACAAAGCCTTTAAAGGCTTCTTCAAAACCCGGCCACTTCGCTTCAATAATGCGCCAGACAAAACCGGCGCGGAAAATACAACGGGTAATGGTTGATAAAATGACCCGGTCATCCAGCTGTTTCAGCTCGCTTGCAGGTGTAACTTTTGGCATGCGTGAAAGCATAGCGTTTTCGCCGCCTTTGCGTTGACAAGCGCGCTCATAAAATTGAGAAAAGTCTGTGGTTAGGTCTGTCATGGTTAACCTGCTGTTATTTCAACATCCAGTCGGCAATAGCCCGGCAGTGCAGTTCCGTGGTATCGAATAATGGCAAAGCCGAATGCTCCTGCTGAACCAGTAAACCTATTTCTGTGCATCCCAGAATAACACCTTGTGCACCCCGTTCGGCTAGCGAATCAATAACGCGAAGATAATGCTCCCTGGCTTTTTCAGTGAACTGGCCGTGACAAAGTTCTTTAAAAATGATGCTGTCGACGGTAATGCTGTCCTCTTCCTCGGGGACCAGAACCTGTACATTGTTTTGTTCCAGGCGCTCTTTATAGAAAGGTTGCTGCATGGTGAAACGGGTACCAAGCAGCCCAACGTTATGGACACTATTTTGTTTGAGATGAGCGGCTACCGCGTCAACAATATGCAGTAAGGGTATGGTTACAGCGGTTTCAATCTGAGGTGCCACTTTATGCATTGTATTTGTCGCTATAACAATGCATTCGGCTCCCGCGGACTCAAGTTGTCTGGCTTTACCGATAAGAGCCTGCGCGGCTGCGTCCCAGTCGCCCTGACTTTGCATTTTTTCAATAGGCGCAAAGTCAACGCTGGCAAGCAGGAGCTCTGCGCTATGCAGGCCACCAAGTCGTTCATTGACTAGCTGGTTCAGGCGTCGGTAGTAAGTGCTGGTTGATTCCCAGCTCATGCCACCAATAATGCCGACTGTTTTCATTAAGACCTCCGCTCCGCAATAGGCTATTTAAAAATAGCCTAGCGCAGTTTGGACGTTAAGTTAACGGCGATATTAGATGAAAACAGTCTAGCTTATGTTCAGACCCCAGTCGTCGTAGGCCGCTTTAGCCAGTTCTTCACGGAATTTAGGGTCGGCTATGTGGATAAGCTCCCGTGCGCGTTCACTCATGCTTTTGGCTCGTAAATTCGCGATACCATGCTCGGTCACAATGTAATGAACGTGCGCGCGAGTTGTTACGACTCCGGCTCCCGGTTCCAGCAGAGAACTGATGCGGGAAACGCTTCCGCCACAAGCCGTTGACGGTAGCGCAATCACTGAGCGACCACCTTCGGATAAGCTGGCGCCGCGAACAAAATCCATTTGCCCACCAACGCCGGAATAAATACGGGTACCGATTGAGTCGGCGCAAACCTGACCGCTTAAATCAACCTGCAGTGCGCTGTTAATAGACATAACCTGTTTATTTTGGCGAATAACGGACGTGTCGTTAGTGTATTCAACATCAAGGAAAAACACTTCCGGGTTGTCATCTACAAAGTCATATAATGCCTGAGATCCCATCGCAAAGGTGGTGACAATGCGTCCTCGGTGTTTACGCTTGCGACTGTTATTAATAACGCCACGCTCAACTAAAGGCAGCACACCATCTGAAAACATTTCGGTATGAATACCTAAGTCTTTATGATGATGCAGACAAGCCAGAGTCGCATCGGGTATCGCTCCAATGCCCATCTGTAAACAGTCACCGTCGTTAATGAGCCCGGCAACTTGCTCACCAATTTTCTGAGTAATAGGGTTCTGTTGCGGTTGCTTATGCTCGGGAATCGGTGCCGCTTCTTCAAAATAGCGATCGAAGCGCTTAAGTTGAACCAGTGCATCGCCATGGGTGCGTGGCATATTCGGATTTATCCAGGCTATAACCTTCTTTGCAACTTGCAGGGCGGCTCGCGTTGCTTCTACCGAGATACCTAAACTGCAGTTACCGTGTTTATCTGGCGGCGATACCTGAATAATAGCTGCGTCCAGCGGTTGTTCGCCTGAACGAAACAGCTTTGGAATTTCAGACAGGAAAATAGGAACGTAGTCGGCCAGACCCTGATTAACGGCCTGGCGGGTTGATGCTCCGACAAAAAATGCTCGTTGCCTGAGATGCCCGTTTAATTCCGGGTCACCTAAAGCTTCGCTGTATTCCGTATGCAATTGCAATAGCGTTAAGTTTACACGCTGTTTGGCAACTTCCTTCAGACCCTCTAATAATTTGTAGGGAGTGGCCGCCATCGACTGACACCAAATAACATCTCCATCGTTCAGAATTGATAACGCTTGTATTGCCGAATTAACTTTCATTACTGCATCCTGTTTTGAGCTTGGTGCGATTATAACTGGTTCTGAAATAAGGGTATTTACCCAGTAAGTGATACCTCTTACTTTGACATAGCGTGTCGCTTAGCTAAAGTTGTTAACAAAATAGATCATTGCAGAACATTTGTTCAATGACTATTATTTCGCCAGTTTCTAAACATGGGCTTACCTTATGTCAATTCGCAATAAACTTCTCTCTGTCGGTGCGGTAACAACGGCTGCTTTTATCATACTACTAATGCTGATGATGTTTTTTCAGTCTCAAATTAGTCAGCTGCATCGCGCCAGTGAATTGCGGGAATCTGTACATAACGGTTTGTTACAAGTGCGTCGTGCCGAAAAAGATTTCCTTTTGCGAATGGATGAAAGTTACGCGGATAAACTACAGCAAGAAGTTAGTGTAACGATTGAAAGGTTAGAACAGCTTAACCAACTGGTTGCTGATGAGGGCTCTACGCGACTTATTGATGGTCTTGCTGAGCAGGTTTCAAAATATGAAGAAAATTTTAATAGTTTAGTTGCTGCGTTTAAGCAACGAGGACTGGATGAAAATAGTGCGGCCTATGGCGCGCTGCGGGCGGCGACGCATGAGCTGGAAGAAGCTATTGATACAGCCAACCGAACCGAATTGTTGGTAACTCTGTTGCAGATACGCCGTAGCGAAAAAGACTTTATGCTGCGTTTTGACGACAAATACCTCGGCCGAGTTAACAATTTACTGGATGAGTTGAAAGCCGAGCTATCGGCATCGCCGAATCTGGCTTCCAAAGTTGACGCTTATCGTCGTGACTTTGGCCGTTATGCCAGCTTGTCGAAAGAAATTGGCCTGGATGAAGAGTCCGGCATTAAAGGTGAAGTCAGAATTATTGCCGGTAATATGGAGAGTTCGTTAGCTGAGTTAGATGAGAATCTAAATGAGTTGCTTCAGTCACGTCAGGCAACCATGAAATGGGTTCCTATTGTGGTTTTTGCAGCAATTGCATTTATTGTTGTAGCCATGCTGTTCTGGGTTGTTCGCTCCATTAATCAGCCGCTAACTCAGTTACGCGAAGACATGAAAAAAGTCCAGAGTAGCAATGACTTAACTCTGGTATCAGAAAAGTTCCGTAGTGATGAATTAGGTGATTTAGTCGATAGCTTTAATGAACTTCTGAGATACTTCCGTAACGTTATTAAGCAAATTAATGAGTCAGTTGAGACGGTTAACGGGTTAACCCAGCAGGTGTCGGATACCGTCACTCATACGTCTGAGAATCTGGATATGCAATCGCACGAAGTTGATCAGGTTGCAGCCGCTATCAATGAGATGGGCAGCACTGCTCATACTATTGCGAATGATGCAGAAGACACTGCCGAGCAGGTGAACAGTTTGTCCGATCAGGCTAAGCATGGCAGTACTTCAGTACAAGCTGGCGTTGAAAAGGTTCGGTATCTGGCAGAGCGTTTAAACAGTAGTGTGAGCGAAGCAAATACCTTAGCGGAACGCAGTGCTTCAATTACACAAATAGTGACGGTTATAAATGGTATTGCAGAGCAAACCAATTTACTGGCACTGAATGCGGCTATTGAGGCTGCCCGAGCTGGTGAGCAGGGGCGTGGTTTCGCTGTTGTTGCTGATGAAGTCCGGACACTGGCTTCACGCACGCAAAAATCTATTGGTGAAATTGAGTCTATTACCAGCCAGTTGAACCAGCAGACGCAGATTATTGTCACCACATTGCAGGAGTGTAATGAACTGGGTGAGGAGAGTGCTCAGCATTCATCGGAGTCCGATGAGTTATTTAATCGCATCCATATGGAGCTTTTAAAAATTAACGACCGTTCGGCATCTATCGCGACGGCAGTTGAAGAACAATCGGCGGTTGTGGATGAAACCGCCAGAAATATAACCCGTGTGCGGGATGCCGGTGTGGAAGCAGCGAATGATGCGCAGTCAAATGCCGATGCCGTTGCTCAGGTTCGCAATCAAACAGAGCAATTACGCCAGGCGGTTATCAAATTCCGCGTGTAGCCTGATGTTCACATCAGGGGAGATATCTCACCTGACATAAATGTCAGGCTACGTCGGCGGCGTGTTACGCGTTTAAATACTTCGCATGGAAGCGAAGCTGGGCTTCGATAAACGAGGATATAAAATAGTAGCTGTGGTCGTAACCGTCGTGTAGGTGAACGGTGCCACCACCCTCTACTTCAGCAATGGCTTCTTTCAGGTTTTCAGGTTTTAGCTGTTCTTCTAAAAAGCCATCAGCTAAGCCTTGATCTACCCGAATTGGCAATGTCTGACCTTTCGATTTAATAATCTCAACAGCGTCGTATTGCTTCCACTGTTCGCGATCATCGCCTAAATAAGCACTAAAGGCTTTTTCACCCCAGGGGCACTGTGTTGGATTAGTAATAGGCGAAAAGGCAGAGATACTGCTGTAACGGTCGCTGTTACGCAAGCCAATAACCAAAGCACCATGGCCACCCATGGAATGACCCGCAATAGCGCGTTTATCGTTAATTGGCAGTTCCGCTTCGACCAGCTTCGGAAGCTCCTTAACGATGTAGTCATACATCTGATAATGATTTTTCCATGGCTCCTGAGTAGCGTTGACGTAAAAGCCGGCGCCTAAGCCTAAGTCGTAAGCCCCGTCTGGATCATCAGCTACGTTATCTCCACGCGGGCTGGTATCCGGTACAATTAAGGCAATACCGAGCTCCGTTGCTACCCGTTGCGCACCGGCTTTAGTGGAAAAATTTTCGTCGGTGCAGGTTAAGCCGGAGAGAAAATAAACCGCTGGCACCTTGGACTTTTCTGCTCTTAGGGGCAAAAAGACACTGAACTGCATAGCGCAGTTCAGTACTTCAGAGTCATGTTCAAAGCGTAACTGGCGTCCGCCGAAACAGCGGGTTTCGCTAACTTGTTTCATTACAGACTCCATTAATAATGAATAACTGAACGAATCGACTTACCTTCATGCATTAAGTCGAACGCTTCGTTAATCTCTTCTAACGGCATGGTATGAGTGATAAAGGTGTCTAAATCAAATTTCCCGTCCATATATTGTTTTACATAGTCAGGCAGTTCGGTACGGCCTTTAACGCCACCAAAGGCACTACCACGCCATACACGGCCAGTAACCAGCTGGAAAGGGCGGGTAGAGATTTCTTCACCGGCACCGGCAACACCAATAATTACGGACTCGCCCCAGCCTTTGTGGCAGCACTCTAGCGCGGCGCGCATAACGTCGACGTTACCAATGCATTCAAACGAGAAGTCGACACCACCGTCAGTCATATCGACAATAACTTCCTGAATAGGCTTGTCGTACTTGGTTGGGTTCACGAAGTCGGTTGCGCCTAGCTCTTTGGCAATCGTTTGTTTGTCGTCGTTTACATCAATGGCAATAATGCGCGAAGCTTTGGCTTGTACGGCACCAATAATAACGGCCAGACCAATACCACCTAAACCAAATACCGCAACTGTGTCGCCTTCCTGGACTTTGGCGGTGTTTTTAACCGCGCCCATGCCGGTGGTGACACCACAACCTAACAGACAGACTTTTTCTAAAGGAGCGTCTTTGGGAATTTTAGCCAGTGAAATTTCTGGTAAAACGGTGTATTCAGAAAAAGTTGAAGTGCCCATGTAGTGATAAATGGTCTCGCCGTCTTTTGAAAAGCGGCTGGTACCGTCCGGCATTAAGCCTTTACCCTGAGTGGCACGAACGGCCTGACACAGGTTAGTTTTACCCGAGGTACAGAATTTACACTCACCACATTCCGCGGTGTACAGAGGAATAACATGATCACCCACTTCAACTGAGGTGACACCTTCGCCGACGGATTCAACAATACCGCCACCTTCGTGACCTAGTACAGAAGGGAAAATGCCTTCAGGATCTTTACCGGAAAGTGTGTAAGCATCGGTATGGCAAACACCTGTTGCTATAATGCGAACCCGCACTTCGCCTTTTTTCGGCGGCGCAACGTCAATAATTTCTTCTTTCAGTGGTTCGCCCGGGCCCCAGGCAACCATAGCGCGTGACTTAATGGTTTCCATAATAATTCCTTATAGTCTTGGATTTTCATTTTATTAGGTAAAAGCGTAGCGTAAGTTTAACTTTTTCTCATTAGCAGGTAATCTACTGTTTTTACAAATTACTTTTTCATAAATGAAATAATGGGTGTGAGATGAAGCCATGGCAGGGGATCAGTGAGTTTGCGGCAGTGGCTGAGCAACAGAGCTTTACTGCGGCAGCCCGGCAACTCAGGTTATCTGTGGCGCAGGTTAGCCGTAATATAGCAGCGCTTGAGCACCGGCTGCAGATGCAACTGCTGTACCGCTCAACCCGCAGTGTCAGTTTAACGGAAGAGGGGAAGCTTTATTTACCTCATTGTCAGCACTTGGTTGCCAGCTTAAGAGACGCCGATCAGGCCATTCAGCAGCGAACGCAGCAGCCGCAGGGGCTGATTCGCATTACGGCACCGGTCTATTATGGTGAGCGTTTCATAGCACCTCTGTTGAATGATTTTTTACACATTTACCCAGAATGCCGGCTGGATTTTCAATTAACCAACGAGCAGGTCGATTTAATAGAGGGCAGTTACGATGTTGCCATTAGATTAGGGCAGTTGGGTAATCCGCGGTTACGGGCCAGAAAACTAGGCTCGCGCCGACATTTCGTCGTCGGCTCTCCTGCTTATTTTGAAGAGTTTGGTCGGCCGCAAGATATTAACGCACTGGATGCGCACCGCTGTTTTACCGGAACGGTCAGGCAATGGCGCTTTCAGGTTGAGGGTAAACTGGAAACGGTTCGTCCGGAATCCTACCTGCATTGCAACAATGGTCTGGCGCTTCGTGACGCCGCTATGAAAGGTCTGGGGCTGGCTATGCTGCCGGACTATTATGTAACGGACTCATTAGCTAACGGGCAGCTAGAGGAAGTATTAGCGGACTACCGGCAACCCGATGATGGTATATGGGCATTGTATCCGGAAAACCGTCAGGTGATTCCAAAAGTACGGGTATTACTAGACTATTTGTCAGGGAATTTATCAGGAAATTTATCAGGAAAATTTAATACTGGAGAAATAGAGAACTGAGAGAGTAAAAAAGTGGTGGTTGCTACTGGGCTCGAACCAGTGACCCTCGCCTTGTAAGGGCGATGCTCTCCCAACTGAGCTAAGCAACCATCCTGAAGGTCTGCAATTGACGGAAGAAGAGAAGTGGTGGTTGCTACTGGGCTTGAACCAGTGACCCTCGCCTTGTAAGGGCGATGCTCTCCCAACTGAGCTAAGCAACCATTTTCACTGTGACACTTCTGCGTCGTTGCGAGGTGGCATTATAGGGCGCAGATCTAAACTGTCAAATAAAAATTGCCAACTTGTGTTCGTTTGCTGACATTTTAATCATTTCGAATAGCAGATGCGTCAGGCGCTCAGTCTTGATAAACTTGCGCCCATAAAATTGACTGGTTTTAAAGAAAGGAACAAACATGAGTGTGGTAACGCGTTTTGCCCCCAGCCCGACTGGGTATTTGCATGTTGGTGGTGCCCGTACGGCATTGTATTCATGGTTAGTCGCAAAAGCGCAGGGCGGCGAGTTCGTACTGCGTATAGAAGATACGGACCGTGAACGTTCAACTCAGCCTGCTATTGATGCCATTTTAGAGGGCATGGAATGGTTAGGTTTAAGCTGGGATCGCGGGCCTTATTACCAGACTCAGCGTTTTGAGCGCTATCAGGAGTTAATCGACAAATTACTGGAAGAAGACAAAGCCTATAAATGCTATTGCTCAACCGAACGCTTAGAAAAAATGCGTGAAGAGCAAATGGCTGCCGGTGAAAAGCCTCGCTACGATGGCCATTGTCGGGACAACCCGAATGTTGGCGGTGATAAGTACGTCATTCGTTTTCGTAACCCGCAAGACGGCAGTGTGGTTTTTGATGATCACATTCGCGGGCGCATTGAGTTCGCTAATACTGAACTGGATGATTTGATCATTGCCCGTACTGACGGTACGCCGACTTATAACTTCTGTGTGGTGGTTGATGACTGGGACATGGATATTACGCACGTGGTGCGTGGTGAAGACCACATTAATAATACCCCGCGTCAAATTAATATTCTGAAAGCTCTGGGTGCACCAGTACCTCAGTACGCTCACGTGTCGATGATTTTAGGTGACGATGGTAAGAAGCTGTCGAAGCGTCATGGTGCAGTCAGCGTTATGCAATACCGCGACGACGGCTACGTACCGGAAGCGGTTGTAAATTACTTAGCGCGTTTAGGCTGGTCTCATGGTGATCAGGAAATATTCAGCCGCGATGAACTGGTGGAGTACTTCAAGCTGGATGACGTGAATAAAGCAGCCTCTGCGTTTAATACCGAAAAACTTAACTGGCTAAACCAGCACTACATGAAAACCTTGCCTGCGGAGCAAGTTGCACCGCAATTGCAATGGCAGTTTGACCAAATAGGTGTGGACACCAGTAATGGTCCAGCGCTAGAGCAAGTTGTGTCGTTGCAGGCTGATCGGGTAAAAACCTTAAAAGAAATGGCTGCCATTAGCCGTTACTTCTTTGAGTCATTCGATGAGTTTGACGAAAAAGCGGCGAAAAAACATTTACGCCCGGTAGCCAAAGAGCCGCTGGTAAAAGCCAAAGAACTGCTCGGAGCAATTAGTGACTGGAATGCTGCTAATATTCAGGCGGCAATTAACCAGACAGCTGCCGATTTGGATGTTGGTATGGGCAAAGTGGGCATGCCACTGCGTGTTGCCGCGACGGGTGGGGGCAACTCTCCATCATTAGATGTGACTCTGGAATTAATTCCGCAGCAGACCGTTCTGGCACGTATAGACCTGGCGTTGGAATTTATTGCTAACCGCGAAAACGCGTAATTTGATGCTAATAAAAATTACGCCTGGCCTGATAACGCCAGGCGACCGCCACGATGGGATGAGTAATGGCAGATATAAAACATTTGATTGCAAACAACAAAGAGTGGGCGGAGCAACAGGTAAAGAACGATCCTGATTTTTTCAAACGCTTAGTAGGGCAGCAATCCCCGCAATATCTATGGATAGGCTGTTCCGATAGTCGGGTGCCGGCGAACGAGATTGTGGGGATGGCTCCGGGTGAATTGTTTGTACACAGAAATGTCGCCAATCAAGTCATCCAGACTGATTTTAACTGCTTGTCGGTTATTCAGTTTGCCATTGAAGCGTTGAAAGTTCGGCATATCCTTGTGGTGGGTCATTACGGTTGTGGGGGTGTAAAAGCGGCACTTGAGAGTAAACCTCACGGGCTGGTTGATCACTGGTTGTATCCAATTCGTGATGTGTACCGCGAGCATGCCGAAGAGTTAGAGCAACTGGGCGAGACCGAGCAGATTGATCGTTTGTGTGAACTGAACGTGATTGAACAGGTTAAAAACCTGGCCAAAACCAATATGGTGCAGGAAGCCTGGGACAAAGGTGAGTCACTGACAATACACGGTTGGGTCTATCGTTTAGATAATGGTTTGGTTAATGATATGAATGTATCGGTTTCAAGCCGGGAAGGCATGGAGCAGGTGTACCACGTTTACCACCAAAAGTTGCCGAAAGGCGGTTAAAGTCAAGATTTGATGAATTACTGAGCAAACTGCCATAAAAACGCTCAAACAGAAGTATTTTTAGAAAAAATAGTTGACACATTAGCTCAGGTCACAATAGAATGCGCCCCGCTGTCAAGGCAGTCTGCGACTGTCAGGTGCGGGGCTATAGCTCAGCTGGGAGAGCGCTTGCATGGCATGCAAGAGGTCAGCGGTTCGATCCCGCTTAGCTCCACCAAGTTGTTTTGGTAAAGCATTATTTGGCAGTAAGTATTTGGTTGTTGCGTCCCCTTCGTCTAGTGGTCCAGGACACCGCCCTTTCACGGCGGTAACAGGGGTTCAAATCCCCTAGGGGACGCCATTCAAATACAAAATGTAAAAAGTAATTTCTGCGTCCCCTTCGTCTAGTGGTCCAGGACACCGCCCTTTCACGGCGGTAACAGGGGTTCAAATCCCCTAGGGGACGCCATTACTTTTCTGCATATATTAAATTAAGTTCCATGGGTCCCCTTCGTCTAGTGGCCTAGGACACCGCCCTTTCACGGCGGTAACAGGGGTTCAAATCCCCTAGGGGACGCCACTTAAATCAACCGCCCGCAGGCGGTTTTTTTGTTTCTGGCTTTCGCTACTGGGCCAACTTCAGTAAATAAGGTTCCAGAAAATCAGCTATCTTTGGCTGGGCTTCCGCGGTGGGGTGAATGCCATCATCCTGCACATAATCCGCATTTGTTGCTATTTCTTCCATAAAGAAAGGTATGAGTGTCACATTTTTTTCTTCTGCAACTTCCTCAAACATTTTCTGGAACTGTTCAGCAAAACGCTGGCCATAGTTTGGTGGCACCATAACCTGACTCAAACCGACTTTAACGCCTTGTTGCTGCGCCTGGTCGATGATTTGTTTCAAATTTGAACGAACTGTGTTTAGGTCGAACCCACGAAGTCCGTCATTACCACCCAGCTCAATAAATAATGCGTCGGGTTTATGACGCTCTAAAACGCCTTCTAAGCGGCGCAAACCACCACGAGTGGTCTCGCCACTAATGCTGGCGTTAATGATGTTAATATCGGGATGAGAGCTCTCCCAGCGTCGATCTAACTCGGCAACCCAGGTTTGTTCCTGAGAAAGCCCATAACCGGCGCTTAAGCTGTCACCTAAAACGACAAGTGAGACATTTGCGGAAACGCTGCGTATAACCAACAACAGCGCTAAAAATAAACACGTTTTCAAAAGGAAGTTTTTCATTTTATGCTCATTCAAGCTCAACAACTGGAAAAAACCGTAGACACCTCTGAGGGTCCATTACAGATTCTGCAGCCAATTAACGTCAGTATCAATGCCGGTGACACCGTAGCCATTGTCGGCGCTTCCGGCTCAGGTAAGTCGACGTTATTGTCACTACTGGCGGGTTTAGACCTCGCATCCTCCGGAGAGGTTCTTATAGAGAACGAAAAATTAAGCGAATTGGATGAGGAGCAGCGCGCAAAAGTTCGTGCTGACAAAGTCGGCTTCATTTTTCAGTCGTTCCTGCTGGTACCTAGCTTAAGTGCCTTAGAGAACGTTATGCTGCCGGCAGAACTGGCCGGACATAAAGGCGCAGAGAAAGAAGCCAGAGAATTACTGGCGAAGGTTGGGCTGGAAGATCGCTGGCACCATTATCCTAACCAACTGTCTGGCGGTGAGCAGCAACGCGTAGCTATTGCTCGGGCTTTTGTTGGACAACCCAAAATTCTGTTTGCTGATGAACCTACCGGTAACCTTGATGCAAAAACCGGCGGCAAGGTTGAAGAGCTGCTATTTGACTTGAATAAGGATTATGGCACCACACTTGTTGTGGTCACTCATGATCAGCGACTTGCTGCGCGTTGTCAGCGCGTGTTGCAAATGGAAGCAGGCCAGCTATCGGAGGCAGATCAGGATGTGGCATAAGATTTCATTTCGTCTGTTAAAGCAGGAGCTGAGGCGCGGTGAACTGACCATTATGGCACTGGCTATTATTTTGTCGGTGACCGCAGTGCTTTCGTTGTCTATTTTCAGTGATCGTCTGCAAGCAGGATTAACTGAACGTAGCAGTGAGTTTCTGGCTGCCGACAGAGTACTAAGTTCCAGACGCGATATTCCGCAGGAGTGGCTTGAGCAAGCCGGGCAAATGAACTTGAAAACCGCCTGGAAAGTGGTTTTCAATTCCATGGCTTTTGCTGACGGAAACATGACCCTGGTGGATGTTAAAGCGGTGAGTGACGGTTATCCTCTGCGCGGTGAGCTGGAAATAGCGGATCAACCTTTTGGACAAGGTTACGTTGCCAAGGGGCTCCCCGCAGAAGGTGAAGCCTGGGTGGCATCGCAGCTGTTTCAGGCGCTGCAATTAGATATTGGCGATGATATTGAAGTGGGCAATAGTAGCTTTAAAGTCACTAAGGTGGTTACTTACGAGCCTGACGTTGGCTTTTCAGTTTTTACCGACAGTCCTAACGTATTGATTCGCCATTCGCAGCTGGAAGAAACCGGTCTGATTCAACCCGGCAGCCGGGTTCGTTTTAATGTGCTGATGGCTGGTAATAACAGTGATATTGATGCTTACGAAGAATGGCTGTTACCACGCCTGAATGACGATACGCACAGCTGGCGTAGTATTGAAGATGGCGACAGTCCGTTGTCACGGTCGCTGAATCGTGCCGAGCGCTTTATGATGCTCGCAAGCTTACTTGGTGTGGTTCTGGCTGCAACAGCTGTTGCGGTTGCAGCACAGCGTTATTGCCAACGAAATTACGATGTGGTCGCCATATTCAAGACCTTAGGTGCCAGTCGTCAGCAAATCCGTCGTATTTTTATGCTGCACCTGTTGCTATTAACCGCTGCGAGTGTGGCCATCGGTATGGCGCTTGGCTGGGCTCTTCAGTATCTGGTTATTGAGTGGGTCGCACAGAAACTGGATGCGACTTTACCTCAGGCGGGCTGGCAGCCTTATGTTTTAGCCGGAGCCACCGGTGTTATCAGTGCCGTTATGTTTACACTGTATCCGTTATTCCGACTGGTCTCTATTCCGCCGCTGCGCGTGCTGCACCGTCAGTTAACGGCGGGTAACGCGGTACGCTGGCTACAATGGGTACTAAGTGGCGGAACCATTTACGCATTGCTGGTTATTTACAGCCAGCAGTGGTGGTTATCGACAGCCTTATTTGCAGGCGGTGCAGTCGCCGCTGTGCTGCTGCTTGGATTAGGCCGGCTGTTTATTTCTGCCAGCCGTAAGGCGGGTATGCAAGCAGGCAGTAGCTGGCGCCTGGCTATGGCGGGCTTACAAAGAAGAGCAGCCGCCAACAGTGTTCAAATGCTGAGTTTTTCAACCGCCATTATGCTGTTGTTGCTCGTTATTGTTTTGCGTAACGACTTACTGGAAGACTGGAAAAGTCAGTTACCAGCGGATGCGCCAAACTATTTCGCCATCAATATAGCCGAAGACAAAGTTGATGACATGCAGACCATGTTTGAGCGAGAGAACATTCCGTCGACGGATCTGTACCCCATTGTACCTGGGCGCTTAACCCATATTAATGGCGAGAAGCTGCTAGACGAAGTCACCAAGGAAGATCGTGATGACGATGATGCTGAAGGCCGCGAAGGTATAGGAAGAGAGCTTTCACTGACCTGGCGAGACACCTTGCCACCTAACAACGAACTTACTGCTGGAGAGTGGTGGGGCGACAACGCTGAACCTCAGGTCTCTGTCGAATTAAATGTCTCCGAACGACTGGATATAAAAGTGGGTGATGAACTACGCTTTAACTTAGGTGGCGAAGAGTTCACTGTGCCAGTAACCAGTTTGCGTAAAGCCGACTGGAATACCCTGCAGCCAAACTTTTACATGATCTTTAATACCTCGACACTGGAAGATTTTCCGGCAACTTACATCACCAGTTTTAGACTGGGTGAAGACCGAAAAGATGAATTGTACCAATTGTTTAAACCTTTTCCGCAGACGTCGTTGATTGATCTGGACGCTATGATCAATCAGATTCGGGAAGTGATTGGACAGGTCAGTTTAGCCATTGTTTTTGTATTAGTGCTGGTCATTATTGCCGGAGCTTTAGTGTTGGTTGCGCAGGTGCAGGCCAGTATGGAAGAACGGCAGAAGGAACTGGTGATTTTACGAACCCTGGGAGCGCCGGGTAAATTATTGAGTCGCAGTATTACTTATGAGTTTCTGGTGCTTGGGGCAATTAGCGGGCTAATAGCAACCTTAGCCATGGAAGTCTCGCTATTTATATTGCAAAACCAGGTATTCAATATGACGCCAGTGATTCATTGGAAACTTTGGTTGTTAGGACCGGTATTTGGTGCTGTTGTGGTGGCTGTTTTAGGTCGTTTATCCTGCCACCGGCTCATTCAGAGAAATACGGCGCAGCTTATACGTAAGCTGGCCTGATGGAACATAAAAGAGGTGACCGATGAACATTTTAATGACAGGTGGTACTGGGCTTATTGGCTCAGCGTTTATTCATAAGTACCAGGACACGCATCAGTTTACGGTCACCACTCGCAGCAAGGAAAGGGCGAGAAAAAAGCTGGGCGACAATGTAACTTTGCTGTCTTCGGTCGATGAAATTGTGGATATTGGTCAGTTTGATGCGATTATAAACTTACAGGGCGAGGGTATTGCGGATAAACGTTGGTCTGATTCCCGTAAGCAAGCCCTGAAAGACAGTCGTTGGCAGGTGACAGAAAAGCTCGCCGCCATGATTAATAAAGCAGAAAAGCCACCTAAAGCCTTTTTGAGTGGCTCGGCCATTGGCTATTATGGTCCGCGTGATGCAGAGCCGGTTAATGAAGACCATGTCGCTGAACATAAGGACTTTGCTGTTACTTTGTGTCAGGAGTGGGAGCGACGGGCTTTGGCAGCAAAAGATGCAACTCGTGTAGTTTTGCTGCGTACCGGTGTCGTTTTGGCAAAAGGAGAGGGAGCATTAGCAAAAATGCTGCCGCCTTATAAGTTTGGTTTAGGTGGTCCGTTGGGTGAGGGCAATCAGATGATGTCCTGGATCCAGCTGGACGATATGATTCGAGCCATTGAGTATCTGTTGGAGCACGATAATTTGTCCGGGCCCGTTAATATGACGGCTCCCGGACCAGTGACTAACGAAGCCTTTAGTCGTACCCTGGCATCGGTTATGAATAAACCGCACTTTATGAGAGTACCGGCGTTTGTCCTTAAGTTAGGCTTGGGTGAAATGTCGTCGATGCTACTTGAAGGGCAAGCTGTGGTGCCGGATAAACTGCGTAATCATGGCTTTCAGTTTGAGTATCCGACAGTACGAGAAGCTTTTAAGGCAAGTGTTTAATTCTTTACACGTCTTTTTGTTTTCTTAACGGACAGTGTTTTCGGAACTCAGTAAAATTGAGGGATGAAAACAAAAAACCAGTATCCACTTAAACAATTAACCCTTGGCGTTGGCATTTTTATGCTGGCGCTTACCGGGTGTACTTCTATTCCCGCTGAAAGCCCTCAAAACGTAGTTGGTACTAGAGAATCTGGTAAAGCCTCTTACTACGCCATGAAGTATCAATTCAGAACTACCGCAAGCGGTGAGACTTATAATCACTTTTCCAGCACCGCGGCTCACCGAACCTTGCCGTTTGGAACCAAAGTTCGAGTCACCAATATTGCTAACAACAAAAGTGTTGTGGTGAAAATTAATGATCGTGGGCCGTTTATTGATGGCAGAGTGATTGATTTGTCACGCTCCGCTTTTGATAAAATAGCTGATCTTGACTCAGGGGTTATTGAAGTGGCGACTGAAGTGGTTGATTAGATTTAATATTTTGGTTGATATGTTACAAAGTTTAACAATTTGAGGCGTGACCTACTGCCTCATTAAGATTAGTCTCCTTAGATACGTTTAATTTAGGGAGCTAATATGTACTTTTGGAATATTGATGCGCTGAAAAGGGACTTTCTTCAGGGACGCTTCAGTCAAACTCAAGCCTTTTACTATTTGGTAGTGATGTTGGTTTTATTTACCCTACCAATAGCCATTGTGGGTGAAAATACGTCGGTGTGGGATAAAGCTCTGTTCTGGGTTGAGTTAGCCTTTGTTGTACTCGGAACGACATTTATTTATAAGTCTAATGGAGGGCGTGACGGTAGGGAGTTTCTTGAGAGATATGTTTCACTCAGCTGGGTGGTATTTATACGGTTACTTCCACTCATAATACTCTTTGGCATTATTGTTTCAATTTCTCGGGATATTTTTATCGGTGATGCAGACTATTCGTTTACGGTTTATGACTTTGCCGCTGTTATCCTGATAGATTTTATTTACTACTGGCGCTTAAGCCATCACATGGCTGATTTGAGTCAGGCTAGCGTTTCCGGAGTACAGCTCAGTGGTGAAAATTAACGAGCTAATGCTGGTTACTGCTTATGCATTGCTCTCCTTAGTTTTAACTGGGTGCAGCGCAAACTTAGTAACGACAACGAACAAAAAGACTCAACTGATTAATGAGGAAACCGGGCGCTTTCAAAACCTGGACGCCGGTGAGAAGAGCTATCCGTTAACCTGTAAACAAGATTGCTATAAGCCTCGTAGCGATATTCAGTGTGGTAGCGATGGGTTGTGTCAGTACACTGGAAATAAGAAGGCTTTCCTCGGGGGAACGGATTTCTCTGTTAAATGGCTGGGTCACGCAGCTTTTGTCATTAAAACCTCAAGCGGAGAGACGTTTTTAACGGATCCAGTCTTCAATGACTTTGACTGGCCAGTTAACTGGCTGTTTTCACTTGTTGGAGGTGAACAGCGAAAGGTGAATGTGGAGCCAGATCCAGAGCTGATTGATGCCACCGATGCGGTATTATACTCCCATATTCATTACGATCATTTTAATAAGAGCGATATTGAAACCATAGGGCGCAAGCCCGGATACTTAGTGCCATTGAATCTGGCCGATCACTTTCCATCCATTGGAGCAAATATAACTGAACTCGGTTGGTTTTCTTCGAAGAAAATAGGTGACTCTCTGGTGACTGCGGTGCCTGCTCACCACTTTAGTAGCCGCACCTTGGTGCCCTTTATTTACGAAGATAACAATAAAGACTCCTGGAATGCCTGGTTAATCGAAAACAAGGGGAAGACGTTGCTTTTCGCCGGAGATACCGGTTATTCAGAACACTTTAAAGTAATAAACAAGCGTTACGGTGATATTGATGTGTGTCTGTTGCCGATAGCGTCTTATTACAGTGAAGAGTCGCCTGAATGGTATCGCTATGTTCACATGACGCCGGAAGACGCCCTGGCGGCAGCCGCTGATCTTAATTGCAAAGTATTTATCCCCTGGGGATACGGCAATGCAAGCTGGGGTCTGGGAGATCTATCCTCTCACTCGGCACTAACTCGCTTTTTAAATATGGCAGAGAAAGTTGGGACATCAGCTGAAATCGTGATTTTAAACGAAGGGGAAAGCTTGTAGCTTTCCCTTTTGCTTGTAACCTGGCAACTAAGAAGCGGTGCAGTTGATTACCAGCCAGTAATGCGTTGCCAGGTGTTATGCGAACCGTCACTCATTAGCACATGGTAAACGGGATGCATGGCGGCAGTGGCACAGGCATGGTTGGGCATAATGCGTAGTTGATGACCAACGGGAAAGTCTTCTAATTGGTAAGCGTCGCTTAACTCTATAACGCCGTGCTCTTGCGAGGTACTATTAACACAAAGGCCATCAAGCACAGAACCGTCTATTTTACATACTTGTCCATAGCCAAAATCACGGTTCTGACCCGCTGTTCCACTATCACGCGACAATGCCATCCAGCCGCTGTCAGTCAGCAGCCAATTCTTCTCTTTGTTGTGGCCGATTACTGTGGTGACGACGGACATGGCTATGTGCGAGAAGTCGCATACACCGATGTTTTTCATGACTAAGTCAAAGGTGGTGTAAACGCCGGCTCTGACTTCACTAATGTCACTAAAGTCTTCGCCAAAATGAGCTGTCGGCGTTGAACCAACGCTGGTTATAGCGCAGTGAATACCGGCGGTTTCCAGGTTGTTTCGTGCTATTCGAACGGCATCGCATTCTTGTTTGGCGAAGTTTTTTAAGCCTTGTTCCGTATTGCAGGCGTATGAGCCACCGGCATGGGTCATTAAACCGGTGAAATGCTCGCCAAGTGTTTTTGCAATGGTTAACAATTTTGAATCGCTTGGCTTAATACCACCACGGTGATCGTCACTGTCTATTTCAATAAAAACGGAAAAGTCTTGCCCAAACTCAGCAGCATAATCAACAACCGCTTGTGCCTGCGTTATATTATCTAAAAGAATATGCAGATTAATGCCTTGCTGTCTTAGTGCGGCTACACGCTTTAGCTTTGCCGGCGCTATGCCAACAGCATAAAGTAAATCGGTATAACCTGCCTTCGCGTAGGCCTCGGCCTCAGCTAACGTTGATACTGTGGCCGGAGCACTCTTACTATCGAGTAGATACCCAGCCGCCTCCAGAGTACGCAGGGTTTTTAAGTGCGGGCGTAAATGACTGCCAAGGGACTCAACCCGTTGCTTAAGATAGTTAATGTTACTCTTCAATTTAGCTTCATCGATGAGCAAATAAGGTGTATCCGGATGTGCAATCCAGTCAGGAGCTGATTTCATAATTGTTGTCCTGCGTTTGTGATAATTAAAACTGCCAAAAGGCGTAAAGCAAGCCGGGAATAACGCTTAAAATCATGTAAACAGCGTAACGATAGTGCAATTTAATACCGGCGACAGAAGCGAACATAATGCCTTTAAGCAGAGTATTACTGACACAGGCTAAGATAATTCCCGTAGCGGCTACCTGGCGCGAGAGTTCGCTCTGAGCTGAGCGTGATAGTGACAAGGTAATAGCGTCAACATCCATCAGACCGGATATTATGGAAAGGCCGTATATCCCGGCATCACCAAACCAGTTTTTCATTGCCTCTGCCAATAACAAAATAACTGCTAATAAAATACCAAACTGGATAGCAGTGGTCAGTTGCAGTGGGTTATTGATGGTAATCTCTCCGGTTTCGGAGGGAGGATTACGTTTATGTTGTCTGTACATGAGTGTTATGACAGTTAATAACCCGGCGAACATGAGAAGAATAGGCGGCCACAATAATGGTAAAAGTTCACGGTTAACCACAAAGACCTCAATAAGAACTCGCGGGAACATAATGCTACAGGCGAGCAGCATGCCGCTGGCGTAAATTACGCTCTGAGAGTTTTTTTTCGCAAAACGAGCCATAGTTAGGGTAACGGCTGTGGATGATGCGAAGCCTCCGGCGATTGCGGTAATCAAAGTGCCGCGCCTCTCTCCCAGCAGTTGGGTAAACAGATAGCCAATAAAAGACAGACCCGAAATTAAAACGACCATCCACCAAAGCCAGTAGGGGTTCAACGCCTGCCAGGGGCCGTAGCCTTCATTTGGCAGCAAAGGCAGAACCACCACAGATATCAATAGTAGTGTGATACCTGAGTAAAAGGCCTTAGGTGAAATGCATTTAAGCAATTTGTGCAGACTTTTTTTATGGCCGAGAAGAGCAACAACTACCGCACCGCAACTGAGCGCAGGTAGAGGATCACCAGAGGCAGCCCAAATTGCCAGTGCAAAAGTCAGCAGCATTGAGAATTCGGTGGTAATACCTGCGTCATCGGAGAGCTTGCTATAACTTATATAAGACGATGCAATGAGTATGGCAACAACAATGAAACCGGTAACGATAAGCCATACGCCCCATTGTTGAGCTAAAATAGCAAAAACACCGCCGCTAAGACCTATTAGGCTGAAGGTTCGTACGCCGGCAACACGAGTGCCCTCATCACTGTCCCTGCCGCTCCAGCCGCGTTCAATGCCTATCATCAAGCCTAACGCCAGAGCTGCCAGTAAAGATAACGCCAGTTCGATTTGGTAGTGCATTGCGAAGCGCCCTTATTAATTAGACTGATTCTATAACGACTTTAATTGACCTGCAGTGCGTCTAGCAAGCTTTTACGCCAGAGAGACTCTTTGAATTGACTGCGAAAGAAGTTGAAATGCCCGATACCTTTGCTTTCGGTTATTTCCGGTTGCAAGTCTTTTAATACCTTCTCTGCGTTAGGGTAGTGCGCCAGCAGGTTTTCGATGTTGGAGCGTTGCAACAATTCGTCGTCAGTAATATGAAAGGCGCTGATGGGTGCAGAAAATTCATCGTAACGGACTTTTTGATCAGTACTGATGTTATCAAACAAATAGTCTTTACTGCGGCACCAGCGACTCCATTGCTTCATGGCTGCCGCGGGCATATCACCAACCATATTCAAACGCTTGCCGGGAAAATAACCTGCAATGGGCGTGCTGATTGGCACGGCAAAATACCACAATAACCAGGAGGTGCGACGAACCTGTTTACTGGCTTTTAACCAGTATCCGGTGCCACTGGCAATGGTCACCATCTTGTCAATTTTGTGGCTGTTATGTGCCATGGCGACAATTTGGCCACCCAGGCTGTGAGCCAGCCAAATCAGTGGTTCACCTTTCTGGCTGGACTGTGCATAGTCAATCACGGCGGTCATATCGAGCTCGGCCCATTCGATAATATCAGACTTGATTTGTTTCAACGGCTTATCAACGGACTGGCCAATACCATAATAGTCAAAGGTAATGACGCGGTAACCCTGTTTGCTTAACCAGAGGGCTATGGGTTGATAAAAACGCTGTTTCACACCTAACGCAGCAGCTATAACAACAGTGGCCTTAGCAGTTGACTCAGGTTCAAAACGCACACAATGCAGGTAGCGATTGTTAGCGGTAAGTTCGACGCTCTGCATAGTCACTGATTAACCTGATTAGTTCGGTAAAACGGCGTTGAATGGCTTCACCGTCGCTTTTTTGTAGACACCGGCTTGCCAGTAGGGGTCGTCGTTAGCCCATTGTTCCGCTTCTTCCTGAGTCTCAAATTCAGCAATGACCACAGAGCCGGTAAAACCAAGCACGCCCGGGTCCAGCTCCGCAATAGCCGGACAAGGGCCTGCGACGAGCAGGCGGCCGTCATTTTGTAACGCTTTTAAGCGTTCAAGATGAGCAGGACGTGCCTGCTTACGACCCTCCAGAGAGTTCTCATGGTCTTCTGCAAAAATAACAAACCACATTAGTCCTGGGTCTCCTCATCAATGGCGTGATGATACATATAGAATCCGGTACCAATTGTGAATACGAGTGAAATACCCAGTATGCCAAAGACTTTAAAATTAACCCATGCCTCCTGGCTCCAGAATTCCGCAATGTAAAGGTTTACTGCTGCCAGTGCCAGGCAGAATATGATCCAGGCATAGGTTAAGCGCGACCATGCTGTATCTGGCAGCTTAATATCTTTACCCATCATAGCCTGAATTGGACTGCGTTTTTTCCATATCAAGCCGCCTAAAAGCATTAGCGCTATGGCCACGTAAACGACGGACACTTTCATTTTAATGAACCAGTCGTCGCGCAATAAAAGTGTTACTGCGCCAAACAGCATTACTACAGCCAATATTACCCAATGGCGAGTGGTTATCGGCTGCTTAAGTAGTTTTAACGCCAGAATTTGCAACACAGTACCAACCATAAGCACGCCAGTAGCGACGTAAATATCCGCTAGTTTGTAAAACACGAAAAAGGCGATTATGGGTAAATATTCTAACAACAGGGCCATTAACTACTCCGGAGGCAACTCTACGACAATTGGGTTGCGGCCTTCATGCTTTTTACAAAAGCCTTTAAGTCCGCTACTTGCTGCGCGTTATTGTCGAGGTTTTTCTCGATAAGCGCAACCACAGCCGAACCACTAATGGCACCGTCTGCACCTGCTGCTAGCGCTCGCTGAACATGTTCCGGCTGGGATATACCAAACCCAAGCAACGTTGGCGGGGCACCTGCTTCTTTCAGTTTATTAATCAGTTCCGAAGCGGGGGCCTGCATTTGTGTGTCAGCACCGGTAACCCCTGAACGACTCAGTAGGTAGACATAACCAGCACATTGCTTAGCGATATCAACTAACAACGCATCACTGGCATCAGGCGGCGCAATAAACACTGCTTCAATACCAATTTCATTGGCAATGTCGGCAAAGCGTTTAGCTTCTTTTGTAGGAACGTCGGCAATAAGCACTGAATCTACGCCTGCATCTTTCATTTGCTGGTAAAAGTTGCGAACACCTTTCGCGTAGATTAAGTTTGCGTAAACCAATAAGCCTATGGGTATCTGCGGTGAATAGTCTCTAATTTCTTTTAAAATCTCTAAAATATGCTTAAAGGTTGTTCCCGACTCTAAGGCTCGTAAATTTGCCCGCTGGATCATGGGACCATCAGCAACCGGGTCTGAAAATGGCAGACCCAATTCCAGCGCATCGGCACCACCATCAATAAGAGCCTTGATAACGTCCACACTTTGCCCCGGAGTTGGGTCTCCAAGTGTCACAAAAGGAACGAAAGCACCCTGGTTATTAGCTTTTAATTGTGCGAAACAGCTTTCATACCGGCTCATTTTTGTTCTCCTTTCGCGCTAACTTCAGCATTTTCCTGAGCACTAAAAATACGACGTACGTGGTCAATGTCTTTATCACCGCGGCCGGATAAGTTAAGTAGTAATATTTCCGGAGCATCTGGTTCTGCGGCTCGTTTTAGCGCGTAAGCCAGCGCATGGGCAGGTTCCAGCGCAGGAATAATGCCTTCATGGCGGGAGAGCAGCTTAAAGGCTTCCAGTGCTTCTTCATCGGTTACTGATTCGTATCGCGCCCGACCAATAGCTTTTAAATGCGCATGTTGAGGGCCCACGCCGGGGTAGTCCAGACCGGCTGATACTGAATAGGACTCCTCAATTTGTCCTTCGTCGTTTTGCATTAAAAACGATAGACAACCATGCAAAATCCCGGGTTTACCCGCAGCCAGCGTAGCGCCGTGCTGCTTGGTTTCAACACCTTTACCTGCAGGCTCAACACCTACTAAATCAACACCTTCCTCGTCGATAAAGTCGGCGAACATGCCAATGGCGTTGGATCCGCCGCCGACACAGGCAATAACTTCGTCCGGTAAGCGACCAGCTTGCTCGATAATTTGGGCTTTAGCTTCTTCACCAATCATGCGGTGAAATTCACGCACTATAGTCGGGAAGGGGTGTGCGCCTGCAGCTGTTCCTAATAAGTAGTGGGTGTTGGGATAACTTGCTGTCCAGTCACGCAGAGCTTCATTGACCGCATCTTTTAGAGTACCGCTACCGGTATCCACAGGTACCACTTTTGCGCCCATTAATTCCATACGGAAGACATTGGGCTGCTGGCGCTCAACATCTTTTTTGCCCATATAAATAATGCATTCCAGGTCCAGCAGTGCGCAGGCCAGGGCTGTTGCGGTGCCGTGCTGCCCTGCACCAGTTTCTGCAATAATGCGCGTTTTACCCATGCGCTTAGCCAGTAACGCTTGTCCCAGCACCTGGTTGGTTTTGTGGGCGCCGCCATGAAGTAAATCTTCACGTTTAAGATAAATTTTGGTTTTATTTGGGCTGTTCAGCGGCAGGTTACGGCACAAACTCAGTGGTGTCGGTCTGCCTAAGTAGTTTTTCAACAATCCGCGAAATTCAGCCTGAAAGTCATCGTCCTGTTGTGCCTCTATAAAGGCCTGTTCCAACTGCTCTAGTGCGGGTAGTAAGATCTCAGGAACGAACTGGCCGCCGAAATCGCCAAAATAAGCGGGTAATGACTGACTCATACAGCCTCCTGTTGGGTATTCTTATTTGAAAGATGTTTTTCTGAAAAACGACCATAATGGCGGATTTTCGTGAATGTTTGAGCTACTTTTTGGCTATTTTTAATGCCAGGTTTCCATTCGGCTTGAGAGTTAATGTCCACTCCGGCAAAGCCTAACTCTATTGCACTGCTGATGCTTTCAGGGCCAATGCCTCCGGCTAACAGACAACGTTGACGCTCCTCTGTACTTAATGGTTCCAGCAACTCCCAGTTAAAAGCCTTGCCGCTGCCACCACCGCGGTTATCCAGAACAAATGCATCAACCGCAAGATCCGGCAACTGTGCCGGGCTTTCAATAGCTAAAGCTTTCCATATTTTTACTGCTTCCAGACCTGCCTGACGCAATTGCTGACGTAATTGAACAACATAGTCGATATCTTCATGGCCGTGCAGTTGAATAGCAGAGAGCCCGACGTATTTTGCCGTGTCGATAAGGCTCTCTAACGGTTGATCAGCAAAAACACCCACATACTCAAGTCCGTTTGCTTCAGTTGTTATTTGCTTTGCCTGCTTCAGTGTCACACAACGAGGTGAACGCTCAACAAATATTAGCCCGCCGAATACCGCACCCTGAGAACGTGCGTTTATGGCATCTTCAGCGCGAGTCAGACCGCAAACTTTATTTTGTCCATAAAGCAGTTTGCGGCAGGCTAAATCAACGTCCGGCTGGGCGCTCAATGCGCTGCCGATAAGAAAGCCGTTAACAAAAGGGGCAACCCGGCGAATGTCGGCGTGCTCAGCAAAACCTGACTCTGCAATGAGTAAGGCATTTTGGGGAGCCAGCGGAGCTAACTGCGCACTGCGGTTCGGCTCAATGCTCAAGTCTGTTAAATCGCGGTGGTTAATGCCAATGATGTTTGCGTCCAGTTTCGCGGCACGTTTCATTTCTTCTTCGTTGGCAACTTCGGTGAGTACATCCATCGCAAGTGACTCAGCTATATCGCGCAGGGCGATATATTGCGCATCATCCAGGACTGATAACATAAGCAAAATAGCATCCGCACCAAAGTAGCGGGCGCGGTAAACTTGCTCTTCATCAATAAAAAAGTCTTTGCATAAAACCGGCTGGGTAACCTGCCGGCGCACGGCTGTCAGATAGTCCAGTCGCCCCTGAAAAAACTCAGGCTCGGTTAATACGGAAATAGCTGCGGCATAAGGCTGGTAGCTTTTTGCCAACTGTGGTGCGTCAAAGTCAGCACGAATTAAACCTTTTGAAGGAGAGGCTTTTTTACACTCCAGAATAAAACCTGCCTGCTCACCGCTTAATGCTTCATATAAGCTACGGTCACTGGGTCTGAGCTGAGACTTTATTTCACTCAGGGGCATGAGCTCGGCCTGAGTTTTGTTCTGCTCAACCTTGCGCTCAACGATCGTTTTCAGCACGTTCTTTTCTAAACGAATGGTGTCAGACATGATAGGTCTCCTGAGCATCCTGCACCCGACGTAAATGCAAGAGTGGCTGGCCGGTGTCTAAATGCTCCATTGTTGCTGCGGTTGCGGCTTTCATATCGTTGTATTGTCCACTTAAATACAGCAAAGCGGCAACGTTCATTGCAACCGAGTGGCGCTGAGCCGGGCTGCCGCCTCCGGCAAGAATGTCTTCCAGAATACGAGCGTTAAAGTCAGCGTCACCGCCTTTCAGTTCATCAAGCGGGGCGCTGGGAACCCCAAAGTCATTAGGTGTTACATGGTAGTCATTGAGCTCGCCGTTGCGCAGTTCAATAACTCGCGTTGGCCCATGCAGAGCCAGTTCATCCAGCCCGCTTCCGTGTACGACCATAGCACGTTTAACCCCCAGTCGTTGCAGGGTTTCAGCCATTGGCCTTACCCATTCCTCGCTATAAACACCGAGCAGTTGAGCATCAGGACGCGCAGGGTTAACTAAAGGACCAATCAGGTTGAATAAGGTGCGTGTTTTCAGCGTTTGCCTTACCGGCATCGCATGCTTAATACCCGGGTGATAATGCGGAGCAAATAGAAAGCAAAAACCATTATCGGCTAACTGAGTCGAGGCATCCGACGGATCCAGATTAACGCGAAGTTTGAGTGCTTCGAGTACATCAGCTGAGCCTGAACGTGAAGACACACTGCGATTACCATGTTTGGCCACAGCCAGACCCATACTGGCGGCAACTAAAGCCGCCGTCGTAGAAATATTGATGGTATTACTGCCATCGCCGCCGGTACCACAACTGTCAATAACCGTGGTGTCGGAGCGTAAGAATGGCTTCGCTGCGGATAATATGGCTTCAGCGGCACCGGCTAACTCGGCTGGGGTCTCGCCCCGCATTTTCATGGCGATAAGTGCGGCGGATACCTGAATGTCGTTGAGCTCGCCTTTAATTAAGCGCTGGAAAAACTCACGGGTTTGATCTTGTGTCAGAGACTCACCAGACATCAGAGTTTGTAGGGCTTTCATGGCTTTGCTCCTGTTAATAAGTACTGAATACTGTTGCTAAGTAATTGTTTTCCCTTTGGCGTTAGAAGCGATTCAGGGTGAAACTGAAAACCAATGGCATTGGTGTTGTTTTCTTCTTTACCGAAGAATTCAGCAGCCATAGGAATACTACCGTCAGGGCCATCCAAACTGGCAATTATGCTCACTGTGGAGGGCAGGTCATAACCGCTAAGCGAGTGGTAACGAGCCACAACGCATTGGTTGTTGTCTGTCGCGCTGACAAACACCGGGTGTGGCACGGTGTCTATTTTTGC
Organism: Idiomarina sp. 017G; assembly: GCF_004362265.1. NCBI lineage: Bacteria > Pseudomonadati > Pseudomonadota > Gammaproteobacteria > Alteromonadales > Idiomarinaceae > Idiomarina > Idiomarina sp. 017G. Next base: position 32,649 of record NZ_SNWT01000005.1, on the reverse strand, counting down.
GGTTTTACCATGAACAATCTCACCACAGGTATCCACGCGGCCACCGGCGTGTTCAATGAGCGCCTGAAAGCCGAGGCAAATACCCAGCATGGGTATGCGGCCACCGCAGTATCGGATCACTTCCATTAAGTTGCCTGCGTTTGCTGGGTGCCCGGGGCCGGGTGAGAGGCAGACCAATTGAGGGCCACTGTAACTTTCCAGCTGTTCGATCACATCGGCTGCGGCCAGCTGGTTACGGTAAACGACCAGTGGAAAGCCTAACTGGCGCAACTCATCCACCAGGTTGTACGAGAACGAGTCGACGTTATCTATCAGTACGATACGAGCTGACTGAGTCATTATACCGCCTCCTGGTCAGGTAAAGTGTGAGCCTGCTGAATTGCCAGAATAACGGCCTTAGCTTTGTTTTCGGTTTCGGTTACTTCGCTGGTCGGGTCTGAGTCATGCACCACGCCGGCACCGGCTTGCACTATGGCTTGGTTGTTTTTAACGAAAGCGGAGCGAATAACAATACAGGTATCCATGTCGCCATTCCCGGCCAGATACCCAACAGCGCCGCCGTAGCTGCCGCGGCGTTGCTTTTCAACCTGACGAATAAGCGTTGCAGCGCTTACCTTCGGCGCACCAACCAGAGTCCCCATGTTCATGCAGGCACGGTAAGCGTGAAGGGCATCGCAATCGTTTCGTAGTTTTGCTACTACGCGTGATACCAAATGCATCACATGAGAATAACGGTCAACCTGAAGTAGATCGGCAACGTAGCGAGTGCCAGTTTCGCTAATACGGGCTAAATCGTTGCGGGCTAAATCAACCAGCATTAAATGCTCTGCCAGTTCTTTTTGGTCAAGCCGCAGTTCCAGTTCCATGCGGCTGTCGAGATCAGGGCTAATGCTGCCGTCGGCGCTCTTACCGCGGGGGCGGGTACCTGCAATAGGGTAAAGCTCTACCTGATTGATGTCCTGCTGGTATTTCAATGCAGATTCAGGCGAAGCACCGAACAGACAAAAGTCCGGATGACTCATAAAAAACATATAGGGCGAGGGGTTGTTCTTTTTCAATTGCTGATAAGCGGCTAACGGGTCAGGGCAGGGCATTTTAAAACGCCGGGACGGTACCACCTGAAAAATATCGCCCGCGACAATGTTTTCTTTTAGCCGGGTCACAATGCGTGCAAATTCTTCCGCTGAGGGCGTGGCCGTTACTTGTACATCAACCGGCTGCGGCTGAGGTTCTATTGCCGGTAGCTGACAACGTGCGGCCAGTTCTCCAACACGCTGGCTTATAGTCTGATAACGTTGGTCGTGGCTCTCTCCGCTGAACACGCTGCCAAGCAGCTCAGTGGTCTGCTGTTGGTGATCAATAATTAGCAAGGTTTCCGCCAGGTAAAAGACATAGTCAGGGCAGTTGTTCTCGCCTTCATCAACTTGCGGTAGTTGCTCGTAGCTGGCGACAAAGTCATAAGCAAAAGCACCGCCAAGAAAAACCGAAAACGGATGCTGTTTTGCTGTGTTGTTGGCTTTATTGAGCTTTTGTTGGAGTACTCGCAGCGGCTCCATGTTACTGATTTGACGTAAGCGGGAGTCTTCGTCAATCGGTGTATTTGCTGCACTGAAAGTTAACCTCAGTTGTTCAGGCGTTCTTTCAATGGCGGCACTATCTTTGAGCTGCTCTTCAATCCAGCTGAGCAGAACAGCACCATTATCGGTCAGGGCAATAATAGTGACTTGCTGGTCGTTACAGGTAATTCGTAACGCCGCATCAATCAGTAGCAAGCTCTTTACTTGTTGCTTGGTGCCGATATCAGCTGAGTCCAGCAGTAAATGTTCACCTTGTGTGCTGCAGGTATTCTGAAATACTTTTAGTGGCTCCGCCTGATAGGGCAGCGACACTCGCAGTGTTTCTAAATTGCCGTTTTGTTCTGTTGTCAGGTTTTTCACCTCAGACCTCGTTTTCTCTTGTTGTTTTTCAAACCTGCTCCAGTGAAACGGCAATAAAAAACCCGCTCAAAGGAGCGGGTTTCTCAAAGTGAAGCTATTTACGTTACACGCACAACTACACCACCCGCTCATTTGGGAAGTGCCACCACCAATGTTGTGTTGTTGTACGTAAAAACATAAGTTGTATAGCTCTCTTAATGCAATTTAATGCTGACAAACTAACGCTTGCGCGAAAGTCTGTCAATAGTTGTTTTTCTTTCAGTTTATACTTTCTATTTATATTCTGCCGGTTTGCCTTTTGAATCAGACTTACGAATAAACTCGCGTAAATCATCATTCGCCTTCTCCAGGTCAGCACGACGCAGATACATCATATGACCACTACGGTAACCTTTAAAGTCAATGCGATCAGTCATCTGAGTACTTGGATCCAAATGCCAGGTTGTGTACTTCGCGTCGAAATAGTTGGTTGCACCGTCAAAGTAACCTGACTGTACTAACACGTTCAGATAAGGGTTTTGTGCCATGGCCTGGCGCAGTTGCTTACCGGTGTTGTTGTTCGTGCGATCCCACGGGTGAACTGGGCCAAACATGTTGTATTTAATGTCGGTCACAAAGTTTAATTCTTCACGCAGGTAGTAGTTAATGGCTGGCGTGAACGAGTGTAACCAAGAAGTCAGTTCGGCGTTAAAGTCCGGACGGTCACCAGCGCGCTTTTCATCAAGTCCAAGGTAGCGCGAGTCTAAACGGCCAATGGTACGGTCACGGTCACGCAGTAACTCCTTCCAGAAGTACCAGGTGCTTGGCGCTAAGTTGTTATCCAGTACAGCCTGCTTCGAAAGGCCTGAATATTTAGCGACTTGTTCTGCCATTTGTTCACGTGCGTCATCTGGTAGCATGGCGCCTTTGGCTAATGCAGGTAAATACTCGTTCAGAGTGAAGCTTTCTACTTCAGGCAATAATTCGTCTAAATCTTTACTCTGTAAAGCCTCTGGCAGTGCGTCGTGATACCAGGCGGCGGCTGCAAAGTAAGGTAATTGGTTCGCTTGTTTTACCGGTCCGTCACGGTCAATGCCGATATCAGTTGGTGAAACTAAAACAACACCGTTCAAATACATCCACTGGCTATTCTGAAGCTCTAGTGCAAGGCCAGATACACGGGTTGTGCCATAGCTTTCACCAATTAAGTACTTAGGCGACTGCCAGCGGTTCATGCGTGAAGTAAAAGTATTCATCCATTCGGCCAGGTATTTCACGTCGGCATTAACGCCAAAGAACATGTCTTTTTGCTTCTCGCGAGACGGCATTTCACCTTCTTCATTCGGCAGTACGCGTGAATAGCCGGTGTTAACCGGGTTAATGAAAACAATGTCGGCAACATCGAGAATGGAGTGCGGGTTGTCCTGCACGCCATAAGGCTGAACCGGGTAACCTTCATCGCTCAGGTTTAGCACTTTTGGACCGGTGTAAGCAATGTGCATCCAGACCGATGCCGAACCCGGGCCACCGTTAAAGGAGTATACAATCGGACGAGATTCGCGGTTATCAACGTCCTGACGTTCATAATAGGTGTAAAATAGTGATGCGGTCGGATTGCCTTCGTCGTCCCACACGGGTTGAGTTCCTGCGGTGGCTGTGTAGTCGACAGTTTCGCCCTTAATTTCTACGCTGTGTTCGGTAACGACTTCGGTGTCGACCGGCAGCATACGCTTGTGGTTATTCGGGGCTTCTTCTGCAGTAACGGGCGCAGAAACGATTGAGCAGCCCATTAAAGTTAAAGAGGCAACTAAAGCGAGACTCTTGTGCATAAGATTGTTCTCCGTTTTTATAATCTTGCCTCAGATTAACAAATAATTACTTTAAAGAGTCAAAGGTTATGCGATTATTGGGTTTATTCCTGCGACTGGAACCTATTTGAATAAGGTCATCAATGAAATTTACAACTATAACGCGGGCGGCTTTTTGGTTGTTCTTACCCCTGCTGAGCTTCTCCGTTGCGGCTCAGAATTTGTCTGATGCGATGAAAGAGGGGTTACAGACAATGGCCTCGGAGCAGTTAAATGCGGATCTGGATGTAGGCGAACTTGAGGTTAACTCATTAACCAATGGCCTGACCGCAAATAATGTTCGTTTTGCGACCCGGGTCAAAGCCTTGTCGGAGCCTGAAAATCAACTTCTACTGGCTAAGCAATTAATGCTAACCGGTGACTGGCAGGCACTTGGCAGCAGCCGTGTGGATATTTCTAAAATTGAGATGTCCGGCGCTCAGTTAACCGTCGCATATTACGATACCGGACGCTCAAACTTGCATGAATTTCTAAAGCAAATGAGTGGTGTTAAAGTTCAAAAGGTGAATTCGGTGCCTTTAAACTGGCGGGTTGATGAGTGGTTGATGGAAGACGTTACCATTAACTTATTTGATAAAGGTGAGCCAATTTTAAGTGTGCATGTTGACCAGCTTAAATTGAAAGACCTGCAGTCAATGCAAGATGCGAATGATCAGGTGCAGGAGCTGTTGTGGCCGATTTTTGAGCAGGTTTCGAAACAAGTGCGTAACGGAAACCCTAACGTACAAGTCGATAGCATGGCGCTTTCAAGGTTCTTATTGCGTGAAGCGATGGCGTTCTGAGCTTGAGTTAAACGGGTTTAAGCAGTAAAGTTAGAAAAAATTAAACACCCGTTTAAAATAAGAGGTTGGCGTGGAAAAATCATACCCAAATTTACTGAAACCCCTGGACCTTGGTTTTACGACATTGAAGAACCGGGTCTTAATGGGCTCAATGCATACAGGCCTGGAAGAAGAAAAAAATGGCTTTAGTAAATTAGCCAGCTTTTATGAAGAGCGCGCCAAAGGTGGTGTTGGCCTTATTGTCACCGGCGGTATCAGCCCTAACTTTCGTGGGCGTCTTGCGCCTTTTGGCAGTGAAATGTCTAAGCCCTGGCACGTGGGTAAACACCGTCAGGTAACCGATGCCGTTCACAAATATGGCAGTAAAATATGCCTGCAGCTATTGCATGCGGGGCGTTACAGTTATCATCCTTTTTCACTGGCTCCCAGCGCGATAAAAGCCCCGATAAACCCGTTTAAGCCAAAAGCCATGTCGGAGCGCCAGATTAAAAACACCATAAAGCATTACGCCCGCGGCGCAAAGCTGGCGCAAAAGGCTGGCTATGATGGTGTTGAGATCATGGGTTCGGAAGGTTATTTAATTAACCAGTTTTTGTGTCCAAGAACGAATAAACGCGATGATAAATGGGGCGGCAGCTTCGAAAACCGTATGCGTTTTCCACTGGAAATTGTAAAAGCTGTGCGCGCGGCTGTGGGTGAAAAATCGATTATTATTTTCCGGTTGTCGATGCTGGACTTAGTTGAAGACGGTCATCAGCTGGATGAAGTTCTGCAACTGGGAAAACTGCTGGAGCAGGCGGGCGTTACCATTATTAATACGGGTATTGGTTGGCATGAGGCCCGGGTACCAACCATTGTTACCTCGGTACCACGTGGCGCCTTTAGCTGGATAACCGAGCGCGTACGCAGAGAATTGTCGGTTCCTGTGGTTGCCGTTAACCGTATTAACACGCCGGAAATTGCCGAGCATATTTTAGAAAGCAACCAGGCTGACATGGTTTCTATGGCACGACCGCTACTGGCTGACCCGGAGTTTGTGAAAAAAGCGGAACAAGGCCAGTCTGAACGTATTAATACCTGTATTGCCTGTAATCAGGCCTGTCTGGATCATGTGTTTGAGAATAAAAGGGCGTCCTGTTTAGTTAACCCCCGAGCCTGCTTTGAGCAGGAGTTGGTAATGAAGCCGGCTGAACAGAAAAAGCGCATTGCGGTCATTGGTTCTGGCCCTGCAGGGTTGGCCTTTGCCTGTAATGCTGCAGAGCGCGGTCATCAGGTCGATTTGTACGATAAGTCCGAAGAAATTGGCGGTCAGTTTAACTACGCTAAACAGATTCCGGGTAAAGAAGAGTTTTATGAAACCCTGCGCTACTTTAAGTACCGCATTGAAGACACCGGTGTTAATTTGAAGCTTGGAAAAGAGCAAACTTGCGAAGGGTTGCTGGCAGAAAAATACGATGATGTGGTTCTGGCAACCGGAGTCAGCCCTCGCCAGGTCGATATTCCGGGTGTTGATTTGCCGCATGTGCTGGGTTACTTAGATGTTTTACGTGACCACAAAGCTGTGGGTAAAAAAGTGGCTGTGATTGGTGCCGGTGGTATTGGTTTTGATGTCTCTGAATACCTGACCACCGAAAAGTCACTGACACTGGATGAACCAGAGTGGTCAGAGCGTTGGGGTATTGATAAAAGCTACACTGATCGCGGCGGTCTGAAACCGCAGCAGCCAGAGCAAAGCCCGCGTCAGGTGTGGTTGCTTCAGCGAAAAGAGAGCAAAGTCGGTAAAGGCTTAGGTAAAACCTCTGGCTGGGTTCATCGTAACGAACTAAAAAGTAAGTCTGTGAATATGTGGAATGGGGTCACTTATCACCGCATTGTGCCAGAAGGTATTGAAATAGAACGTGAAGGTGAAAAACAATTGCTGGAAGTCGATAATGTGATTATTTGTGCGGGGCAGGTACCACAGCGGTCATTACACGACGCGTTGCAGTCGGCCGGCCAGACTGTACACCTAATTGGTGGGGCCGATGTTGCTGCCGAACTCGATGCCAAACGCGCGATTCGTCAGGGTACAGAACTGGCGGCGGAGATTTAATGTCAGTTTACGATTTGCATTGTCACAGCACCTGTTCTGATGGCTCTTTGTCAGTGTCGGAGCTTGTGCTGCGCGCCTGCGAACAGAACGTCGATGTACTGGCGATAACCGATCATGACTGCGTTGACGGGCTGGCAGAAGCGAGTCGTCTTATTGAACACGAGAATTTGCCAATAGAGCTGGTGAACGGAGTTGAAATTAGTTGTCGTTGGCACAGTTTTGAAATTCATATTGTTGGACTTAATATTGACCCAGATGCGGAACCCTTAAAGGTTTTATTGAGCGAACAACAGCAACGTCGCTATGATCGCTTTGATGCGATGCTTGAAAAGCTATACCAGCGCGGTGTCAGTTTATCGGCAGAAGAATGCGAAACGGAGGGGTTGCCAACACGTAAGCACATTGCTGACGCTATGGTACGAAAAGGTATTGTCAGTAACCCTCAAAAAGCTTTCGATCGCTATATTGGCAAAGGTAACAGCGCCTATGTCAATCCCGAATGGTGCGATATTCCCACTGCGATAGAAGCCATCCACGGCGCCGGGGGGAAGGCGGTACTGGCGCATCCCCACGGTTACAAAATGTCGAATAAATGGCTGCGCAAGCTTTTAATACAGGGTAAAGAGTGGGGGCTCGATGCCATGGAAGTCAGTTTGTGTCAGCAGTCTCCCGGTCATCGTGATGCATTAGCGAAAATGAGTCAGGAATATGGTCTGCTAGCCTCGCAGGGGTCGGATTTTCACTATCCGGGGAATTGGCGCGAACTTGGTAAAAATCTTTGTCTGCCAGCGGACTGTGTGCCAATATGGGAGCATTGGTCACAGTAGAAGGATTGAGGTGAGATTATGAGTCAATATTTTGAAATTCATCCGGAAAATCCTCAAGCACGTTTAATTCAGCAATCGGTTCAAATTATTCGTAAAAGTGGGGTGGTGGTTTACCCTACTGACTCGGGTTATGCCATTGGTTGTCAAATTGGCAATAAAGCAGCAGCTGATCGTATTTGCCAGATTCGTGAAATAGACAAAGAGCACAATTTTACTCTAATGTGCCGTGATTTATCTGAGCTTGCGACTTATGCCCGGGTTGACAACGATGCCTTCCGGTTACTGAAAAACAACACTCCCGGACCTTACACTTTTATTCTGAAAGGAACGAAAGAGGTTCCCAAGCGGCTGTTGAACCCCAAACGTAAAACTATTGGTATACGGGTTCCGACTAATCGTATCGCAATGGCTCTGCTGGAAGAGTTAAATGAACCATTAATGTCGACCAGCTTGATCCTTGGCCAAGGAATGCTGGCTGAATCTGATCCGGAAGAGATTCGGGATAAGCTGGAAAAGCTGGTGGATTTAATTATTGATGGTGGTCATAAAGGTGAAGAGCCAACGACGGTTGTGGATTTATCTGAGGGAGCACCGACCATTCGTCGCGAAGGTTCCGGAGACGTAGAGCCTTTTGATTTTTAGTCAGTTAGACAGGCACTCGGTTTAATTATGGCGGAACAACAGTCACTGCCTTTAGGCTTTGTTCGCGGCGAACCGGTTATAGAAAAGCCTGAAGACCTCTATATACCACCGGATGCGCTGGAAGTTATACTCGATACTTTCAGTGGTCCGATGGATCTCTTGTTGTATTTAATTCGCAAACAAAAGCTCGATATTGTGGACATGCCTATTCTGGCTATTACCCGGCAATATGTTGAGTATGTGGACATGATGCAAGAGCTGAAGCTGGAGCTTGCCGCCGATTATTTAGTGATGGCGGCCATTCTGGCCGAAATAAAAAGCCGTTTGCTGTTGCCGAAACCGCCTCAGGAAGAGGATGAGGAAGAAGACCCTAGAGCGGAACTTATAAGACGCCTACAGGAATATGAGGCGATACGCCAGGGTGCTGAATATATTGATCAGCAACCGCAGGTGGGGCGGGACATTTTATTGAGTGAGGTTGGCAGTAATGCACGCGAGTGGTTAACGGCTGCACCTCCGGAAGTGACTCTTGAAGACTTAACTCTTGCTTTTAGTCGAGTGTTACAGCAAGTGGAGTTAAAAGCTCACCACCAGATAAAGCGCGAGCAACTATCGACACGAGCGAGGATGAGTCAGGTACTGGAGTTGTTGAGCCATAAAAAGTACGTTTCTTTTAGCCAGCTCTTTACCCGAAAAGAAGGTCGCGCCGGAGCTGTGGTCAGTTTTTTAGCAATTTTGGAACTTGTGAAAGAATCAATGGTAGAATTGTCACAAGTAGAGCCTATGAGTGATATTCTCCTGAGTTTGAGACAGCACAATCAAGATGAATCCGTTACAGCTTAAACAACTTATTGAAGCGGCCTTGTTTGCGCATCCGCAGCCGTTATCGGCTGAGCAGCTGTATCAGCTGTTGCTGAATGAAGGCGAGGCCTCGCTGGCGGCCATAAGGCAGCAACTTAAAGAGTTGCAGTCAGACTATCAGGAACGTGGTATTGAGTTGGTAAAAGTGGCTTCCGGCTACCGTTTTCAAACCCGGGCCGAGCTGGGTCAGAGGTTAGCCGGGCTTTGGCAGGAAAAACCGCCTCGTTACTCAAACGCTTTGCTGGAAACTTTGGCATTAATTGTTTACCGGCAGCCCATTACGCGTGGTGAAATTGAACAAATACGCGGTGTAAGTGTCAGTAGCCAAATAATGAAGACACTGCAGGAACGAGGCTGGGTTAAGGTTGTAGGGCACAAAGAAGTGCCGGGAAGACCTCAGCTTTATGCCAGCACTAACGATTTTTTAGATGATTTTAATTTAAGTGACTTATCAGAATTACCTGATATCGACACACTTAATGAAGATGATGAACGTACCGCTGAGACAGCGACTAACGAGAGAGATGATTCGTAATGACCGAGAAATTACAAAAGGTTTTAGCCCGATCTGGACATGGTTCGCGCCGCGAAATTGAAACAAAAATTTCAGCCGGCCGAATTCGTGTGAACGGCAAAGTAGCACAATTGGGTGAGCGTATTGATGCCGACGCAAAAGTACGCATTGATGGCCACGAAGTTCAGATTAAACCTGAAGAAGAGGTCATTTGCCGAGTTCTGATTTACCACAAGCCCGAGGGTGAATTGTGTACGCGCAAGGATCCGGAGGGACGGCCGACCGTTTATGACCGCTTGCCAAGAATGAGCGGTGCGCGTTGGGTCGCTGTGGGGCGGCTTGACGTGAATACCTCGGGTCTGTTGTTATTTACTACCGACGGTGAGCTTGCTAATCGCCTGATGCACCCCAGCCAGCAGGTTGAACGTGAATACGCGGTACGGGTGTTTGGTGACGTGGATGAAGCCATGATGCAACGCCTGAGAAAAGGTGTGCAACTGGAAGATGGCCCTGCGCATTTCAATAGCATAAAGCCTGCCGGTGGTGATGGCATGAACCGCTGGTTCCACGTGACCATCAGTGAAGGGCGTAATCGTGAAGTTCGCCGCTTGTGGGAGTCGCAGGAAGTGCAGGTCAGTCGTCTTATCCGTGTTCGCTATGGCGATATTCCTCTGGAACCCGGTTTACCGCAAGGTGGCTGGGCGGAAATGTCATTGCCTCAGGTCAATGCGTTAAGAGCTCAGGTTAACTTACCGGCGGAAAAAGAGTCGTTTCTCGACCCTCGTCATGAAGAGTCTAAACAGCGTCGTTTTGCGAAAATTCGTAAAGCCACCGCCCGCCACAGACTGGATAAAAAACAGAGTAAACGACGGGGTAAGTAAGTGACCACTACTGCCCGCTGGTTACCTGATTTTATGGAAAACCAGCGCTTGTTGCTGGCCTGGCCATACCGGAGTGATGTCTGGCGTAAGCATGCGGATCCAGCTCGAGACGCTCTCATAAAGCTAATAAAACAATTGCCTGATAACACGCCGGTTTCGCTCGTTGTTCCTGCGAGCATAAGCGACAGTGTACCCGAGGCACTTAAATCCGTTCAGCGCATAGAGCTGGATTATGACGATATCTGGCTACGCGATACTACACCACTGTGGCAGTTAAATAGCGACGGTCAGTTGGCGGCATTGTCTTTTGATTTTGATGGCTGGGGTGGTGTCCAGAATGTTATTGCTGCTGATAAAGCCTTTAGTCAAAGCCTGTGTTCTCGCTTGATGTGTCCAGTAACAAATAGCCTGCTTATTGCTGAAGGCGGTGCTTTTACGCACAACGGCCAGGGTGACTGGCTAATTGGTCTGGCCTGTATTAAGCAGCGAAACCCGGCAATGACAGAGCCGCAGATAAAGTCGTTATTAGGTCAGTTGTTGCCCGGGCAACGTTTGCACTTTTTTGATGGTGGATTGGTTGCTGATGAAACGGGCGGGCATATTGATAATATGGCGTTATTCGTTGACGCAAATACTGTGCTTTATGCTGCCACTGATAATACAGCGCATCCGGATTATAAAACCTGCCAGGCGCTTAAAAAACAACTGGATAAACTGCCTGCTTACATTCAAACCATTCCTTTACCTTTGCCGCCTCCACAACTGCCAGCTCGTGAAGAAAGAGCGGGGGTTGAACTTACATCGTCAAGCTTAAAACGTACCGTTGAACTGCCTTTACTGTGCAGTTATGTGAATGTTTTGCAAACGAGTAAACTGGTTGTGGTACCTCAATTTGGGTTAACCACAGACGCTCAAGCCGTGCGGACTGTTCGCGAAGCTCTTCCGGAGCGAAAGGTTATTGCCATTGATGCTCGCGAATTTGTTTTAGGGGGCGGTGGTTTGCATTGTATCAGTCATAACCTGCCTAAATTTAAGACAGATGAGCTTTAATCAGTGATGACTAGGCGCTCCCGGCCTTTATCCTTAGCTTCGAATAAAACATCATCCGCACGTTTATAAAGAGAATCAAAACTATCTTCCGGGTGAGCGTTAGTAAAGCCCATACTGAAGGTAATGCGGTAATCTTCCGGCAAACCGCTAATGGGCTTGCTGTTCATTTCCTTGGTAATGCGCTCGAAGATGTTTTTCGCGTCCTCTTTACTGACATCGAAAAAGACCAACAGCCATTCTTCGCCTCCCAGGCGACCGAAGTTGTCCTGATCACGCAGGCTGAGTTTGGCAACTTCTGCAAAACGTTGTAATACGCGGTCACCAACGTCGTGACCGAACTGATCATTTATTGCCTTAAAGTAATCGAAGTCGACAACGGCCAGGGCTAACTGACGTTGTTGTTCGCGAGCTTGCTCCAGACCTTTTTTGCATATACGGACAATGGCACGTCGATTCGGCGCGTTAGTTAAATCGTCTTTTAATGCCAGTTCGGCGAAGTTTTTACGAGCCCGCCATTGCTGATACAGAAAAGCCGAAACAATAATAACCACCAAAAGGCCTGAAATAATAATCCACACCAGCAGGTAATAGGAGGTTTGCTGCTCCTGCAGTTCTAACTGCTGCAACTGATTTTCTTTTTTAAGTAATTCATTGGTGGTCTCCTGCTCTTTAATTTCCAGGCGCACCATAATTTCTTGTACTTGTTTATCCTGAGTTTGCTCCTGCACTTTCTGCATATAATTGACAGAAGTTTTGTAACGCTCCAGAGCAGCCTTGTAATTTTCTTTACTCTGATAATACTCAGACCAGCGCTCATTCAGGGTCTGATATAATTGATTATCAGCTAATGTGTTAATAACCGAACTGGCAGCTTCTAGTTGAGCGAAGGCTGTTTCAAGTTCGTTGGTACCTAAATAAGCCGACACCATAGCTAGCCGACTCTGTGCTTCCATAGGGTGGGCGCCGGCCGACTTAAATTGCGGCATAGCTCTGTTGAGGCGTTCTAAGGCCCGTTGATAATTTTCGTTTTTGATATCAATTGAGGCCATTTGGAAAAGGGCATAAGCGACGCCAAGATCATCGTTAATGGCTTTACTGATTTCTAAAGCCGTCTCGAAATGCTGTCTGGCTTTTTCATCATTTTCGGCGGCTTGATAGGCTGTGGCTAAATTGTACTCGAGTACCGAAACATCCCATTGACCTAAATGTTCTCTGCTGATGTCGAGCGCATTCTGAATGTGCTCTAAACCAATATCGTTTGCCCCAACATCAAGATAAATAGAACCAATTAAAGCGTGAAATTCTACCTGCAACCTGGGGTGTGCCGTGTAGGCATTACGATTGAGCTGCTCAAGAGTTTGCAGTGCATGGGCTATATCCCCTGTATTCTGCATCACTTGCGCGTGAAGTATGTCTGCTTCTATTTGTAAATCGCTATTACCTGAGGCCTTGGCGTTTTCTCTTGCATAGATAACGCTGGTGTTGGCCTGGCGAAGTTGACCTCGTTGTAAGAAATACCATGTTTGGTTAATTCTCAGCAGAGTTTTTGCTGTTTTTGAATCGGCTAATTCAGCAAAGCGCAGACCTTCATCTATGGCTGCATGCGCTTTACTCTCGTGGCCGGAATATCTATAGGCTTCAACTTGCAGTGCGTAAGCCATTGCCAGTTCTTCATACTGGCGCTGGTTATCGTACTGCTTTATTAATTCAGAGGTCTTTTTTATCCAGGCATCCGGGTTGCTACTGGCATCTATACGTTGCTGCTGCCACTCCTGAGCCGAAACTAATGAAGTGACAGCTAGCAAGGTAATCAATAAAAAACTCTGAAATTTTCGGAACAAAATGACTCTTTCTGTTATAAAAACGTTAATTAGCAAGCCATTTTACTCCGAGTACTCAACATAGCAACGATTTAATTGTCAGAATCCGACTGAGTTTTGGTTGAGAATATAACCTCTACTTGTGCCTCAATAGTTTGCTGACCAGGTAATGACACTTTATCTGAGCGGCTGCTCATTTCTGCCATTTGCATAACCACCGGGCGTGACATAGAGCGTTCAGCGATACTTAATGTTCCCGTCAGCTCGAGACCCGCAGCCGTGGCCAGGCGTTCGGCCTTATTTTTTGCTTGTTCATAAGCGTTAATCAATGCTTGTTGATACAAACCCTGCTGATCACTAATTTCAAACTTAACCTGGCCTACGCGAGTGACGCCGCGCGCAAGCGCCAGATCGATAATACTGTCGTAGTTCTCAGGCTCTAACAAAGTGACCTGAACTTCGCGTTGAACCACAAAGCCATCTTGCTCTGTTTTCCCGTCATCGTTTTGTTCATAGCGAGGGTAAATTTGTAATTGGTAAGAACGAATATCTTTATCTTCTATACCTTTACTATTCAGATCTTTAATTAAGCGGGTAGTGGTGTTATCGACTAATGTTTTTTGTGAGCTGAGTTTATTCCCGCGTTCTTCTATCCAGAAAGTCAGTGACATCTGATCAGGAATTGCAGAAACACTGCCGCTGCCGGATATTGATAAGGTACGCTCGTCTGCTTGAGCGAAAGTGGTAAATCCTGCCGTGAGAAAGACAAGACAAATGAAGAGAAACCTTGATTTTGAATTACTCTGAGTCATATTAAGCATCCTTAGACCAAATTCCATAGTTAGGTGTTGGAGTATAGACCATGGACGAAAGTTCAGAGTATGACGAAAAAGCACTGCGTGACAGTGCTTTTCGGTTGCTGGCAATGCGGGAGCAAAGCAGAACTGAATTAAAGCGTAAATTAATCCAGAAGCAATGGCCTGCAGAAATGGTTAACCGCGTTGTTGACGAACTTAAACAGGAAGGCTGGCAGAGTGATGAACGCTTTGCCGGTAGCTTTATTCGTGAAAAAGTAGGGCAAAAACAGGGGCGATTAAAAATCATGGCGCAGGCCACTCAACAAAAAGGCGTTGCTACGGAAATTGTTGAGGATGTGCTCGAATCCATGGAAGTCGACTGGTTTGAATTGTGTGCAGAGCTGAAGCAGAAAAAGTTTGGCGATGATGACCCGGCCGATGAAAAAGAGTGGAGTCGGCAGGTTCGCTTTTTGCAGCAGCGAGGCTTTACCCCGGAGCAAATTTTCGCTTGCGTCAATCGACCACGACGCTAGGCTAGAAGGCTACTTCGTGATAGTCTTAGAGCATTAAAACATTGACCTAAAGTCACTCAGTTAAGAAAAGTAGGACTCAATATGAGCATGAACAGTGCCCAAATTCGTGATGCATTTTTAAATTACTTTGCTGAGCGAGGACACGAAAAAGTTCCGTCAGCATCAATGATCCCCGGTAACGATCCCACCTTGTTATTTACCAATGCGGGTATGGTTCCATTTAAAGACGTTTTCCTGGGTACTGATAAACGTCGTTATGATAAAGCCACGTCGGCGCAGCGTTGTCTGCGTGCCGGTGGTAAACATAACGATTTAGAAAATGTTGGGTATACAGCCCGTCATCATACTTTCTTTGAAATGATGGGTAACTTCAGTTTTGGTGACTACTTTAAGAAACAAGCCATTCAGTACGCCTGGGACTTTTTAACCAAAGAGTTGAAACTGCCTGCTGAAAAGCTCTGGGTTACGGTGTTCACCGAAGATGATGAAGCCTACGACATCTGGGTCAAAGATATTGGCGTACCGGAAGACCGTATTTCGCGCATTGGTGAAAAAGATAACTTCTGGTCTATGGGTGATACCGGGCCTTGTGGGCCATGCTCTGAAGTGTTTTATGACCACGGTGAAGAAGTATGGGGCGGCCCGCCGGGAACCCCTGAAGAAGACGGTGATCGGTACATCGAGATTTGGAACCTGGTCTTTATGCAGTATAACCGTCAGGCTGACGGTACCCTGGAACCCTTGCCTGATCCCTCCATTGATACGGGTATGGGGCTGGAGCGTATTTCTGCCATTATGCAGAACGTTCACAGTAACTATGAAATTGATTTGTTCCAGGCGCTGATTAAAGCGGCAGCTGAAATTATTGGCACCAATGACCTGGATAATAAATCATTGCGAGTTATTGCCGATCACATTCGTTCATGCTCCTTCTTGATTACCGATGGTGTTATGCCATCAAACGAAGGCCGTGGTTATGTTCTGCGCCGTATAATACGTAGAGCTGTGCGACACGGGCACTTACTGGGCGCTAAAGACACTTTCTTTTTCCGTTTGGTAGACGAACTGGCTCGCCAGATGGGCGAAGCGTATCCTGAGCTGGAGCAGAAAAAGCAAATTATTAAAGACGCCCTGGAACGCGAAGAGCAGCAGTTTGCGCGCACGCTGGAGCGTGGTTTGGCGATTTTGTCAGACGAAATTGGCGAGCTAAAAGGTAATGTTATACCGGGCGACGTGGTCTTCAAACTCTATGACACTTATGGCTTTCCGGTTGACTTAACCGCGGATATTGCCCGTGAGCAGGAATTGACAATTGATGAGCAAGGCTTCGAACAGGCGATGTCAGAGCAACGTCAGCGGGCTCAGCAGGCTTCTCAGTTTGGCATGGATTATAATCAACAGCTTAAGTCTGACAATAAAACCGCATTTACCGGTTACGATGACGTTGTCGGGCAGGCAAAAGTGGTCGAGTTATTTAAAGATGGTAAGCCAGTAGAGCAGTTGCAGGCGGGCGAAAACGGCATTGTGGTTTTATCAGAAACTCCATTTTATGCAGAAAGTGGTGGTCAAATCGGTGACAAAGGTGTTTTGGTTGCCAACGGACCAGCATTTGAAGTGACCGATACTCAGTATATTGGTAAAGCTATAGCGCACCACGGCGTAGCGAAAGCTGCGGTTAAGCTCAGCGACAGCGTAAAAGCCGAAATTGATTCTGAGCGTCGTGAGAATATTAAACGCAACCACTCGGCAACGCATTTGCTGCATGCAGCGCTTAGAAATCTGCTGGGCGAGCACGTTACACAAAAAGGTTCTTTGGTCGAAGCGGACAAAATGCGTTTTGATTTCTCGCACTTTGAACCAGTGACGACAGAGCAATTGGCTCAGTTAGAGCGTGAGGTAAATGCTCAAGTTCGCGCTAATCTGCCACTGCAAACACAGCTTATGGCCATTGATGAAGCAAAAGAAGCGGGCGCAATGGCCTTGTTCGGCGAAAAGTATGACGAGCAAGTACGAGTTGTACGCATGGGAGACTTCTCCATGGAGCTTTGTGGCGGTACTCATGTCAAAGCTACAGGCGATATCGGCTTATTCAGAATAACGTCGGAGGGCGGTATCGCTTCGGGTGTGCGTCGTATTGAAGTGGTAACCGGAGAAGCAGCCGTACGATATACTCAACAACAACAAAGTGTATTGCAGCAAATTGCCGGAGAGTTGAAAACAGAACCAAGTTCTGTGGCCGAAAAAGTCCAGCAGTTACAGCATAAGTTCCGTGAATTAGAGCGTAAAAACGAGCAACTGCAACAAAAGCTGGCACAGCAGGCCGGTGGTGGATTAATCGCTCAGGCTGTTGATATTAATGGGGTTAAAGCAATCATTGCAGAGTTAGATCAGGCAGACCCGAAATCTTTGCGCGGATTAGTTGATGATCTGAAGAACCAAATGGGCTCAGGTATCGTATTATTGGGAACTGCAAACGGTGATAAAGTCAGTTTAATTGCTGGCGTTACTACCGATTTAACGTCTAAAGTTAAAGCAGGAGATATCGTGAATCAGGCTGCAAATGTCGTTGGAGGCAAAGGCGGAGGTCGTCCTGATATGGCGCAGGCAGGTGGTTCACTCCCGGAACAGCTAAATGAAGCGTTGGCTACTGCGACGACTTGGTTACAGCAACAGCTTTAGCTGTCTCTGTAAGCGATTAAAACACAACGAAGAAATATGCGCTTCGTTATAGTGTAATCACTCTCAGTGTTGGTAGACTGCTTACGCCAATCAGGGAAAAGTTCGATATTCGCGGTAAGAATCGGAACAGTATTGAAGGAGCAATCTATGCTAATTTTAACTCGCCGTGTAGGTGAAACATTAATGATAGGTGATGATGTTTCGGTCACCGTTCTCGGCGTTAAGGGAAACCAAGTACGTATTGGTGTTAATGCCCCGAAAGACGTTTCCGTTCATCGCGAAGAAATATACATGCGCATTCAGTCTGAGAAAGACGATGAGCAAGACAAAGAATAAGTGATTAGACAAGACCGGCGAAAGCCGGTCTTTTTTTATGTTTTTGAGCATTCTGAAGAAAAATCACGCGAGATGGTCAATTATCCCACACTTAAACCCTAGTTTTTAAAAAAGCGATTGACATTATTGCCAACATCGCTAGAATTCACGCCACAACGATTTGGAGAGGTGGCCGAGTGGCTGAAGGCGCTCCCCTGCTAAGGGAGTATAGGGTTTGTAGCCCTATCGAGGGTTCGAATCCCTCCCTCTCCGCCAGTCGTTTACAGTAACAATTACGCGCTCGTAGCTCAGCTGGATAGAGTACCTGGCTACGAACCAGGCGGTCGGAGGTTCGAATCCTCCCGAGCGCGCCATATTGTTACTAACCTGAATACGCGCTCGTAGCTCAACTGGATAGAGTACCTGGCTACGAACCAGGCGGTTGGAGGTTCGAGTCCTCCCGAGCGCGCCATTCTTCTTTATATCCCCCTTAATTATCTTTTTTGCACATTAATCCCTTTGAATATTTTTTAATCTCATTTAAATCCTGAATACCCACTATTTACTGCTGTATCTCCTTGCGTGACTTGCTACCATGGTATTTAATAATTTTATAACAATACCTTAGCAACCAATCAGGAGTGCTTCGTGTCAGAATTGCTCAGTCAAGCTGCGCAACTCATGCTGGTAGGCATGGGCGCAGTCATCATCTTTCTTTGCTTACTGGTCGTTGCCATGAGCGTTATGAAACGCCTGATCCCAACACCAGAGCCTGTTGCCAGTACTCAGCCTTCAGTCGAAAGTAATAGCTCTGATGCAGCAAGTCCTGCGGTACTGGCTGCAATTTCTGCTGCGGTACACCGTTATCGTCAAGGCAAAAAAGCAGCGAATAACAAGGAGAAATTACAATGAGTAAACCCCTGTTACTAACAGAGTTGGTGCTTCGTGACGCACATCAGTCACTACTCGCAACGCGTATGCGTCTGGACGACATGCTTCCCATTGCTGAAAAGCTCGACAGCATCGGCTACTGGTCAATGGAGTCCTGGGGTGGTGCGACTTTTGATTCTTGTATTCGCTACCTTGGTGAAGATCCCTGGGAACGCATTCGTGAACTGAAAAAGGCTATGCCGAATACTCGTCAGCAAATGCTGCTTCGAGGGCAAAACCTGCTGGGATATAGGCATTACGCCGATGATGTGGTGAAGCGTTTTGTCGAGCGTGCAAAAGAAAATGGTGTTGATGTTTTTCGTATTTTTGATGCGATGAACGATGTTCGAAATTTAAAAACAGCAATAAAAGCGGCAAAAGACGTTGATGGCCATGCGCAGGGCACTCTCGCTTATACTGTCAGCCCGGTCCATACGCTGGATAAATGGGTAGCAATGGCACAGGAATTGGAAGATTTAGGCTGTGACTCGTTATTCATTAAAGATATGGCTGGCTTGTTAAGGCCTAACGACGCCTATGAACTCGTTAGCGCGTTGAAGGAAAAGACGGACTTGCCAATTGCTATGCAGTGTCATGCAACAACGGGCTTAAGTGTGGCAACCTACCAAAAAGCCATTGATGCTGGTATCGATATGCTGGATACCGCCATTTCGTCAATGAGTATGACTTACGGCCATTCGCCAACAGAAACCCTGGTTGCAATGACAGAGAATACCGACCGGGACACAGGCTTGTCATTACCTGACTTAGCTGAAGTAGCCAGCTATTTCCGCGATGTGCGTAAGAAATACGCTAAGTTTGAAGGTTCTCTCAAAGGGGTTGATGCGCGCATTCTTCTGGCTCAGGTACCGGGAGGTATGCTGACCAATATGGAAGGACAGTTAAAAGAGCAGGGTGCGCTGGATAAATTTGATGAAGTTTTAAAAGAGATTCCGAAGGTACGTGAAGATCTTGGATTTATCCCTTTGGTTACGCCAACCTCACAAATTGTAGGAACCCAGGCGGTTCTGAACGTGTTGAGCGGTGAACGTTACGAGAATATCTCTAAAGAAACTGCTGCGGTTCTTAAAGGTGAATATGGAGCAACCGCTGCAGAAGTTAATAAAGACTTGCAGAAG
Organism: Idiomarina sp. 017G; assembly: GCF_004362265.1. Taxonomy (NCBI): domain Bacteria; kingdom Pseudomonadati; phylum Pseudomonadota; class Gammaproteobacteria; order Alteromonadales; family Idiomarinaceae; genus Idiomarina; species Idiomarina sp. 017G. The sequence continues at coordinate 13,003 of NZ_SNWT01000005.1, read as the reverse complement.
CGCGTTCTGGACGGTGAAGAACCTATTACCTGTCGCCCGGCGGATTTACTGGATAACGAACTGGATGCGCTGACCAAAGAGCTAAAAGATAAAGCGACAGATGAAGATATTCGTTTAGCGGATGATGTTGTTGATGATGTCTTAACTTATGCACTGTTTCCGCAAATTGGGCTTAAATTCCTGAAGAACCGTGATAACCCGGATGCTTTTGAGCCGGCGCCCGGAGAAGAGCCTGAAGAGCAAACGGAATCTAAAGAGCAGGCAGCTCCAAAAGCAACCGGAGATGTTGAGCAATACGAAGTTGAGGTTGAGGGTAAGCGTTATAATGTAAAAGTTGGCCCAGCGGGTCAGCTCGACTCTGTGAAGTCATCATCCTCAGCAGAGTCTTCGCAATCATCACCTGAGCCATCGCAGGACTCATCAGGTGGATCAGGCGAGGGTGAAACCATAAAAGCGCCATTAGCCGGTAATATTTTTAAAGTTGTAGCCAAAGAGGGTGCTGCAATCAAAGCCGGCGACGTCGTCTTAGTAATGGAAGCGATGAAAATGGAAACCGATATTAAAGCGCCAAAAGACGGCACTGTTCAGTCTCTTCATGTAAAAGAAGGTGACGCAGTGACCGTGGGTGATGCTCTGGTGACGGTAGGCTGATATGGAAAAGCTGCAGATTTTATGGGAAACCACCGGCATTGCTGCAATGACATTCGGCCAGTTCAGCATGATTCTGGTGGGGGGATTGTTGTTGTATTTAGCAATCTCAAAGAAATTTGAACCTCTATTACTATTACCTATTGGTTTTGGCGCAATACTGGCAAATATCCCCTTAGGCGGCTTCACTGAGCCAGGCGGGGTTCTTTATTACGTGTATAGCGTTGGTATCGATACCGGTGTGTTCCCTTTGCTTATTTTTATGGGAGTTGGAGCGTTAACCGATTTTGGTCCCTTGCTGGCAAACCCTAAAATGTTGTTTTTGGGTGGGGCGGCTCAGTTCGGTATCTTTGCTACCTTGTTTGGAGCTATTGCTTTGAATGGCATACCGGGCATTGAGTTTTCGATGTCCGATGCGGCAGCTATTTCAATTATAGGCGGCGCTGATGGCCCCACTGCTATTTTCCTGGCGTCGAAGCTGGCACCGGATTTATTGGGAGCTATTGCTGTTGCAGCGTACTCATATATGGCGCTGGTGCCTATTATCCAGCCGCCAATAATGAAACTGCTGACAACTCAGGCCGAGCGTGAGATTAAAATGGAGCAGTTACGGCCGGTAGCTCGTCGTGAGAAGCTTTTCTTCCCGTTAATAGCTATGGGGTTAACGCTGCTGTTTTTGCCTTCAGCAACGCCCCTGGTAGGCATGTTCTGTCTGGGTAACTTAATGCGTGAATCTGGCGTAGTGGAGCGCTTAACGAAAACCACTCAGAACGAGCTGATTAATATAGTGACCATCTTTCTCGGTTTGGCTGTGGGTTCTAAATTGCAGGCGGAGCAATTTCTCAGCTTCCAAACGCTGGGTATTTTGGTATTAGGTGCCGTTGCATTTGCGATAGGAACTGCCAGTGGTATTTTAATGGCGAAATTAATGGGGAAATTCAGCAAAGACCCGATTAACCCGTTAATTGGTGCTGCTGGAGTATCCGCTGTACCTATGGCAGCACGGGTGGTTAATAAGGTTGGTTTACAGGCTAATCAGCAAAACTTCCTGTTAATGCATGCGATGGGACCTAACGTAGCCGGAGTATTAGGCTCAGCAGTTGCAGCGGGGGTTTTACTGGCATTGGTTTAACGCCCGGTCAGAAACATCATCGCCGTGTAAAAAGCGGCGATGACAGCGCTTATAACCGCAATATACACAAAGCCTTTGTAACCTTGTTTGATACTCCAGCCATTAGCGCGTAAATACAGCAACCAAATCAGACTGAGCAGCAGCGGAATAATAAAAAAATAGCGGATCATAGTAATTCCTCAAGACTGATGTTGTTGAATGGCTTCTAAGTCGACAGCCGCCTGATGCGCATAGCGTAAACGTTTTTCCAGTTCAGTGATCTGGTCAGCGACTTTATCGATATTACCCTCTGCCATAAATTGCTCTAAGTCGGCGGCTTTGCTTTGTAACTGAGTAAAGCCAAGATTCGCGGCAGCTCCCTTTAACGAATGAAAATAGCGGCGCGCACTTTCATGCTGCCCCCGGGTAATAAAGTCAGAGACTTTAGTAGCGCTACCCTGGTAGGTTTCATACAGCTGCTCTACTAATTTCAGATAAAGCTCAACATTGTACTGTAAACGTTTTAATGCCGTTTCAAACTCAATGCCCTTCACTTGTGGAATACGAACCGGCGGTTTATTAACCTCATCCTGTTTAGATTCTGGTGGTACTTCTGGTTGTTGGTTATTGGTGTAGTCACCCGGGACAGCCCATTTAATAATGGCTTTAATCAGTTGTTGTTCATCAATTGGTTTAGCAATATGTCCTTGCATACCTGCGGCAAGTGAACGCTCCTCGTCGCCACTCATTGCATTGGCCGTCATTGCCAGAATAGGAAGCTGCTGATAATTGAAGTCGGCGCGGATTGTTTGCGCCGCTTTCAGCCCGTCCATGACCGGCATTTGAATGTCCATTAATACCAGCGAATAATTTTTGTTATGAACGGCTTCTACTGCTAGCTGCCCATTTTCCACTATATCCACTTTAAACTTGTGGCTTGAGAGAATTTCTCTGGCGACTTGCTGGTTAATCTCATTGTCCTCTACCACCAAAATAGGCGCTCGCAAAATACTTTCCGGGATGCCGTCACCACTGTCAGCATCGTCCGCATCGGAGAGCTCTCGCTGAAATAATGTTGAGGTCAGGCTTCTACCTAATGTTGACGCGGTAAAGGGTTTTGAAATGATGTCATTGACGCCTGCTTGTTTCGCCTTTTCTGATAATTCTTCAGCGTAATATCCCGTTGCCAGAGTCATTTTCGGCCGAATGTCTTCTGCATAACGTTCGGTTATCTTCTGGCAAAATTCCAGACCATCCATACCCGGCAAACGCCAGTCAACCAAAACCAGTTGATAAGGATTGTTGTCCTCGACAGACAGCTGAAACACTTGCAAGGCTTGTTCCGCTGTTCGACAAACTTTTACGTCAACCTGATAACTGCGCAGCATTTCATAGAGCATTTCGCGGGTACTTAAGTTGTCATCAATGGCGAGAATTCGAACACCTTTAAGTTTCTGCAAAAGATACTGATGATGACTGTTGTCCTGCTCTGTCTGTAACGGCAGCTCTACTTCGATATAAAATGTAGAGCCCTGACCGGCGGCGCTGGTTACGCCGATATCGCCGCCCATTAATAAAATAAGACGTCGGGAAATGGCTAAGCCAAGGCCGGTACCCCCATACTTACGGGTTGTAGAAGTATCTGCCTGAGTAAAGGCTTTAAAGAGGTTGGCGCGCTGTTCTTCATCCATACCAATACCGGTATCGGTAACCGATATCCGTAATAAAACATTATCCCGGGAACTGTCCAGCAGGTTAACGGCAACATTGATTTCACCGTCTTCGGTAAACTTAATGGCATTACTAATTAGGTTAACCAGCACCTGATTTAAGCGCAGTGGGTCACCAATTAAACGCGTTGGTATATTGGCCGGTAAGTTAATAATAAACTCGAGGTCTTTATCGTAAGCCCGGTACGCAAACATATCCGCCAGTGAGGTCAATACGTCCTGCAAGTCGAAAGGAATGCGCTCGACAGTTAACTTACCCGCGTCAATTTTCGAAAAATCGAGAATGTCATTAATAACGCCTAGTAAAGCTTGCGAAGAGGAGTCGATGACTTTGATGTAGCGTTTTTGTTTTTGCGTAAGTTCGGTTTTCAGGCAAAGGTTTGCCATACCGACGATAGCGTTAATTGGTGTGCGAATTTCATGGCTCATATTCGCCAGAAATTCACCTTTTGACTGATTAGCACGTTCGGCGGTTTCTTTGGCTTTTTCCATTTCTTCAGCGACCGATTTAATACCGGATATATCGTAGTAGCTACCGAGGATGCCGATAATATTGTGGTCGTCATCGTAAAGTGGAACACTGGAATGCTCGACCCATTGACTCTTACCGCTCACTTTTAGTTCGATTTCTGCATTAACGGAAGGTGCCTGCTGACTAAAGGTTTTTCTGTCGCGCTCCAGTAATACGTCATTACTGGCAAGGGAATCGATTTCAGCATCCGTTTTACCGGCCAGAGACTCAGGATCAATACCAAAGTCATTGGCAAAAGCGCGGTTTCCCCCTAAAAGTTTTAACTCAGGATCGCGCCAGTAAACCCGGGTTGGCAGGTCATTAAAAACTTGTTCAAACAGTTGTAACGAGTCTGACGATAAAAAGGGTTGCCGAAAAGGCGCAGTCAGTGCGTTACGTCGGGACCACCACCAAATGACAATGCCAATAATTAAACTGAACAGAATCATCGCGACTAATACAGTGTCACTCCAGGGGGCAGGTAACAGGGCATATAACGCAAGACTGGTTACCTGAAGAATGACAAAAATGAGCTGTAAAAAAGTCCAGAATGAATTCATGGTTGATCCGTAACCGAAAGGTTAGATAAACAGTAGCTAGTCTGCCACGTTGAGCCGTAATCGCCAAGTTATGTGGTCAAATTAAGGGTGACAACCATAGACCTTTTAGCGAATTACCAGTAAGCTTAGCGGCAGAAAACCTTCCGTCTCAGTGAATGGAGTTGTCTTTTGCAAGCAACATTTCAAGCAGTTATCGAAAAGCTTAAGCAATCGGGTAAAACAGCAGTTTGGCAGGGCATTAAGCGTGGTATTGAACGTGAAGCTTTGCGAATAAAAGAAAATGGAACGCTGGCGCCGGGTGACCATCCCCAGGAACTGGGAAAAACCCTGACCCATCCAACCATTACAACCGATTACTCAGAAAACCTACTTGAGTTCATTACTCCGGTTGCCTCCGATATTGACACAACGCTGTCACAACTCCGGGATATTCATCGGGTGGCTTATAACGCCATTAATGACGAGTTGCTGTGGCCTATGAGCATGCCTTGCTATATTGGCTCAGATGACGATATTCGTATCGCTAAATATGGTGACTCGCACTCGGGACGTATGAAAAGCCTTTACCGGCGTGGTCTGACATATCGCTACGGCGCCACTATGCAGGTTATTGCCGGGGTGCATTACAATTTTTCTGTGTCCGATGCGATGTGGGAAGAGTTAGCAGAGATTGAAGGCGTTAGTAATAATCAGAGCTTCCGTACGGAACGCTATTTCGCTCTCATCCGTAACTTCAAGCGCGTTGCCTGGGTTATTCCTTACTTGTTTGGCGCTTCACCCGCTTTGTGTAAATCGTTTTTCAGTCAGACAAAAAACGAAGAGATTCTGCAAAAATGGGATTTTGATACAGTAGGTAAAGGCACGGTATTTTTGCCTTATGGTACGTCGTTGCGAATGAGCGACTTAGGTTATACCAATAAAGAACAGGCAACGCTGAAAATCACGTATAACTCATTGGATGAGTATGTGACAGGCCTGCGTCGCGCAATTACAACTCCTTCTACACAGTTTTCGAAAATCGGTGTAAAAGTGGGCGACGATTATCGTCAGCTTAACGATAATATTCTGCAGATAGAGAATGAATTTTACTCGCCAATTCGTCCTAAACAGACAGCACGCGATGGTGAAACGCCAAGCCAGGCTCTAGAGCGGGGCGGAGTAGAATATGTCGAAATTCGCGCGCTGGACGTGAACCCGTTTAGCGATGTTGGTATCACAGCACAACAAATGCACTTTCTGGACTTAATGCTTCTGCATTGTTTATTACAGCCAAGCGAAGAAATGAGCTGGGAACAGCAGCAGCAAGCCGATAAGAACTTTACTAAAGTGGTTATGCAGGGGCGTGATCCGCGCCTAAGCTTGCAGCAAAACGGCATTGACCGCCTAATGGCTGACTGGCTGGAAGAACTGTTTGCAGATTTCTCTTCAATTGCTAAAGCACTGGATAACAGTTCAGGCAATAAAGTGTATCAGAATCATTTAGCGGATTTGTACGAGTGGGTATTAAATCCGGAAAGTACGTTATCGGGCCAAATTTTACGATTGCTCAAAGAAGAAGACCGCGATAACAGTAATTTGGGTATGCAGTTGGCTAAGCAATACCGTGAGCAATTGAAAAATGAGCCGCTCAGTTACTACAAACAAGATGACTTTGTTAAATGGGCGGCCGAATCAGAGCAAGCGTTTGAAGAACGTTATCAGCAAGACAATAACGTTGACTTTGATACGTTTCTGGCAAATTATTTCAAACAGGCGGAACGCTCTGGCCAGGTAGCTGACTGATAAACATAAAAAAACGCAGCCCAAATTTGGACTGCGTTCAATAAAACGTTCAGGGGATGAACATGAATGCATTTATCAGCTACAACATGTGTTCAATTACTGAGAGTTTAACGAGTGAATAAAGTTCAATGGCGATAAAACTTTTTTTTCCTATTCAACCGAAAGTACTGGTAAGTGCTTTGTTCGTAGCGACGCTCAGTGGTTGTGCAACGCCACCGCCGGCAAACCCTGAAAATGTCTGTCATATTTTTGAAGAACACCGAGACTGGTATCATGCGGCCGCCGATGTGCGTGAACGCTGGGGCGTGCCTATTCATGTGCCAATGGCGATGATGTATCAGGAGAGTTCCTTCAAGCATAATGCTTTGCCGCCCAGAGACTACCTTTTAGGTTTTATTCCATGGGGTCGGGTGAGTTCGGCTTACGGTTACTCGCAGGCGAAAACGATGACCTGGGAAGATTACCAGCGTGAAACGGGTAACGGTTGGGCCAGTCGCGATGACTTTGAAGATGCAATTGATTTTATGGGTTGGTTTATAGCAAAAACCTATAAAATTAATGGGGTATCTAAATGGGATGCTTACGGACAATATCTTAACTATCATGAAGGCTGGGGTGGCTATCAGCGCAAGTCTTATTTAAAGAAACCCTGGCTGGTAAAAGTATCCAGGGTTGTAAAAAGCCGCTCTATGACATACGCCGCGCAATTGAATAAGTGTGAGGAAGATTTAAAGCACGGCTGGCTATGGCGTTTATTTTTCGGTTAGTCATTGGTCTGGTTATCGGGTTTTTGGTAGAGCTCAGGAAACACTCTAATTTGTTTTATCATGGTGTCACCAATTTCAACAAGCTCTACCGGATAACCGCCTAAACGCAGCGACAACCGGGCATCAGGAATATCTCCGAACTGTTCAATAATAAGGCCGCTTAAGGTTTTTGGACCATCAGTCGGAAAATCCCAATTCATTTCTTTGTTCAATTCACGCAAGTTAGCTGAGCCGTCGACTAAAAAGCTGCCGTCAGTTTCCAGTGTGACAGATTCGCTGGGAGCCGGCGCCATAGAAGTCGTGAAGTCACCAACAATTTCTTCCAGAATATCTTCCAGAGTAACGAGTCCCTGAATGTCGCCGTATTCGTCGACAACCAGTCCGATGCGTTCTTTACGACGCTGGAATTTTAGTAGCTGCACATTTAATGGTGTGCCTTCGGGAATAAAATAACTGTCCCGCGCAGCACGCACTAAAATGGACTTATCCGCAGTAAACTGATTTTTACTCATCAGGCGCATGATATCGCGTGCATGCAAAAAGCCGATAGCGTCATCTATTTCATTACGATAAAGCAGTACGCGGGTGTGTTGACCATTTGAGAGTTGCTTAACAATAGACTTCCAGTCGTCACTAATATCGATGCCAACGATTTCATTACGGGGCACCATGACGTCTTCTACCGTAACTTTCTCGAGGTCCAGAATGCTGACCAGCATTTCCTGGTGCGAAGTCGGAATTAAATTCCCTGCTTCATTTACTACTGTACGCAGCTCGTCGGAGCTTAACGCATCAGCCATTTGTGACTGCTTGGGGTTAACTCCCAGCAGGCGCATAAAAGAATTGGTGATGAAGTTCATACCAATAACGATAGGGTACATGACCTTTAGCAAAGGCATTAAAATTAAGGAGCTGGGAAAAGAAATACGCTCCGGATGCAGTGCTGCAATGGTTTTCGGCGTAACTTCAGAAAAAATCAGAATAATTAAGGTTAAACCAAAAGTAGCGATAACAATTCCAGCGTCACCGAACCAGCGCAGACAAAGGATAGTTGCGATAGCCGATGCACCAATGTTGACCAGATTATTGCCAATAAGGATAAGACCAATTAACCGATCGGGACGATCAAGCAGGTACTGGACACGCTTAGCTCCGGGATGATTGTTTTGTACCAGATGGCGCAGACGGTACCGGTTGATAGACATCATGCCAGTTTCGGAGCCAGAGAAGTATGCGGATAAAAATAACAGTACGGCTAAAATCACGAGCAACATGCTCGTTGATATCTCGTCCAACGGTTTATTCCTTAATTATACTGTGAATGTGACAATGTAGAGTTCTCAGCTATGAAGTCAAGTGTCATTCAGGATAAGAGAAAATCTTTCACGAACCGACTGCCAAAATATCCTAAGGTTAATAGGGTGCTGGCAAGTACGGTAATGACCACAATAATGCGGCCACGTAAGCCTGACGTCCGGTGCAAAACCACGGCCAAGAGATAAAGCAGAGCTGCGACGCTGGTTAAAATGGTTTTGTGTGCTTGCTGTTGAGCAAGCATGTCATCGAGGAAAAGAAAGCCCGAGCCCAGAGCGAGAAACAGTACAAAAGTCCCCAGCGCCAGAAGATTAAAGAAGTATTTTTCGACAGTCATTAATGGTGGTAGTTTGCTCAGCAGACTATGACCTTTGCGGTTTTTTAATACACGGTTTAAATAACTGGTTTGTAACGCGTAAAGTGTGGCTAAGGCCAATATTCCATAGGCGACCAGTGACAAGGTAATGTGAAAAACTAACCCATGTCCGATGCTGATGTCAGCACCCCAGTTAACCGGGGTGAACACAAGTAACAGTGTGGTAAGCGCAGAAAACAGATAAATAACCGGCTTCAGGAATAAGTTACTGGCCTGGTTATTTTTCACTACGGTTAAAGCGGCTATCAGAAAAGCCACAATAGCCAGACTGGATGAGATATTAATGTGATCGAAATCATCGTTGGAAAGTTGTATTAAAATGAGCCAGCCATGCGCAGCAACCGCCAAAGCAGCTGGTACAATCTGATAAGCTGGGTGAAGCACTTTGTTTTTTAAGATATTTTGTAGAATAACAAAAGCGCTGGCACTGTAACCCAATAAGCTGATTAGCAACAATAAAGAGAGCATCACGCGCCCGACTTCCCTGATTCCTGTTGTTCGTGCCCTGAGTATACGACGTCAGTCGGTTAAACCCAATACTTACGGGGCGAAACTTTCTTGCAAATCAGATATACTGCCCCCATTACTATTAACGTCAGAAATCGCAATATAAGAGACGATCGACATGTTTGAGAATTTATCGGAACGCTTGTCGCAAACGCTGCATTCTATTGGTGGCCGGGGGCGACTGACCGAAGACAATATTAAAGAAACCTTGCGCGAAGTTCGCATGGCGCTGCTTGAGGCCGATGTTGCCTTGCCTGTGGTAAAAGACTTTATTGCTAAAGTTAAAGAACGGGCAGTGGGTACAGAGGTCAACAAAAGCCTGACGCCAGGTCAGGTTTTTGTCAAAATTGTCCAGTCTGAGCTGGAAGCGGCAATGGGTGAGGCGAATGCACCTCTGCAATTAAATACCCAGCCGCCAGCTGTTATTTTGATGGCAGGTTTGCAGGGTGCGGGTAAAACCACCAGTGTGGGCAAGCTGGCTAAATATTTAACTGAGCGCCAGAAGAAAAAAGTCATGGTGGTTAGTGCCGACGTTTATCGTCCGGCCGCTATTAAACAGCTGGAAACTCTTGCCGAGCAGGTAGGCGTTGAGTTCTTCCCGTCTTCAACTGATCAAAAACCAGTTGATATTGCTAATGCTGCTATTGCCCAGGCACGTAAGCAGTTTATTGATGTGGTATTAGTGGATACCGCCGGTCGTCTCGCTATTGACGAAGACATGATGCAGGAAATTCAGCAACTGCACTCAGCCATCAATCCGGTTGAAACCCTGTTTGTCGTTGACGCGATGACGGGTCAGGACGCGGCAAATACCGCCAAAGCATTCAGCGAGGCTTTGCCTTTAACGGGTGTTATTCTGACGAAGACCGATGGTGATGCTCGTGGTGGTGCGGCTCTGTCTATTCGCCATATTACCGGTAAGCCTATTAAATTCCTGGGTGTTGGTGAGAAAAACGATGCGCTGGAGCCGTTTCATCCTGACCGCGTAGCCTCCAGAATTCTTGGCATGGGCGATATGCTTTCTCTGATTGAGGAAGTCGAACAAAAAGTCGATAAAGAAAAAGCGGAGCGAGTGGCGAAAAAAGTCATGAAAAAAGGCCAGTTCTCACTGGAGGATTTTCGTGATCAGCTCGTACAGATGCGTGAAATGGGCGGCATGATGGGATTAATGACCAAAATGCCGGGCATGGGTAAAATGACAGAACAAATGAAAGGTCAGATGGATGACAAAATGACCTTGCGCATGGAAGCCATTATCAACTCCATGACTCCTAAAGAACGGCTACGACCCGACGTAATAAAGGGCTCGCGTAAGCGCCGTATAGCAACCGGTTCAGGTACTCAGGTGCAGGACGTGAACAAGTTGCTTAAACAGTTTACTCAAATGCAAAAAATGATGAAAAAAATGAAAGGTGGCGGCATGCAGAAAATGATGCGCGGCATGGGCGGAAAGATGCCACCAGGAATGTTCCCCGGACGCTAGGAAAAAGCGCGTCAAGCTTGCATTTGCAGTAAAAATCAGTAGAATTGCCGAGCCTTCCGACTCTGTCGGAGGGCTTTGCTATTTTTTACATTTACAAAACAGTTATATTGAGGAACGCAATGGTAACCATTCGTTTACAACGTGGTGGCGCGAAAAAACGCCCCTTCTACCAAATGGTAGTTGCTGACAGTCGCAATGCTCGCGACGGTCGTTTCATTGAGAAAGTAGGATTTTTTAACCCTGTAGCTCGTGGTCAGGAAGAAAAACTTCGTGTTGATGTTGACCGCATCGAGCATTGGGTAAGCAAAGGCGCTCAGTTATCTGATCGTGTTGCTAAATTAGTTAAAGATGCAAGCGCTGCGGCGTAAGCATTAACAGATTCAGGTAGGTAAATTAATGCAGCAATCAGAGCAAATCGTCGTTGGTCGCATCGGTGCGGTGTATGGCGTAAAAGGCTGGTTGAAAGTGCAGTCATTTACCGATGATCCAGAATCGATATTTGAATACAGCCCTTGGTTACTCAGCCAGAAAACTGAGCGCGAAATGAAAGTTGTCGAGTGGCGTCGCCACAACAACGGACTTATCGCCAGGTTAGAAGGCATATCCGATCGCGATGAGGCTGCGCGCCTTACTGGTGCGGATATTTGCATTACGGCAGATGAGTTACCGGCATTAGCTGACGATGAGTTTTACTGGCGCGACCTTATTGGTATGCGTGTAGTGAACACCAACGGCTATGATATGGGTGTGGTTGAACAAATTATGCCCACCGCATCGAACGATGTGTTGGTCGTAAAAGCAAACAGCAACGATGGGTTCGGAAAATCTGAACGTTTAATTCCTTTTATCCAAAGTGAATATGTCACGGCGGTTGATAAGGAAGCCAAACAGATTCAGGTTGAGTGGCCATCGGACTTTTGATGGGCAAGCCTTTGCAGGTTGGCGTCATCAGTTTGTTTCCTGAAATGTTTTCGGCCGTCACCGATTACGGTGTTACCGGCAGAGCAATAAAGGAAGGTTTGCTGACAGTGAGTGTCTGGAATCCTCGTGATTTCACTCATGATCGCCACAGGACTGTTGATGACAGGCCTTATGGCGGTGGTCCGGGTATGTTGATGATGGTGCAGCCACTTGTGGATGCTATCAACGCAGCAAAACAAAGCCTGGGTGAGGATACTCCTGTTATTTATTTGTCACCGCAAGGGCAAAAACTTGATCACAGCGGAGTGCAACAGCTCTCCGGCAATGATCGAATGATTTTGATTGCTGGCCGTTATGAAGGCATTGATGAACGCGTTATTAAACAATACGTTGATGCAGAATGGTCGATAGGGGATTACGTATTAAGCGGTGGTGAGTTGCCAGCAATGGTACTTATTGACGCGGTTTCACGGTTAATTCCCGGGGTGTTGGGACACCAGGATTCAGCAGCAGAAGATTCTTTTGCTAGCGGGTTACTGGACTGCCCTCACTATACTCGACCAGAAACTTATAATGAACAGCAAGTACCGCCGGTTTTATTAAGCGGTGATCATGAAAAGATACGTCGCTGGCGTTTACAGCAGTCTTTGGGTAAAACCTGGCTGCAACGACCAGAGTTAATTCATAGCCTAGCTCTGACTGACGAGCAGGAAACATTGTTGAACGAGTTTATCGCACAACAATCATCCGGCGAATAAAGTACAGTTTACCTAGGATAGGAGATACGAAAATGGCAAAAGTTAGCCAAAGCATCATTAAGGCTCTTGAAGAAGAGCAGATGAAACAAGATTTACCTGAGTTTGCACCAGGTGACACTGTTGTTGTAAATGTAAAAGTAAAAGAGGGTAACCGCGAACGTCTTCAGGCGTTTGAAGGTGTTGTTATCCGTGTTCGTAACCGCGGTCTGCATTCAGCGTTCACAGTACGTAAAGTATCGAACGGTGAAGGCGTAGAGCGTACTTTCCAAACGCACAGCCCATTAGTTGACAGTATTAAAGTCAAACGTCGTGGTGCGGTTCGTCGCGCGAAACTGTACTACTTGCGTGAGCGTTCTGGTAAGTCTGCACGTATCCGCGAGAAGCTGTCTTAAGCTTTTAGCAAACAAACGAAATAGCAAAGAAAAACCCAGCCTTGTGCTTAATGCCGATCAGTTAAGAAAAATTTTAGCGATCGGTTGACCGATCCGGCAGAGACTTCAAAATCCGTAGTTAGGTTTTCTAACTACGGATTTTT